>NZ_CP041405.1:5487500-6087500 GCF_007066085.1 Paenibacillus thiaminolyticus | reverse complement strand
TCCATTCACCTATTTCAATCTCAATGATTTGAGGAATAGTGGCCGCGGATTCCGCCCCTTCGCGAATAATCCTCTCAATGTCTTCCATTTCATCACCAAACAGAAAAAACAAGTGCATCCCCCTTTCTTATGACGCGTCTGGAAAGTATACCCCGCCTTTTCGCTTGACCACACCCCGTACGAAATACCGATCCGCGTCCATTTGGTGATCATTTTCCTTGAGCGGCTTGTCTCCCCCTCTCGCTGCTGCCTTCTCGTCCCATACATAGCTAGAGAATTCACGTAGCGTTTCCTTGCAACAATCGTTGTATTTGATCAATCCCTCGACCAATGCGGAGGCAACATCACGTATGCCATCCACGACATCATTGTCGGCCTTGATTACACGGAATACCCCGCGCTTCTTGATAGCAGCAATAAAAACCAGCTAATGTTTGTCAAGCTGCACCCTTGGTGATTTAATGAATTACTGATATACTGGTTTTTTTAGAATTGAATAAGTTTATGCTTGGTAAGGCTGGCCTCTATTCTAGCGTAAATGTGATGTAGTAGCTTGTTGGCGCAAGCGATCACCGTTACCTTGTAAGGCTTGCCTTCTTTCTTTTTTCGTTCGTAGTACGATACTAACCGTCTATTACTTCCTTGCCGAAGTCCACATTGTACAGCAAGATACAACGATCTGCGCAGACGTTTTGAGCCGCGTTTCGTAATCCGGTTGCTGCTAGCTATAAATTTCCCTGAACTATATACACTCGGATCTAGTCCGGCATAGGCTACTAGCTGCTTAGCATGTCTAAACTGTCTAATATCTCCTATCTCCCGCCACTATAGCCGCTGCAAGCTTTTCCCCAATTCCAGGAATGGATTTCAATAAATGAACCTCCGGTAGATGAACAGATATTTCCTCCATTTGCTGCTCCAATTGCTTCAATTGGGCTTGAAATGTTAAGAGTAACGCCACCATCCCTTTCAGTACCGCCGTTTGAGATGGACTTGCCCACCCTTCCTTCCACTTGCTTGATACCTCTTCTAATCGTATCGACTTCTCTCTTATCCAGCTTTGACTGCGAGATCTCCCAGCATGTTTTATTAGGACTTTCTCTATAATCTCCACCTCATCCATTTGCCCTTGTAAACAGCTCTGCAACACTTCTAGTGATGTAGCCGAGTACAGGTCACTAAACACTCCTTCATAAGCCGGAATTACTTGATCCAACAATGCCCTGGTATTGAGTTTGGCTTGTACATATAATGATGTGACAAACTCATGCTGGCGGGTAGCGTGTTGAAGTTCCATGTACGCCTCATCCCAGATTCGGTGTGGCAAAGCATCTCCTCTGTAAAACATTTCGGCCAAGTTCCAAGCATCTGCCTCGTCGGTTTTCACCTTACAAAGTCCCATTCCTTTTGCTCGCTTGGACTGTAACGGATTAAGGATGATATGACGGATTTCTTCCCGAGCCAAGTAACAAACAAGTCCACGGTGATAATGTCCCGTAGCTTCCATAACAACTACTGGCTCCGTGCCTGTCCTTGCTTTTAGTTCTGTGCATAATGTGCAGAGCCTCTCTAATCCTTGCTCGTTATGATAAATCTGTTCTGCTTTCCCGTAGGGTTCATTTCGCCGTAAAAAAGCTTGAATGACACTGTTTCCTTTTGATATATCCATTCCTATTACCGGTTCCATAATACCCTCCTTACTAAATACTCGCCGGCACTCCCACGATGGCTCCAAACCCATAGCTTCGCTTGTGATACGAGATCTTCAATGTCTCAACCAGCTCAAACATGGTCATTGGGGGTAGTGGGAGAACAGTTTTTATTCCGGGGTTTTCCCCCTAAAAGCCGCACGTTCTCCCGGCTACCGCCATCTTAATATACCTACAAAAATAGGCCAACCAGAAATTCCGGTTGACCTAATAATACGAAAAGCCGCTCAAATGAGCGACTTAATGAAGTCCTTTAGTCCAAATCACCAGGTTTTTCATATGTTAAAGTAAAATATTTGATTTCGTAAGGTTCGGGATTATTCCCGGTTGATTTCACGAATAAGTATACTTTCCCTGCATATGCAGGGACTAAAATATTACGAAAGTCCAGAAAAGTTCCACTCTTACTCTTTTCTGCATAAAACGGCAATGTCTGATGTCCGAATGGATACACCATTACCGCTCCTAACTGTAGATTATTTTGTGCTGATGGTGTCCAAATTTGAAAATTCAAGTATCTATTCTTCGTTGTTTTATTTTCCCATGTAAACCAATCATAATCTGTGGAATCTTGGATTACACCATTAAATTTGATACCTGGCTCAATTTTAATAGCTTTTTCCATAGTATCCCCCATACCTGGCATCGCAAATGCACTTGTAGAGAATACTAACATTAAAGCAAATACTAGAAGTGTTGAGACAAACTTTTTCATAGTATCCCATCCTTTTGATTATTTAAAGGCGGCCACCTTTCAATCCCCATTCTACCAAAATATCCCTAATTGGGTATATAGTTCAAAAGTAGTAATGTCCTAATACTTTACTTATTTCGACAGAGAAAAAACGACTTTAAAAATTCTTGCAATAGAAAAGCCGCTGAATAATCAGCGACTTATAAGGAAACGTTACTGTATTACTAAAAACCTTTGTGTCCCATCCGTCATCATAAAGTAGATTCCAACCAACGAGACTGCCCCAACAAGTAAATTAAACATTTGTCCTTTTACCTTGAAGCCAAACCTCAACAATAATGCTGATGCGACGATAGGTAACACCATATACAACAATAGCATGAATACCAAAGTATTCGCCATATCTTTAAGCGGCATTAAAAAAGAATCTGCATCAATTATACAACTCCTCCTTTTGCTGTCATACTTCGACATAAGGAAGGTATTTCCTCCTATGAAAAAAGCCGCTGATTATCAGCGACTAGTTCCATGTTAAATATCGTACACATCTGATTTAAGCAAATGCGGTTTAAGACTTATAAATCCAACCTTCGTAAATTCCTCTCACACCCTTGCTATTAAATGTCCGCTCTTTGAGTCTCAGTTCACCTTTCCAAATACCTTTCCCCGTCGTACCTGTACCAACATAATAGTATGTCTCTGGAACATCGCTTAGATTAGAATAGTACTTCCAACCTATGACGTCTGTAATCCATTCCTTTTCTTCCTGCGCAAAAACAGAATTAGTAGTCGATACTTCTGTTTTTGTAGCAGCAAAGCCCGCTGTCGGAGCCATTACGCTTGCCAGTAAAGCTGCAGTTGTGCCGAATACGATCAGTGCTTTTTTCATTGCAAAAACCTCCATATCATGGATATTTTGTATTTCACGATCATTGTAAACTATTTTATGGAAAATGGCAATAGATTTGGTTCATTCTATAATTTCTGGTTTTTATAAAGCGCCGCCCCCGAAGGAGCGGCTATATAGAGAAGGAGGATTAACATAATTAGTAAATTTCGTTGAGGGAAAGGGGCGGATTCGAACCGCCAACCTTCGCGGGCTATGGGCCCTGCCCCGAGCGCTCTGTCCTCTGAGCTACCTTTCCACGAGACGGGGCGCGGTTTCCACCGAAGCAACGGGGTTGTTTCCCGCGCCGATTTACCCGTCTATATATAGGTGGCTTTTGTAAGGGGCTTTTAGAGGAGTAATCCTACCAATGTTGAATTAAGTTATGATCCAATAATCGGAGGTTCTAAGCATGACTTTATGGAAAATTTACAACTTACTCATTCTGGTTCTCCCATTGTTATTACTGGTTATCATTTTAATTCTTCTGGTAGTATACTTCATTTTTCGACTTAGAAAATACCGGGAATTCATAAGAGAGTATCCATTGCCCCTTAGAAATAGAAGAAAAAGAGATGACCACCACTTACTAACTTTAAATTTTTACTCGGCTCGTTTTATTGAAAATCAACAACAAATCTACGATATGAAATTCAAAATAGAGATGGAAGAATTGAAACAGGCTGATGACATGCTTATAAAAAATATTACAACTATTTTAATCCCTGTTGTTTCTGTTATGGCTGCTTTGCTTGCAATTTCTATATCTCTTAAAGATAACACAGACTATTCAAGTGGAATTATAAGCATGTCTGGTTTTTGGTTTTTTCCTTATCCGCCTCGTTTATTGACATGGTTAGAATAAAACATCTTGAACAAATAAGAATCAGATTGAAGTACATAAACCAAGTCATACAAGACCATGAAAAGAAGAAATAGACTAATGGCGACTGCCACTATAGTAAGCAGTCGCCATTTTTTAGATATAATCAAATAAATCCGCTTGTCTAGAGTGGTATCTAACTTTTTCTTCTGCCGATTCCGCACTCTTTTTCTCTTGGTGATAATTGACCAAGTGCAAACTCTATCCGGTCCCGTTCTCGATCCGTTATTCTCTCTGCCTGTACGGCGCCGCCGCTGCATGATTTGGCTACGTATGCCTGGAGCTTGAGAGGATCAACCGGCCGCTCTCGCTGGTATGCCGCTCGCCGCTCTATTCCGCGCTTGTTGCCCGGTCTCCTGCCTGTCTCCATCCATTCAATGTCGTATTCCCGGTCCGAAATCATGGAGGACAAGAACGACATATCGCTCTCCAGTGTTGCTATCTCGGCGGCTATCTGCTCGGCCTCTGCGTGGGGAATAGTCGGCTGCGTGATCTTCCCCATCAACTTCAGCCGGCGCTCCTTCAATTCATCCCGCATCTGTTTCAGTTCATCTCTCTTGTGTACCAGGGTCTTCCGGGTTTCTTTGTACTCGGGAATTAGATCGTGCATCGTCATCACCCCGCATCTGTGCATCGCCATAGACTTGATTAATCGCCTCATTAAGTGCACCGAACATAATATGAGCTGCTGCTGACTTGTCCTGCCAGAGTCCGTATTCATCGATTGCGATCTTAATGGCTGTCTTGAGTGTCCGTTCCCGGTTCTCCGCGGCGCCGCGCTTAGCTGCCAAGGCCCGGAATGTATCTTTAAAATTGTGATATTCACATAGGAGGCGCACATACTCTGCCTTTAATTCATGGTCTCTTGACGGTATTGGCTTAGCTTCGCCTCCTTTGGAATTCCCGTAACTTTTTTAGAAATGCATTTTCCGCCCGAAGCCGCTCGATTTCATATTCCATCTTTTTCATCTGGAGTTTTTTGGCGATCGGCCTCTGTTAATTCCTCCGGCGCTTTCGTTCTTCCCCGACCATCCTTTAACGCATCCTGGCCGCCCTCTTCAAACTTCTTCACCCACTGGTAGACTTGCTGGTAGGAGACCTGAAAATGGTCCGCTGTCTTACGGTAGTCATACTGATGAGCAAGACAGTATTGCACAATATCGATCCGTTCCTGCTAAGTCGTCGAACGCCCCTTCGTCATTGCTTTCGCTCCTCCTGAGTAAGCTTTTAAGCTGCTATGACGATTATACTCCTTAATCCAGTTGGAAAGCTGCGTTCTGCTTGCAATCTTGTATTTATCGATGATCTGATATTGAGACAATCCTCCCTCTATGTAATCCACCGCTTGGAGCTTAAGCCCAGCACTATAACTTCGATTATGGTTTTGTTTTTCTAACCCCTCATAACCATACACCTTGTAACGACGACGCCATTTCACCAAAGTCGTTTTGCTGATACCGTATTTCTTGGCTGCAGCCTTAACACCAATTTCGCCACTTTCGATTTCACCAATGATAACGAGTTTCTCTGACGCATCATATTTTTTATTAGGCATAAAAAAGCTCCCCTTACACAGGTTTTATTATTTCACCTGTCTACCGTAAGGGGAGCATATCATGCAGCTAAAACTGCAGAGAGGACAGCCCCTCTTGCGTTCAGGCCAGGCCCTGCCCCCTGCCTGCCACGCCTCCGCTCGGCCCCGGCCTGTCCGGCGGCGGATCGCCCGTCGCGCCGTCAAGAACTGCGCCGGCCGCTGCCCTGGCGCGGGCTCCGGTCCTCGCCGGGCGCCGGGGCGTCCGGCTTCCGCTGTGGAGGCGCATCCGGCTGGCGCTGCGGCGGCGCATCCGCCGGGCGGCGCTCCGCCAGCTCGGCATAGAGCATGCCGCCGAGAATGAGCGCGCAGCCCAGTACGGCGGACCAACCGAGCCGCTCGCCAGCGAAGATGACGCCGGTCAAGGCGGCGAACACCGGCTCGGTGGCGAAGATAATCGCGACCCGCGCCGCGGAAGTATGCTGCTGGCACCAGGTCTGTGCCCAGTACGCGAAGCCGGTCGAGAGCAGCACGGACACGAGCAGGGCAATCAGCACTTCCGGCTTCGCGAACCCGGCAAGCCGTTCGCCGAGCGGAGCCGCCGTCTCGGTCAAGCCCGAGAGCAGCGCCGCGAGCACCCCCACCGTAGCGAACTGGACGGTCACGAGCGGCATCGTCTCATGCCGGGGCGCATACAGGGCCGTGACCGCGATATGAAGAGCGAAGCAGACCGCCCCGAAGAAGACGAGGATATCCCCGCGGTTCAAGGACAGGCTGCCGCCGTCCACCGCGAGCAGATACAGCCCGGCGAAGGCCGCCCCTGCGGCCATCCAGGTCGCGGCCGACAGGCGCTGCTTCGCGATCAACAGCGAAGCGAACGGCACGAAGACGACCGACATGCCGGTGATGAAGCCGGTATTGGTGGAGGTTGTATACTGAAGGCCGGCCGTCTGCAGCGAGAAAGCGCCGAACAGCCACAGGCCGAGCACACTTCCATGGAGCAGCAGCCCCGCATCCCATCGCGACCTGCGCAGGCGTCCGCTCGCCAGCATCAGCAGCAGGAACAGCAGAGCCGCTCCGGCGAAGCGCGCCGCGTTGAACGCCAGGGAAGATACGTCGTCAAGCGCTCTCTGCACGATAAGGAAGGTCGATCCCCAGATGAGAGCCGTAATCAATAAGCATAACTCGGATAGCCGCGTCCGATTCAACCGGATGTCCCCCTTTCATGTTCATATCCTGCCATGACTCAGCCTTTGATGCCGGTCGTCGCAATGCCTTCAACGATGTAGCGCTGCGCCAGGAAAAAGGCGGCAAGCGGCGGCAGGCAGATGAGGAAGGTTACGGCCATGATGGAGACCATATCGACGCCGAACATGCCCCGGAATTGCGACAACCCGAGCGTCAGCGTGTACTTGGTCTGATCGTTCAGGAAGATAAGCGGGCCAAGATAGTCGTTCCAGCTGCTCAAGATGTGGAACACCCCGACGAGAATGAGCGCCGGCTGCAGCAGCGGAACAATCAGCCGCAGGAAAATTTGCACCGGATTGGCGCCGTCGATGCGGGCCGCCTCCTCCAGCTCGATCGGGATGCCCATAATGAACTGCCGCAGCAGAAAAATAAAGAACGGCGACCCGAACCAGGCCGGAACGATGAGCGGCTTCAGCGTGTTGATCCAGCCGAGCGTATTGAATTCCATATAGAGCGGGATCATCGTGACCTCCCACGGAATCATCATCGATGCGAGCAGAATCAGGAACAGCGCATCTTTGCCGCGGAAGTGAAAGCGCGCGAAGCCGTAGGCGACCAGCGACGAAGAGAGCAGCTGCCCGATAAGCGACAGCCCCGTCACGATAAGCGAATTGTTCAGATAGGTGCCGAACGGCTGCGATTGCCACGCCTTGGCGAAATTATTCCATTGGAACACGGACGGAATCCATTTCGGCGGGAACAGATATAACTCCTCCGGCGTCTTGACCGCCGTCGTAATCATCCAATAGAAGGGCGCAAGGAACAACAGCGAGAACAATAAAAGCAGACTGTAGACGACAACCGAATTCATGCGCGTTTCTCTCATTTGTCTTTCCTCATTTCCCCTTCGTAATAGACCCAGGCCGATGAAGAGCGGAAGACAAGCGCCGTCAGCGCCAGCACGATGATGAACATGAACCATGCGTTGGCGGAGGCGTACCCCATTTTCGAATACTTGAAGGCGTTCTCATACATGTACATGGCATAGAAATAAGTGGAGTTCAACGGTCCTCCGCCCGTCATGACCAGCGCCAGCGTCAATTGCTGGAATGCCGCGATGATGGTCGTAATGAGATTGAACAAGACCGTCGGGCTGAGCATCGGCAGCGTAATGCGCACGAATTGCGTCCAGCGTCCCGCACCGTCAATGGCAGACACCTCGTACAGATCCTTCGGGATGTTTTTGAGCCCGGCGAGGAAGATCAGCATCATCGTGCCTTGTCCCCACAGGCTGGCGATGACCATCGCCACCGGAGCCCACGTCGGATCATTCAGCCAATTCGGCCCTTCGATCCCGAAGACGGACAGCAAATAATTCAAAATGCCGTATTCCCCATCGAACACCCACGACCAGATCATCGCCAGCGCCACGCCGGAGATGACCGACGGCAAATAGAAGGCGGAACGGAAAAAACCGCTTCCCCGGACCCGCTGGTTCAGCAGAATCGCCAGCAGCAGCGCCACCCCGATATTGAGAGGCACGAACAGCGCCGCGAACTTGAGCGTCACCCCGAGCGAGGTCCAGAAGAGAGGGTCGCCCCGGAACATCTCGACATAGTTGGCAATGCCTACGAAGGTCTTCTCGCCGACAATCGGCCATTCATAGAAGCTGATGACAAGCGAGAACACGAGCGGTCCTAATGTAAAAGCGAGAAAACCGATAATCCACGGCATTATGAACAAATAAGGAATGGCTGCCTGCCGCGGAAGGGCGGTCATCCGCCGGGTCGATCGTTGCATCGTTCATCGTCCTTTCCGCTGAAGAGAAGCGGGAGGCCCCGGAGATCGGTCATCTGCCGGGGCCCCGCCTGTCTTATTGATTTACATATTTCGAGGCATCCTCCACCGCCCGGTCGAGCACCGTCTTCGCCTCCTGGCCGAGCATGACCGAATCAATCGCCGTCGACAAATAGCGGTTGACCAGCTTCCAGTTCTTGTTGAGCAGGAAGGACGGGGTCATGTCAGACCGTTCCAGCATCCGGTAGAATGCCGCATAGAGCGGATCCTGATCGAATTGCTTCTCCTGAACGATGCTCTTGCGGATCGGCAGATCGGAATTGCTGCGCATCTTTATCGCTTCGTTCGAGATGAAGTACTTGGTGAACTCCCAGGCGAGTTCCTTCTGCTTCGACTGCTTCGCGACCGAGACAGCACTCAAGGCGACGATGCCCTTGACCGGCTTGCCCGGGAATGCCGGCATCTCGACCGTGCCGAAATCGACCTTCGCTTCCTTGAAGCCGTCCAGCGGCCAGACGCCGCTCTCCCACATCGCGATTTTGCCGGCCTTGAACACATCTTCCCCGCTCATCTGATTTTTGCCGCCGACCAGTGTAGCCGCCTTATCCTTCAGCAGGTCGCCGAACAGTTGAATCGCGCCCGCCGTCTCGGGCCCGTTCATGAACCCGTCGATCTGGCTGCCGTCCTCGCTGACGAAGCTGCCGCCGTTGCTCCAGACGATGCCCTGCAGATCGTAAGGGTCGTTCGTCGCCCGCAGGCCGAAGCCATACTGCTTCTTCTCCGGGTGGGACAGCTTCTTCGCGATGTCCTTGAACTCGTCCCAGGTCCATCCGTCCTGCGGATACGGAATTCCCGCCTCGTCGAACAGCTTCTTGTTGTAATACATCGCTCTCGTCGTGAAGCCGCTCGGCAGCCCGTACGTCTGGCCGTCGACTTTCACATAATGGAACAGGCTGTCGTAGATATCATCCAGACCGAGATTCTCGTCCTTCTTCATGTACTCGTCCAGCGGCTCCAGATTGGCATGATACGTCGGGAAATCCCACATCAGCATCACGTCGGGCGGATTGCCCGCACCGAACGAGGCCGCCAGCTTCTGATCGAAGCCGTCGGCGTAAGGCTCTACCTGCACTTTCACGCCGGGATGCGCCTTCTCGAACGCCTTGGCGATATCCTCCTGCACCTTCAGACTATCCCCGGTATCCCAGGTCGCGAAGCGAAGCACCTTCTGTTCACCGGCCTTCCCGCCTTCTCCGGAATCCGAAGCGCCGCATCCCCCAAGCGCAATGGCAAGCATCGCGGCCAGCACCGCTGTCAACAAGCGTTTCTTCGTCATGTGTCCTCCCCCTGATTCGATAATCTCGTCTTCTAACTAGAGGTAGTTCAAAAAGTCCGCTTTTGATCACGAAGTGATACCGGCCTTTTTGAACACGTCTTTCAAGCTATCTCCACTTTAGAAAAAATAAAGCGTTTTCAAAACTGCTTGCTGTCAGGCGCCAGGGGGCATTTTGTTCGTATGGCGCCCTATTCGCCCTCCACGGGTCAAGATGACTTGCGCGATTCGCCTTTCTGTTCGGCCCGGTATTGCGAAGGCGTGACTCCGCAGCAGCGCTTGAACCATTTGCTTACATATTTGCCGTCGATCATGCCGATGCGCTCGGCGATGTCCTGCAAGGTCAGATCCGTCGATGACAGCAGCTCCATCGCGGCATCGAGCCGCATCCGGTACAAAAAGGACAGGAAGCTCTCGCCGACGGTCTTTTTGAACAGCATGCTGAAATGACTGCGGCTCAACCCGACGCGGCGGGCGATGTCGCTGGCCGACCACGGCTCGCTCAAATCCCCGGCGACGAGACGGACCGCCTCGCTGATCGTCTCCGGCCAAGTATGCGGCTGCAGGCCGTAGCGCCGCTCCAGCTCCGACTCGCGGTGCAGCTTCAAGAGAGCCTCCAGCCACTCGTCCAGCCCCTGAAGAGGTCCGAGGCGATGCCAATGAAGCGAGGCATGCCGCTGCTTCTCATCGTTCAATATCCGCTCCATCCGCTCCCCGGTCCCGGCGCCGACCGTGTAGTAGCGCCGGCCCGCTCCGCACGGCAGCGCGGCGCATGGCTGCGGCAAGTGCGCCTCCAGCCCGCTCCACGGGTTCGCCGCTTCCTCCGCCTTCGCGGCATAGACCGTGCAGGGCAGGCGCAGCCTCCAGGCATGCCAGCGCCGCTCCAGCTCGGCCCGGAAGCCGCAATCGAAGCCGGACAGCCACGCATAGAAGGCGGCCTCCCAGCCGGCGGCGTCGCTCTCGGGCTGCGGCTCCGGATCCGCTTCCAGCTCCGCCTGGAATTTGCGCAAAAAGTAGTCGAGCTCGCTATCCTCGAACGCCGTCTTCAGCAAATAGCCGGAAGCGCCAATCCGAATGCCCTGCTGGGCATATTCGAAATCGCGATGGCAGCTCAGCAGCAGGATTTTGGCCTGCGGCGACTCCGCCTTAATCCGCTCGGCCAAGGCGATCCCGTCCATTTCCGGCATGACGATATCGGTAATGATGACCTCCGGCCGATGCTGCAGGAAGGCTTCCCAGCCCCGCGCCCCATTCGGCACATCCGCGACGACCGTCATATTGTACCGAGCCCAATCCACGGTAGCCATCAATCCTTTGCGGACAATGCTTTCGTCGTCGGCAATCAGCACTTTAATCGGCTTCATCTGATCCATGAAGATTCCCCTCCTGTCGTGTCGGCCAGCGCAGCATCATATCGGTTCCGCGCCCAGGCTCCGAATGCACCGTTAATCCGTATTCCGGGCCAAAATGCAGCTTGAACTTCCGATCAACGTTGTAAACGCCAATGCCCCGCTTCTTCCGCCGATCCGATGCTTCGCCCAGCAGTGCCAGCCTGCGCTCCTCGCTCATGCCCTTGCCGTCGTCGGACAGCGTCAGCACGAGATCATTTCCCTGCTCCGCGATCGTCAAGCGAATGACTCCCCGCCCATCCTCGAACGCATGGAAAAAAATATTTTCGAACAGCGGCTGCAGCGTCATGCGCGGCATCACATAATCGAGCAGGGACGTGTCGATATCCGTCTCATAACGGAACTCATGCTCATAGCGAAGACGCTGGATCTCCAGGAAATGATCGATCACGGTCAGCTCCCGCCGTACCGTAACCAGCTCCTGAGCAAGATCGAGCCCGCCCTCCAGCACCATCGTCAGATGATACAGCATGCGGCGAATCTCCTCATTCCCCTCCAGCCGGGCCTTCCATTGAATCGAATTCAAGGTGTTGAACAAGAGATGCGGATGAATCTGATAGTGGAACGCCCGCAGCTCTGCTTCTTTTTTCAGCTTCTCCTTGACCGTAATCTGCTCGACCAGCTCTTCAAGCTGTCCGGCCATCCGGTTGAAGCTGTGGGCAAGCACGCTCAGCTCGTCCTCGCCGCGCACGGTCAGGCGAGTGCCGAACTTGCCGCTGCCGGCCAGCAGCATCGATTCCTTCAATCGCTTGATTCGCTTCGTCACGGTCGAGGAGAACAAATAACCGAGCAGCAAGGCCAGCAGCACCGAGAGCACGAACCCGATTGCCGTATAGGATCGGATGACGTCAGTCGACTGATAGAACAGGCCATGCGGCATCCGGGCTTCGATCATCCAGTCGTTCGCAGCCAGCTTCGTATTCCATATCATATCATCCGGCTTGGCGGCATCCGCCGCCGCCGTGCGGTAGATCGTCCGTCCCCCGCCGTCCGTAATCGTCAGCATGGCACGCGTATCCTTTTCGAAGGAAGAGAACAGCGCGAACAAGTTATCCGCTTTCATTTCCAGCAGGATGCGCCCGTTCCGCAGCGGACCGCTCTGGTTGCGGATCGGGACAACCAGGCCGAGCACCCTCTCCTCCTTGTCCGCCTTCTTGTAATGGCGGGGCGTGTACAAGCCGGGCCAGTACTCGCCGTTGTAGTCGGACGGCATCGCCTGCCACCACGGCTCCGCGAACAGCAGGCTCGTATCGATGCTGTTCTCGCCATAGAAATAGCCGGATTCGGTCACGATGAAAATGCCCCGATCCTTGGCCGTCCGCAGCGCATTCAGCATATCTTCCAGCTCATATTGATCCTTCAGCTCCCCGTAAGTCGACGGGATCTCGGTATACAGCACCCGTCTGGCCGGATTCAGCAGATAAGACTGAATGTAACCTGCCATCAGCTGCAGACGATTCAGCTCGGTGTCCAATTGATGCTGAAGCTGGGTCACCGAATTCGAGCCGTAGCGCCCGAATTGCTCCTGCAGCAGCTCAGACGACTTGAAATAGGACAACAGGCCAAGCGTGAACAGCGGCAAGAGGGCCGCCCCAAGGAACAGCCCGACCAGCTTGACGCGCAGATTGCGCCGCGGCCAAGGGATGCGGGACAGGAACGGGATACGGGCCATAGACAATCCTCCTTCTGCGGTGTCGCGGCGATGTTGTAATGTGTGTCCTAACTATATCAAGGAAAGGACAAGGGAAAAAGACACACGATTTTCCTGCTGCAAAAGGCGTGTGTCCTTCCAAATCAAGCTTATCGCATCCTGTGGCTCAGGTACGGAAGAGGTGGCTCCCACCGCTCCAGACCAGCCTTGGCTGCTTCATACCTGCCTTGCCGCTTCAGATCTGCATTGCTGCTTCATACCTGCATTGCTGCTTCATACCTGCCTTGGCCTCCCCCTTCGCCTTGAAGTGAGCGGCCTCTCCCTCTATTCGCTGCGCGGCAGCGCATATTCATGGGCCAGCATGAGGAAGACGCTCGATGTCCACGTAAAGGCCCGGTCGCGCAGCCCTTCCCCTGTCAGCGCATCGAAGTTCTCCGCCATGCCGCTGCGGGCGGACATATCGCAGAAGCGGCGCGCCGCCTCGGCGGCCAGCTCTTCCTCGCCGCATCGGGCAAGGCCGTCGAGGAGCAGCATCATGACCGGGGCCCAGATCGGGCCGCGCCAATAGCCGTCCGGCTCATAGGCCGGGCTTCCGATGCTCTCCGTCGCGAAGCCGTGCGGCGTGAAGAAGCGCCGCTCATCCGCCAGCGCCTGCACGAGCGCCAAGCGGATCTCCTGCGGCAGCCGGCGCCCGAGCACGATCGGCAGGCACGCGATCAGGCTGTCCTCGCCGACCGGCTCATGCGTGCCGGTGCGCACGGCCGTCATGCGTCCGTCCCGCCAGCAATGCGCCAGCATCCGCTCCAGCGTCCGATCCGCCCGGCCCCTCCAGGCCGCCGCCTCTTCCGGATGCGCCAGCCGGCGGGCGATCTCGGCCAGCGCATCGCATTGCAGCACGAGATAAGCCCCCAGATCGGGGCTCTCCACGGCGCCCGCCTCGTGGAAAATCGTGCTGTTGTCCCAGCCGCTGTCATTGCCGTGGCTGTATTGCGGCATGCCGTCTCCGTCATCGTCGCCATACTGGAACCACCACTCGGTCCACCGGGAGAGCGGCCCGTACACCTCCTGGAGCTGCTCAGGGCCGATCCACTCGCTGCGCTCCATCATCCAGGACAGCGTCCAGCCGTGAATTGGCGGCTTGCAGCAGTTCCAGAGGGCATATTTGTCGTTCAAGAAGTCCGGCAGCACTCCGCTCTTGTCCTGGCGATCGAAGAAGATCATGAACTGATCCCACGCCAAGGCCGGCTGCTCGCGAATGAGCGCCATCGCGTTGAAGCAATGATCCCAGCTCCAGATGTTGGTCATCCAGTTCTTGGACATATACATCGCCGGCCGCGGCAAATACCCGTCCGCCGGAACGACGCAGGACCAGGTAATATAGGCGGCTAGCAGACGGCCCTCCTCATAGGCGGCCGGCACCGCCAGCGTCTTGCCGAGCCAAGCGGCGAACTCCGCCTCCACGTGCGCCACGCTGTCGGCGAACGGCGGAAGCGCGGCCGGCTTCTCCCATACCGTCCGGTACTCCTGGATGAGCAGCTCGGCGGCATCCGGGCCGTCCGGCTCCATAGCAGCGGCGATATACTCGCAGCGGGTTCTGCGCCAGGGCGCGTCCATCGACAGCGTCCCCTGCAAGGGCGTCAGCATGAAGCGCACCTCGTTGCGGAAATCATTGACCTCCCAGCGTCCCTCCGGCCGCGCCAGCGCATAATCGTAATCTCCTCCCGCCAAGGTCAGCCGCAGGCCGACATGCCGCGCGCGCAGGCGAATCCGATCGGACGCATCGATGCACAGCTCCGCCCGGCCTCCGTCTCCGCTCTCCAGCTCCAGCAATCCCGGCCTCCCGCGGGATGTGAAGGCCAGACTCTCCCCGTCCCGCACCAGCTCGATGCGGAATGCCGCTCCCACGGTCGTATCCCCGCCGCGGACGGTGCGAATATAGACGCCCTCCTCCTGTCCCGGACGCGCCGGCAGCCATGAGACCGCCAAAAAAGTGCCATAGCGGCTAAACGGCACCGTGCGTATATCAAATGCAAGCTTCATTCCTATATCCCCCTTCTGTCCAGCTATCCCACCGCAAGCAAACGCTTTCACAAGTAGAGAAGCTCTGCCTCTTCCCTCTTATCTTCTATTGTAGCGGGTACGGTCGCGCAGGACGGCGCCGGGCTGTGCGGACTTGGGGGGCGAGATGTCCGGCCGCGCGGCGCACTTCGTTCGTTTGTTCGGCGCGAGGGGTTATTTTGTCTTGTCCCGCCTGCTCCCGTTCCCGCGAAGCTCAAGCGCAAAAAAACAAGCCGGCGAATTGGCGCCGGCTTGCGGATCAGTTATGAATGGTAGCTTTGCTTGCTTTGCTTTCTACATAGGCAACCACATCCTGTACGGTAACATATTGGGCCGCGTCGATATCCTCGCTTGGGAACTCAAAATCAAATACTGTCTCTATAGCAACAATCATTTTAATAAAAGTGATGGAGTGAATGCCCAGGTCGGATAAATGAGAGTGCGGACCGATCTCTTCGAGGGGAAGCCCAATCTCTGCATTCGCTCTGATGATTGCCTTGATCTTGGAGAGGATATCCGCATCCTCCCCTGCTCGATCCGGTACATGCCCCTCGTTTGCAAGCTGTATTTTTTCAGGAAAAGGCAGCGCCTTTCTGTCTATTTTCCCGTTAAGCGTGTATGGCATGTGGTCCAACCGAATGAAGTAGGAAGGGATCATATAATCAGGCAGGCTGTGACTCAGGAACTCCCGTAACGCTCCCGGATGCAGTTCATGCTCGGCGATGACATAGGCACATAAATATTTATTATTTTCTTGATCCTCCCATGAAGCCACAGCGGCCTGTTGTATGTACGGATGTTCCATCAAGGCGCCTTCCACTTCTTCTACTTCGATCCGGTGCCCTCTTATTTTCACTTGATTATCGATTCTTCCGAGGTATTGCAGATTGCCATCCGGCAGCAGCTTCACCCGATCCCCGGTCTTGTACATTCGTTCGCCGGGAACGAATGGATTCGGGACAAACCGCTCCGCCGTAAGCTCCGGCCGATGTGCATATCCTCTCGCCAGGCCGCTTCCTCCGATGCACAGCTCCCCTTCTTCCCCGGCGGGGACAGGATAGTTGCTCTCATCCATAATATACACTTGCGTATTCAGGATAGGCTTGCCGATATCTATATCGTTTTTCGCGGTGGCATCGCTCACCGTAGACCATATTGTGGTCTCTGTCGGGCCATACAGATTATAAATTTTAGCGCTCGTCTTCCTTCGCATAGGGTCCAATAACGATTGGGGGAAGGCTTCCCCGCCGATCATGATTTCCTTCAAGCCTCGCAGACATTCGAACGGCTCATTATCACAGCTTGCTAACAGCCGCATCATAGATGGGGTGGCTTGCAGCATATCAATGTCGTGATGCCGGATAAAATCAGCCAGCAATCTCGGATTTTTTTGCATCTCCTCATCAGCCATCACGACGGTCAACCCTCTGGTCAAAGGAAGCAGCGCTTCCAGCACAAAAATATCAAATGAGATTGTCGTTAAGGCGAGGATCTTCTTGCCTTCCGAGAAATCAATCACTTCGGCCATCCCATTAAAAAAATTGACAACCGACTTGTGCTCGATCATGACGCCCTTTGCCTGGCCTGTCGAACCTGATGTATAGATGATATAAGCCAAATCATCCGCTGCCGGTTCTACGCATTCATTTTCGTTGTACTCAGGGTTAGCCGTGTATAGCTCATCAATGTATAGCACTTTGACATGTTCCCCTGCCGCCTCCAGCCCTGAATGGGTTAATAAGAAGGAGGCACGGCTATCGGTCAGCATATCATTCTTCCGTCGTTCCGGGTATTCCGGATCAATGGGAAGATATGCGGCCCCAACCTTGAGAATGGCCAGCATGCCGGCAATCACGTCAATCGATCTTCCCATCGTGAGGGCCACGATGTCTTGCTTTCTCACCTTTTCTATTCGTAAACCGGCGGCAAGCGAATTCACTTTATTCGATAATTCAGCGTATGACATCGTTTCATCCTTGCAGGTAATGGCCGTATAGTGAGGAACTCTGCGGGCCATTTCCTCGAATAAGCTATATATGGTTTTATTTATCAGGCCATTTCGCATATGTTCTGTTTTACCGAATAACAAGACATCCACCTCACTTCCATTTTACCAAGATTAGCCTGTTCGTGAACTACCTCCACCTACGCTTTGCTTGGAGGCGGGGGCTTCGGGTGTTCTTAAAAACACCGTCTGCTCTCTCGTAATTCCCAGCGTATCTCTAACCATCCTGCACAGCACGCTTCGCAGCCCGCATTCCACATATCGCTCCACGCCGGCGAGATGCATATTCTCCAAGGTGTGCACCCATAAGACGGGGGAATACAGCTGTTGTACGATATTTACTTTAATTTGATCCGCCTTGGTCTCCATTTCGCCGGTCACATTCATATAGACGGGGATGATTGGATCAGCAAATGGGACGCTTTGTATTTCTTCCTTATAAACGGCCGCGGCAGGCTCCATCAGCTTGCAATGAAAGGGCCGATTCACGCGGATAGGCATCACTTTGGCTCCGAATTCGTTCGCAATCTGGCTGAAAGCCTCAAGCCCTTTCCTGTTTCCGGCTATAGTCACCTGCTTTTTGGAACTGTAATTCGCCACTTGTACATAGCCGCTGTGAATATGGGAGCACATCATAGCGCACATCTCTGCCGGCAGATTCACGGCCGCCATACTATAAGAGCCCTCCCGCAGCACGGAATGGGAGGCTTCGACCAATCGCTTGACCAACCCGAACGAATTGCGTACAGATACGACTTGCGCCGCCGCCAAGGCGGCATATTCGCCAAGCGAGAAGCCGGCCACGGCCTGAAAAGAAAATCCTCTCTTGACCGCCAGCGTGAATGCGCATAAATCAATCGTCAGCATGCTGGGCAGAGAATAGATTTCATGCTGAAAGGTCTCTTCTTCTCCGTAAAAACATAATTCCGCCATATCGTAGCCCATCACTTCGCTGGCGATGGTAAATAAGCGGCGGCAATCTTCATCTGCCTCATAAAACTCCTGTCCCATCCCGATATATTGGGACCCCTGTCCGCCAAAGAGACATGCGGTCTTCATTCTATTGGTCATTGCGCTTCCACCCCTTATTCATGAAGGTTGGCTTTCCAAGCTCCGGTAAAATTCGGCTTGCGTCGTATACAAGGTATAATATTCGCCCTGCTCCCGCATTAATTGCTCATGGTTCCCCAATTCAACCAGTTCTCCCGCTCTCATGACCGCAATACGATGGCAGAACCGGCAGCTGGACATGCGATGTGAAATATAAACCGTTGTTTTATCCTTGGTTAAGCCAGCAAAATTAGAATAAATGTCATATTCGCCCTTTGGCGAGAGCATTGCCGTCGGTTCATCCAAAATAATGAACGGAGAATTTTTATACAATGCCCGGGCGATAGCGAGCTTTTGCTGCTGCCCGCCTGATAACTCGATTCCTTCCTGGGTAAAGAGACGGCCGAGCTCGGTATGTATGCCCTGCGGCAGCTGATCGATCGTGTTGCCAAGACCCAGACTACTTATACTCTCGGAAACGTCTGCTTCCTTAGCCTCGCAATCAAACACGATATTTTCGCGCAATGAAAATTGTAAAATATTGAAGTCTTGAAACACGGCCGTGACCAATTTCATATAAGAGTCGAAGCGAATTCGGTTGATATCGATCCCATTCATCAAGATTTGTCCTTTTGACGGTTGATACAACCGCAACAGCAGCTTGATCAGCGTTGTTTTGCCCGCGCCATTTTCACCAACAATGGCTAATTTTTCATGCGGCAATATCGTAAGATTCAAATTTTTAATCGTATAGTGCTCTTGCTGCGGATATTTAAACCATACATTAATCAATTCGATTTCGAGCTGTTCCGCATCCAATTCGATCCCTGCAGCCTCCGTGTCCGCGGGATCCGGTTCATGAGAAGACACGGTGTGCACATAATGAAAATAGGCGGACAGATGCATGCCGGCTTTTTGGAGGGAAATGATGCAGGATGAGATGCCGGATAAAGCGGATGCAAAGACGCCTAGACTGCTTATGTAAACGACAACCTCCGCTAATGAGATAACTTCTGTAAAGGCGAGCCAGCCGATAAACAAATAGACCGATCCATTCACGATAACCTGCAATGTATTAGAAACGATGCCCATGATTGTAAATGAATTGACTGCTTTCGTTACATCCTTTTTCATATGATGGAAATAGTAATTCATCTTATCGACAATCCATTGCCCCAGCTGGTTGATTCTCATTTCCTTGGCGTACGCAAAATCAGTGGATAGCTCTTGAAAATAACCGATGCGGCGTCCGATATTGACGAGAGAATGGCTCCATACATTGAATTCCTTATCTGCCGCAATCGTATTTAAGATGACGCTTACCACATAGGTCAGCAGCAGGATGGCGAAAATAGAGGGTTCCAGCGTGACCAGGATACCGATGACGCCAACAAACTGAAAGGTGTTGGAGATGAGCTGTTTGGAATCGATAATCGTGTTTTTTAAATCCATGAAATGGGCTTGCCCCGGATAAAAAATTTCCATCGCCTTTTGTCTGTCGTCCATGATTTGGGGATCTTCGATTTGGTGGTAGGATAATGACATCGTTTTTCGATTGATTTCTTGCAGGAACATGGTTTTAAAATGGAGTATTTTCTTCTGCTCGTATGTCCAAAACACGCCATCTATGGCGCGCAGCGTCAATTCGATAAGACACATCAGCAGGATATAGAGAAGCGCATGCGTCCATCTTGCGCTTGCCGTCAACTCATCCACGATGAGTTTTAAGAAAATGATGCTGTTAAAAGGGTGTACCGCTTTGACAGCAATGATGAACACCGTATTCACAATGTACATTTTATCCAATTTCCATATCTTGCTGTAGAGACGAAAAATATTATGGAAATACATGGTTAGTTCTTTGGCTCTATCCAGTAATGTCCCCAATCCGTTTCCCTCCAGGCAACCTTCCATTCTCTACACTGATTCCTTATAATACTGCGACTGTATTTCATACATCTCTTTATAGAGACCGTTGCGGAGAATCAGTTCATTGTGGGTTCCGTATTCTGCGATTTCCCCGTCATCCAACACGCAAATCTTGTCGCTGATCGATGAACTGCTCAAACGATGGGATATAAAAATGGTGGTCTTGTTTTTAATCAATTGTGAAAAGCGAAGATACATCTCATTTTCCGCGATGGGAGACAAGCTGGCGCTTGGTTCATCCAAAATGATGACAGGGCTCTGCTTATACATGGCCCGGCAAAACGCGATTCGCTGCGCTTGTCCTCCGGATAGCTCCACCCCGTCCCGGTCGAACCTTCTTGATAACACCGTTCTTTCCTGATGGGGAAGCGATTGAATTTTGGCCGCTAGATTATTTTGTTCCAATAAGGAATGAACCGCAGCATCTTGTTCTTCTGCCTCTTTAAACGTAATATTTTCGTAGACGCTGACGGCAAATATTTTATAGTCTTGAAATACAGTGGCTAATACATTCATGTAGCTGTCATAATCATAATCTTTGATATTCACGCCGTTATACAGGATGGCTCCGGACGTTACATCATACAGCCGCATCAACAGCTTGATAAGCGTTGTCTTCCCTGCCCCGTTTTCGCCTACAATAACAAGACATTCGCCTGGTTCTATCGTCAAATTTATATTTTTCAAAATCATTCTCGGATCGTTGGGGTAGTGAAAAGACACGTTGACGAATTCAAATTTCCCTGGCGGTTCTCCCGCTTCGATCACTATTTGTTGTGAATGATCTCGCAGGTCGCTTTGGCGTCGGAGAAAAACAAAGAAATCATTGATATAATGATTGATCGTGTAGAGATTGATCATATGGTCAAATAGGGCGCGAAAGCTGTCGCTGAATTGTCTTACCGCATTCACTAACACAACAAAATTACCTATGGTGAGTCCCCTGAAAATGACGGAATACACGAGCGTAACCAAGATGGCGATTTCTTGGGCCACATTAATGCCTATATTCAGGAGCAGCCCTTTTCGTTCATTTTTATTGATTTTGTCGAATAACGAAAAAAATTCTTTTCTGTTTTCGTCCCCTTTGCGGGTGACGAAGTTTTCAAGGCTGAATAATCGAACCTCCTTCGCGAATTTCAATTCGGCAGCAAGCTGGATAATATAGCGCCACTTTCGGTCAACAGGCAATGACTCTCTATGAATTTGATAGTTTTTGTTCTGAACTCGGATGCTGATGGCCGTATTCAGAATCGAGACCGCCAGCACAATGATAATGAGGAGTGGATTTGACAAGGTTGCTAAATACGTAATGAAGGTCAATTGCAGGAGAGCAACAAAAATGCCGTTGACCGCGGCCAAGTATTTTTCTAAATTATCGCCGTTTGCCAACACAAAGGAAGCTCGATTCATTTCCCGGATAATGGATTGATCCTCCGTATTTTTATAATCCATTTCGATTGATTTTTTGCAGAACATGGCCGTCAAGGGAACGAGCAGCCATTTGGAATGCAGTGTCGTTGCGCTTTTGGTATAGATTTGCGCATTCGTGATGATCAACTGGCAAGCCAGCATCAATAACGTAATATTCACGATATACAGCAATCCATAATGGAATTGAATCGCATCGAACAAATATTTAAAGTAAACAATGGTGATAAACGGGGCTATCGCATGACTGATGATGTAAAATAAGGAGATCAGGATGTAAAATCTATGGTGCAAAAAAATGATTGTAAACAAATTCATCAAATTTTTTAATATATTGAGTTGCACTTCTGTAGCCTCCTACGTCGCATATGCAGCAACCGGACAAGAGCAAAAGCTTGCGTGCGGCCGCCCCCGCAGATAATGCAGGGACTTCTTGCTCCCTGCATTATCTCCATGCGTACGGGCGGAACTAGACACTGCCCGACTGCACCTCGCCAGCTTGGAATTGCTCGATGAATTGGTCCAGCGTATGATGCAGCTTGGCATTCGTGACCATCTCTTTTACATTTTTCAGGAACAAATGAAGAATATCGTTCACTTCCTCATCGCTTACATAGCTCTTTTTATACGAGGCGGAAATATGGTAAATCTGATTCAGTTTTTTAACCTCCAGGTCTAAGGTGAATTTCGGAATATTTACAGCATACGGTATATCTTCCGTCTCTCTGAACTTCTTCAATGAATTATCTTCAAAGTCCATATAGAAATGGAATTGAGCGCCGGCCTCTTTGAAATCCCTTATGATATGGTTATACTGATAAAATTGATTTTTAATTCCTCCAATTGTTTTCGTTGTTACATTTTTAATATGTTCGTCGAGGGTAAGCTGCGGCTTCATCTCGACTCGAATCGGTATTAGATTCGTAAACACGCCGATGCAATTTTTAAATTCCGGCTCATATCGGTTCAGCATAGGCGTTACAATCGAAATGTCGCTTCGGTTCGTAAACATGCGGAGCGCAATCGCATAGGCGCTTAACAAGATAGTAAACATCGTCGTATTTCTTGACTTGGCAAACGCCAGCAACGCATCGGCCAAGTCAGAACTGATGTGGACGGAAGCATGGCCATATGAAGCATCACCTGCCGCTTTACTTTCGAGGGGATTGGTGAAATCAAATCCTTGAAGCTGATGCTTCCAGTAATCTCCCATTTCGGCGTATTCTTTTGCAGCGTAAAATGTCTTTTCAAATGCAACATACTTGGAGTACGGGGACAGAGGTGCAGCGTTGGCATGCCGCTTCCCGAAGGCCTCCATCTGTTCCTGCAGGAGCGTTGTCGAGTAGCCGTCGAGTAAGATATGGTGGATGTCAAATAATAATAGCTTTTGTTCAGGGGCTTCAAATAGAGTCAAATGAAACAGCGGGTATTCGCTAAGTTGGAACGTTTTGACATACTTGGCGAAGTCGATATCGTCTGCGGAAGCAACCTGGACCCGTTGAATCTCGACCGGCTTCATTGGGTTGACGCATTGCACCAGTTTATTGTTCACCGTGGTAAACGTCGTTCTTAGCATATCGAACTGCTCCACGAACTTGTTCACATTCACGACCAGATCTTCATAATCATCGCCTGATTTGTCAGAGACAAAGCCAATATTATAGACATGTTTATGACTGCTGAGCCGGTAATCGAAATAGATTCTTTCCTGCGGACAGCTCATATCATAATAAACGATGTCCGTCTGTTGTTTTTGATCACGGACCGCAGCCTCTTTTCCCTTGCTCTTCTCCGCGCTTTCCATCCTTTCCATTCGCGAAGCAATATACTCGGACAGGCTTTGTATCGAATCGAATTCGAACAGATCCGCGATTTTGACGATGTTCGGATACAGCTTGTTGATCGTGTCATGCATTTCCGTAAGCAGAATGGAGTCGCCGCCCATTTCAAAAAAGCCTTCGTAAATATCCACTTCATCGTAACCCAAAATCTCGCCGTAAATCTGGCCGATTTTTCGCTCGACAGAGGTATAAATTCCCTCCACATTGCCTTTCAGCTTGATGTTCTCCGCCTCAGCCTTTGCCGCGTTCTCGACCGGTGTATAAATTCCTTCCAACTTCCCTGTCAGTTTAATGTCCTTGCCGGAGGGACTTGCCGGATTCGCCTCTTGAACGGGCCGAGAAGGTGCTAGCTCAACAAGGATTGGAGCTGCGGCTTCACTGAGCGGCTTTTTATAAGCCTCTTTATAAATTTTCGCCGTGAAGCTGGGAGCCACTGCATTGCGGCTATTTTCCAGCAGCGGGATCAAGTCAACGTCTTCATTGAACTGGCCGATGACGACACGCTGCGGCTTGCTTCGGAGCAGCTCGTTCAGCGCATTTACGGCCTCGCGATTGGTGATGGCTTTGGTCACTGTATCTACATTGGTGCCCTGTTTATGCGCCATACCCGTTTCTTTCCAGGCAACCCAGTTCACGGTATACGTATTTCTTCCTTGCGCATTCAAGTAATCGGTGTACGCATCCAGAAATGCGTTGGCCGCCATATAACAGCTTTGTCCCGGTTCGCCCGCATCGGTCACATTAGATGAATGCAGGAGCATGAAATCCAACTGATCGTTGCGCGTAAATTCCGCCAAGTTCCAGGTTCCCCTTATTTTTGGCGCGAAGACGCTCAGGTAGCTCTCCTTTTCCTTCCTCAGCATGAAGCTCGGTTGAATGACGCCCGCACAATGCACGATCCCGTTTATTTTTTTATACTTCGTACGTACGGACTCAAGCATGGCCTGCACATCATCCGCATTGCTCACATCACACGCGATAAATTCCAGCGTAGATCCGTTCTTCTTTATTTGCTTGAACTCCTTAATCTGTTCCTGATACCCTTCCTTCGACTCATAGGCTTCCCACACCGATTCATCCGGAAATCCTTTTCTGCTTAACAGAATAAGATTGCACTTCGCCTGCTCGCTGAACAGTTTAGCATTTTGAATGCCGATGCCGGAGGTACCGCCCGTAATAATATAGGTCCCTCCCTGTACAATCCGGTGTGCCGTCTCCGGTTGCATCTCGGCTTCATCGAACTCCTCAACATAGCTTATGCCTTGGCGCAAGCCAATCACATACATCGGATGATCCGCGAACAGTTGGCCAATGATTTGCTTCACATCGGTATCCATATCCGTATCAATGGCGCGGCAGCTTATATTCGGAATCTCTTGCTCAATGACTTTGCCGAGACTTAACACCGTCGCATGATGAGGCAGCAGCCGCTGCTCTTCTCCCGAGATTCGATACGCATTACAGGCGACAAGAACGAGCTGGACAGGTTGATCCAGACGCGCTTTTACCAATCCTTTGACCAAATGAACCACATTGAAGAAGCCATATTCGAATTCCTCATACATGTCATGAATGTTGCTCGCTTCCGCATCCCGATAAGCGCCGACATGTACGATCTTGCGGATCGGGATATCCGACAGCTGCAAGAACAATTCCTTAAAATCGTCAGCATGGTTCCCGATGCGGTACCTGTCGTGATCGATTTGTGTAAAACCGATATCTGACGCAAACACCTCAATCACTCTTACGCCTTCTTCTCTTAGTGCGCGGGCAAGAAGGGGGTTGCCATGGCTATCGCTATGAACCAGTACGCAGGTCTCCTCTTGCCGCGGCAAGGTAACCGTAATTTCATCCTGAACCACCCAGCGCTTATGGTGGAAGAAATGGTCATATACCGTTTTCTCGCGTAGCGGCGGTGTTTCTGTGACCGGTATCGGATACCAAGCATGATGTCTTGCATACGGGTAAGTCGGCAAATGGAGCTTCTGATACGGTTCGTTATACAAAGCGCTCCATCTGACGGCTGCGCCTTGAATATAGCAGTTGATAATAAATTGCAATGCTGCGGCATTCTGCTTATCCGCGTTGGCGCAATACGCATTCACCTCATCGCTTATCAGTTGCTGCTCCTTTGAAGTGATCTCATGCGGGTATTTCTCTTTCTTGCTTTCCGGAACAATCGAGTAATGACCGCAGCGGCACCAGTCATTCGCGATCTGCGCAAAGGATTCTAACTTGGCTAATTCCGTCAGCCTCGCCAGCAGCTCATGGTGATGATGATAGATAAATGCCAGACGGTGAGAATAATGCTTTCTTCCCCTATTTAGCGTGCAGGTGAGATCCATCAGATCGACGTTCGTGTTTTCCCGCAAATAAGCTCGATAGCGACGGATTAATTGAAATACGGCTTGCTCCGTTCGGGCCGATACTGTAAAGACGAGCGGAAGCTTGTGTTTGGTTTTGGCGCGGCTCGCCGCCTTCGGCGCCTCTTCCAAAATAATGTGCGCATTCGTTCCGCTCATTCCAAATCCGCTTATCCCGATGATCGCCTTTTCCCCTTTAGCCTTCAGCGGAGTAGCTTTGTCGACAACATATAAAGGGGAATGAATAAAGTCGATATTTTGGTTCGGCGCCTGAAAATGGAGGGTAGGCGGGATAAGCTTATGCTGCAGCGCGAGGATGCATTTGAATAAGCCGCACATCCCGGCCGCTTCATTCGCATGGCCTAAATTGGTTTTCACCGATCCGATGCCGCATATTTGTTTGTGGTCGGTACATGCCTCGAATGCGTTATGGATTCCCCTGATCTCTATCGGATCGCCTAGCTGCGTGCCCGTGCCATGCGCTTCGATATAACTGATATCGTGAGCCGTCACGCCCGCATTATGCCAGGCCTTTTGGATGGCATCCGATTGCGCCATATAGTTCGGAGCGGCAATGCCAAACGAACTTCCATCCTGATTAATGGCGCTTCCTTTAATGACGGCATAGATGGAGTCCCCATCCTTTTGCGCCTGCTTCAGCGATTTGAGCAGAACGACCCCGACTCCCTCGGCAATGGCCGAACCGCTCGCATTATCAGCAAAGGCTCTTGTTTTTTCTTCTGGGGATTCAAAGCCGATTCCGGTTCCATCCGCCAGAGGAATCGCCATAATGGATGCTCCGCCAGCTAACGCCATTTGACATTTGCCGAATCGAATCTGCTCGCACGCCATATGCAGGGCAACCAGGGAGGACGAGCAAGCCGTGTCGATGACCATGCTAGGTCCCTTGAGATCGAACACATACGCGGCTCTGCTGGCGGTCATGCTCACTTGTCCAATCGGCAAAGCATCATTGAACAGCTTCGGATCCATTTCATATAAAAGCCGGTTATACGCATTGCCAATATTGGCCGTATACCCAAGAAATACGCCCGTATTCGTCCCCTTCACACCATCTGCGCCATAGCCGGCATCATCGATCGCATTCGAGCAGCATTGTAAAAAGAGACGCATGACCGGATCAAGCAAGGCCGCATCGCGCGGAGAAATTCCGAAAAAAGCATGATCGAATTTATTTACTTCATCAAGATATCCGCATTTTCTAAACTTGATTTGCTCTTCACTGAAGTTGCGCGCCCGCAGGTGCTTCGTAATATCAACCGATCTCTCCGGCGGGATATCCCTTACGACGTTGATGCCATGAATGAGAACCTCCCAATAACTGCGCAAATCGTTACCGGCCGGAAGATCCAGTCCGACACCGATAATGGCGACACTGTCGTCATCCTGCTCCATGGAACTGGTCTCCACCGGCTTAACGTCAGGGTTCGGTGCAGCAGAATCGGATGGAATCGTGTCATAACATGCAGCTTCAACCGATATCGGTGCAACAGATATCGTGTCCCGGCTTATTCGTGCAGCAGCTTCGGCTTCCGGCTCGGGACAGGATGGGTGAACTGGTGAAGCCATGTGATTGCTTATATGCTCTGCCAACAAGCTAATCGTCGGGTAGGAGAACAGATCGGTTACCTGCAATACGCCAGGAAACACCTCATTCAGATCCTTATAAATAATGGACAATAAAATCGAATTGGCACCCAGCTCAAAGAAATTATGATGGACATTCATCTCCTCATAACCGAGATTTTTGCAGCATACTTTAATGAGCGTGTCCTCAACATTCCCGTACTGTTCACGTTGGCTTGCATCGTTTGAGCTTTTACGACTTTGGCTCTCATTCGCATTCTCGCTCAGCGCTTCGGCGATTCTAGGGGATAGCTGCATTGGGTATGTCTTTAACAGCATCGAAATTTTATCTTTAAGATTTAATCTCGCCACGACGACAGAGCCGCTGCCCCGCTGCAGCACGGAAAATAAGGCCTGGATAGCCTCCTTCGTCTTGATCGTCTGAAATAAGGTGTCAATGGTAAACTTCGATTTGACCGCCATGCCAATTTCAGACCATGTGGCCCAGTTGACCGTAATACTTTTGCTTCCGCATACTCTGCTGCGGTAATCGCTATAGCTGTCCAAATAGATATTGCCTGCAATATAACCGGGCAGATCGGCACTGCTAAAAATAGTCGAAATACTGGAGAACATCAGAAAGAAATCCAGGTTATGATCCCTTGTGAAATGATCCAGCATATATGTTCCGATCACTTTGGGCTTCAGTATGTTCGTCAGATGCTCCTCATTGAGCTGTTCGAATGTAATGCCCCCGCTGATTCCAGCGCCGTGAATGACACCGTTAATCCTCCCATACTTCGTCTTCACGTATTGAAGGACGAATTGCAGCGCGTCCGCATCGGCAATATCGACCGCATGATATTCAATATGTTTCGTTTTCGCCTGAAGCAAGCGAAGCCGCTCGATCTTCTCGGCCACGTCGCTTTCCGGGCTGGTTCGCCGTATCGTATCCCATTCGGATGGGTCAGGCAGCCGGGTACGCCCGACAAGAATCAGTGACACATCTTTTGCACGATGCGCCATTTCCATCGCCGTGGCAAAGCCTATCCCGCCTAAGCCGCCGCTTATGAAATACACCCCGTCATCTTGAATGACGAGTTGTTGGTTGTCAGTTTCCCATTCAGCTTCATGCAAGCCTTCATAATAGCGCGTATTGTCACGGTAAGCGACAATATCCTTATTGGATACGGCACAGATCTCATCGGCGATCCGGGTCCAATCGGTTTGATTATCCATATCGATGCAGCATGACGTTATATTTTTGAACATGCGGTTCAAAGACTTGCACAGCCCGAACATAGAGGAGTTGTTCGGATTTACATCCGCTTCGTCCCCGGTCACTTGAAAGCAATGGTTCAAAAGAGGCGTGATTTTCAAGCGATTTTCGTAATTCGCAAATTCACGATAGATGCTTACCACGCTCAACAACTGTACTTTTTGCCTATCGAGCAATTGCTCAGCGGACCAGCTCTCTTGTTGGCCATGCAGATCGGCGATCACAATATGAGAAATGTCCTTATACGGTATCTCGCCGAATAACTGGCTGAAATATTTTTCAATGCCCGTTCTTTTCGCTTCGTCTATATCGATGCCTATCGTTTCAACAGCAAAAAATCGTTGGTTTAGACTATCACATAATTCTTCAATCTGATCCTCTTGCCGATGGATGACTAAGCATCTTCCCAGGTCATGGTTTTTGACGAGCGAATCGGCTTCGACAAAAACCCTTTTATAGAACAAATCAGAGGAAACGGGAACGGGTTCCTCCTCTTTTTTCGGATGATCCAATTTGCTTGCCAGCTCGGTCCAGTTTCTTTTTTTCTCTTTTTTGGGCAGCCAACAACGAGTTCGTTTGAAGGGGTAATAAGGTATTGGAATATGCTTCGGTTCCATCCCTTGGTAGAGCGCGCTCCAATCCATTTTGGCGCCATAACTGTACATTGTGGCCAAATAATCCAAATCGGCCTGCAATTCATCCTGACAGCTGCCGGTTCCCTCATTCATGAAGCTGGTATTGCAGCGTTTTAACGCCGATCGAATTTGAGAATAATCCATCTCTTTGGACTCATGGGGTTGGTCATTATAGTATACGCCATCGATATTCGTCCATTCGCTCGGGTCGGTCGTGGCTAAGCGGTTGAAAACCGCAAGCAAATGATCGCGATTCGAAAAAACGACGGCTGCTCTTTGGGCATGATGGGCTCGATACAGATTGGCATTGGCGGCAAAGAGGTTCACATCCACTTCATTTTTTTCAAGGTAGTCTTTATAGTGATGAACTAGTGAAACCAGGCTTGCTAATGACTTAGCCGATAGACCAAGCAGGTTGTTGTCCGGCGCTTGCATAGGTTCATATTGATTGTCATATTCCTGGACAATGACATGAGAGTTCGTTCCGCTGATACCGAACGCGCTGATGCCGCAAATTCGCAATCCATCCTTTTTCCATTCCCGGGTCGTACTGCTGATATAGAAAGGAGAATCGCAAAAATCGATTTTTAAATTCGGTATATTGAAATGGCTTGCTCCCGGTATTTTTTTATGCTTGATCGCCGCAAGCGCTTTGATAAAGGAAGCCACGCCAGCCGCTTCATAGAGATGTCCAATATTGCTTTTGGATGAACTCAGTCCGCAGAATTGCTTTTTATCGGTAAATTTTTCAAAAGCGCTGGTTAGACCTCTAAATTCAATCGGATCGCCGAGCGCGGTCGCTGTCCCATGGGTTTCAATATAATCGATCTCTTCCACGGACACGCCGGATGATTCGAGTGCTTCCAGTATGACAGTGGCTTGCGCGGCAGGATTGGGTGCCGTAATACTGGCGGAGGCGCCATCATTATTAATGGCCGTCCCCTTGATGACCGCATAAATATGATCCTTGTCTTGTTCTGCCGCCTTCAGCGGTTTTAACAAGACAACGGCCGATCCTTCTCCGATGGCCGCTCCGCTGGCGGAGTTATCGAAGGTCCTCGTTTTATTATCATCCGTTTCGAACCCTACATTCATATCATCATACGCGATAGGAAAAGAGTGGAGCCGAATGCCGCCGGCAATCGCCATCGTACAAGTTCCGTTTTTGATGCTCATGCAGGCATCGTGAATAGCCACCAGCGAGGAAGAGCAGGCCGAATCGATAATCATCGTCGGCCCTTTCAAGTTCAATATGTACGAAGCGCGCGAAGGCACCATACAAGGCATATTGCCGACATTGGAATATTTAATTAACTCCGGGTTGTTATGAAATATATTCGTAGAATAATTATCTTTCGTCGATCCTGGGGTATAACCAATGAAAATACCGGTCTTTGTCCCATTCAGCATGTCCGGAGTGTATCCCGCATCATCAAATGCATGAAAAATCGTTTGCAGCAGGATCCGCTGAATCGGATCCATCACCTGTGCCTCGATCGGCGAGATTTTGAAAAACTCGTAATCGAATTCGTCGATCCGCTCCAAATATCCTGCCTTATTATAGGAAATGCGTCCGTTCGGGTTCGGCATCATAAGCGAATAGAGCTGAGCCAGGTCTTCCAGGTCGTCTTGGCGGCCTTGCGGCAGATCTCGGATACAGTCGATATTATTTTCGAATATCCCCCAGAACTCCTCCAAATTGTTCGTGCCGGCGATTTGCAGCCCTATGCCGATAACAGCTATATCATCGTCTTTATAAGGTGAACGATCGAGATGATTCATCGCGTTATCCCACTTTCCTCAAGGTTATCGTGAACCTAACTCGCATGCTTGCCTGTACTTTCTTAACGCCGCATGTATGAACTTCGTTGTCTATAAGGCGTTATATACATTGGCGAACCGGTAGAAAGAATTGGTTTCATCCAACAACGTTTTTACGCAATTTTTCAATTCTCTCGGTTCTAGCCTTTTCATTCGAAGTGCAGCAATCAGCATATCGAGCATTTCTGGATGCGGATCGGTTGTCGTTCCCACATGATTTCGTTGTTGTTCATTGTATTTTTCTTTAATTCTTTCATAGATTTGAACAACTTCTTTATATTCGTTTTGGTTCTGATTTTTGTTCTCGGTGGACACGAGTATGCTAAGGCATCTTCCGGCAAAATTGGGCATATCCTTGGCAAAATTCGGGTCGGACTGAAATAACTCATCCAACTTTTGCTTATCCTGAATCAAGCCATAACAATACGTTGTGATTGCCGGCCGATCTTCATTAATCAATTCAGACAATAATAACTTGGGACTCATTTCAATCGTCGCCGTAACGCCATATTTATGAAACAGGTTGGTGGCCGATGTAAATAAGACGGGACTAATTAAATGGTAGGTTAACGTTTGGGCTATTTGAGCCGGATTGGATAAAGGAGCTCCAGTATAATTCGAAATGACAGGAAAACGGAATGGATAAAATTCAAAGCCATTCATAAAATCTAAATATTCCATGCAAATCTCATTCATGAGAGGGGAGTGAATGGGCGGACTATGAAATAGCGGAGATACAGTGGCCCCCTTCTCCAGCAGCATTTGCTCGACCGCTTCCAGCTTGTCGTTCCATCCGCTGATTGCGTATTGACTCCCGGAATTGAAGCATGAAATATAAACGCTCTCCTGTGCGTTGGATGCCTTGATGCAATCTTCTATCATTTGCGGGCTGGCTTGTTCAATGATCGCCATATGACCGGTATTCTTATCGATAATCCTGCTTACCAGTTCTCCCCGCTTCGCCATGATGGTGATCGCGTCCGCGAAGGTCATCGCTCCTGCACTCACCAATGCGGCATATTCTCCAATACTATGGCCAACGGCGAATTGAGGGTACATGCCATAATCGTTCATATACGCCCTGAATATCGCAATCTCAGCCGTCAGGATAGCAAGCTGCATATTTGCAAATTCATTCATGCTGCTTACGCTCCCATGGAAGCAGAGGTTAGCCATATCCAGGCCTGAGACCTCGCTTGCTTCCTCGAAGGTCTGCTTTGCTATCGGATAATTTTCATAAAATGCTTTTCCCATCTGCAAGAACTGAGTGCCTTGCCCCGGAAAAAGAAAAGCGAATTTCTCCATGATCGCTCATGCCTCCTTGTAATATAAGGAATGTGCTCAAATAATAACGGCTATATATTTCTAATCGTATGAAGGGCGATCAGCATTTCATGCATTTGCGAGGTTCCTTCAATAATTTCATTGATTCGGGCATCCCGCATATACCTTTCCACTGGATAATCACGGCTGCATCCATTCGCTCCATGAATTTGCACGGCATCGCTTGCGGCCTGGTTAACCATCTTGGAGGCAAAATATTTGGCCGTCCATGTCTCCATGATCGAATCGGGATCCATAACATCCTTCAAATACCCCGACTGATAACATAAGAGCCTGGCTGCCTTCACATTTACCGTCATTTCCGTGATCATCTTCTGAATCAGCTGGTTCTCCCTTAATGCCCTGCCGAATTGCCTTCTTTTTCTTGAATAGTCTACCGACTGCTCCAAGCAAGCCTGGCCCAAGCCTACACATCCGCAGGCTACCGTATATCTCCCGTAGTCGAGACAATGCAAGGCCACATGGGATAACCCCGTCCCGACGCTGCCCACCATGTTATCCTTCGGGATTACACAATCGGCCAAATGCAGTTCCGCCAGCATCGAAGCCCTGGCGCCCAGCAAGCCGGATATAGCCGTTGCGGTAAAACCCGGAGTGTTGCGTTCGACCAGAAAAGCCGTTGGTTTTCCTTCGCACTGGGCGAACACCAAATAAATATCCGCGATCTGTCCCATCGTGATCCATTTTTTATGTCCATTGATTACGTAAGTATGGCCGGATGCAACCGCCGCCGACTGCACATTCTTGGCATCACTGCCCACCTCCGGCTCGGTGAGCGCAAAAGCGCCGATAATTTCACCGGCGGCCATTTTCGGCAGCCATTGATGCTTCTGTTCTTCACTTCCCCAGCGAAGGAGAGCCAAGGCCACCATTCCATGTACGGTCACCAGGCTTCTCAAGGAAGAGCACCCGCGTCCTATTTCTTCGTTCAGAATTCCAATGGTCACCCAGTCCAGCCCCAATCCGCCGTACTCCCGTGGCAGCATGGAACCAAGGTATCCCTTCTCCTTCAATCGCTCCATTAATTCGGGATCGATCCGCTCTTCTCTGTCGTTTTTTTCAGCATAGGGCATCACGACCTCATCTACAAAATCCCTGAACTCCGCTTTCCAGTTGAGCTGTTCCTTCGTCAATTCGATTTTCATCATCATTACCCACTTTACGGATTATTAACGACTCCGGCTTTTCTCTCAATCAGTTCAACAATTTTATGGATTGACCTAAAGTTGTTGAGGTCCAGATCTTGATTATCAACCCGGATATGAAATTCTTTTTCGAGAAACATGACCAATTGCATCGCAAACAAAGAGTTTACATACCCCAATGAAAAAATATCATCATCATCTTGTAATTCGTGCTTTCTAAAAAACCTGCTCACAAATTGCTTGATTTTTACCTTGGCGTCTTCCATAGATAATCCCCTTTCTTATCTATCATCAAATTTGGCCATTCGCCTGCACCGAGCCTTATTTATATGTATAAAATCCTTGTCCCGACTTTCGGCCGCACAAGCCGGCATCGACCATTTTCCGCAGCAGGGGGCAGCAGCGGAATTTAGAATCTTGATAGCTTTCATATAGCACATCCAAGGATTGCACCACGGTATCTAAACCTATCAAGTCAGCCGTCTCCAAGGGACCCATTGCATGGGAATAACATTTCTTGAATATCTCATCCACTTCCTGGGGGGAAGCCACTTGGTCTTGAACGACAAAGGCTGCTTCATTCATGAATAAATGAGAAATTCGGTTGGACACAAAGCCTGGGTAATCATTCACTACGATCATTTCTTTTCCAATGGATGAGAGCAAATCTTTAATCTGATCTATCGTCGATTCCGCTGTATAATATCCCCGGATGACCTCCACCGCCGGCTTCATAGGCACCGGATTCATAAAATGAGCTCCCGCTATGAGCGCTGGCCTTTTCATTAATGCTGCGATTTTGGTAATCGAGATACAAGAAGTATTCACAAGGATTACACAATCATTCGGGCAGATGCTGTCTAATTTTTGATACACTTCCTGCTTGGTCTCCCATTTTTCCGTTACGTTCTCGACAACATAGTCCACATCAGCAAGCAGATCATAATCCGTAGATAACTGTATTCTCGACAGTACGGCGTCAGGATCTGCTACGGTTTCACTCCTTTGAAATAATCCCTGGAACCTGACGTTGTTGTATATTTCCTCGCTTGCTTGCATCAGTGTCTTGTCACAAATATCGATGAGAACGACCGGATAGCCTGATTGGGCGAAGGCCTGGGCAACACCTTTGCCCATAACGCCAGCTCCAATAACGCCTATTTTCTTCACAATTCATCCTCCATCAATGAAAGATACTTGGGATGGCTAATTAAAATGCCATGAAGCACTAGCTCTTCAATAAAAGCTTCAAATTCTTCAAAGGGATAACTATCATGATAGATTTCATGAATCGTAACATACCTTTCCGCTGCAGGCTGGATGATGTGATAGATTTCATCCTCCAAGAAAAAGGATTCACGAGTCACAACATCCGTAAATAACTTTCCGTTTTTGAAATTTTCTACGGCCATCTTTGGATTGAATGTGTACAACAAAATACCACCTATCTATAAATTATTCTGTTTAGAGTGTGTACTAATGGCTTTTAGCGAGTCAACATATCAAGAAGATGTATTCATGCCCCGCGTAAGTAATTATTGTTTAGTTTCCTCAGAAACCCCAAGTTTTACAACTTTAAGTTGTTTCATTGTGCTACACCTCCTTATTTGCGCTTCAGCATATCAAGAAGATGTATTCATGCCCTCGTAAGTATTATTGTTTAATTTCATCAATAACCCCAAGCTTATACACTTTAAGTTGTTTCATTGCGCCTCACCCCCTTTTCATTCGACTCATTAGTACACACACAAAAAAGAACAATGAATATTAGCCGTGAAAAATTCTATCTTCTAACAACTTCGATGATCTGCTTATTCATATCCATTTCCCGTTGATACAGATTATCTAGTTGGCCATCCAACAAAATGGGCGAATCATGGGTATAATTTTTATAGATATCCACACAAAGTCTCTCCCATAATTGAATGCACTCGGAAATGATGTTTTGCAGATCAGGCTTATTGCCAGGCAGACTTCTTACTAAGTAATGTTTCGAGATAATAGGTCCATTCGGATTTTTAATTGACTTCAGCAACTCAAAATATGAAAAAGAGCGGTAAAAAGAATCTAAGGAATTTATATTCTCTATTTCCATTTTCAGAACATTGAATTGATGCTGCAAAGTTGATAAGATTTTGGCCGCATTTGTCTTTATTACCTCTCTAACGGAGTCTTTCATTTGCTTACAGCTGTACTCCGTTTCTATGTGTAAATCAAGCAAACAATTTTTATATTCCTTTACATTATCCATGGCGAGCTTCAAATCTTCCCCGCTCAGAAGAGCGTGATCATATTTGTGATCACTTAACGTAAACTGGTCATTTGCAGAATCATAAGATCTTAACATAATGAAATGGGAGCCAATATTTTTTTTGTAATTTACGGAATCATAAGGCAAGAAAAAACAATTGGTGCACACCGTTTGAAGATCGTTTTCGCCGATCCTTGTCATAATGACTTTTATCGCTTCCTCATAATTGATTAAGAGCTTTTTCTCAATGGATAACCCGGTACATATGCGGAAAAGTTCATCATCGATAACACTGCCCTTTATATTCAGAAGCGGGAAAGGTTCGTCCCTTTCCTTTTTTACCGCAAACGTATGCCCGCCGAGCAAATGAAAGATATCCATTTGTTCCAACGCGATGTTACGCAATTGGCATAACTCTGAAATGACATAATAATAACAATGTTTATTGGCCATGATTTATCCCCTAACACGATTATTCAAGCTGAATTCCAAAATGAACCTCAAAAAGAAAAGCGCAGAAACTTTCCGAACATTTGCAAATCTGCAGGCATCCGTGCCGTCAGCAGATCAGACATCGCAGGAGCTTCAGGTGGAGAAGACCAGTATGAACATGTCATCAGCTGTCCTAGTTGTCGTCAGAATAAAAGATTCGGGTTCAAAAAAAGAAGTGAATCGCAAGTGATGAGGTAAACATTCCATGATGTTGCTTAAAAATGAAGGAGGAAAACATAAAAATACGTTCTCGGAGAGCTTGCATGAATCCGCAGGCCATGCAGAGATAGAGGTGAATCCTTTCGCCCGTTCCCAAGATTCACTCTGGAGTTTTCTAATCCCGGGAAGCTATAGCTATTAAAGTAATATTTAATAAATATTTTCTGTAGAACTGATTTATAGAAATAATATTTTTTCGCAGATCATTATTGCGAACATGTCAAAAGCCCGGTTCCTATCGAACCGGGCTTTTGACGCGATAGCCTCCTGCCTTAGCGGAACATCCCCCAGAGCTTCAGGAGATGGAACGTATTGTTCGGGTCAATCTTCTGCGCCAGCACGAACTGCACGATCGCTTCCTCCTGCTGGGCGCTCACGGACTCGTTCAGCGCACTCGTTACTTTGCGCACCAGCCGGCGGACCGTCTGGCGGTTCTGAAGATCCGCCTTCGTCACGCCGTCCACAATCTGCTTGACCCGCTCCTTCATGGCGGACTGCTTCATCTTCAGTTTAATTCGTTCAACGAGCTGCGGGCTGATCCCGTATTTCGTATAGCTCATTTTCGTCGGCACACCTCCGGAACACAAGTTGGCCAGAGCTCATCGGAGCGAGCTCGAATGGCACTCTGTTCCAATATATGTGCGAACGCTTGTCTGCTATCCGCCCGAATTGCCCAATCGGCCGAAATACCATCCGTCCGGGCGCCCGCGAACGGCTCGGGGCTAATCCATCCGCTCGCCCTGGAGCAGCTGCTCGCGCTGCAGCACCTCGCGCAGACCGCCATAATCCGGCGACGTCCAGAACGTCTCCGACCGGATCAGCGCGGCTGCATCATCGCGCGCCTGCTCCAGCACCGCGTAGTCGTTCGCCATATCCGCCAGCTTGAACTCCGGCAATCCGCTCTGCTTCGTTCCGAAAAAATCCCCCGGACCGCGCAGCTCCAGATCGCGCTGCGACAGCTCGAAGCCGTCGTCGGTCTCGGTCATGATACGCATCCGCTCCTGGCCGACCTCCGACTTCGGATCGGCGATCAGCACGCAATACGACTGATGCCCGCCCCGGCCAACCCGGCCCCGCAGCTGATGAAGCTGCGACAGCCCGAACCGTTCCGCATCCATCACGATCATGAGCGTTGCATTCGGCACGTCCACGCCGACCTCGATAACCGTCGTCGAGACAAGCACCTTCGTCTCTCCGGCGCTGAAGGAACGCATCGCCTCATCCTTCTCGGCCGGCGTCATCCGTCCATGCAGCAGCCCGACAGGCAGATCGGGGAAGGCCTGCTGCATCTGTACATGCACGTCGATGGCATTCTGCACGTCAAGCTTGTCCGATTCCTCAATCAACGGACAGATGACATAAGCCTGATGCCCGGCCTCCGCTTCCCGGCGAATGAAGCCCAGCACCCGGTCAAGCATGTCATGCTTGACCCAATACGTCTTGATCGGCTTGCGGCCCGCCGGACGTTCCCGAATCGACGACACGTCCAGATCGCCGAAGACCGTAATCGCCAGCGTTCGCGGAATCGGGGTGGCGGTCATCGTCAGCACATCCGGATTCCAGCCCTTCCGGCGCAGAATGCTGCGCTGATTGACCCCGAAGCGATGCTGTTCGTCGGTGATGACGAGGCCGAGCTTGCGATAATGGACATCCTCCTGTATCAGCGCATGCGTCCCGACCAGGATGTCGATCATGCCCATCTGCAGCGCCGCGAGCACATCGCGGCGCTTCCGCTCGGTCAGACTGCCGGTCAGCAGCCCGACCCCAATGCCGTGGGGCTCGAACAGCCTCGTCAGCGAACGCATATGCTGCTCCGCCAATATTTCCGTCGGGACCATCAACGCCCCCTGGTACCCTGCCCGGACAGCGGCATACAAGGCCGTCGCGGCAACGACCGTCTTGCCGGATCCGACATCGCCCTGCAGCAGCCGGTTCATGCAGGACGGCTGGCGCATATCATGCAAAATGTCGGTAACCGCCTGCTTCTGCCCGTCCGTCAGCTCGAACGGCAGGCTGCGGGTGAACTGGCGCACCGTGGCATTGTCGACCATGAACGCGACACCGTCCGAGCGCTCCCGAGTCAGCGCACGGAAGGCATGCAGCTTCAACTGGAACAGCAGCAGCTCCTCATAGACGAGCCGCCGCCGCGCCTGCTTGCCTTCTTCGACATCATGCGGCACATGCATCGCGCGAACCGCTTGCTTCCGCGGCATAAGCCGATAGCGCCGAAGCATCTCCGGCGGCAGCGGTTCTGTCATCGCTTCGCCGAACTGCTGCAGCGCCTGGGCAATCGTCTTGCGCATCCACGCCTGCGTAATCTTGCCCCCGACCGAGTAGACCGGCTGCAGGGTGTCAATCCGGCTCGTCCCTTTATCGGGGAATTCCGACGTCGAGACTGTCAGCTGCATCCGGCGCTGATCCCATTTGCCGGTCAACACAATATCCCGCCCTTGCTCCAGCTGCTCGCGCAGATACGGACGGTTGAACCAGGTGGCCGTAATCAGCCATTCCTCCACCAGCACGCGGCAGGTCAGTCTGGACTTGCGGCCGTACCGCTGCAGGACAGGCTGGCTCATAATACGTCCTTCGACAGTAACTTTGTCGCCATCCTTCACATCGCTCAGACGGCGGAGATGAAAATCTTCATAACGGAAAGGGAAATAATCGAGCAAATCGGCAACGGTAAAAATGCCAAAGGCGTGAAGCTCGGTTTGTTTCAACGCGCTCACGCCTTTGACCATGGTTACGGGACATTGACTCAATGGAATCATGGCCGGTAACGTCCGTATCCTGTCAGGACGATGCTTCGTCCGCAGGCCACATGAAGACCGCGGCGACGCCAGTCCCGACATGGGTGCCGATGACCGAGCCCACGATCGTGTAGTCCATGGATCGAACGTCCAATGTATTCTGAATCGCTGCCGCCAATTCATCCGCTGCCGACGGATTGCTCGTATATCCCATGACCGTATGCACCGGTCTTCCCTCGAATTGCTGCTTCAGCATCTCCAGGATGCGGGCCACCGCTTTCTTATGACCCCGCACCTTTTCCACCGCATACACTTCTCCCTCATCATCGATAGAGAGAATCGGTTTAATATTGAGCAGTGTGCCGAATAATGCCGCTGCTTTGCCGATGCGGCCGCCCTTTTGCAAATATTCCAATGTATCAACCAAAAAGAAAAGCTTGCGTTCCCGTTGATAACGTTCAATCATGGCCAAAATTTCTTCTTTCGTACGGCCTGCCTCCGCCATCTTGGCGGCTTCCACCACGATGAGCCCGAATCCGTAGGATGCCGACTTCGAATCGACAATCGTAATATCGGACTCTTCTTCCATCATGTTCTTCGCGAGCACGGCGGATTGATACGTTCCGCTGAATGAGGCCGACAGATGAATCGAAATGATCTGCGTGTCCGGCTCGGCATTCAACCGCTTGAACACCTCCAGGAACTCGATCGGAGAAGGCTGGGACGTTGTAGGCAGCCGCTTCGCTTCAACAAGCAATTGATAGAACCGCTCTGCACTGATCGTAACCGCATCCTGGTACATATCGTTCCCGAAATGCACCTTGAGCGGAATCATCTCAATGCGATAGCGTTCGCGTAATTCCTGTGGAATATCCGCTGTGCTATCCGTGACGATACGGATAGATGCCATTCACATCCCTCCTTCGCTACTCAACTGAGATAAGATATGCATAAATAGGCTGACCGCCCTGATGGACTTCCACTTCCGCATCCGGATAATGCTCGCTTAACCATTCGATTAGCGCTTCCGTATCGTCCGCCTTCGCCTCTTCGCCTGTAAGCAGCGTAATCACCTCGCCGCCGTCCTCCAGCATCTGCGTGAGCAATTGCTGCAGCGTGTCTCTCATCGAGTCGGTCGTTACGACAATCTTGCCGTTGGCGATGCCCATATAGTGGCCTGCCTTAATATCTAGCCCGTCCAGCGTCGTATCGCGCACGGCATAAGTAACTTGTCCGGACACAATATGGCTGACCGCATCCTGCATCGCGGTCCGATTCACCTCCAGGTCCTCGTCCTCCTGGAAGGCGAAGGCCGCCGCAATGCCTTGCGGGATCGTCTTCGTCTCGATGACCGTCACTTCACGGTCCACGAATTCGGCTGCCTGCTTCGCCGCCATCACAATATTCGAATTGTTCGGCAGGATGAAGATGTGCTGCGCCGTTATCTTACCGATAGCATCGATGAAATCCTGCGTGCTCGGATTCATCGTCTGACCGCCGGACAGAACGATATCCACCCCGAGGCTGGTGAAGATGTCGTGGATGCCCTGTCCCATCGCCACGGCGATGAAGCCGTATTGAGCGATCTCATCCGCAGGCGGTTCAACCGGAACGCTCTCCGTGACGATATCCGCAAGCGGCATCTCCGCGAACAGCTCCGGCATCGCGGACACTTCCCCATGCTCCCCTTGCAAAATATCGCGATGCTGCTCGCGCATGTTCAAAATATGAATCCGGATCAATTCCCCGTACTGCATCGCCAGATCAAGCACTTCGCCCGGCTTACGGGAATGAACATGGACTTTGATAATATCGTCGTCTGCGATGACGATAATGGAATCCCCATTTTTTGCGAGCGCTTTCCTGAATATATCTTCATGAAACGGCACAGCTGCAGCGCGATTGCGGGCACGATCGATAAAGAATTCCATATCATATAAAAATTCGATGTCTTCCGTATGCAGCTTGGCTTGTGCAGGCTTTGGCGCCGCGGTCGTCTTCTCGACCGGAACCGATATGACGGCTTGGGCGGGACTTTCAACGGTTCCTTCCGCCCCTGCTTCCAGCACAGCCAGAAATCCTTCATAAATATAGACCAAGCCTTGTCCGCCGGAGTCGACGACCCCGACTTGCTTCAGCACGGGCAGCATATCCGGCGTCTTGGCCAGCGCTTCCTTGGCCTTGTTCGTCACTTCCCGCATGAACTCGACCAAGTCCGGCGTCCGGCGCGCAATATGGACGGCATGCTTGGCCGTTTCTCTCGCGACCGTCAGTATCGTGCCTTCCACAGGCTTGACCACAGCTTTATAAGCAGTGTCCACGCCGCCTTGCAGCGCATGGGCGAATTGGAATGCGTTCACTTCGTCAAGGCCCGCTACGGCCCGGCTAAATCCCCGGAACAATTGGGACAGAATTACTCCCGAGTTCCCCCGGGCGCCCATAAGCAGCCCTTTGGACAACACCTCCGCCGTTTTGGCGATAGACGTGGACGGCTTCGCTTTCATTTCGGTAATGCCCGCTGTCATCGTCAAATTCATGTTCGTCCCCGTATCTCCATCCGGGACTGGAAAAACGTTCAATGTATTGACGTGTTCGGCATGGCGATTGAGCGAATCGGCCCCGCCCAGAACCATACTGGCAAATTGTGCTCCATTTAAAGAACGCTTGTTCAACGAATATTCCCCTTCCTAGCTTAGTACGCGTACGTCCTGTACAAAGATGTTCACTTGGTCCACTGCGAGACCGATGTCATGTTCAAGTACATACTTCACCTTGGCTTGGATGTTGTGCGCCACCTCGGAGATTTTGGTTCCGTAACTCACAATAATATATAAATCGATATGTAGACTATCGGATTGTTGGCGCACTTCGACACCACGCGACAAATTGCCCCGTCCGAGCAACTCTGCAATACCGTCCTTCAATTGCTTGCGTGATGCCATTCCAACGAGTCCATAACATTCCATAGCCGCAGAACCGGCGATCACCGCCACGACTTCTTCCGAAATGTTCACCTTGCCGAATTCCATATCGAGTTGGATGGCCATGGTTCACTCCACTCCTTTTTTTGAGTATTATGGACTAATCAACATTGTACTATAATAGAAAAGAGAAATAAACAAAGTTTTTGATTCGGTTGACTACAGATTTTAAAATATGATATCATATTTAGGTATTTAACGTATGAAGGGTGCTTTGGGATAAGGAGGTGTAAGGCATGGCTCGCAAATGTTATGTAACGGGGAAAAAACCAGGCTCGGGTAATCACAGATCGCACGCGAACAACAAATCTCGCCGCTCTTGGGGTGTAAACGTACAAAAGGTTCGCATCTTGGTTGACGGCAAACCAAAACGCGTATACGTGAGCACGCGTGCATTGAAGGCAGGTAAAGTGACTCGCGTCTAATCCCGGCCTCCATATAGAAAGAGCACCTGAAGCGCAATCAGGTGCTTTTTTTGATCGCCAAATTCATTCGCGATCTTTCGTCTCGACAACTTCGGACAGGCTTGTATCTCAACGGCTTGGCTTGTTTTGGAGGGAATCGCAGCCCCGGCGCTGTCATTCCAGCGCGGCACCGCCGGCGACTGGTAATGATGGTTCTTGTCCGGCATGGTGTGCGGCGGATGGCATCTCGGCAATCCTCCACCGAACGGGCATCCCCATCCAAGTGCGGCTGGGCCGCTGTCCCATGCTTGCCGGACAGCCGTCCGGAGCTCATCACCGTTACTGTATGTTGCCCCGCTCGCACATGCGCTCACGGATCGGATGGATGGATACCGACTCAGCTTCAATGCCGCCTGGAACGTCAGCTTTTTTGAAACGTATTTAAAATCGCCTTGACGAAACCTCCCAAAAACTTCGGCAGCTTAAACGTATAAAACTTCATGTTCCACCCTCCTCGTCATTCTCATCCTACCCCGCTAGTCTCTTGCAACATAAAAAAGGTTACATGAGAGATCTGTGCTCATGTAACCATCATATGCCGCAGGCCATTCATCTATGCACGGGCGACAAGCCTGATTCGCGCCCATTTACGCGGCAGGTGCCGGCATCTGCTGCATGTATAAATATACGGACATCATGAAGACAAAGACAAAATAGAACAAAATCGACAACAAAATCAAGCCGATGCGCATCCCCTTTGTCGGATTCCGCTTGAAAAAGCGAATTCCAAGCAAAAGCGCGCCGAGCGAGCAAATGATATTTAACGGGAAATTCAAAAAAGCGTAAAATCCGACCAGCGTGCCGCAAACAAAGCTGTACGATGCTAGCGTCAGCGCCGTTCTCCACATAGGCACTCTCCCCTTCTCCGGCCCTTCCGCTTCCGTCATTGCCGCGCTCGCTCCGCGGATTCACGGATAGACTGAATGGCCGCTTCCCGGCTTGGCGCTCCGTAGACCGCACTGCCGGCCACGAGCACATCCGCACCTGCCGAAGCGACCATTGGGGCCGTCTCGACCGTAATCCCGCCGTCAACTTCGATGTGAGTCTCTGCCCGTCCGAGCTCGTTCAGCCGTTGGCGAAGACGGCGGATTTTGTCCGTCATCGAAGCGATGAACTTCTGTCCGCCGAATCCCGGATTCACCGTCATGATAAGGACCAGATCAAGCTCTGCCAGCACCTCTTCGATCGCCGTCAGTGACGTTCCCGGATTAATCGCCACGCCCGCCCGGGCGCCGGCCTCCTTAATCTGATGGACGGCCCGATGGAGATGAGGGCATGCTTCTGCGTGCACCGTAATGATATCGGCACCGGCGGCGGCGAATGCATCAATATACTTCTCCGGCTCGACAATCATCAAATGCACGTCCAGCGGCAGCGCCGTATGCGGGCGGATCGCTTGTACAATGTTCGGTCCAAGCGTCAGGTTCGGCACGAAGCGGCCGTCCATCGCGTCCACATGAATCCAGTCGGCGCCTCCCTGCTCCACATTCCGAACCTCTTCGCCCAGCTTGGCGAAGTCGGCCGATAAGATAGAAGGGGCGATACGAATCGTTTGCAGTGCTGTCATGTCAGTACCTCCGTCGTTTGTCTTTCATTTCGTCGAAAAATAACAGGTAATGTTCATAGCGCGAATCAGCGATCAGGCCTTCCTGAACCGCCTCCTTCACCCGGCAGCCCGGTTCGTGAATATGAGTGCAGCCCCTGAACTTGCAATCGCTCGCATAGCTTCGGAATTCACGGAAGCACCAGCCGAGCTGCTCCACCCCAAGCTCAAGGAAATCAAGCTGGCTGAATCCGGGCGTATCGGCGATATATCCGCCCTGCGGGAGCGGCAATAGCTCGACGTGGCGCGTCGTATGCTTGCCCCGGCCCAGCCGCTGGCTAATCTGGTTCGTCTCCAATGACACCCCAGGGAGCATCGCGTTCAAGAGAGAGGACTTGCCGACGCCGGACTGGCCGGCGAATACGCTGATCTGATCAGCTAACCGGTCTGCCACGCCTTGATAGCCGAATCCGCCCTTGGCGCTCGTGGCGATAACTTCGTATCCGATGCGCCGGTACAGGGCGATTAACTCTTCCATCCGCCGGGCCATACGGGCCGCCGCCTCCTCCGGAAGCCGATCGAGCAGATCCCACTTCGTCAGCAGAATGACTGCCTCCACCTCTGCATGCTCGATATGGACGAGGAACTTGTCCAGCAGCTGCATGTTCAGCTCCGGCTCCGTTACCGAGAACACGAGCGCCGCCAGCGATACATTGGCGATCGGAGGCCGGATCAGCTCGCTCTCCCGCGGCTCGATCTCGTCCACCACGCCTTCTCCGTTCTCGGTGAAGGAGTAGACAACGCGGTCGCCGACCAGCGGGGACACGCCCTTCTTCTTGAAAATGCCGCGCGCCCGGCACTGCACCGTCTTTCCGCCGCGCTTCCCCTCTTCCTCCACGTAATAATATCCGCTCAACGCCTTGACGATAAGGCCTTTAGGCATGCTTATCTACCATGAACATATCGATTCCCTCCATGTAATTTCGAAGTTATAGAGGCCCCTCCATCGGCACATCGCCATCGGAGACGCGTGATGGAAGGGCGGGCAATCTTGTCTTGGAAGAAGGCTTACAGATAATTACTCGTCCGGGTTTATTCCTCCCCCTTCTTCTTGCCCTTCCCCTTCTCCTTCGCTTTGTCCTTGAATTTCTCCTTCAACTTCTTGCCCTTGCCTGGCCGAGGGGTCGTCTATGACCGGCGGTATCTGCACCGTGCCCTGCTTGGCATCGGTATAGCTCACCGTATACGTATCCAGGAATTGACCGTCCCGATACAATAGTACGACCCCATCTTTGTTCGGAGCGAGCACGAGCTCTACGTAGAAGATTTGACTTGATGTTATTTTCTGCGTACCCCATTCTTTATTCTCTCCGGTTGCGTCCGTATAGACGATGCGGATCGTGCTTGTCTTGCCGTTCTCCTCGGGAGCCACAGGCAGCGGGAACGTATAGCGAAGCGCCTCCGGCGGGTAGCCCGAGCTGACATAAATACGGACCTCCGAGCCCTTGGAGACCGGATCGTTCGGCTCGAACGGCTGCTGCTTGAATACGCGGCCGGCCGGCTGCTCGTAACTCGGCTCCTCGATAATGCCGTCCTTGGCCAGCTTCAGCCCGCTCGCTTCAATCTTGGCGATCGCTTCCTCCTTCGTCGCCCCGACGAGATTCGGCATGCCGAACGTTTCCTTGCCTTTGCTGACCAGCAGCTTCACCGAAGCATTGCGGGGATCAACCTTCTCCCCGGCAGCCGGAGTCGTGCCAACCACCGTTCCCGGCTCGGCTTCATCGTCGAAGACGGGCTCCTTCGTGATACGGGAGCTGTCGAAGCCGATTTCGATCAGCTGCTGAATGACAAGTTCCGAAGGCTTGCCGGTATAGTCATCCATCTGAATATACGGCGTCCCCTCGCTCACATACAGCCGGACGCTCGAACCTTCCTTCACTCTCGTGCCCTCCGGCTTGCTCTGTTCGAAGACGACGCCCTTCTCGAAGCCTTCCTTCGGTTCGCGCACAATCGGGTCTTCGACCTCGATTTTTAGCGCGGCCAACTTATTCAGCGCCTCCTGCTCCGTCATTTTGATGACGTTCGGCATGACGACATCCTTGACGACAAGCAGACTTTTCACATAAAAGACGACGCCAATCAGGATGCCGAGGAACAACAGAGTGGCCCCGATCCAGACTGTCGGCTTCACCCATCCCTTCTGCGCCGGCTTGGCCGGTTCCCTGCCGGCCGCCACTGCGGCGGCTGCGGGTGCGGGCGCCACTCCGGGATACGTGTCCGAAGGCTGCCGCTCCTCCCGCTCCTGAGCCCGAATGGCTGGCATGACGCGGGTTTCTTCCGGGTCCTCGTACACTTTGCGCTGGGCGAACATCACCTTCGCTTCATGCGCCCGATCCGGAGACAGGCTGGTTTCCAGATCGCGCAGCATTTCCGCTGCGGACTGGTACCGCTCAGCCGGATTTTTACGCATTGACTTCAAAATAATATTTTCCACGCTTTGCGGAATATGCGGATTGACCTTGCGCGGTTCCTCGAACGGCTCCTGCAAATGCTTGAGCGCGACACTGATCGGGCTCTCGCCCAAAAACGGCAGTCTGCCGGTCAGCATCTGGTAGAGCACGATGCCGAGAGAATACAGATCGGACTTTTCTCCCGCCGAGATTCCTTTCGCATGCTCCGGCGAAAAATAATGCACCGAGCCAACGACCGATCCCGTCTGGGTAATGGTCGATGACGTAACGGCCCGCGCGATGCCGAAGTCCGTTACTTTTACCCGGCCGTTGCGGCCGATCAGTATATTATGAGGCTTAATATCTCTATGAATAATCCGATTCTGATGGGCATGGTCGAGCGCATCGCATATTTGAGACGCGATCCGCACCGCTTCCTCAACCTGCAGCGGAGCACGCTGCTGTATAATCTCGTTCAGATTATGCCCTTCCACATACTCCATCACAATATAATGCGTGTCGTCCTCTTGGCCGACATCGTAAATGCTGACCACGTTCGGGTGGCTCAGCGAAGCGGCAGACTGGGCCTCTCGCCGAAAGCGCTGGATAAACTCCTCGTCATGCACGAACTGCTGGCGCAGCACTTTGACCGCGACATAACGGTTCAACAGATTATCCAATGCCTTATAGACGAGAGCCATTCCGCCCCCGCCGATTCGGGCGGTAATCTCATACCTTCCGGCAAGTGTTGTTCCTATCACGTACTCACTCCTCCTTCCCGGCATCAGGATGCTCCAGCAGCACGACCGTAACGTTGTCGTCTCCGCCGGCCTCCAGCGCCTGGCTAAGCAGCCGGTCTGCCCGCGCCGACAACGGGAGCGACGGGTCGATGACCGTGCTCCAGATATGGTCCTCATCCACCATGCTGGTCAAGCCGTCGCTGCACAGCAGCAGCGTATCGTCTTCGCCGTACTCCACCGGGATAATATCCACCTTTACCTGCTCATCCGTGCCGAGCGCCCGCACCAGTACGTTGCGCCGCGGATGGCGCTCCGCCTCCTCCGGGCCAATCTGGCCGCTTTTGACCAGTTCATTGACGAGCGTATGGTCCTCCGTCAGCTGAACGATCCCCCGCCGGCCGATTCGATAGGCTCGGCTGTCGCCGATATGGCCTATGTATCCGCTCGTATGCCCAGACGGAAACAGCACCGCCACAATGGTCGTTCCCATGTGGTGGTACTTCTCGTCCTGGGATGCAATATGGAATATCGTGTGATTGGCACGCAAAATCGCGTCTTCCAACGCTCCCGCCAACTGCTGGTCCTCCAGCTGCTGCGGCAGGGCCGCTAGCTCGGAGACTACAGTCTCTACCGCCAGGCGGCTCGCGATATCGCCTGCTTGATGACCGCCCATGCCGTCCGCGACGACAGCGATATCATAGCCGTTCGCCAGCTCGGACACATAGGCCCGATCTTCATTGACTGCGCGCACGCGTCCAACATCGGAACGATGCACAGCTTTCATTTATCCTCACCTCGCATTGGACTCCAAATGCTTAGCACGCAGCTGGCCGCAAGCGGCGGCAATGTCATGCCCCTGCTCCCGCCGGATGGTCGAGTTGATGCCCCGATCCAGCAGCGTGCGATGGAACTTGAAAATATCGTTGCGCGGAGTGCGGATATAATTGCGCTCCGGCACATAGTTGACCGGAATCAGATTGACGTGGGCCAGCATCTCCATCCGCTTCAGCACATCCGCCAGCTCCTCCGCATGCTCCACCTTGTCGTTCACGCCCCCGATTAGGGCGTACTCGAACGTAATTCTGCGCCCGGTCTTCACCTGATAATGCTTCAGCGCCTCCATCACCTCAATGAATGGATAGCGGCGGTTGACCGGCATCAGCTTCGAGCGCAGCGCATCGTTCGGCGCATGGATCGAGATCGCCAGATTAATCTGCGTGTTCTCATCCGTGAACCGATAGATGCTCGGCACAATGCCACTCGTCGACACAGTAATATGACGCTGCCCGATGTTCAGCCCTCTCTCATGAATCATTGTACGCAGGAAAGCCATCGTCGCGTCATAATTCTCGAACGGCTCTCCAGTCCCCATAATGACAATACTGCTGATGCGCTCGTTCGTCTCGTCGAGCATCTTCTGCGCCGTGATGACCTGAGCGACGATCTCTCCCGCCGTCAGATTGCGCTTCAGCCCGCCCAGCGTCGAGGCGCAGAACGTGCAGCCGACGCGGCAGCCGACCTGAGTCGTGACACAGATGCTGTTCCCGTAACTATGCCTCATGATCACTGTCTCGATCGCATGGTCGTCATGCAGCCCGAACAAAAATTTGACGGTGCCGTCCTCGGACTTCAAATTCGTAATCACCTTCAAGTTCACGAACTCGAAGCTCTCATCCAGCTTGCCGCGAAGTCCCTTGGACAAATTCGTCATCTCCTCGAAGCTGGTTACCCGCTTCACATAGAGCCAATTAAATATTTGCCCGGCCCGAAAAGCAGGCTCCCCTTGCTCCTTCAGCCATTGCTGGAGCTGCTCGAACGTATAGTCGTATATAAATGGTTTCATGTACTGTTCAACCTTTCGCTTCATCACTTGTCATGTAGTCGATCTATTTTACCACAAATGGCGCCTTTGCCAAAAGCCAAGTCAAATTCACATCCTCGGTCCTAGGCTCGCCGGCTCCGCAAGCGCCCCGTCCTCCCGGCCTTCGGCATGCCCCTTGCCTCCAAAGCCCCCCGAACCGTAAAGTCCCGCAGTCAGCACAACCATCAACAGCCTCATTTCGAGTATATAACCAACCTGCCCACATATATGCGCATGTCCACCCCAAAATGTCGAAAAAACTTGCCGCTCAGATGTAACTCCTGAAAATCCTTGCAGGGAATTCTCCTCCCTGCTGAGGCTTGTCCTTGGCGATACCTTTAATCGTTCTACGGATTGCTCGGATATCTGTTTAGCGGCTCTTTTGACCATTCTCCCAACTGCTCAGCTTTCTCTTCGACGGCTCTTTTGCTCGTCTCCTGCTGCTCAGGTATCTGTTCCGCGGCCCTTTTGACCATTCTCCCATCCGCTCAGTTTCTCTTCGACGGCTCATTTGCTCGTTCTCCCCACTGGTCAGGTAGCTGTTCAGCGGCCCTTTTGACCATTCTCCCAACTGCTCAGTTTCTCTTCGACGGCTCATTTGCTCGTTCTCCCCACTGGTCAGGTAGCTGTTCAGCGGCCCTTTTGACCATTCTCCCAACTGCTCAGTTTTCTGACTCGCCCCGATTCACCCATTGCCCATTTCGATTGAAGAGCAGCATACATTTAAAAAGCCCAACAGCCCGTTTCCGAGAAATTGATGAATTGATTACTAATAGTTCTCAAAATAAGTCCTGTCCTGACACTAGAACAGACTGTATAAAAACTTGCGAAAGTTCCTGACCAGATGGGAGAGTGCACAAAAGGAACCTACGCATGTCCCTTTCCTGACCGCATGGGAGAATGCATAAATGGAACCTACGCACGTCCCTTTCCTGACCGCATGGGATATTGCATAAAAGAAGCCTATGCCCGAGCTCTTTCCTGACCGCATGGGATATTGCATAAAAGAAACCTATGCGCGTGCTCTTTTCCTGACCGGATAGGAGAGTGCATAAAAGGAACCAGAGTACAACCTCTTTATCACTCATTGGGAGAATGAGCTAATGGAACGCTTGGGGGATATCGCTCGAACTTATTGAGTTGAATAGCAATGAAAGGGATTCAACACTTAAGAAGTACAATCTCCAGACACATTCGCAGAAAAGTACATGATTGTAGCTGATTGAATACCTTCTTTCTGCAACATTAACAATAGCCGCATCATCCAAACGGGACAACCGTATGGTCGATGCGGCTATATGCCTGTCCTATTGCGTTAGTTCCGTCCAGCATCCGGCTCTCCCGGCCGGTCCGTGCGCTGCAGACAGGCAATGAAGAAGCCGTCGGATCCGGCATCCTGCGGCAGCACCTGCAGCATGCCGTCTGGGCTCCTCCGCAGCGCTGCGTCCAGCGCCTCCTGCGGCAGGGCACCCGTCCACGATGCATCCAGCCCCCAGCCCGGCGTCCGTTCCAGGAAGCGGCGGACGGCGTCCCCGTTCTCCTCCGGCTCCACCGTACAAGTCGAATAGACGAGGCGGCCGCCAGGGCGCACCATCCGCGCCGCTTCCGTCAGCAGCCGCTCCTGAATCGCGGCAATCGCAGCGACATCTTCCTCGCGCTTCGCCCACTTAATGTCCGGCTTGCGGCGAATGACGCCGAAGCCGGTGCACGGCGCGTCCAGCAGCACGGCGTCGAACGATGCGGGCGGCAGGGCTTGTCCCAACTCCGCCGCATCAACATTCATTACGCGCAGCGACGTCAACCCAAGCCGGGCGGCTTGCTCCTCGATAAGCGCCACCTTGTGGGCGTGGACGTCGTTCGCCGTGACTTCGCCCATATCGTCCATTCGTTCGGCGATATGGGTCGATTTGCCGCCTGGGGCAGCGCAGCAGTCGAGGACGCGCATGCCCGGTTCCGGCCGCAGCGCCTCGACGACGAGCATCGAGCTCTCGTCCTGTACCGATAGGCGGCCGTCGCGATACCAGGCGCTGTGCGCCAGGTTGCCGGCGCCGGCGGCTGTGATGCCGTCCGGCGAGAGCGCGGACGCTTCGGCCCGGTAGCCGTCCGCGCGCATCTCGGCCAGCAGCGCCTCCCGCGTGCCGCGCAGCCGGTTCACCCGCGCGCTGCCATGGGGCGGCCGGTTGTTCGCCGCGCACATGGCGGCCGTCTCGGCTTCGCCATAGGCCGCGATCCAGCGGGCGACGAGCCACTCCGGATGCGAATGCTCCCAGGCGATGCGGCTCACGGCGCTGTCGGCCGGCGGAGCGGTCCACAGCTCCGGTTCGCGCATGATGGCGCGCAGAACGCCGTTCACGAAGCCGCCCATCGCCTGCTGCCCGCGCCGCTTCGCGATCGCCACCGCTTCGTTCACCGCCGCATGCGGCGGGACGCGGTCAAGGTAGCGGAGCTGGTATGCGGTCATCCGGAGCAGATTGCGGACCCAGGGCTTCAGCTTCGACAGGCCGCGCTGCACCTTGTGCGCCAGCACGCCGTCAATCGTGTTGAGCCGCTGAATCGTGCCATACACCAGCTCCGTCGCCAGCCCGGCGTCCGCCCGTTCCAGCTGCGCTTCCTTCAGCGCCCGGTTCAATTCCAGATTGCTGTAGGAGCCTTCCTTCTCCACCCGGACGAGCACCTCCAGCGCGACATCACGCGCTGTCAATCGTCTGCGTGGCGGTCGTCGTTCTCCTCCGTTCACGACAGCACCGTCCCTTGCTCCATTTTGCCGCCGCGAAGGAACTCAGAGGCCGGCATGGCCTTCTTGCCTGCTGGCTGCACTTCAAGCAAGGAGAGGATCCCTTGTCCGGTCTGGATGCGAAGGCCATCCGTTCCGGCCGTCAGGACGGTGCCTGGGGCAGCCGCGGCTTCTCCCGCGGCCGCAGGCTCCGGCCGGCACGCCCACACTTTGAATACTTCACCGCTCCAAGTGGTGAAGGCTCCGGAAAATGGAACGAGGCCCCGCACCTGGTTGGCGATCTGCTCCGCGGAGCGCGTCCAATCAATTCGCTCGTCCTCACGCTTCAGATTCGGCGCGTAGGTCGCCTCGTCATGAGGCTGCGGCACCGCTTCGACCCGGCCGGCAATAATGTCCGGCAGCGTTCGCCGGAGCAGATCCGCTCCGGCTTCGCTCAGCTTCGCGAACATCGTGCCCGCATTGTCGTCCGCGCCGATCGGCACTTCGACCCGGCTGATCATGTCGCCGGTATCCATGCCTTCCGCCATATACATAATGGTGACGCCCGTCACCGTCTCTCCGTTCATTATCGAACGCTGGATCGGCGCGCCGCCCCGGTATTTGGGCAGCAGCGAGCCATGTACGTTAATACAGCCGAGCCGTGGAATATCGAGCACCGCCTTCGGCAAGATCTGGCCATACGCCGCCGTCACGATCAGATCGGGCTGCAGGGCGCGGATATCGTCCACCGTATCCGAGGTGCGAAGCTTCTCTGGCTGCCACACCGTCAATCCGTGCTGCAGCGCTTCCGCCTTCACTGGCGTCGGCATCAGCACCCGCTTGCGGCCGACGGGACGATCCGGCTGCGTCACGACAGCCGCGATCTCGTACCCTTCCTGGATCAGCGTGCGGAGGGAAGCGACGGCAAACTCCGGCGTCCCCATAAATACGATCTTCGTCATTCCGCCTTCCTGCCTTCACGCGGAACTTCATACACTTTCTCCGCAATCTCGGTGAACAGAATGCCGTTCAAATGGTCAATCTCATGCTGGAAGGCGCGGGCCAGGAAATCCGACGCTTCCACCGTGAACGTATTGCCGTGGCGGTCAAGCCCCTGCACCGTAATATGCTGGTGACGGCGCACATCGCCGTTCAGCCCTGGAATGCTGAGGCAGCCCTCCGGGCCAAGTTGTTCCCCTTCCGCCTTGAGAATGACAGGGTTAATCATCTCGATCAAACCGTGCTCGTCTCCGACATCGACAACGATCACTCGCTTCAGAATCCCGATCTGAGGCGCGGCCAGGCCGACGCCCTCGGCGTGGTACATCGTGTCCGCCATATCATTCAGCAGCTTGTGAATATTCGGGGTCAGCTTCGTGACCTCCTTTGCTATCTGATGAAGAACCGGATCCGGTTCATGTACGATTATTCGCAATGCCATAGGGCACACCATCCTTTATTTGTCTTAATCAATCGTTCTGTCAAAAAGGAAGCTATGCTTCACGTTCTGAATCCAACGTTCGCTATGCAGCGGACAGGCCTATTCTAACAGTAGCCTGCAGCTCGCATTATATATGATTTCATCCTCTGCGAAAATCCGTTCAACGCCCTCTCACACCGGCTGCATGCACGTAGACAGTACCAGCGCGGCCGCTCCAACGCTCCGCCAGCTTCGTCCGCAGCCCATTCACCCGTGCCTTGCAACCGTTCACGGCCCATTCGACCGTGCTTTGCAGCCGTTCATGACCCAGTTCTTCCGGGACGATCTATGCGATTCGGCCGGCTTACATCATCATCTGCGGGTCAATATCGACACTGAACCGGACGTCCTGCTCCTTGGCAATCGAATCGAACTCGCGCATCGCTTCCGCCAGCAGACCCGACAGATTCACGTCTCCCCGGCATTTGATTATGCACTGGAAACGGTAGCGATTCTTGATACGCGGAATCGGAGAGGCAACCGGCCCGAGAATCTCCATCGCCTCGGCATGCTCATGCAGCGGAAGCAGCCAGCCTTGGCGCTCCGCCAGCTCCTTGAGCCGCTGGGCCGCGTTCTCGGCCACGCGCACGAGCAGCGGCAGCTGTTCATGCGACATGGACAGCAGCGCCAGGCGGCAGAAGGGCGGCACCATCAGATTGCGGCGGTGCCGCAGCTCTTCGGAAGCGAAGCCGCGGTAATCATGCCCCGACGCATGGATGATCGAGTAATGCTCCGGCGCATAGGTCTGCACGATGACTTCGCCCGGCAGATCATGGCGTCCCGCCCGGCCGGCAACCTGCGTCAGCAGATGGAACGTCTTCTCCGCCGCGCGGAAGTCCGGCATATGAAGCGCCGAATCGGCGGCAATGACGCCGACCAGCGTGACATACGGGAAGTCCAATCCCTTCGCCACCATCTGCGTGCCAAGCAGCACGTCGGCCTTCCGTTCGCGGAACTGCTGCAGCAGCCGCTCATGCGAGCCTTTCTCCGAGGTCGTGTCTACGTCCATCCGGATAACGCGAATGCCTGGAAAGCGGCGGGCAAGCTGTTCCTCTACCCGCTGGGTACCTGTGCCGAAATAACGGATATGCTCGCTCTCGCATGACGGGCATACTTCCGGCGCCCGCTCCGCATGGCCGCAGTAGTGGCAGCGCATATGCCCCGTCTTCATATGATAAGTCAGCGAAATATCGCATTCCGGACACTGTGCGACATAGCCGCAGCTGCGGCACATGACGAACGTCGAGTAGCCTCTGCGGTTCAACAACAGCACAGTCTGCTCCTGACGCTCCAGCCGCTGCTCCAGCGCCGCCTCCAACGGCGCGCTGAACATCGAACGGTTGCCGAGCTTCAGTTGGTCCCTCATATCGACGATCGTCACTGGAGGAAGGGGTCTGCCGCCAACCCGCGAAGGCATCGCCAGCGCGGTCAGCCTCCAAGGCGGCGCCTCCAGCCCTGCAGGCAACTGCTCGTAGCCGTTCAGACGTGAAGCGTAATACGTCTCCATCGAAGGTGTCGCCGATCCGAGGACGACGACGGCGCCTTGCCGGCGCGCCCGTTCAATCGCCACGTCGCGGGCGTGATATTTCGGCGTCTCTTCCTGCTTGTAGGATGACTCATGCTCTTCATCCATAATAATAAGGCCAACCCGGGGAAAAGGGGCAAACACCGCTGAGCGGGCTCCGATCGCTACCTGCACGCGGCCTTCACGGATTTTGCGCCACTCGTCGTAACGTTCGCCCTGGGAGAGACGGCTATGCATCACCGCCACCCGGGAGCCGAATCTCCCTTTGAAGCGCTCGACCATCTGCGGAGTAAGCGAGATCTCCGGCACGAGCACGATCGCTTCGCGTCCGGAATCGAGACAGCGTTCGATCGCTTGCAAATAGACCTCCGTCTTACCGCTCCCGGTGACCCCGTGCAGCAGGAAGGTTCGATGCTCCTGTTCGTCCACCGCGAGCGCGAGCGCTTCGAAGACCTGCTGCTGCTCCTCTGTCAGCGGCAGCGGCTTCGATGGCCGGAAGCGGCGCTGAGCGTACGGATCCCGCATCACCTCGACCTCGTCGACGGCGACATAGCCTTTTCCCTCAAGCGCCTTGACCGCGGATGCGTTCAAGCTTTTGAGCGGCAGCTCTCCGCCATATTCCTCAAGGAGCCGCAGTGTCTCCTGCTGTCTTCCGGCCCGGCTTCCCAGCCGGCCAACCGCCTCGCCGACATCATCGACCGTCAGCGTCACCCGCTTCAGCCGCTTGACACCGATGCGATCCTTAATCCGCTCCGTCTCCTGCAGCCAGCCGTGCTGGAGCGCTTCCTTAATGAGGCGCGCTGCCTGGGGAAAGGCCTGCAGCAGCTTCGGCGCCGGCAACGGCTCGTTGCGCTGCACATAAGCAAGCAGACTGCGTGTCTGCGGGTCTTCAAGCAGACGATCCGGGCGGAGGGTCAATTCATCTGTCCCGCCGTCGGCGCCTTGAAGGAACAGGCGAGCATCGTCGCCCAGCGAGAGCGCCTTCTCCCGCTTGCCCTTGATGGCTCCCGGAATCATCGCCTGCAGAGCGGCCGTCAGTGTGCATACATAGCGGTCGCTCATCCACATTCCGAGCTCGACGAGATCGGCCGGGAGCGGCGGGATAACATCCAGCAGCTGCTGAATCGGCTTCAGCCGGGACAGCGGCACATCCGTCCGGTCGGATAGTCCGATGACGAAGCCTTGCACTGTCCGCCCGCCGAACGGGACGCCGACCCGGCTGCCCGTCTCGATCCAGTCCGCCATGGATGGAGGAATCGCGTAGTCGAACGGCCGATCCGTGTCTTTGACCGATACATCGACGGTGACGCGCGCGATCGGCAAGCCGGGATGAGTCCCGACTGCCCCCGCTGACACTGCGTCCCGCATCCGATCCGCTCCGTTATGGTTCAAGCGAATGCACCTCGCCAGACAGGGAAGGCGGTTCGTCTCCCGCGGCGGACGCCTGTACGGCAATCTCCAGGAGACGGCGGGCTACCTCGCGCTTGGCCGTGAGCGGAATGCGCTCGACGAGACCATTTTTACTATATATATGCACTTCATTGCGATCGGAGCCGAAGCCCGCATCGGTGCGGGAGACATCGTTCGCCACGATATAATCGAGATTTTTGCGGGCAAGCTTGTCCAACGCATACTGCTCCAGCTGTTCGGTCTCGGCGGCGAATCCGATCAGCAGCTGATTCTTCTTCTTCTCGCCGAGCTCCTGCAAAATATCCGGATTCCGCTCCAGCTCAATAACGAGCCGCTCGCCCGTTTTTTTCAGCTTCTGGGCGGCCCGGTGCACCGGCCGGTAATCGGCAACCGCCGCCGTCTTCACGACAATATCCGCTTGCTCGTAACGCGCGACGACGGCATCCCGCATATCGAGGGCGGATTCGACGCGGATCAGCTCGACGCCCTGCGGAGGATCCGACTGGGTCTGGCCGGCGATAAGCGTCACGCAGGCTCCCATATCCCGGGCCGCTTCCGCTACCGCGAATCCCATTTTGCCGGACGAATCATTCGTAATGTACCGGACCGGATCGATGCGCTCAACCGTGCCGCCTGCCGTGACCAGCACCCGCTTGCCATGAAGCAGTCCGGACTGTGCGTTTCCTAGGCCGGCAGCGCTGGCTGGCGGCAATGCGGATTCTCTGCCGCCGCCTTCTGCGAACCACCGCTTCACATATTCCACGATATGCTCCGGCTCGGCCAGCCTTCCCTTGCCGGTATAACCGCAAGCGAGGAGCCCTTCTTCCGGCTCGATGAACCGGACGCCCCGCGACCGTAATATGTCCATATTATGCATGACGGCCGGATGGGCGTACATATGTACATTCATGGCCGGAGCGACCATGACCGGCGCCGTCGTAGCGAGCAGTGTCGTCGTCAGCATATCATCCGCCAAGCCATGCGCCATCTTGCCGATCACATTCGCCGTAGCCGGCGCCACTAGCACGAGATCCGCATGATCCGCCAGATCGATGTGAGAGACGACTGAAGCGTCCCGCTCATCGAACGTGTCCGTATACACCGGCTGGCGCGACAATGTCTGGAACGTCAACTCCGAAATAAACTGAGTCGCCGATGCCGTCATGATGACGTGCACCTCGGCCCCCTCCTGCTTCAACTTGCTGCACAGCGCTGCAGCCTTGTAAGCCGCAATGCCGCCCGTGACGCCGAGCAGTATCGATTTTCCTTGCAGCATACGCCCCCGCCTTTCCGCTCCTCTAGCGCGCAAGCGCTCCATCCCGGCGGCTGCCTTGCCTCCCGGATAGGGAGCATTCTCGTCATTTGAAAAAAATAACAACCTGACGGTTGTTATTTGCTTCCCTGCTCAATTGATGGGCGGCGGTCATTCAGCCGGTTCGGCTGTACCGCTCACCGTCTATGAACCGATTCCGCAGCCGGATCGGAGTTACACCGCGTTGCCTTGTTCGACCGTAACATAATCTCCGTAGATCTCCTCCAGCGCCACGCCGACCTGCTTGTACGATTTGGGATTCTGCAATTCGGTCCGCTCCCCGTCGCGCAATTGGCGCGCCCGGCGGGACGCAGCCACGACCAGAGAGTATTTGCTGTCGACTTTTTTCATCAATTCGTCAATGGATGGATATAGCATAGTTCCGCACTCCTTCTCCTGCTTGTCCCGAACCCCCTTGCCGCCGGGACCGCTTCTTACTCAATCTCGAATCCTGCTCTGCCGCCCGGACTCAGGAAAGCACGTCACAAGGCACACTTTATCGAAAGTGCGCCCCGCTGTCTGCCGTCTTACCGGTTAGGCCTGATTTTACAATGTTCGGCTATTATAATGCTCTCTATACGTTTGCACGCCAAGTCGATCTCATCGTTCACGACGGCATAATCGTAATTCGCCATCATGGCCATTTCCTCGACCGCCGCCGTCATGCGGTGATCGATGACCGTATCGTTCTCGGTACCGCGGCCGCGAATCCGATCCTCCAGCTCGTCCAGCGACGGAGGCAACAGGAAAATGAAGATCCCGTTCGGGAACTTCTCTTTCACCTTCAACGCGCCCTGCACCTCGATCTCCAGAATGATGTCCTGCCCTTCGTCCAGCGTCTGCTCCACGAAGTCCCGCGGGGTACCATAGTAGTTGCCCACATATTCGGCATGCTCCAGCAGCTTATCGTTCTCGATCATATCGAGAAACTCTTCCCGCGACTTGAAGAAGTAGTTCACTCCGTCAACTTCCCCGAGACGGGGGTGACGCGTTGTGGCGGACACCGAATAGATCAGGTCGGGCAGCCGCTTCAATAAAGATTTGCATACCGTGCCTTTGCCGACGCCGGAAGGGCCGGATAGCACAATCAAAAATCCTTTCTTCATGTTCATCTCCATTTTATTCGTCGTTGTCGTCATCCTTCGTTGATAAGCGATGCGCTACCGTCTCCGGCTGGACCGCGGACAAAATGACATGGTCGCTGTCCGTAATGATGACCGCGCGGGTGCGCCGCCCGTAAGTTGCGTCAATCAGCATGTGACGATCGCGCGCTTCCTGGATGATTCGCTTAATAGGAGCCGATTCCGGGCTCACGATTGAGATGATACGGTTGGCAGATACGATGTTACCAAAACCGATGTTAATCAGTTTAATGGCCATTACAGGTCCTCCCTCTACTTTCGAACGCTCCATATTTATTCCATGTTCGCGGCTTGTTCGCGAATCTTTTCCAACTCTGCCTTCATGTCTACGACATGGTTGATAATCTCCAGATGGTTCGCCTTGGAACCGATGGTGTTCACTTCCCGGTTCATCTCCTGGATGAGAAAATCGAGCTTCCTGCCGATCGGTTCCGTGCTGTCCAGCAGCTGTCTGAACTGGTTGAAATGACTCTGTAGCCGCGTCAATTCTTCATCGATGTTGGAGCGATCCGCAAACAGAGCTACCTCCATGCCGAACTTATATTCGTCCAAGGAAGACTCAGCGTCCAGCAGTTGCTCTATCCGCTGTTGCAGCTTGGCGCGATACTCAGCAACGACGAATGGAGCCCGTGTGGAAATGTCCGCATGCAGCGACTCCAGACGGTTCAGTCGTTCCTTCATATCCTGGGCGAGGTGGTTGCCTTCCATGACCCGCATCTGACATAACCCATCCATCGCCTCCGCCAGGCCGGATTCAAGCTCGCGAAGCAGCTCTTCCTCGGGCAGCGGTTGCTCCTCCTGGATGGTAAATACATCAGGCAAGCGAAGCCAGTCATTGACGGTCATCTCCCCGGAGACGCCGTATTGGTCGCGAAGCAGCCGGCCGGCCTCCATATAGGCCTTCACAGTCTGCTCATTGATGGCTACCGCCGTCTTCGCTTCCCCTTCACGCTCTCTGTTAATAAACACGTCTACCCGCCCGCGCTTGACGAATTGCTGAACGAGACGGCGCAAAGGCTCCTCGCAGCTTGTCCATTCACGCGGCATGCGCAGCATGATCTCGCAATAACGATGGTTAACGGACTTCGCTTCAATCGTAATCTTGTATCCGCCGGAACTCCGGACGGACTGGCCGTAACCGGTCATGCTGTATACCATGGGTACCACATCCATTATCCTATTTTAATTCATTACGTATGCCGATACAAGGGGGCGGTCGGGCGTTCCGCTTTTTGCCACACATGCTCCGTCAGCTCGGCGGTCATCTCATAAAACATGAACGGGGTCATGAAGTAGATACCGTTGAAATGCTTCATTGCCACATCCAGCAGTTCCTTGGCGACGGCTACGCCCTCGCGGCGCCCGCTCTCGCCCTCGAGCCCCTTCATTCGTTCCCGCACCTCGTCCGAGAGATGAATGCCCGGCACTTCATTATGAAGGTATTCCGCATTCCGCCCGCTTGCCAGCGGCATGATTCCGAGGAAGACCGGCACCTTCAAATGCTTCGTCCCTTCGGCAATCCGTTCGATCAGGGCGGCGTCATATACCGGCTGCGTCATGATATAATCCGCGCCAGCCTCAATCTTGCGCTCCAGGCGTTCGATCGCCTTGTTCAAATGCTTCACGTTCGGGTTGAACGCCGCCCCGACGACGAAGTTCGCGCGCTGCTTGAGCACCTTGCCCGAGAAGGCGAGCCCCGCATTCAGCTGCTTGATCATGCGGATAATCTCGAAGGAGGTCAGGTCATAGACCGAGCTGGAGTCCGGCAGATCGCCGAAGCGTGCCGGATCCCCGGTTACCGCAAGCACATGATCGATGCCGAGCGCGTGCAGGCCCATCATATGGGACTGCGTGCCGATCAGGTTGCGATCCCGGCAGGCGATATGGATGAGCGGCCGGATGCCGACCTTGTCGAGCGCCAAATAACCGAGCGCCAAATTGCTCATTCGGGTGACCGCAAGCGAGTTGTCCGCCAGCGTCAGCGCGTCGGCCCCTGCATCCTTCAGCGCCTGCGCGCCCAGCATGAACTTAGCGATATCCAGATCGCGGGGCGGATCCAGCTCCACGATGACGGTATGGCGTTCACGGACCGTATCGACAAGCGACGGCCCGCTTGCCGCCTTCCCCTGCCCGGACACCGGCGCTGCGTCGAGCTCCCCGATCTCAAGCGGCGGAACGGCCTGGGCCTGCGCCTCCTCCTCGGCCAGCGTCGGGAGAACCGGAATCTCCGCATCTGCCAGCGCCTGCGCTATTGCCTGAATATGCTCCGGCGTCGTGCCGCAGCAGCCTCCGATAATGCGCGCGCCCAATTCGGCGAAGCGAACGGCGCTCTCTGCCATATAGTCGGCCGTAGCCACGAAGTTGTATCTTCCGTCCACATAATCCGGCAGACCGGCGTTCGGGAAGGCAGACATCGGCAGCGCCAGCCGGCCGGTGACCTCTTCCATCGCCCGCATGAGGCCGTTCGGCCCCATGCGGCAGTTCAAGCCAACGATGTCTGCGCCTTCCTCGCGGAGCAGACGGAACGCATCCAGCAGACGAAGCCCGTCCTTCGTCCGATGCGACTCTTCGACCGCGAATTGGCAGATGATCGGAATGCGGTCGTCCAAGGCGCGCACGATCTGAACCGCCAGCTTCATTTCCTCCATGTCGTAGAACGTCTCGAACATGATTCCGTCGACGCCCTCTTCCAACAAGGCCGACAACTGCTCGGTATAGTCGCGCTTGACCTGCTCCGTCTCGATATTTTCCCGCTTGCCGGCCCGGATTGAGCCCAGCGCTCCGACCACATAGGCTTGGCCTGCAGCCGCCTCGCGCGCCAGCCGGGCCGCAGCGCGGTTAATCGCCTTCACCTGCTTCTCCATCCCATGCTTCGACAGCTTCTCACGGTTCGCCGTAAATGTATTCGTCTCCAGGAGCCGGGCGCCTGCGCTCACATATTCGCGGTGTATGTCCCGGATCCGTTCCGGCTCGCTGATGTTAAGCGATTCATAGGAAATCCCAACCGGGTAGCCCAATTGATATAAATAGGTGCCCATGGCCCCGTCACCGACAATAATTTCCCCTTGCAGCACTTGACGCAAGTCCTTCATCCCGTCTCCACCCTTCTCCCAATCTGTCTATGTCTGCGTCATCTACCCCATTTTATCAAGAAACCGCGCTTCTTGAAATAAAAGACGCTCCGACGGGAGCGTCTTCAGTGCATCGGTGTAGTTCACAGCTTATGTGCCCGGACCAGATGCCGGCACGGCGGCCGCGCAGCGTCCTCCGGTCAATTTCCTACCATCATAACGCAAAATGAATAAAAATACTATGCTTATGCCGCATGCCGCTTCGGATAAGCGGGTCTGCCGCCGGAAGGCTTCTTTTTCTGACCGCTCATCACCGAGCCGATGCCGAGCAGGAAGGTCGGAATCCCGGCCATGACGAACGTAATCGCCCACTCCCGGAAGCCGAGCGGAACCGTCTTGAATACCGGCTGAAGCGGTTCGATATACAGTACCCCGAGCAGCAGAATCAAGGAAGATATCACCGCGAGCACCAGATACTTATTTTGGAAAAGGTTACGATGGAAAATCGAACGCGAGCTCCGGCAATCGAACACGTGGATGAGCTGAGCGAGCACCAAGGTAGAGAAGGCGACTGTCTGCGCCTTCGTCAGTTGGTCGGCGCTGCCGGGATCAACCCGCAGCGTCAGCCAGAACGCGATCAGCGTACAGACGCCGATAAGAATGCCGCGGCTGATGATTTTCCAGCCGAGACGGCGCGCGAAGATGTTCTCCCTGGCGGAACGCGGCCGATGCTCCATCAGATCCTTCTCCGGCTGATCGACGCCGAGCGCCATCGCCGGCAATCCGTCGGTCACAAGATTGACCCACAGTATCTGAATCGGCACGAGCGGCAGCGGCAGCCCCATCATCATCGCCAGGAACATGACCAGGATCTCGCCTACATTGGAAGCGAGCAGGTAGCGGATGAACTTGCGGATGTTCTCGTAGATGCCGCGCCCTTCCTCGATAGCGGCGACGATCGTGGCGAAGTTGTCATCGCTGAGAATAAGCGACGAGGCCTCCTTCGACACATCCGTGCCGGCAATGCCCATCGCGATGCCGATATCCGCGGCTTTGATCGCAGGCGCGTCGTTCACACCGTCGCCGGTCATCGCGACGACATGGCCTTGGCGCTGCAATGATTTGACGATGCGCAGCTTGTGCTCCGGCGACACGCGGGCATAGACATAGACGTTGTCGACGGCTTTGTCCAGCGCGTCGTCATCCATCCCTGCCAGTTGGGCTCCGTTCACACTCATGCCGCCGCGAGGGATAATGCCGAGCTGATTCGCAATCGCTTCCGCTGTCGTCTGATGATCTCCGGTAATCATCACAGTCTTGATGCCGGCGCGGCGGCATAGGCTGATCGCTTCGCGGACTTCGCGGCGCGGCGGATCGATCATGCCCGCCAGCCCGACGAACACCAGCTGCGACTCGGCTTCCGCTTCATCGCGAATCGTCTCATGCCGCTTCAGCTCGCGGTACGCTAGGCCGAGCACGCGCAAAGCCTGCTTCGCCATCCCCTCGTTCTCCGCCAGCACCTTCTGCTTCAGCGTGCCGGTTAACGGCACCACCTTGCCTTCCCACAGCATATATTTGCAGCGATCCAGCAGCACATCCGGCGCGCCCTTGGTCAAAACATGGCGTCCCCCCTGATGCGTGACGACGACCGACATCCGCTTGCGTTCGGAATCGAACGGATACTCCTGCGTCCGTTCGTACATGCCCTGCAGCGCCCTCGGCGTCATGCCCAGCTTGGCCGCGAGGACCAGCAGCGCGCCTTCCGTCGGATCGCCTGCAATGTTCCAGACGGCCTTGACTTCTTCCGGCTCGGCCGCTTTGTCTCCCTTACGCCCCCCTTTGGCGGAGCGCAGCTCCTCCGGGTAGGTTTCCGTCAAGCTCGCATTATTGCAAAGCGCGCTAATCTGCAGGAAGCGGCGCAGCTCCTGATCATGCTTGAGCTCGATCGGCTTCCCCTTCTCGCATACCTGGCCGTTCGGCTCGAATCCTTCTCCGCTCACCTCCAGCAGGCGTCCGCCAAGCCACATCCGGGTGACCGTCATTTTGTTCTGCGTCAGCGTCCCGGTCTTGTCGGAGCAAATGACGGAGGCGCAGCCCAGCGTCTCCACCGAAGGCAGCTTGCGCACGATCGCTTTGCGCTTGATCATGCGCTGGACTCCCAGCGACAAAGCAATCGTCACGATCGCCGGCAGCCCTTCCGGTATGGCAGCGACAGCCAGGCTGACTCCGGCCAGGAACATGGCGAGGGCGTCCTGGCCGTGCATGATGCCCGCGACGACGACCATGACGGTGAGGATAAGCGCCACGATGATGAGCATCTTGCCTAGCTGCTCGAGCCGATGCTGCAGCGGCGTATCCATCGTTTCTGTATTTTCGATCAGATGAGCGATGTTGCCCATCTCGGTATCCATTCCCGTGCGAATGACGACGCCCTTCCCGGTCCCCCGCGTCACCATCGTTCCCATGAAGCCGATATTTTTTTGGTCTCCGAGGGGCAGCTCCGCTTCCGAAATCCGTTGATGATGCTTGCTGACCGGAACCGACTCCCCCGTCAGGGTCGATTCCTCGACATAGCAGCTGTTGGTCTCCACCCAACGAATATCCGCCGGAACGCGATCGCCGCTCTCCAGCAGGACGATATCGCCGGGAACGAGCCGGTTGGCGGGAATATGGGTTACGCTGCCGGAGCGTATCACTTTGGCCGTCGGGGCGGATAGCTGCTTCAAGGCGGACAGCGAGCGCTCGGCGCGGAACTCCTGAATGAATCCAAGCACGCCGTTCAGCAAAATAATCGCGATAATCGTAATCGAGTCCAAATATTCACCTAGCAGGCCAGAGACGAGAGTCGCCCCCGCCAAAATGAGCACCATGAAATCTTTAAATTGGTTCAAAAATAACGTTATCGGCGAAACGCGCCGCCCTGCCGACAGCTCGTTCGATCCGTGTTGCTCCCTTCGCGCCGCCGCATCTTCCTCAGTCAACCCTTGATCGACGTGGACCCCCAACGTTTTCAGCAAGTCTTCGGTCGTTGACTGGTGCCACTTTAATTGATCCATTGGTACGTTCCCCTTTCCTCCGTATGATGGCCCTCTTTGGCGGGACAATCCAACTCGTCCAAAGAAACGGTCTTCAGGGTAACTTTATTCGGACGAGTCAGAAAATATCCCAATGTGAATACGGAACTCTTAAGTTTTGTCCAAAAATATGGCATCATAGGGAGATAAGGCAAATGAGCGGGAGACCGACCCCGGCCCCGCAAGATAGGAGCAATCAATATGGCATTGGATGGAATCGTTACCCGCGCCCTTGCGCATGAATTGCAGCAGACCCTCGGCGCGCGCATTCATAAAATTTATCAGCCGACCGAGCAGGACATCGTACTTCATATCCGAACAGCGGGACGGAACCGCAAGCTGCTGCTGTCCGCGAACCCGACCTACCCGCGTGTGCATTTTACCGAAGAGAGCTTCACCAATCCGCCGGAGCCGCCCATGTTCTGCATGCTGATGCGCAAATATTGCGAGAGCGGCATTATCGAGCAGGTACAGCAGATTGGCAGCGAGCGGATACTGCACTTCCGCATCCGCCAACGGGACGAATTGGGGGATGAGGCGATCAAAACGATCGTCGTGGAGCTGACGGGACGCCACAGCAATATTATTTTGCTTGATGCGGCGACCGGCGCCATCGTGGACGGCATTCATCATGTGACCCCGTCCATCAGCAGCTACCGTATCGTCATGCCGGGCTTCGCCTATACAGCTCCGCCAGAGCAGCATAAGGCCGATCCGCTCGGCACGGACTCGGAGCAGTTCCTCGCATGGTGGGCGGAAGCCGCTGCAGGACACACCGCCGCGGCGCTGGACGAAGCCGGAGTGAGCCTCGGCCTCTCATCCAAGCAGGCAGCCAAGTGGCTCGTGAGCCGATTCTCCGGGATCAGCCCGCGGCTCGCGGAGGAGATGGTCTACCGCGCCGGCGCTGGCGCGGGGCGGGCGGATGCGGACGCGGATGGAATGCTCGATGGCCCGGTGCTGTGGGAATATTTCTCCCGGATGATGGAAGGGGTGCGGGGCCATCGTTACGAGCCGACGCTCGTAGAGGATGAAGCCGGCAAGTCGTATTTCTCGGCCCTGCCGCTTACGCACATCGAGGGGACACGCACCACCTATCCGACGATGAGCGCCTGCATGGAGGCCTTCTACGGCGACAAGGCCGAACGGGACATGATTAAGCAGCGCGTGGGCGACTTGTCCCGCTTCCTCCAGCAGGAGCATGACAAAAACGCGAAAAAGCTGGAGAAGCTGCAAGCTACGTTAGAGGAAGCGAAGGATGCGGATCGCTACCGGGTGATGGGCGAGCTGCTGTTCGCCTCGCTCCATATGCTTCGCAAGGGAGACGCCTCGGTCGAGCTTCCGAATTACTACGATGAGGATGGAGGCATGATCACGGTCCCGCTCGACCCGCTGCTCTCGCCATCGGACAATGCACAGCGCTATTTCAAGAAGTACAACAAGGCGAAGAACAGCATCGCCGTCGTGCAGGAGCAGATCCACGCGGCCGAGGAAGAGAACCGGTACTTCGACATGCTGCTGCACCAGCTCGCGGGAGCCAATCTGCAGGATGCGCAGGAGATTCGGGAGGAGCTTGTCCAGGAAGGCTATTTGCGCGATCGGGAACGGAAGGGCAAGCGCAAGAAAAAAGACGGGCGGCCGACGATATACTGCTACACCTCATCCGAGGGCATTCCTATCTACGTCGGCAAGAACAATTTGCAGAATGAATATGTCACCAACCGGCTGGCCCAGCCGAACGACACATGGTTCCACACGAAGGACATTCCCGGATCGCATGTCGTTATCCGAAGCGATCGATTCGGGGACGCCACCTTGGAGGAAGCGGCCCAGTTGGCGGCCTTTTTCAGCCAAGGCAAGCATTCCAGCCTCGTCCCGGTCGACTACACGCTCATCCGCCATGTCCGCAAGCCGAACGGGGCGAAGCCGGGCTTCGTCATCTACGAGCGGCAGAAGACGCTGTTCATTACGCCGGACGCGGACCGGGTCGGGCAGCTTCCGGTCACCGTCAAGACGAACGGTTGAGCAAGCACGCATAGCAAGACGCCTGGAGAACGGAACCAATCGGTTCCTTCGTTCCAGGCGTCTTGTTGGTTCCCGTTCCTGTTTCAGTTCCTGTTTCAGTTCCTGTTTCAGTCCCGGTTTCCGCTCCTGTCTCCTTTTTGTGGGCGCAACCCCTGTCCCCGTTCCTGCTCCCGTTTTCGGTAGAAGACGCTCCCCCAGGACGATGGTAACCGTCGCTCCTCAGCATGTCTGGACCATCTCCGTAGCAAATCTGGAACATGTCTGTAGCTTCTTTGGAGCATTTCCGGGACAGTTCGGGAATGGATGTCTCCGGAGCGTGTCGAGTACAGGTACGGTATTGTGTGGCTTCGGAGCGTCTCCAGTTCGGGGATGGAATGCGTGGCTTCTGAACATAGCCAGTTCAGAGATGGAATATGCGGCTTCGGAACATAGCCAGTTCAGACAAGGAATATGTGTCTTGGGAACATAGCCAGTTCAGATAAGAAATATGTGTCTTGGGAGCAGTCAGGCGAAAAGAAGCAGCGGTGAAGCTGAAATCCTGCAAAATTACATCTTTTCAAGACAGCGCAGAAGCACGGCAAACGATTCCTGCAAAACTGCATCTTTTTCCCCCTCAATCTCGCGTTTAGAGCTCTACAGGCTCAGATTCCTGCAGTTTTGCAGGATTTCCCGCCAAATCGACCGTTCCCCTTGAAAAAAACTGCACTTTTGCAGGATTGCATGCCGCGGAACGTTCACCTCAGATTGCTCAATCTCAGATTGCTCAATCTCAGATTGTTCAGCCTAGATTGTTCAGCCTAGATTGTTCAACTCAAATTGTTCAACCTCAGATTCCCCAACTCAGAAAAATCCACTCAGAACGTTCAAACGAAGAAGATTCAAACGAACAAGGTTCAACACTTTAGCGTAAACAACAAAGGTAAACACGAACGCATGGCTCTAAGGTAACCTCTAAAGTAAACTCAAACTCAAACGCAAACATAAACGTAAAACGGGAGCGGACCACTTCGACCAAGACTTGTGACGGAGAATTGGCGGAGGGGCAGGGCAAAGGCTTGATAAGGCCGTGCCGATCGGTTCATCCCGACGCGCGGATGAAGATGACGCCTTGCTCGGCTTCGCGTGTCTCGCGTGTCTAATGAGACGCTCGCCGCTGCCTTCCCCCCGCGCCCTAGCCCCGACCTACGCCCGCTCTCCAGAGGGAGAACGGACGTCTGCCGCGGGTCAATCCCGCCCACTTCGCTCCCGTAAGCGCCGGACGGCCTCCAGCCCGATGCGCCGGCCGCCGATCGCGCCATGGAATACCTTTCCCTGCCGCGCGCCATGGAAATCCGAGCCGGCGGTCGCAATCAGGCCGTGCCGCTCCGCCAATTGCAAATACCGCTCCGCGTCCACGTCCGAATGATCCGAATGCCATACTTCGATTCCGTCCCATGGCGATTCCTCCAAGAGCCGTGCGACCAGCTCGTCATTGCCGTAAATGCCTGGATGGGCAAGCACGGCGGCGCCTCCGGCTTCCTTAATCCAGCGCACCGCCTCGCTAGGCCGGATGCGGGGCGGATTGACGTAAGCCGCCCCGCCCACGCCGATATAACGCTCGAACGCCTCCTGCATGTCGCGCACCGCGCCACGGCGGACAAGAGCGTCCGCGATATGCGGGCGGCCCACCGTCTCTCCCGGCGACAGCGGACGGCGGAGGCCGGACAGAACCTCCTCCATCGTCAGCGGAATGCCCAGCTCGTTCAGCTTGGCGATCAACATCTCGTTGCGGCGGTCCCGGACCGCGCGCAGCTCGCTTAGCCGCTGCAGGAACCGCTCGTCCTTCACCCGCACGAAATAGCCCAGCACATGGATATCGATGCCATCCTCAACCGTGCTTATCTCGACGCCGGGCACAATCTCGATGCCCCAGCGCCGGCCTGCGGCAAACGCCTCGTCAATGCCGGCCACCGTGTCGTGATCGGTAATGGCCAGCGCCTCCAGCCCGGCCTCCTTCGCCAAGCGGACATTCTCTTCCGGCCGGGTCATTCCGTCGGAAGCCTCCGTATGGCTGTGCAGATCCGCTCCCCCGGTCCGAACCGGGGAACCGCCGGCGCCTTCCATCGCCGCCAGCCGCGGCTCCTCCGAACGCGCTGAAGCGGGAATAGCTTGTTGTGAATCGGTCATGGCAACCACTCCTTTTCTTGTCGGGTACGCAAATAGGTCATAAAAGTCGTTGCCGGCAGCGACAGCAGACCGGCCTGAGCATGCACCGCATAGAACTGCCGCTTGATGCGAAGCGACTCGATGCGGAGCACATGGACCAGGCCCAGCGCCTGTTCGTGGCGGACGACGGACGGCGAGAGCATCGTGATGCCGATACCCGCCTCCACGGCCGATTTGACCGCGCCGGTGCTGCCCAGTTCCATGACGACCCGCAGCTTGGCGGGATCGGCCCCGCTCGCGCGCAGCGCCTCCTCCATCACGATGCGCGTTCCCGAGCCGGTCTCGCGCAGCACGAACGGATACTGCATCACATCCTCCAGCCGAACCTTCTCCGCGTTCATGAGTGGATGATCGCGCGGAGTAATGAGCATAAGCTCATCCTCCATCACCGCCTCGACATGGATGTCCGTCTCCGTCACCGGCGCCTCGACGAGACCGAGATGCAGCTGCTGCGCACGAACGCCGGCCACAATCTGGGACGTGTTCATAATCTGCAGCTGGATATCCAACTGCGGATGCTGCTTCGCGAACGCGCCCAGCAGATGGGGCAGCGCATATTCGCCAATCGTCAGGCTGGCGGCCAGCTTCAATCTGCCCTGCAGATCAAGCGTATAGTTGGACATCATCTCTTCGGTCTCGCGGACGAGATCGAGACAACGCTTCGCATAGGGCAGCAGCTTCTGCCCTGCTTCAGACAGATTGAGCTTCTTCGTCGAGCGGTGCAGCAGCTTCGTGCCGAAATATTCCTCAAGCGCCTGAATCTGCATTGTCACTGCAGGCTGGGTCATATGCATCGTCTGTGCCGCCGCGGAGAAGCTCCCCCGCGTGGCGACCGTATAGAAAATATGAAGCTGATGGAAACTCAACCCCATGCGTCCTTCATCCTCTCCAAAGACTCTCTCCCCCATTATACTCCAACGGGAGCAAACATTAGAAAGGCTGCCCGCGAAGCCGGCTCCGGGGCCAGCGGCAGCGGGCCGGAATGCTCGCTCAGGGGCCGGCGGCAGCGGGCCGGAATGCTCGCTCAGGGGCCAACCTCAGCGGCCGGATGCTCGCTCAGGGGCCGGCGGCAGCGGGCAGGGGTGCTCACCCCGGGGAGAGCGGCAGCACGGCGGGAGGCAATTTTTCTAGATTCGTGCTGTCCGCCCGTTCCGGCGCTCCTTTTCCCCAAAATAAAATGACCGCCCCCGGCAGGGAACGGCCTCCTATGCACTGGCTATGTTGTACAGAACTGCCTATCCGGCGCGCTTCGGGAAGCGCCCTCGCTACTTGCGCTTGCGGCTGTTCTTCACGAGCGTCATGCGGCGGGAATGACGGAGCCAGGAGTAGTAGGTCTTCAAATCTCGCAGTTCCATCGTCTCCGACATTTTGCCAAGAAACGTAACGACAATCATCTTCATCATCGGCTCTCCCGCCAGATCGAAATCCCGATCGGAAGGAGTAAATTCCGCCACCACGACCAAGTCCCCGTCAATCAGAAACACATCCTGCTCGTTGCGGTAGTAAGGAGCGATCCGTTCCTGCTTCAGACAATCCCACATAAACGCGGCGATCGATTCGGTATCGGCATCTGTCTTGGAAATCCGATCTACCCAGCGGGATCTGGCATGATGGGTGATGACGATATCAGCCACCTTGTTATCCCCTAACAAGACATAAAAAGGTTCATACGTGCTCCATCGTTCCATGACTTTATCTCTCACTGGTACCACTCTCCACCACGTTAGGTCTTTTTGTCTATGTATATTTACCCAATATATTACATGAAGCGGAACCCGTTCTCAAGTTCACACCACGCTTTTCAGGCCCATTTTTACAAAAGATTAACAAACTGTTCCAAAAAAGACACATTCTCCAACCTTTTTCTTGTTCCATTTCCACTTTTACGAACAGCTCAGCCCTTCCTGTGCATGCTTGGAGAGCGGTATCGGCCGCATCAAGCGTTCACTTCCCACCAATCTCCGGGGTTGCCCCTGCCCTATCTGACGAAGCGCGAGGTACTCGGCCCGTCAGTAACAAAAAGACCTATTCCGTCAGTGGGAATAGGTCTGTGTCCATGCTCTTACATGCCGAAATATTGGGTCTTGTCTTGCATATCCCCGCTATATTCCGTCTTGATTTCGTTCCGGTACGAACGCTCGATTTTTTTGACATAATTCAACCGGCGAACATTCTTCATCGTATCCTCGGCTCGATCCGAGTTGACATACAGAACGGCGTAGTGCATTTTGCGTGAAATATAGTGAAGCGTTCCGTATTTGTCCAAGTTCCGGGCCGCCTTCACATCGGTGACCCATATAATATATCCCGTTCGTTCAGGAAACATAATTCTCCTCGCTTTCCCCCCGAATAAAGGCTGGCTAAGAGCAGCTGCTGCAGCCGCCACTGCACCCTCCGCTTGCGCAGCCTTTTGATGGCAGCGGGTCGTTGCCGGGTACTTTGATCGTAGCGGAGACGGCATGGGCAATCACCTCTGACAGTCCATGAAGCAGCTCGTCCAGCGCTTGCTCCGCCTGCTTGAAGCGGCCCACCTCGTCAATCGCGTCCAGTTGGGCCTGCACGGCCATCACTTCATCCTTCGCCCGGTGATAATCCGGATGGAAATGTCCGAAGCGCTCCGTCTCCTCGAACAGCTCCTTCTTGCGAGCGAATTCGCGAACGAGACGATCGACCTCCGCGTTCTGCTCCATACGTTCTTTCCAATATAGATATTCGGCTACTTCCACCGACTGGTTAATCATATCGCCCAATTGGTAAGCGTTCGTGAGCAGAACGGCCATGTCGACAACGGATTCATACTGTCCTACTGACATGTTATCACGCTCAATTCTTATCTAAATTACCGGCTTGTTCCAGGGCAACCTGCGGGAAGCACCAGCCGCTGCCGTTCCCAATCGGCCGGGGACCATGTCTTCAGCTCTGCCGCGTCTCCCTCACCGGCATCATAAGCCTCCAACAGCCACGCTCCCTTCTCTCCGTCCCGGATACGGACGGGAATAAGCGTCGCGCACTGCCCCGACTGCTCCACTTCGATGGGGGTCAAGAGCCGAATGGCCATCGACACCAGATCCTTCTGTGTGGAAGCATGATAGGAACGCAGCGTTCTTGTCCATTGGCCGGGCACCTCCCGATAAGGCGCCGCCAAATCTTCACCAAGCAGCGGTTCGGTTTCCATTTCATAATACTGCAACGGAGAAGGGCTGTAAACCATTGCTTTCCCCGCATCCTCCGGAGACGCCCCCAAGTCGGCCGAAGCTTCCTCCCACACCGATATCATGACGTCCGTCCCCTCCTTCCCCGCCCACTGTCGCAGAGGCGCGATTCCCGCCTTATCCAGGGTCTTCCCCAGTTCACGGACGCGATCCCGATCGACGATGAAGTCCCGATCCCCGATCAGCTCAATTCCGGCCAGGCCGGAAGGTTCGCGGAGCAGCGCCTCCTTCACCTCCACCGCGACGGCGCTATCTTCACAGCGAAGCAGCATCACTTCGGCGAAGCGGACGCGGCCGTATTGCAAGCTCCACAGCTCCATCGCATCTTGAATATTCTCGGGCACGCCCGACCAGGCATGCGCCTCCATGAAGCGCAAGACGGATGCCATCGTCCTCCCATGCTCCACCCCTTGCTCGAATGAGGCTTTGGTCAACCGGTACACATCCATCTGATCGGTACGGACGCATTCCGCGAACGCTTCCAGCTCCCATCGGAGATAGAACGGGGCGGCGGCAGGAAGCAGGATTTCGAAGTCCGGTTGAATGAAAAATCCCGCTCCTTCCGCCATGTCCTGCTCCGGGAGGCGGTAAGCCCACTCCCCTTCCTCCTGCTCTGGCCGAGCCAGATGACAGAAGCCGAACGCATGGAAGGTTCGCAGCCAGCCGCGCAGCTGGCGTTCCGCGCGAGCCGCGTCCTCGGCATCCAGCAGTCCAAGGCGTATCAGCCGCCCAATGACCTCCCGTTCTTCGTGCCAGGCTCCATCCGCTCCGATAAGGCGAACCGCCAGCACGAGATGGCGCAGCTGCGCATCCGCCGGCAAATAATGCTCCTCCACCACGGACATCACCGCTTCCCGCCAGACCGACGGAGGAAGCCGCAGCCAGCGGGCCAGCTCCGGCTCGTTCACCGCATACCGATTCGCCTCCTTCTTAAGCAGGCCGAAGCGCAGTGCGATATCGATGACCAGTGCGAGCGGCAGCGGCAGCGTGTCGGCGAACGGATATTGCGCTCCCATATCATTCGGAAGCTCCGCGGACGCCCACGGATTGAGCGCCGACAGCCGGGTGACGGCACGCTTGTGGAGCGTTCCCTTCGCCGTCAACGGCAGCCCTTCCTTCGCCGCGAAGACGAGCAAGGAGAACAGGCCGAACACGATGCCGCGGCCCGCTTCGGACTGATAGCCTTCCGGTTCCGGACCATGCGTCTTCGCCTGTTCCTCCGGTACCGGACCCGTCGCCTCTTCCTCCGGCTCCGGCTGTTCCGGATGACGGCCTTCCCCCGGGTGCAGGTCATCCAGCAGGCATCCCAGCAGTTGAGCATATACATCCGACGGCAGGAAGAGCAGTCGATCGCCCCACGCCCGCTTGACGCTCGCCACGAAGCCGTGTTCGGCGAGCGGGTCGCAAGCGGCTAGCAGCGCCGAACCTGCCGCCTCCGGCCCATGCCAGCTCAGCAGCTTGTCCACCGTGAACGGAAGCGGGCCGGCTTGCTTCAGCATGAGCACCAGCGGAATCCGCAGCGGCGGCTGGAGCGCCCGGAACTCCTCCCGAACCGCTTCCGGCCCCTGCGCATAACGCTCCCAGCATTGGCGGGGCGCCAAGGCCTCATCCGGTTCCGTCCGCTTCAACAGCTGAATCGTGTTCACTATTCTCTTCCCCCTCCTCGATAAGATAGCGGTAGCCCTGCTCCACCAGGAACAGCTGCCGCTTGAGCGCGTAATCCCGCTCCTTGGTCGCCTCACTGACCACTGTATAGAAGTAGGCCATCCGACCGTCCTTCTTCGGACGCAGCAGCCTGCCGAGCCGCTGCGCTTCTTCCTGCCGGGAGCCGTAGCTTCCGGATACTTGAATGGCTACGGTCGCGTCCGGCAGATCGACGGCGAAGTTCGCCACCTTCGATACAATAAGCACCGGCAGCTCGCCTTGCTTGAACGCCTCATACAGACGCTGCCGCTCGGCCTGGGGCGTCTGCCCGGTAAGAACCGGGGCCTGCAAATCTGCTGCCAATGTGTCTAGCTGGGACAAGTACTGCCCGATAACCAGCGTCGGCGCTCCGGGGTGGCGCGCGATGAGCTGCCGGACGGCCGGAATTTTAGCCCCGTTCTCCGCCGCGATGCGCGCCCGTTCGCGTAATCCGGTCTGCTGATAAGCGATGCGGGTCGCAGCAGGGAGCGGAACCCTTACCTCCGTGCAGGTGACCTGGGCAATCCACCCGGCCTCCTCCAGCTGTCTCCATGGCACCTCGAACCGCTTCGGCCCAATGAGAGAGAACACATCCCGCTCGCAGCCGTCCTCGCGCACAAGCGTCGCGGTCAGGCCGAGGCGCCGCGTCGCCTGCAGATCCGCCGTCGTCCGGAACACCGGCGCCGGCAGCAGATGGACCTCATCGTAAATGATGAGCCCCCAGTCGCGCTCATGGAACAGACGCATATGGCTCCATTCGCCGTCCTTTTGCTGGCGGTAGGTCATCATCTGATAGGTTGATATTGTCACGGGGCGCACCTGCTTGTCCGCCCCCGTATATTCGCCCACATGCTCGCTCTTCAATGTCGTCCGCTTCAGCAGCTCTTCCTTCCACTGCTTGACCGACGTCGCGTTCGAGGTGAGAATGAGCGTCTCGCTCTGCAGCGCCGTCATTGCCGCCAGGCCGACGATCGTCTTGCCCGCTCCGCAGGGCAGCACGATGACGCCATCGCCGGCTGCCCGCGTCCCCGACCCGATGAACGCGGCGACCGCATCCTGCTGATAAGGCCGCAGGGAGAAGGATGAACTCTCTTCCAGCTGGAACGAGAGCGGCTCTCCGTCGCGGAAGCCCAAATGGTCGATGACAGGATAACCCGCGCGCGCCAGGGCCCGCTTCAGCCGCCCCCGATGACGGGCATGGACGAGCACCCGGCCCTGCTGCGGCCGGCCCGAGAACAACGTGCCGACTTCCGCATCGTGCATGAATCGTTCGAGCGTCTTTTCATCCTCGGAGCGAAGGGTGAAGTGCGTCTCTTTATCCTCCCCTTCCAGAATGAACAAGCCGTACCTTCCCATCCACATCTCGATCTCCTGCTTGACCTTGATGGGCGTCGGGTACGTCGCGTACCGATCCAGCGTCTCCGTGACCGATTGGGCCGTGGCGCCGCTCGCGGCCGCGTTCCACAATGTTATCGGCGTCATCCGGAACGTATGGATGCCCGCCGGATTCTTCATCAGCTCGGCGAACCGCTGCACGGCCGCCCGAATCTCCGGATAGTCCGGGCTCCGCTCGTTCACCAGCACCGTGCAATCCTGTTGTACCACCATTCGAAAAGATGCCTGAGCCAATCCTCTATCCCCTTTCCTGTCCTGCAACACAAAAAAGTTCATCCGTCTCGGAAGAGAGGATGAACCTTGCGCCGTCCAGCCTAACCTAGTGCGTATACGGCGATTGTTCGGAAATCTCGCTTAACGCCTCTCCCGCTTCATCCGCAAAATGCACGTGTACGGCGAGATCCCCAAGCGATACGATGCCGACCAGCTTGCCGTCCTGCACGACCGGCAGACGCCGCACTTGGTGGTCGGCCATCAATTCCGCCGTCTCGTCGATGGTGGCCTCCGGGCCCACGGATATGACTTCTTCCGTCATTACGTCACGGATGGAAGTGGAGCCGGGGTGCTTCTCGGCCATCGCGCGGATGACGAGATCCCGGTCGGTAACGACACCGATGAGGCGTTCGCCGTCTACGATCGGAATAAATCCGGTATCGTGCTGCTTCATCTTGACTGCGGCTTCATAAATATTGTCCTGCGCCGTGCAGGTAACAACGGAATCCGTCATGATGTTCTGAATGTTTGGCATAATCATCCTCCTGTTCAACCATTAGGATAACCGTTATGCCTATGAATTATGCCGGATTACGGATTCATGAGCGCGTCGCATGCCAGCCCCGCCAACAGCTCGCCAGCCGTCAGCATCGCCGGCTCATCGATATCGAAGCGCGGATGATGATGCGGGTAGGAAGCCGCCTCTCTGTGGCCGGCTCCGACCAGCACGAAGCAGCCCGGAACTTCTTTCATATAGTAAGCGAAGTCCTCGGCCGGCATCAGCATATCCGCCTCCTGCACGCGCTCCGCCCCGAAGCAGCCTGCGGCGACACGGCACACTCGCTCCGTCTCGCTCTCATGATTGACCAGCGCCGGATAACCGACGCGGTATTCCAGCTCATACTCCGCGCCATGCATCGCGCATGTATGCCGAAGGATCGTCTCGAACCGCTCCCGCAACTGCTCGCGGACCGCCGGATCGAAGGAGCGTATCGTCCCCTTCAAAATAGCGCGGTCGGCAATGACATTTTGTGTCGAGCCGGCCTGCAGCGCTCCGACGGAGACGACGGCCGGCTGCAGCGGCGACACGCTCCGGCTGACGATCGTCTGCCATTGCTGCACGAGTTGGGCACCGATGACGACGGCGTCCGTGCACAGATGCGGCATGCCGCCGTGCCCGCCCCGGCCGTATACCGTTAAGAAGAAGTCATCCACCGCCGCCATCATCGGCCCCGGCCGCACCGCCACGATGCCCGAAGGGATCGGGGTCCACAGATGAACGCCATACATCCGATCGACGCCCTGCAGCGCCCCTTCCTTAATCATGGCCCGGGCTCCGCCTGGACTGACTTCCTCGGCTGGCTGAAATACAAACCGCACTTCCCCGCTCCACCCTTCGCGGTGCTCCGCCATCGCGCGGGCGACGGACAGCAGCGTCGCCGTGTGCGCATCATGGCCGCACGCATGCATCACCCCAGGTACAGTCGATGCATATTCGCATGCCTTCTCGTCCTGTATGGGCAAGGCATCCATGTCGGCACGCAAGGCGACAACCGGGCCGGCGCCGTTCTTGAGCCTCCCGACCACGCCATGTCCGCCCACGCCGGTTGTCACCTCCAGGCCGAACGATTCAAGCCTCTCCGCGACGAACAGGGCGGTCTGCCTCTCCTCATAAGACACTTCAGGATGCCGGTGCAAATGCCGGCGCCAAGCGACGGTCTCCTCGTAGCGGGACGCCAATGCTTCCTTCCACACCGATGCGGTCGTATTAATCATAAACGATTCCCCTTATCTGTCATGAATGTATTCCGAAATCATCCGTTGTGAACGTTTTCTATATTGTACCATAAAAGCCGGCGCCAAGGGCCCTTTTGCTCTGTCTCAAGCCGTCGAATTCGTTCGGATGCCACATTTGCCACATTTTTGAACAATCCGCTCCGCCGCGGCAAGCGACGTCTTGCGCAAGCCTGGGAAACATACTATCATGAGAAAGAGGTAACCGATTGCACATGATGAATAGGAACGATATGAAGGAGGAATAGATGCATGATTATTGACAACACCGGCCTCATCGGCCTCGAATCGGATCTGGCCTACCTGGATGAGGTAACGGAGAATCTCGGTTTTACCCGCTGGCAGTGGGAATATTACCGGGCTACATACGATTTGAAAATTGAAGATAATAAGAACGGCGAAGCCTACTTTGTACGCATCAATACCCGCGTGAAGGAAGGGAAGCTGGAGAAGCCGGATACGATTCTCTCCATTGAGGCCGTCTACATGGGCCGCGCTTCCTTCCCGCACGGACTGGATTACGAATCTGCGATCCCGCAGCCGATCGTGAATAATGCCACCCAGAAGCTGAATGAGCTGAAGCAAGCGCTTCTTAGCGCCTAAAGGTACCTTCCCTTGAACAGACCGCACAGACCCAGTCAATCGAAGAACCCGCCAAGCACGGGCAAGGGATCGCCTGATTTTATTCTGTTGGTGCTGACCCTGCTGCTAGTCGGGTTCGGCGTCGTGATGGTATTCAGTTCAAGCTCAAGTCTGGCTGCCGTATCCTCGAGGTATGATTATGACTCCTTCTACTTCGCCAAGCGGCAGCTGATGTGGGCTGGGTTAGGCTTCGTGGCTATGCTGTTCGCCATGAACATCCGTTATACGGCCTACAAAATACTGTTCATTCCATTATTCATAGTCACTGTCCTGATGCTTCTCATTGTCCCGTTCACGGCGGAGGATGTGAACGGAGCGCGAAGCTGGTTCTACATCGGAGGCCTCGGCATCCAGCCTACCGAATTGGCGAAGATCGCGGTCGTGCTGTATTTGTCGGCCTTGATCGCCAAGAAGGGGGAAAAATTCCGCGACTTCCGCACCGGGCTGTTCCCGGTCATGATCATCGTCGGCTTCGTCGTCGGCCTGATTATGCTGCAGCCCGATATGGGCGGCGCGATGATACTGGCGGCATGCGCCGGCGTTATCGTCATCGCGGGCGGCGCGAACCTGAAGCATATTATGAATTGCCTGCTCGTCGGCGTCACCGGCGTGCTCGTCGTGCTTGGCTTAAGCATGCTGTTCATGCCGGACAAGCTATCGGGCGGTTACAAGATGGCCAGGGTGCAATCCTGGCTTGATCCGTTCCACGATTCGCAGGCGGCCAGCTACAATCTGCTTCATTCCTTGAAGGCAATCGCGCATGGCGGCTGGACGGGAGCCGGCTTCGGGCAGAGTATTCAGAAGCTGTTGTATTTACCTTATCCTTACAATGACTTTATCTTCGCGATCATCGCGGAGGAATTGGGCTTTATCGGAACCGTCATCTTTTTGCTCGTCTATATATGCTTCATTTGGCGCGGCATCCTGATTGCGCTGCGCTGCCCGGATATTTACGGCACGCTCGTAAGCATAGGTATCGTCGGCATCATCGCCGTCCAGGCCTTCATCAATATCGGCGGCGTCACACGTACGATTCCGATTACGGGAGTTACCCTGCCGTTCATCAGTTACGGAGGATCTTCTCTGTTCATTACGATGGTCAGCGTCGGAATATTGCTCAGCGTCTCGCGGGAATACAACCGCGTGCAGCACAAGAAGGAGACCGGACAATCGGTCCCCCGCCGTTCCAACAAAAAAGACTACCGGCCGCTTCGGTCCGTGTAGTCTTTTTTGTTCCCATGCATTGATGCCCATACATTCATAAGGACTATTTGATGCGCGGCATTTCGTCCAGTTCCTCATCCTTGAAGGCGACGCCTTCCACTTTGACGTTGATCTCGACCACATTCAATCCGGTCATGTTCTGGACCGCTTCCCGCACACTCATCTGCAGCTGCCGGCATACTTCCTGTATCGGCATTCCGTACATAATGATCACTCTCAAATCTATGGCCGCTTCCACTTGGCCCACTTCCACGGACACACCCTTTTGCACGTTGCGGCCGCTCAAGCGCTTGGCCCATCCTTCGGACATCCCTCCGGACATGGCGGCAACACCTGGAGTTTCCAGCGCAGCGAGACCTGCGATTGTGGCGACGACATCATCCGAAATGCGAATGTTCCCTTCCTGGGTATTCAGTTGCTCCTCTGCCATCGTCATCCTCCTTTCTCTCTTACCTTTATTGTACCGATCCCGAATCTTGAAAGCAAACACCTGGTGACAGGTAACGACAAGTTACTTTTGTGTACGATCTTGATGCGGTTGGTTATATTAAATATCGGATGATTTTACGTTATTATGAATTTTTTAGAGGTGATGTTGTGGGAAGACGGTTGTTCTTCATAATACTCTGGCTGACCTTCATCTTAAGTGCAGCCGGACATTACCAGTCCTGGAACATGACGCTTCAATTCGCCCTGTCCGCCCTGGCAATCGTGTTGGTGTCCGGATTCCTCGGCCGGTCGACAGAAGCGGTCTCGCATTATGCCGGCCAGCGCCTGGGCGGATTCCTGAATGCGACCTTCGGCAATACGGCTTGTCGGAGCTATTCGTCGGGGCGTTCGTCATCGCTATTGTCGGCAATGCCACAGAACACAGCGCCGCCGTCATGATGGCCATGAAGAACAAGATCGGGGCCGCCGTGGAGATTGCGATCGGCAGCAGTCTGCAAATCGCCCTCTTTGTCGCTCCCGTGCTTGTATTCGTGAGTGCGCTGTTCGGGCAGACGATGGACATCGTGTTCACGACGCTGGAGATGATTGCTATTGGGGTAGCGGTATTCATCGCCAAGTCCATCTCACAGGATGGACAGACGAACTGGTATGAAGGCCTCCTGCTGCTGGCCGTCTATATCATTCTGGGGGTCTCCTTCTATCTTGTATAGGCTGGGCTTCCCCGCCGTTGCCCTGATTAAGTGCCGCAAGCGGCATGACGGTCCTTAACAGAGCTGGACGCGCAGGGTAACGCCTGTACTCAAAAGGCCCGGGATGTAACATCCCGGGCCTTCCTGTGTTCGCGGATACCCCCGTATCGCGATAGCAATTATTGAGTGGCCTTGTTCAACGCCTCATACAAGGTAGCCAGATTGCGTTCCAACTTGCTTACAAGTTGCTTGCCAACGCTTTCCTCCACCAGTCCGGCTCGAACGGCGAAGTCAACCTGCCGAGAAAAACCGTACATTTGCGTATCCAATACTTCCTCATAGAGAGGGCAGTAACGCGTCGCCAAGTTCTCCATCTGGACCTGGATGAGTTTCTCTATTTGATGCGCATCCGCTTCTAGCAGAGTGAGCGCCCTGTCACTTAGCTGTTGCAACACATTCGACGAAGACATGCCTGGTTTCCCCCCTATGACTCGAAGTCACGATTGTTCTAACTCTAATATTAGACGATCATGACGGGTAACACAAGATGCATGACGAACTTCTCTCATGCTGTGCAACCTCCGCTAGCCGCTATCATGGCTAAAGATATAGAAAGAGCCGGAACATTCTGCTCCGGCTCTCGCTGTTATTCCGCTACAACGGATACGTCCAATCCATGCTTCTTGAATACTTCCGCCATCGCCGCCTTCGCTTCATCCGCATCCGGCCCATGAACGTGAAGCTCGTACTTCTGGTTGCCCACCAAGGTGGTGAACAGACCCAAAATACTCTTAACATCAATGTATTTGTTCTCAGCTTGCAAGACTATCGAAGATCTGAATTTGTTCGCTGCTTGTGAGATTTCCACAATTGCCGTGTTATTAGACATCGAAATCCCTCCGTCATCAATTAGTTCGGTCGGTCTTCTTACGTTTCCATCATACCGTGAATGAGACGCTTGACGCAATAATAAATCCGCAAAAACATGCGGCGAATCAACGGATTTCCCTTATTTCAGATGCTCCGGATTCAAGCACTCCAGCTCAGGGATGACAAAAAGACCGTCTTTGCGCACAAGAACATCGTCGAAATACATTTCCCCCCCGCCATACTCCGGACGCTGGATCAGCACCAGGTCCCAATGGATCGAGGAACGGTTGCCGTTGTCCGCCGTCTCATAGGCTTGACCCGGCGTAAAGTGGATGCTGCCCGCAATCTTCTCATCGAACAGCGTATCCTTCATCGGATGCAAGATGTACGGGTTAACGCCAATCGCGAACTCCCCGATATGGCGGGCTCCCTCGTCCGAATTGAGAATATGGTTGATCCGGGCCGTATCATTGCTCGTCGCTTCCACAATTTTGCCATTCTCGAACCGGAACGAAATATTCTCAAAGGTGAAGCCGTTATAAATCGATGGTGTGTTGTAGGTCAAGGTGCCATTGACGGAATCGCGGACCGGCGCGGTATAGACCTCGCCATCCGGAATATTGTTCTGTCCGGAGCATTTGATAGACCCGATGCCCCGGATCGAGAACGTCAAGTCGGTTCCCGGGCCGGTCAGGCGGACCGTGTCCGTACGATCCATCAGCGCCTTCAGCGACTCCATCGCTTTGTCCATCTTGGAATAATCCAGATTGCACACGTCGAAGTAAAAGTCTTCAAACGCTTCTGTCGACGTGTTGGCCAACTGGGCCATCGAAGCGTTCGGATAACGAAGGACAACCCACTTCGTGCGCTTGACGCGCTCTTCCATATGTACCGGATGCGAATAGATGGCGTCATACAGCTTCATTTTGTCTTCTGGCACATCGGACATTTCGTTCGCGTTCTCCCCGGCGCGAATCCCGATATACCCCTGCATGTTCTGCATCCGGAGCAAATCATACTCCCGCCACGTCTTCATCTGTTCTTCAGACGCGTTCTTGATCAGCGAGCGCAGCACCTTCCGGTCGGTCAACTGCACGAAGGGACGGCCGCCCCGCGCGGCGACTTCATCTACCAGCATCGTCACCAGCTCGCGCTCGGAGCCGATCATCTCAATCAGCACATTTTCACCTGGCTGCACATTGATGGAGTATCCAACCAAGTTCTGTGCCAACTTTTGCAATCTTGGGTCTTTCATGCCATGTTCCTCCTCGGTCGGCCGATAAAATGATGAAACCTTACCTATTGTAACATGAGCGCTTATCGAAGTCAGCGCCGCGCTCTCAATTGGCGGCGGCCCGTCCAAGCCTCAGAACACTCCGGCGTCACTTATAAGAGAAACGCGTCTTCGTATGAACGGTCTCCCGGCGTTCTTTGCCGTTGTCATTGTAAGCGGCCGTGAACCACCCTTCCAGGATGACAGGCAAGGAATGACGCCGTTCTACCCATACGACATAACGCCCGGCGATGCTGGCATCCTTCAGCTTGTGATCCAGGTCGGCCCGGCTGCGGTCCACGATCGTCTTCAGTTCCGCATCCAATTGGTTCCGTTCCTGATCGCTTAGCGAACGGCGTATTTTCTGATACGGCTCGGAAGGAATAATGATCCGCTTATAATCCTCCTCCAACTGGTTGATATAGATTCGCTTCGCATCCTCGTTGGACAATGTTACTTGCAGCGGAACCAGGTCTTTCCCTTCTTGCTCCGCCTTGTTCTCCTGTCCGCCGCCCTTCGCCCCGACGCGTGCCTCCTCTTGCTGAGGCAGGAAGGAGACCTGCTTATTCGCGATTCGCTGCAACTGATCCATCTGCGCTACCGGATTCCAGCGCTTGGCGGTCGTCCGCTGATCCATATCGCCGCTCATCTTCATATGGACGCCCTTGTACTGCTTCGCCTCTCCTTCATACCGGAATTGCTTGGTCAGCAGCATGTCCTCCCCGACGCTGATCTCGGCCAAGCCTTCGAACCGCACTTGATCCTGACCCCCGACTCCGCTCAGGGCCCGGTTCAGTATGTCCTCGGGATTGGCGGTTACTCCGCACCCGTGCAACAGGATGACGAATCCGGCGATCATTGCGGACAACAGGGCGCTTCTTCGAAGCCGACTTATCGTCCCGCCCATAATGAAACCTCCCCTTCTCTTGTCGCAAGAAAATTTGCAATTCCCCTAAAAAAAAGGGGCCGATTTACCGAAATAGAAAGAGATGGGCATTGATCGCCCATCTCTACTATCGTCTCACGCTTGAATTGGGATTATTCATCAGGCAGCATCGGATGCTAGGTGCTGATGCGGATCTGATTCCGGCCACTGTCCTTCGCTTCATACAGCGCCATGTCGGCACGGTAGAACAGCGATTCGACACTGACCATATCGTCCTGCCAGCTCCAGTCGGCGATGCCGCAGGAGACGGTGACATGCGGTTCCGTCTCGTTGGCCACCCGGGTCCGAATCCGTTCCGCAACCCGGATTGTCTGGCTAATGCTAAGCTGCGGAAGGTATATCGCCATCTCCTCACCGCCCCAACGGGCTGCGATATCGGATTCACGAATGGAACTGCGTATAATTTGACTGACCTGATTCAATATTTTATCACCAACCTGGTGGCCATAGCGGTCATTGATTTGCTTGAAATAATCGATGTCCACGACGATAAGCGAGCCGCAGAAGTCATTCTTCTGCTGGCGCTGGATCTGCTTGTCCAAGTAGTGGCGGGCATACAAGCCGGTCAGCTGATCTTTGTTGGCAAGATGCTTGACCCTGCTATGAAGCGCCGCATTCGCGATCGCCAATCCGATGTGGGTCGCCAGCATCTGGAGCAGCTTGAAATTGTCGTAAGTGAAGAATTGCTTGCGCTGATCGGCAAGAATAACGATGCCTACCATCTCCCCGCTGCCGAACAGGGGCGCGGCGATGACGGAATGATAATTCAGCTTCTCGAAAAATTGCATGGATGCAGGAACGTCCACCTCAATATCGGATACGATGACCGGTTCCTTTTCCAAATACATATGACCGAACAATCCTTCATCGAAGGATAGATACGCATCATCGAATTCATCCATGTTGCAGGATACCACTTCATAGCACTGCCGTTCCTCGTTCAATTGAAGCAGCATGCAAAAGTCGGCCCGAAACACGCGCAGCAGCTCGTGGGTCGCGTCATGGAACACATCCCGCAGCCGCAAGCTCTGATTGATGCGCTTCGTCAAGTCATTGATGAACCGCAGTTCCTGTATGACTTCATTCGCCTGCTCATGAAGACGCGCATTCTCGAAGGCCGTGCCGGCCGTCTCCACAATAAGCTGAATCAGCTGCACATCGGAAGGATCCGGCGCCATTCCGGGAAAGCTGACCTTAATCACGCCATAGGCTCCCTGCTTGCCGCACAGCGCAAACCCTACTTCCGTATCACTTTCCGCTCCGTCACGTTCGTAACATATTTCACCCTTCATGAAGGCTTGACGCACGACGCCGTCGCTTCCCGGCTGGAACAGCAAAGGCTTCACCTTCGGATTCGAGCTGATGTGATCCTGAGACAAATAGACCTCGATCCGTGCTTCCGGAACCAGCTGTTCGACACTGGACATTATCTGCGACAAGACAGCATCGACATTGATGCGGTCATGCATATGCCGGATAGCGCCATGCAGCACGTCGCGGCGCTTCAGCTCCCGTTCGGCCGTTCTCAGCGTTCGCTCCAGCTCGTCCACAAAGACCAGCTCGAATTGCCGGTAAAAATGCGTTCGAAGTCCATAAACCCATGCATCCATGCCTGCGAAGAACGATTCATCCGGCTCCTCGTCCAATCGGCATACGACCGCGGCGTAGCCCTCTTCCCGCTTGTTCAGCAGCGGGCAGGCGGCATAGGACAAGCCGAATCCCGTCCGGACGGCCAGCGTGCCTTCCTGGAGCGCGGCAGCGGCTGCGCGTTCGGCTGTGGCTTCGCCGGTTAATTCGGAGTCGCCCGCCATCCACTTGCCTGCATAGTCGAATAACGCCATGCGGCCTCGCAGGACACAGGCGCGGGCAGGCAGTTCCTTCGCCCATTCCTTGTAGGCGGATTGCAGCAGCGGCTGCACATAAGGGAAGTCGTGAACGTTCACATCCCGCTGCAGCACCCAGCTGTCCCGTGGTCGAGGCGGCGGATCCCAGGTTCCGTTCGGAACTGGACCGTTCGTCCCTGCAACCTTCTTGTCCGATTCGATTGGCTGGTGATGGACTAGACGTTCCGTCATGCTCTTCTCCTTCTATATAAAGGGTGGTCTCCTACTATCATACAATATATTTCTACTAAAATGTACTACTTCCACACAAGCTTTAAAAGTTTTTTAGGTCATAAGAACTATGTCGAAAGATCTACGGTTTTGTAAGCCGCATCTTGTCGAATGGTTGCCGCTTTTCTATGATTAGCGAGAAACTTTGAAAAGCACGAGATTTGCAGCAGAACGTCTTGACATTCGGCCCGATGATCTTATAGAATTATTAGATGTATAAGGGGAGAACTGTTGTGTCACCCTCACGTATTTCCATCGCCGGACGGGCAGCGGCTGAAACCCCGTACCGGAGCTGATCGCTATCGGCATAAGGATGGGAATCGGCGCAAAGCGACCCATTATCTAACATTTCGTTTGAGAAGGAGTCAACTTTCATATGGCACGTTACACAGGTCCTAAGTTCAAATTGAGCCGCCGTCTTGGCATTTCTCTGAGCGGCACAGGCAAAGAATTGAAAAACCGCGCTTATCCTCCAGGACAACATGGTCCGGGAATGCGCAAAAAATTGAGCGGCTACGCTATTCAATTGCAAGAGAAGCAAAAGCTTCGCCATATGTACGGCTTGGGCGAGAAGCAATTCCGCACCTTGTTCGACCGTGCAGCGAAAATGCAAGGCATCGCCGGTGAGAACTTCATGTTCCTGCTGGAAAGCCGTCTGGACAACCTTGTTTACCGCCTCGGGTTCTCGAATTCCCGCGCAGGCGCGCGCCAATTGGTTGCTCATGGACACGTTACGGTGAATGGCAAGAAAGTCGATATCCCATCCTACATTGTTACTCCAGGCGACGTTATCGGTCTTCGCGAGAGAAGCCGCAGCCTGAAAGTAATCAAAGAAGCGATGGAAGGCCGTCATCACCTTCCGAACTACTTGGAATTCAACGAAGCTGCTCTTGAAGGCAAGTACATCCGCCTGCCAGAGCGCGGAGAATTGTCCCAAGAGATCGACGAGAAGCAAATCGTCGAGTTCTACAGCCGTTAAGATTCTTATCTTGAGGCAGCGAGCGAATCGCCGTTCCGTATGGACGGCGATTTTTTGCGTCTATTTTTGCGTCCTTCTTTTGACACTGCGTACCGAGAACGGTATTCGTTTAGAAGTTTTTTTCAAAAATCCTGCAAAACAACAGCATTTTCGTAAGCGCTTCTTCGCCGTAATGAAGTTCCTGCGCAAATGCAGCATTTTCAACTATATCATTTAAATTTAAGAGGAAACAGACAAAAAGGATGCTGATTTGCAGGAATTTCATCGAATGTGATTCCAAAAGGCGGGAATTACTGTATAAACGCAGGATTTTGCCTATCCGCATTGAGAAAGGCGTTCGCATCCCTTAGCTTAAGCATGAAGCCTCGCCCCCACTCTCTTCCTGGGGCCAAGGCTTCTTCTGCAAATGCAATTGCTTACCTATGTTACACAAGCTTCACTTTGGCGAATTTGCGCTTGCCTGCTTGCACGATATCTCCATCGCCATGCAGAAGCTCGGCATTCGTATCATCGATCTTGACTTCATTAATCCGGGCGCCGCCCCGCTGGCTGCTGCGCGTCCGCCTCTCTGGCCTGTACAATGCCGGACATCAGCTGCTTCTGTCATCGATTTATCATATTCGTGTCTTTTCAAGATAAATTAATGTATAACACACGGCCATCACGTTCATCAAATCGTTTGCTTCGCCTTCCTCTTGTCACTTACATTCCTTTTGTAAGCAGCTAAAGAAAGTAACATCTACCAAATCAACTTTTGTGGTATAATGGAAAGCGCTGCAATATAAGGAGGAAAAAATGCATGGTAGATGAGAAACTGACGGAAAAGGACGATAAACCGAAGCCAAAAAGGTCGGTTGGACGTCGAATCTGGACCGTCACGAAGTGGCTCATGCTGCTCGGTATTCTATGTTGCTTATTCGTAGGCGGTGCTGGCATCGGCTACGTCACTTCCCTCGTGAAGGATGAACCGATTCGTTCCCGGGAATACATCGAGCAGAAGATTCAAGAAAATGCATTCACAGGTTTTGTATATTTTAATGACGGCTCTCCTATCGGCCAGCTTCGCACCGATGAAGACAGACGGCCGGTAACGATGGAAGAGATTCCGCAGACCGTTATCGACGCGCTTATCGCAACGGAAGACAACCGTTTTTTCGAGCATATGGGCATTGATATCCGGGGACTGTCCCGGGCTGTTATGCAAAAAGTGCTGAACAAGCCGGTGCAGACGGGCGGGAGCACCTTGACCCAGCAGTTGGCGAGACAAGTGTTTTTGACCTTGGATCGGACCGACAGCCGGAAAGCCAAAGAGATCTTTCTCTCCCTGCGCATCGAGCGCATGCTGTCGAAGGAAGAGATATTGACCGCTTACTTGAACAAGGTCTCGTTCGGGAACGGCTCGAGCGGGTACAATCTGTACGGCATCAAGGCAGCGGCCAAAGGAATCTTCAATATCGACAAGCTTGATAAGCTGAATATAGCCCAATCGGCGTATTTGGCCGGTCTTCCCCAGCTCCCTTCTGCCTATTCCGCGTTCACGGGCAAGGGAGAAGTCAATGAGGAAGGCATCGAAAGAGCCATCAAGCGCCAGAAGCTAGTACTGAAACGCATGCTCGAAGAGCATAAAATTACGCAGCAGCAATATGACGAAGCATTGGCATTTGACATCCGGGGCTCCATCGCCAAGCCAAATGCGAAGGCATATGCGATTTACCCATACCTGATGCTGGAAGCCGAGCGGGCTGCCGCTGAAGTGCTTGTCCTGCAGAAGTACCCGGAATTCACAAGGGCCGATCTGCGCAAGCGCGAGAATGCGGAATTGCTGCAGAACGCCCGGGAGCAGCTGCTCCACGGCGGGTATAAGGTCTACACCACGATCGACAAGAAGATTTACAAGGCCATGAAGAACGTGGCTAACAATGAGAACAACTTCTCTCCGTACAGCGAGACGAAGGGCTTGGAGCAAGTCGCCGCGATGATGATCGATCATCGTACCGGGGCGATCCTCGGCATGATCGAAGGCCGGGATTTCTATGAGGAGCAGATGAACTTCGCCACGCAGATGTTGCGCCAGCCAGGTTCGACGATGAAGCCGTTGGCCGCCTATTTGCCAGCTCTGGATCAAGGCTTGATTCAACCGGCCTCGATAGTCGACGACGCGCCGATGGTGTTGAAGGACGGTTCCAAGGGGTACCATATTCCCGGCAACGCGAATATGAGATACCAGGGGCTCGTTACCGCAAGAAAGGCACTCAATGAATCGCTTAACTTGCCGGCGCTCAAGATCTACATAGAGAAGCTGGGTGTCAAGCAAGCGCTAGACTTTGTCCAGAAGCTTGGAATTACGACGATTCAGCCGGAAGATTATTACGCCCAGACCGGGGTAATCGGCGGCCTGCGATATGGCGTTACCGTGGAAGAGATCACCAACGCCTTCGGCGTTATCGCCAATGATGGTCAATATAACGATCCGCACATGATATCCAAGATCGTCGATTCGAACGGCAAAATCATTTATCAGCACAAAGTCGATCCGAAGCAGGTCGTGTCCAAGCAGAGCGCGTATTTGATGACGGATATGCTGAAGACCGTCATTACCGATTCGCGCGGTACTGGACGCCGGGTGCAGTGGGAGTTCGATCTGTTCGGCCAAGTGGAAGTGGCCGCCAAGACCGGTTCGACCCAGAACTACGCTGACACCTGGTTCATCGGCTACACACCAGATGTGACGATGGGCGTATGGGTCGGCTATGATCAACAGATTCACGTATTGAATCGCGATGCTTATTCCCGTTCCACGGAGATCTGGTCCAAAGTCATGAACGAAGTGAACAAGCTGAAGCCGGAATTGTTCGAAACGAAGAAGTTCAGCCAGCCTGACGGCATCGTGCGGATGACCGTCTCCGGATTAAGCGGGAAGCTTCCGAACGAACTGACGAAGCAGGCCGGCCGTTACGTCACGGATCTGTTCAATAGCAAATTCGTGCCGACAGAGACCGAAGATGCCCTGCAGAAGATGAAGTACATCACATATGACGGCGTCAACTATATCCCGCAGGATACGACGCCTGACGATATGACCCGCGAAAAAGTGGTCATCAAGCGCGAGAAGCCGATTCAAGAGCTGATAGAAGAGCTGAAGCAAGCGCTGAACCATCTGTCTTCCAGCAGCCAGCGGCGCTCGCTGTCCTCCTATTTACCGGAGGACGCCAATACCGATGCGCCTGCCAAGGTCGATCCGCGCCAGGATGACGGCAAGCCGCCGGCACCGCCGGCCGGTGTAAGTCTGGAGGAATTGGGCGATACGGCGCTGCGCATCTCGTTCTCGCGGAACAGTGAAGCGGATGTCGTCGGCTATCGTCTGTACCGCTCCTTGGACGGCGGTCCGTTCAAGCGTGAAGAAGGAACGGTGCTGACGGGAGAGGAGCTTCAATTCAAGACGTATTTCTCCAATTCGCATCAGTACGCTTACTATGTGACGGCTGTCGATGTGGCCGGTAATGAATCCGCCCCATCTCAGACCGTGACGCTGGGAGGCGCTAACGTGGAGCCTGACCCGGATGGTTCCGGCAATGGCAGCACAGATACGCAAAACCCCGGCTCATCTGAAGACGGCAGCGCGGGTGAGGACGGGCAGGACCAAGGAACGGAGACCGAGACTCCGGACGAGACAGACAACCCGCCGAGCCCGCCGGGCACGCCGGGCAATCCGCAAGCTTCCTTGACGGATATGGGCTTGAAGCTGACCTGGAGCGCCTCGGCCAACAATCCGAGCGAGTATGTGATCTACTACAGCTCCGACGGTGGATCATATGAACGCATCGGCACTACGCCGACGGCACAGTTCGAGCTAATCACGATCTCGCCGGCAGGCTGGTACCGGGTCACGGCCGTGAACAGCGCCGGGGAATCGAGCCCGACTTCGGCAGTTCAAGTCAAAAATCAATAACGAAACGCGCGAACCCTCGCGTCCCGCGAACGAACAACAGCGATGGCATCCTGAGCCATCGCTGTTGTTTTATTGGGGCCGACAGCAGAAGAGGAGGCCCTAAAGGCCTCCTCTTCGCCATACGGAATCAGTCTTCGATTGTCGATAAGTCGCCTGTCGGCAGATTCAGCTCCCATGCCTTCAAGACACGGCGCATAATTTTCCCTGAACGCGTCTTCGGCAGCTTATCCTTGAATTCAATCTCACGCGGCGCGGCATGCGCGGATAAGTTCTCCTTCACGTATCTGGAAATATCGGCCTTCAGCTCATCCGAGGGGCTGTAGCCTTCGCGCAGAGAGATGAATGCCTTAATAATCTCGCCGCGGACCGGATCCGGCTTGCCAATGACCCCGGCTTCCGCAACAGCCGGATGCTCCACCAGCTTGCTCTCAACCTCGAACGGCCCGACCCGCTCGCCTGATGTATTGATCACGTCGTCGATTCGTCCCTGGAACCAGAAATAACCTTCCTCGTCGCGATAAGCCGAGTCGCCTGAAATATACCATCCGTCAACGCGGAAATACTCTTCGAACTTGGCCGGATTGTTCCATACTTGGCGCATCATCGAAGGCCATGGCGTACGAATGGCCAGATTCCCCATCCGGTATGGCGGCAGCTCGTTCCCCTGATCATCGATAATCGAAGCTTCTACGCCCGGCACCGGACGCCCCATCGAACCGGGCTTCAGCGGCATCGCCGGATAATTGCAAATCAGTTGTCCGCCCGTCTCCGTCATCCACCACGTATCATGAATGCGCTGACCGTATACTTTCATGCCCCAGCGAACGACTTCCGGATTGAGCGGCTCGCCGACGGACATGACATGCCGGAGGCTGGACAGGTCGTATTGGTTGATAACATCGTTCCCTGCGCTCATCAGCATGCGGAACGCGGTCGGCGCACTATACCATACCGTCACATTATATTTCTGAATCGTGCTGTACCAATCCTGCGGGCTGAACCGTCCGCCGCGGACCACATTCGTTACGCCATGCAGCCACGGTGCAAATATGCCGTACGATGTACCGGTAACCCAGCCGGGATCAGCCGTGCACCAATATACGTCATCTTCCTTCAAATCTAGCACGACATTGCCTGTATGATAATGCTGCATCATTGCATTTTGAACATGATAGACGCCCTTTGGCTTCCCGGTCGAGCCGGATGTATAATGCATAATGAGGCCGTCTTCACGGCCCAGCCACTCCATCTCCGCTTCCTCGGACGCTTGCGCCATCTCAGCGAAGAAATCGATATAGCCATCCGCCGTATTCACGTCTTCGCCGACGAGAATCACATGCTTCAGCGTTGGAAGCTCCTCGCGCGGAACCCGGTGGGCCAGCGCCGGCGTCGTCACGATCGCCACAGCCGCGCTATCCTGCAAGCGATCCTTGACCGCCGTCTCCATGAACGCTTCGAACAGCGGGCCCACGACCGCTCCCGCCTTCAAAATGCCGAACACGCTGACATAGAGCTCCGGCGTGCGCGGCATAAAAATAAAGACCCGCTCACCCTTCTGAATACCGAGCGAGCGAAGCACATTGGCGAATTGGTTGGACTTGCGCTTCAGGTCCGCGAACGTATAGGATTCGTCACGCTGCGCATCGCTATAGAGCAGAGCCACCTTATCCCCGCGGCCCTGATCGACATGGCGGTCAATCGCCTCGTAGGCCATATTGACCCGGCCCGTCTCCGCCCAGGAGAAATTCTGCTCCACGCTCTCCCAGCTGAAATCGGCAACCGCCTCTTCGTAATTTTTCAAGTTCGGGTTTGTTGCTGATGGTGTAATGATTTCTCCTTGCACGTTACTCATTGTCGCTTCATCCTCCTGTTTCCTCACTTCATGACTGTTCATGATTAGTTGCTTGGTCATGCCAGCATTTGCCTCATTCGCAAATAAAACCGCTTTCAGGAGCTTGCAAAATTTTTTGACTTTGATGTGAATCGTGCTGTCAAGGGGAGATTTCATGAATTATTAAAGCTTGATTTATTATAGCATATGTTTTTCTTTTAGCCTATTCTTTTCCTTTTCAAAACGGCCTTTTTTTGCTATAACCAAGGGAAGAGACGAAAGGAGCTGCTGGGTGTGGAGCATCGAAAATGTTATCACGCGCAAATCATCCCTTACGAAGATCGCGTCATCGTCGTGGAAGGTCCCGTCAAGCCGGAGCTGCTGGGCACATGGGACATGCACCCGGATCTGAACGCGTTCCGAAGGCCGAAGGAACAGCAGGAAGCGCTAATCGAAATCGCCGGGCTGCCGGAAGGACGAATCATCGCGGCCCGGGACGGCCAGACCATCATCGGATATGTCACCTTTCACTATCCGGACGAACTGGAGCGCTGGTCGGAGGGCGGCATGGAGGATCTCATCGAGCTGGGCGCCATCGAGGTCGCCAACGAGTATCGTTCGCTGGGGCTCGGCAAAAAAATGATTACTACCGCGTTTGAAGACGATCAGATGGAGAGCTATATCGTGTTCACGACCGAATATTACTGGCATTGGGATTTGGAAGGCACCCGGCTCAATGTGTGGGATTACCGAAAAATGATGGAGCGGCTGATGGAATCGGTCGGCATGGTCTGGTATGCGACCGACGATCCGGAGATCTGCTCGCATCCTGCCAACTGCTTGATGGTCCGCATCGGCAAAGATGTTCCGCTCGCCTCGCGGGAGCAATTCGACCGCGTGCGCTTCCGCCAGCGGTTCATGTACTGAATTAATCTAATCATTATGGCAAAGGGAGGGATGGTGCCCGAATGGCCGACACAGCCCTATATTTCATGCATGACGATGCGCTGCGGTACCGGTTCAACGCCGATCACCCATTCGATCAGCGCCGCCTCGTCATGACCAACGATTTATTGACGCGCATCGGCGCCCTCTCCGACGATCTTATCGTTCGACCTGCCACGGCGATGGCGGATTGGGAGGCGTGGATCCGGTACATACACAGAGAGGATTACATCGAGGCCGTGATGCGGTTAAGCGAAGACGATCCTGCGGAGGAATGGGTCGCCCGCTCTGATCAATACGGCCTCCATACCGAAGACACCCCCTACTTCACGGGTATGCACCAGGCGGCTAGCGCGATCGTAGGGGGCTCCGTCGCAGCCTGCGAGGCCGTTATGAGCGGCCGCTCTCTCCACGCCCTGCATCTGGGAGGCGGGCTGCATCATGCCTTCAGCGAGAAAGGGGCCGGCTTCTGCGTATATAACGATGCCTCTGTCGCCATCTCCTGGCTGCGGAGGCACTATGATGCCCGCATTCTCTATATCGATACCGACGTCCATCACGGTGATGGCGTCCAATGGAGCTTCTATACCGACCCGAATGTATTCACCTATTCCATTCACGAGACAGGCAAATTCCTGTTCCCGGGAACCGGCTTCGTGAACGAGCGCGGCGCCGGGGAAGGATTCGGCGCTTGCGTGAATGTGCCTTTGGAACCGTATACAGAGGATGAATCGTGGCTGCAATGCTTCGAGGAGACGATCGGCCAGGTCGCGCGAAGCTTCCGCCCGGACATCATCATCAGCCAGCACGGCTGCGACGCGCATGCCTTCGATCCACTGTCTCACATGCATTGCAGTATGCGTATTTATGCGGAGATGCCAAAAATGATCCACCGGCTCGCACATGCGAGCTGCGAAGGAAGATGGGTGGCTCTCGGCGGTGGCGGCTATGACATCTGGAGAGTCGTGCCGCGCGCCTGGAGCATGCTCTGGCTGGAGATGTGCGAGCATCCGATGAAGGACGAGCTGGTGCGTCAGCCGCTGACACGACTGCCAGAGGCCTGGATTATGCGCTGGTCTGACGAGGCTCCGGTGCCGCTGCCGTCCACTTGGCTCGATGACGTGGCGCGATGGGCTCCGATGCCAAGGAGGTCCATTATCGAAGCGAAGAACGAGCAAGTGAAGGAGCTAGCGCTGGAGTATGTAAGATGAAGAGCAAGCCGCGGCGCGAGTTCGGATGGGAACGCGCCGCCTTCCCGTCCAGAACATCGCCGCGGACATGACATGATTAGGCGGATTGGCTGACCATCCGCTCGATGATTTGATACGAGTGCAGCGCGGCTTCGACCGTGAATTCCGCGAAATTGACATGGGCCGATCCGTCCGCTTTGTCCGACATCGACCGGATAATGACGAACGGGATTGCATGGATATGGCATACTTGCGCTACCGCCGCGCCCTCCATTTCCGTGCATGCCGAGCCCGGGAATGTCTCGAAGAGCGCCTTAACCTTGTCGCGGCTGGCGATGAATTGATCCCCGGACAGCACCCCGCCCTTGAGATAGCGTCCCGGGAACAGCTCGGCGCACACCTGCTCGGCCAATTGAATCAGGGCGCCGTCCGCCTCGAACCGGGATGTCTGCTGGAAGGGAATGACCCCGGGCTCGAAGCCAAGAGCGGTCACATCCATATCATGATGCATGCAGTACGTCGAGATGACGATATCGCCAATGTTCAGCTCCGGGTGGATCGCGCCGGCTACTCCGGTGAAGAGCACCTGCTTGGCCCCGAAGCGATCAATCAGCACTTGCGTCGTGACGGCGGCATTGACTTTGCCGACGCCCGATTTGCATATGACGACATAACGCCCGGCCAGCTGCCCCCTATAGAAAGTCATTCCCGTTACTTTCACTTCCTCAACTTCCTGTGCAGCCTGTAACAGGCGCTCAATCTCTTCGTCCATCGCGCCAATAATTCCGATTACGGACTCGCTTGCCATATCGCCTTCCCCCTTCATTCCTTCTTGATCGAATGTCTTACCGTTGCAGCTGACTTGACACACAAAAAGCCCCAATAATAGGGGCTCTTCATATGCCGCCGGCATGCTGCGGCCTTATTCATTCACCTGGCTGACCGACAAGCGAAGAATCGTCTCGTGCGGCAGAACGACCTGTGAATTCTCCACGTTCTCCTTCTTCATCAGCTTCGTCAACAAGCGCATCGCCACCGCGCCGATATCATACATCGGCTGGGCTACGGTCGTCAGCTGAGGACGAACCATCGAGGCCATACGGATATTGTCAACGCTGATGACCGAGAAGTCGTCAGGCACCTTCAACCCGGCGTCCTGAATGCAATGAATCGCTCCAATCGCCATTTCGTCGGTTGCCGCAAAAATTGCCGTCGGCCGCTTCTTCAGACCGAGGAAATATTTCATGGCTTCCACGCCGGATTCATACCGGTAGTTCCCGATACGGACCAGGTCTTCCTTGTATTCAATGCCTGCGCCCTCCAAAGCCTTCTTATAGCCCTGGAAACGCGCGAATCCGTTGGCCGGATCCTGAAGCGTTCCACTAATCATCGCAATATCGCGGTGACCGTGGCGAATAAGGGTGTTGACCGCATCGAATGCGGCCCCTTCATGATCAATGTCTACCGAAGGAATAGAGGCATGCTCGTCCGTCGTCGCGCACAGCACGATCGGAACGGATGCAGTACGGAATGCCTGGATATGATCCTCCGTTACGACACCGCCCATGAATACGAGCCCGTCCACTTGCTTCTCCAGCAGCGTATTGATGACGCGAATTTCCTTCTCTTTCTTCTTGTCTGCGTTGCACAAAATGATATTGTAATGGTACATGTTCGCAATATCTTCAATTCCTCGTGCGACCTCAGCAAAAATAGAATTGGAAATATCGGGAATGACGACCCCAACGGTTGTCGTCTTTTTGCTCGCAAGTCCGCGTGCGACAGCATTCGGGCGATAACCTAAACGCTCAATCGCTTCATAAACCTTTTTTCGCGTTTGCGGCTTCACGTTCGGATTGTTGTTCACAACCCGGGAAACGGTGGCCATCGAGACGCCCGCTTCTCTCGCTACATCATAAATAGTTACCGTCACGAATCTTCTCTCCAATTACCGAAAATTTGTTACGACCCTTTTATTACATTTCATAATACGATATTTTCAGAAAATTCGCAATGTTACAACTGCAATCGTCTGAAAATGCGTCATTTAGCGGGAGGAGGACGTCAATTCCAAGCTTACATTGTCAAAAGTTATCTCATGATGGGAGTCATGCCAGACGACCTGACCCTCTTTCATCACGATGACTTGAGGCGATTCGTGCCGGATGCCCAGCTTGTCCGCGCAAGCGAGCGACACATCGCGGTGCTCGACAACAAGAATTTGTCCCATTGCTATCCCCCGTGGCTCGAATTCCTCCGCCACCTTGGCCATCTCTCCGTTCGCCCGGGCGCTAATCGGACAGCGTGTGCTGTGCTTGAATAAGACGGCGGTCTGCTCTTGGGTTGAATCTATCCATTCCTGCAGCGCTTGTTCCGTATCTATCGATCTCAATCGGGAGTCCCCCTTGTTCCCCGCCGGAATCTTGTTCCGAGGGAGTGCAGTAGGCAAAGAGCCTCTTAACTTATTTTAACCCGATCCGGATAGAAACTAAAACCGGAAATCTGTTTTAAGCGATCTTGCAGCTCTGACACCCATTCTTCGTCCTTCAGCGTCTTCGCCAGCAGGTACATATCCAGAAGCTTGTTAATCCGCTCGTTCATCTCTTTCTCTGCGTACGGAAGCAGATCTCCGGGCCCGAACAGGTCCGCGCATTCGGCCAGCACGCTGGCCGCCTCGTTCATCTCCTCGAAAAAATAGTGCTGCGGCACGGAATCGCCCTCCTCGTCCATGCTGAATAACGCCTTGCTCTGTCCCGCCTTGCGGCAGCGAATCATATCCGTTATCTCCTGCTTGATGGCCGGGTACAGCTCCGAGCGTTCACAATACGGGCACGTCAACACAGGCACATGGTGAATGTGTATTGTCCGGTCGTGGATAACGGTGCGCAAAGCAAGCAGCATCTCATGGCCACAATTACATTGTTTGTTCATACAACCACCCCTACATCACAATTTCTCTCTGTCTGCTCCTACGCCGGATCTAGTGCCATATCGCAAGGAATACGCTCCGATATGTATCTTTGGACTCTGTCCGCCCTCGCGGTTCCGTCCGGGCGCTTCGACCCTCCCCCTGCTGCCCAGCTAGCGATAGCAGGCTGCTGCCGGAGGGCCGATATCATTTGACAGCTTCATCCGACTGACGTTATGGTAATGAATAGATAAGGAACAGTTCCATCCCCGGAACCAATCTCCCTGTTAAAATCGTAGGCCATTCCGCTCCAAGACTCAATAGGCTTCATTATGGAAATAGAGCCGTTAAGATGCAATAAGGGCCGGATCGCGTTCGATTGCGCAGGAGGTTTGTTCTTCGATACAACGTACGAAGGAGTTGAGAGATTTATGCGTTTAACCGGCAAGCGCGTCATCGCGCTCGTTGATGAGGAATTCGAGGATTTGGAATTATGGTATCCGGTTCACCGCGTCCGCGAGGAGGGGGCAGAGGTGCATCTGGTTGGCGATAAGGCCGGCAAAACGTACATCGGGAAGTATGGCGTTCCCGCAACGTCCGACTATGCTTTCGAGGATATCGATGCCAGCGTGTACGACGGAGTTCTCGTTCCAGGAGGCTGGGCTCCCGATAAGCTCCGCCGCTATGAGGGCGTGCTCTCCATTATTCGCGGCATGGACAAGGCGGGCAAGCCGATAGGCCAGATCTGCCATGCAGGCTGGGTGCTCATCTCCGCCAAGATTCTGCAGGGCCGGACCGTGACATCGACGCCGGGCATCCGGGACGATATGGAGAACGCGGGCGCAACGTGGCTCGACCAGGAGGTCGTCGTCGACGGCCATCTCGTATCGGCCCGCAGGCCGCCCGATCTTCCCGCCTACGGGAAGGCATTTTGCGACAAGCTGGCAGAAGGCTGATCAAGCGCATGAAAAGCAGACAGGGGGCTGTCCAGAAAGTCAGTGAAAACTGACTTCTGGACGCCCCGTTTTAGTTGAATATGAAAAATGTACACAAAAAACCGTCTTTTCCTGTAAAATGAAAGTTACCACACAATCATTCAAAAAAGGACGGTTTTTTATGCGTAATCTGACGACTACTACTGAACAGTATACCATGCAATTGACACTTCCTCTAGGGGATGTGGAAGAAAAAACGGTTTCCAAACGAAAACTTGCTCCCACCTTTAAAGCCTACGATAACAAGCAGATGCACATGATTTTGGATCTGGGGGCACTTATCCCCGACCATCATGTGGCCCGCTACTTTGCCGATGCCCAAAACGGTGATTGCTGATGCAGGCTATGGCAGCGAGGAAAATTACTTGTATGTAGTGGGGGAAGAAAAACAGCCACACTTTGATTTTCTCATTCCTTACGGCAGTTATATGAAAGAGAAAACGCGTCGCTACAAGAAGGACATCCGGCATGCCTCCAACTGGACGTATGAAGAGCACGATGACCGATTTATTTGCCCGAATGGCCAGTACGTTCGCTTTAAGAAATACCAAACGAAGAAAAACGCGTCTGGCCTGGAGCAAAGCTTCAAATTTATGAATGTGAAGATTGCAGTGATTGTCCACTCAAGGCAAGCTGCACCAAGGCCAAGGGGAACCGCCAGGTACACTGGAATACGATCTGGGAAGAATTAAAAGCAAAGGCCAAAAAAGCCCTTGAGGATGACGAGAGATCCGTGATCTATGCTCGGCGTAAAGTCGAGGTAGAAAGCGTATTTGGTCACATCAAGGGCAATCGCTCGTTCCGTCGGTTCTCCTTGCGAGGGATGGAGAAGGTGCACACCGAATTTGGGATTGTGGCTTTGGCCCACAATCTACTGAAGGTGGCGGGCATCCGCCTCGTTACGTTCCTGCAAAAGCGAAAGAACAAAAAAAGTTGGACGGAAAACCTTACGTTTTCTCGCCCAACTTTTTATTTTAGGGACTTATTAGACAGCCCCCTTTTGTGTTAGGTGTAACGCCGCTCTTCCCTGAAGGAGGACGACTGGCGTCAATGCATAGATGTCAGGACGTAAAATGCCGTTCGACCAATTCATCGATCTCGGCCTTGGAGCGGGCCGCGAAAATACGTTCGGCCAACTGCTCGCTCCCGGTTCGGGTCGCGCGGTGAATAGCCGCCTTCACCCGCGGAATGAAGCGCGAGGACATGCTCAGCTTCGTGACGCCCATTGCAATCCAGAGCGGAACGGCCCGCGTGTCGCCTGCCATCTCGCCGCAGACGCTGATGCCGATGCCGCGGGCCTGGGCTGCCTCGATCGTATGACGGATAAGCCGCAGCACCGCGGGATGGAACGGATCATACATATGCGCAATCTGCTCGTTCATCCGGTCGACGGCTAGAGTATACTGCACCAGATCGTTCGTGCCGATGCTGAAGAAGTCGACCTCTTCCGCGAGGCGATCGGCGATCAGGGCCGCAGCCGGCACCTCCACCATTATGCCTACAGGCAGCTTCTCATCAAATGGCAGCCCTTCATCCCGCAGCTCTGCCTTCGCCTCTTCCAGCACCGCCTTGGCCGCGATGATCTCCTCCACGGACGAGATCATCGGGATCATAATCGCGACCGGCCCGTGCGCGCTCGCGCGGAGAATGGCGCGGAGCTGAGACTTGAACAGTTCCTGCTGATCGAGGCAAATGCGAATCGCCCGGTAGCCGAGGAACGGATTATCCTCTTCCGGAAGATTCAAGTATTCCATCGGCTTGTCGCCGCCGATATCGAGCGTGCGGATAATGACCTGCGAGTCTTTGTAATGCTCGGCTGCATCCCGGTAGACCGTCAATTGCTCCGCTTCGGACGGCGGGTAGGAACGATCCATATACATGAATTCGGTCCGGAACAGCCCGACGCCCTCCGCCCCGTTCTGATCTGCAATCTCCAGCTCGCGCGTGGAGCTTATGTTGGCCGACAAGCTGATCGTCAGGCCATCTTGAGTGACGGCAGGAAGCTTGACCAGCTTCATCAGCTCGTCCATCTCCCGTGCATACGCTTCGTGCCGGGCTACGTACTGCTTCACGACCTGCTCCGGCGGCTCGATATAGACCATGCCGTGCTCCCCGTCCACGATGACCAGATCGCCGGTCTGGACAGGTCTTGTGATTTTCCCCTCCAGTCCGAGAACGAGCGGAATGCCGAGCGCCCGAGCCATAATCGCCGAATGGGACGTCTTCCCCCCCATCAGCATGACGATGCCGAGCACATTTTTCGGATTCAAATGGACAAGCTGTGACGGCGATAGCTCCTTCGCGACCAGAATATATGGCTGCGTATCGGTCGGCAGCGTAATCTCCGGCGCGCCCAGCAAATGCTTGAGCAGACGGTTGCCGACATCCTTAATATCCAGGGCCCGTTCCTTCATATACTCATCGTCCAGCAAGTCGAACATCGTGACGAAGTGATCGATAGCCTCCTTCACCGCCACTTCCGCCGCCTTATACTGCCGCTGGATAATGCCTTGAATCTCATTCATAAAAATCGGATCGTCCAATATGGCCAGATGCGCGTCAAATATCGAGGACTCTTCATTCCCGACCATTTCGCGAATCTCGCTCTTAATGAACTCGATCTCATCCTTCGACGAACGGATGCCTTCGTACAACCGCTCGAATTCGCGGGCCAGATCGGACGGATCCATCTTCTCCTCCGGCACGTCCCATTCCCATGTAGGAAGCACGAACGCCTTGCCGATGGCGATTCCGCTGGAAGCCCCGATTCCCTGCACCTTCTGCGTCATCGTCTGCCACCTCCGTTAGCATGCTCCTTCAGGACGACCGACATGACGGAAGTCTGTCCCCGCTTAACCGCCGCGAACGGCGCGAAGCTCCAGGAAGCGACCGCATCCGAATTCGTAATGACCATCGGAGTGGCCAGCGATGCGCAGCGCTTTTTCACTTCATTGTAGTCGAATTTAATCATAAGCTGTCCTGGTCTCACTTCATCACCTTCCTGTACAACTGCCTGAAAACCGGCGCCATTCAACGATGACGTCTCGATTCCGATGTGAAGGAGGACTTCCAACCCTTCCGGCGTCTCGATGCCTAGCGCGTGCATAGTAGGGTAGACATGGCGCACTCGGCCATGTACGGGCGAGACGAGCTCGCCTTTGTCAGGCAAGAATGCGACTCCTTGTCCGACAAGCTTTTGTGCGAAAATGCGGTCCGGCACCTCTTCAATCGGGATCATTTTCCCTTGCACCGGAGCGACAAACCAGACTTGCTTCGAGTTGCGCTGCAGCCGCTTGACCATCTCATCCTTGATCAGCTCCGAGTAGGTGCCGAAGACGACCTGCAAATGCCCCCCGCCCAGACGAATGACGCCCGCGGCTCCAAGCTTGCGAAGCGTATGACGATCGACCAGCTTGTCATTGTTGACGCGAAGCCTCAGCCGGGTAATGCAGGCCTGAATGTCGGCAATATTATCCTTGCCGCCGAGCGCCTGTATAATGAGCGGCACCCGATGCAGAAGATCGCTCGCCATATCGTCGAGCAATGATCCTTCCACCCGGCCAGGGGTCGGGATCTGGAACTTCTGGATAGCGAAGCGGAATACGACATAGTAGATGAGCGCGAACGCGATGCCGATAGGGATAATCCACAGCGCTCCCTTCGACTGGTGGAAATTGACGATATAGTCTATCGCTCCAGCCGAGAACGAGAAGCCGTGCCGAACGCCAAGTTCGGCCGTAATCCACATCGCGGCCCCGCTCAACAGCGCATGGACAATGAACAGGTACGGCGCCGCGAACAGGAACGCGAACTCAATCGGCTCGGTAATTCCCGTCAGCAGCGAGACCAAGGCCGCCGTCATGTACGTCTTGCGCACTTTGGGACGAAGGTCCTCCCGCGATTCATGCACAATGGCCAGCGCCACGGCCGGCAGCGCGAACATCATAATCGGATACAGCCCGGCCATGAATACGCCCGCCGCCGGATCTCCTGCAAAAAAGCGCGGCAAATCGCCGCTGTACGTCATTCCTTCGGCATCGGTAAATGTACCTACCTGGAACCAGTACAGGTTATTCAGGAGATGATGCAGCCCAAAAGCGACCAGCACCCGATGCAGAACGCCGTACAAAAAGACGCCGAATCCGCCCATGGCCAATATTTCCTGCCCCAAAAACTGTATGCCCTGCTGCATGAAGGGAGCCAGCATAATCATCACCCAGGAAAGAGCGATCGAGCACAGGGTCGTAAGGAGCACCGCAAATCGCTGGCCTCCAAAAAATTGCAAATATTCGGGAAAACGCACATCCTTGAAGCGTTGATGAACGAGTCCCGCCAATATCCCGAAGATGATGCCGTTCAATACGGTCGGCTCGAAAGCCGATCCGCTCCATTGATTCAGCAGCTGGCGGAAAATAAAGATGCCGAGCAGCGCCGACAAAGCGGCGACTCCAGCATTATTCGCCAAGCCAAGCGCAACCCCGACCGCGAAAATGTAGGGGAGCACATAAAAAATCGTCCGGCCTGTCAGCTCGAACAGGGCGGCCGTATCCTGCAAGCCCGCACCCGCCAGAAGATGGCCGAACGCCAGCGCCAGCGCCGCTGCCGGCAGCGCGATAAGCGGCTGCATGAGCGCTCGCGATAACTGCTGAAGAATCCCTAACTGATTCAAGGACATCCTCTCCTTCTACCAAGAATGGTAAGGGCTTCGCGGAGCTTTGTCAAAATAAAATAAAGTACGTGCTCAAAAAGGACGTTTTTCGGCACGGGAAGGCTGCATGAATTCAGGCTGTTGAGAAAGTCCAAAGGATTTTGTAGAACTTCATTTTTTGTGTGGTGGATCTCGTCTCTCCGTAGAAAAAATCGATTTAAAACGCTATGGGTGCCAAGTTTTGAGTAGGAAAGTGGACAATCTCCACCCCTTCGTAAAAAACAGGGGTTTTCCAACGGCCTCAAAACTGCACCATTTCCCTAGACACGTCTATCCCGTAGGCGAAATCCGGAAAACTGCACGATTTCTCCAGACACGCCAATTCGGTAAGCGAAATCTGCAAAACTGCACGATTTCTACACCTATTCGATAAGCGAAATCCTGCGCAAATACAGCAATTCGATATGAACGCCTTTACCAGAAAGGGAATGCTGCAAATCTGCAGGAATTTCACCCGTTTCGCTTCGGCTTAAAGCAAAAGGGCCTAAAAAGATGTAGATTTGCAGCAATTCCTCGGGATGTAGACTTATTGAGCCGAAATTCCTGTAAAATAGCAGCAAATTACCTCCACACGTTCAATCCCCGGGAGGCAACGATGCCTCCAAAAGGCGATGATGCTTCCTGAAGGCGATGATGCCCCTAGGATCCGACGAGGTCTTCCTGGAACCCGTAAAATCAGGCCGTTGAGAAGTCTATGGGAATTTTCCACCAGCCTGAAGAATTCGAAGCATCTGCTTTTTGAACAGCCTCAATAAAGGCGGAAGCCGGGAGTTCTCGTTCGTCATGAGACGAGATCCCCCGGCGCGCTGCTCCGGAATCTGCTATGATTCGATCTTCCCATGCGGGAGCAGAATCGAATCCAGCACTTTGATGCACAAGTCCATGACGCAGAACATGCCGCTGTCCGCAGCGATACGGGCCGCTTCTTCATTGACAATCCCCTGCTGCAGCCATATGGCCTTCGCCTTGACCTCCGCCGCCTCTCGCGCCACATCCGCGCAATATTCGCTGCGGCGGAATACGTTCACGATATCGATCGGAACCGGTACGTCCTTCAGAGAGGGATAGCAAGCCTCGCCAAGAATCTGTTCCGCCTTCGGGTTAACGGGAATAATGCGATAGCCTTTCTTCTGCATCGCTTCCGCGACCATATAAGATACTCGCGTCGGGTCATCGGACAAGCCGACAACAGCTATTGTGCTGCTCTCGTTCAGCAGCTTGCGGATTTCTTCCTGGGGCGGGTGCTCATAGCTCATTTGCATTCACTCCTTCCAATGTCATCACCTTGTAAATAGGTTATGCTTCCACCCATTCCACCTGCGCGCCCAACGCTTGCAAATGGTCAAAATATTGAGGGTACGATTTGGCGACATGATGGGCATCGCGAATACGAATCGGCTGCTGCGCACGCAGCCCGACCACCGTAAGCGCCATAATGACCCGGTGATCGTAATGCGCGTTGATCTCGACTCCGCCGGCTACGCCTTGCGGCTTCCCGTGCACGATAATCTCCGCCTGCCGCTCCTCCACATCCGCGCCGGCCTTTCGCAGCTCGGCCACATAATCGGTGATGCGGTCGCATTCCTTGTACCGCAAGTTCTCTACATTGTAGAAGCGCGAAGTTCCATCGGCGAAGACGGCCGCCGCCACCATCGCGAGCACGGCATCGGTCGCCGCGTCTCCGTCGAACTCCACTGCCTTCAGCGGAGCGCCTCCTTGGATGCGAACCGTCGAGTCCGTATGCTCCAGCGGCACGTCCATCATGCGCAGCACGTCAACAATCGCGCGTTCTCCCTGCTTGCTGTCCTCGGTCAAGCCTTTGACGACGATGTCGGAAGGAACGACGGCCGCCGCCGCCAGAACCGCGGCCGAGCCTGGATAATCCCCTTGCACGACATAAGTCTTCGCTTCATAGCTTTGGTTGCCCGGCACCCGGAAATACATCAGATCTTCGCGAGCTTCAATGCGAATGCCGGCCTGAGCCAGCACTTCCAGTGTCTGGCCGACGACAACCTTGGACTTGAGATCGTCCACGACCTCGATGACACTGTCCTCGCCCAAAAGCGGAGTGAGAAAGAGCAAGGCGCTAAGGAACTGGGAGCTGACGCTTCCCGATACGCGGATATGTCCGCCCTTCGGCTCGCCACCCCGAATCGTGATCGGCAGCTTGCCTTCCCGATGCGACACTTCCACCCCCATCTGCGTGAGCGCCGCAATCAGATCGTCATGCGGCCGCTTCCCTAGCGAGTCCGGATAGGCATTGATGAAGTTCACCTCCGGCAGGAGCGCGGCAACGGCCATCAAAAACCGCAGCACCGCTCCCGCATTGCCCACATTCAGTTCACGTTCCAGATTCGCCAACTGCGGACGGCGTCCGAAGCCCGTAATGACCAGCTTCTCGTCGTCCTCCTCCAGCACCGCGCCAAGATCGCGCAGACAGCGGCGCATGGCATCGCTATCTTCACTGTGGGCCGGATAGTAAATCGTGCTCGTCCCTTGCGCCAATCCGGCGGCAAGCAAATACCGGGTCGTGTAATTTTTGGATGACAATGCCTGAATTTCACCTTGCAGCCGGGATGTCGGCCTTACGATAACGTCCATGCGCTTCCACTCCTTTAAATTTAAACGTATAATATTGAATATATTCACTGAGCGCAGGCTTCTTATAGCCAAGACGACTCAATCATTCCCATTGAGAAAGGATGCTTGTTCCCGAATGACACCCATCAAGACGATCGGAGCCGCAGAGCTGAGGAACCGGCTGCACCGCGGCGAAGTGTTAAACATGATCGATGTGCGCGAGGATGAGGAAGTTGCCCTAGGCATGATTCCCGGCGCCAAGCATATTCCGATGAACGAGATTCCGGAACGGCTTCAAGAGATCGATCAGGCAGAAGAGACCATCTTCATCTGCCGCAGCGGCTACCGCAGCGAGCGCGTATGCGAATATTTGCAGCACCTTGGCAGGGACAATGCCGTGAACCTGGAAGGCGGCATGCTCTCCTGGGCCGAACTGGAGTCCGAGGACTAATTCCGTTCCATATGGGCGAGGATTCGGGCGCACAATTGTTCCACGGATTCGCTGTCCGTCGGCACGCATAGATGAGCGAAGTCGTACAGCCCGCGGCGCTCCGCCATCAAGCGGCGAACCCGCTCCTCCACATCGCCCTGCAGCAGCGGACGGTTCCGGTCCTGGCGGACCCGCTCCACGATCGTCGCCTCCTCTGCTGTCAGATGAACCACAGTCGCCTGCTCCTTCATGCGCTTCCGGTTCTCTTCCTTCAAGACGGCCCCGCCCCCGGTTGCGATAATCTTAGGAGCTTCTTCTTCCAGCAGCAGAGAGAGAATGCGTCCCTCCTGTTCCCGGAAATAAGCCTCCCCCCGCTCCGCGAAAATATCGGGAATCGACTGTCCTGTCCGGCTGACAATTTCCTCGTCCAAATCGCAGAAGCGAAGCTTCAACTGCTCGGCCAACCGTGCACCGACGGTTGATTTGCCTGTTCCCATAAATCCGATAAGTACAATCGATCGATTGCTCATGCTGCTATCCCCCGTCCTGCTGGCGTAAACTTCCCATATGATAGCATACGTGTCTTCCGTTCGACAATGGCGCCATGTATAAAATCACCGCCTTCGACATAAAGATGATGATTATAAGAATGTTGTGCGCCTTGAGCCGGTGCAATGCAGCTTGCCTACTAGAAAGGTACAAGCATCATCGGCAATCGATGAGGCCCCTAGGAGTGAATCGGCATGTCCACCTTGCCCTCCCCGGATTCCCATTCCGCACAGCGCAGCGTATCCGCCCGTATGGCCCGAATTATGGACACGCAACATCCGCTGTGCAGAGAAGACATCGTGTGGGTATTGAATTTCGTCAAAAGCAAGCTTACCGAGAAGGACGAAGCATGGGCCCGTCTCGGTCCGGAACGGATTCTGCAAAACTTCCGCTATTTCGCTGAAATTTCGCTGCTTCTCATTCGCGGTGTAAGCTTCAGCGAGAAATCGGAACATATTCGCCAATATTTGTCCGAAGCAACATACGGGCTTCTGGACCAGGACGGCAATCTGTAAATAACGCCGGGCCCGCTTGGGCCCGGCGTTATGATGCCTTATTCGGACAACCAGTTATAATGGAAGGTGCCTTCCTTATCGACGCGCTTGAACGTATGGGCGCCGAAGTAATCGCGCTGGGCTTGAAGCAGATTCGCAGGCAGCCGCTCTGTGCGGTAGCTGTCGAAGTAAGCGAGCGCGCTCGCGAAGCCCGGCACCGGCACGCCGTAAGCGACTGCCGCGGCAACCACTTGGCGCCAAGCATCCTGATAGCTTTCCACAATATTTTTGAAATACGGATCAAGCAGCAGATTTTTCAGCTCTGGATCCCGGTCATACGCTTCCTTGATGTTATGCAGGAAGCGGGAGCGGATAATGCAGCCGCCGCGGAAGATCATCGCGATATCACCGTAGCGCAGATTCCAGCCGAATTCGTCGGAAGCGGCACGCATTTGGGCGAAGCCCTGTGCATACGATACGATCTTGCTCGTATAGAGCGCCTTGCGCACATTTTCGATAAATTCGGCCTTGTCGCCTGTGAACGGCTTGGAAGCCGGACCTTGCAGTACCTTGCTCGCGGCGACGCGCTCTTCCTTCAAGGCGGACAAGAAGCGGGAAAATACCGATTCCGTAATCATCGACAGCGGCACGCCAAGATCGAGCGCGCTTTGGCTTGTCCATTTGCCCGTGCCCTTTTGCCCGGCAGAGTCAAGAATGACGTCCACCATCGGCTTGCCCGTCTCTTCGTCATACTTCGAGAAGATATCGGCCGTAATCTCAATCAGGTAGCTGTCAAGCTCCCCATTGTTCCATTCCGTGAAGATCGAATGAAGCTCCTTCGTCTCGACGCCAAGCACTGTCGTCAACAGATGATACGCTTCGCAGATCAGCTGCATGTCGCCATACTCGATGCCGTTGTGAACCATCTTGACATAGTGGCCCGCTCCGTCCGGACCGATATAGGTGCAGCAAGGATCTCCGTTGACTTTGGCCGAAATGGAGGTCAGAATCGGCTCAACGAGCTTGTAAGCACTCTCCTGGCCGCCCGGCATAATCGCAGGTCCCTTCAGCGCTCCTTCTTCCCCGCCGGATACGCCCGCTCCGATGAAGCGGAAGCCTTTTTCTTCCAAATATTTGCTGCGGCGCTGAGTGTCCGGGAAGTGGGCATTCCCGCCGTCAATAATAATATCTCCTTGATCCAGATGAGGCAGAAGCTGTTCGATGGTCGCATCGGTAGCTTGTCCCGCTTGAACCATAATCAAAATCTTGCGCGGCACAGCCAGGGAATTCACGAATTCTTCAATGGTATATGTACCCGTCAACTGCTTGCCTGCCGCCTCTTGCAGAAGCGCATCCGTCTTCTCGCGCGAACGGTTGTAGACTGATACGGCGAACCCGCGGCTTTCGATATTAAGCGCCAGATTTTTGCCCATTACGGCAAGGCCGATGACACCAATTTGATTCTTCGTCATATGGTCCTTCCACCCTTTATCTATAATTTGATATAGCGTAACATTACGCCTATTGTACCGCACAGCAATACACCCTGCAACATTCCGCCCCATATAAATCTTACGGAAGGAGGGTGTATATGGAGTATTGGGTTTCCGGCCGCCGAAGGCTGCAGCGCATCCTCACCATTCCAGCTGAATCATCTCCCGGCGCAGAAGCTCGAGTCCTTTTTTGCACTCCTCCGCCTTCTCCGCATCATTCATTCGCATCGCGTCGTGCAATTCCGTCAGGGCATAATCAATCTCAAGCCGAAGCTCGCCCATCCGTTCCTCCGCCTGCGTGGACGTGAAGGCCTGCACCATCTCCTCCAATGTAATAACAGGCCGCTTCTGGTACAGCACACGCTGCTCGGGTCCGCATATTTCCACGAGGCGAATCCGTTCGCCGAACATAATATTTTCGACCAGCACCTGTCTGTCCTTGCACCGCCGCACGACCGCATGGCCGCGCACATGCCCAATCATTCGCTCCATGAACTCGGATAATTTCTCGTCCCGAATCGTATAATCGCCTACCAGCTTGAACCGATCCTGCAAGCGCTGAAAACGCAATTTGACCAGCTTCCGCCCCGTTCGGATAGACACGATAAACAATGTCTCATTCTCACTCCAATACAAGGAGTAGCCCTCCTGTATCAGATCCCGAATGAGGTTTTGGATTTGCCGGCGGTCAAAGCGCAGCTCCAGATTCCGGTATTCGACCTCATCACTGCGGTTCACGGCAATCCCTCCTTACGATATCGTATACTCCATCATATGATTCGGTAACTTGGTTATTGACTCGAATTGCTCGCGCCGCTCAAGTTAGAGCAGATTATGGTATAATCGGCTTACAACGGCACGAAAGGAACGATAATGATGACCACATTTACCGGATTTAACGCAACCGACTTCCTGGTCTTCCATACCGAAGGACTCGAAGCTCGCATGGAAGGAATCCGCGAACATATCCAGCCCAAGTTCCAAGCGATAGGTGAAGAGCTTGTCGGCGATGCCGCTGTGCAGAGCGGCCAAGAGATGTTTTTACATATCGCGAAGCATGCCCGGCGCACGGTCAATCCGCCGAAGGATACGTGGCTCGCCATCGGTCCGAACAAGCGCGGCTACAAGTCGCTGCCCCATTTCCAGGTCGGACTGTTCGATGACCATGTGTTCATCTGGCTCGCCTTCATCTATGAAGTGGCGAACAAGCGCAACATCGCGAGCATGATGCTGAACGACACGAAGCGGTTCCGCTCGCTTGTCCCGGCTGACTTCGTCATCTCGATGGATCATATGAAAAAAGAGAACGTCCGTCTCGCCGACATCAACGATGAGGAATTGAAGAAGATGCTTGTCCGCTTCCGCGACGTCAAGCAGGCGGAATGGCTCGTTGGGCGGAACATCACCGCCCACGATCCGGTGCTGTCCAACGGCGAAGCGTTCATGGCACTGGCCCGCAGCACGCTGACGACGCTGATGCCGCTGTACAAGCTGGCGCTGGAAGCGTAGCTCCAGCCCAACTTCGACACACTACGCGCAATAGTGAACAGAACAAGTCTTCGCACCAAAAAGGGTGATTCCCCCGCACGCTTCATGCGGGAGAATCACCCTTATTGTATCCTTGCGTCCAATCCTATGAGCCGCCCAAGATGGAGGGACTAAATGGAAGTTCCGGCCGAGGTCTTCGCCCGTTCCGCCACCGAAAAACGAACGAGCAGGCCGATGGCCGCCAGGCACAGGACGCCGCCAATGATATAAGGCAAATTGGCGTTCCATTTGAAGATCGCCACGGCCAGCAGCGGTCCGGCGATGCGGCCGAAGCTGTCCATGGATGAATTGAGGCCCGAAGCGACTCCCTGGCTGACCGTCGTCTTCTGTGTGATGAGAGAGATGACGCATGGCCGGATCAGCGCATTGCCGATTCCGAAGACGCATAGGAATATCGTCGCGTTCACCATATTCGATGACAGCAGCAGGAGGAAAAAACCGAGGGCGGAAATGACCAGCCCGGCGCCGATCGTCTTCTTTTCCGCTCCATTCTTAATATACCGTCTCACAATCCCGCCCTGCACAAGTGCGCCGGCGAGGCCGCAGTAGAAGAACATGAAGCCGATGTCTACGGCCGTAATTCCCGGAATGCGGACCGCCTGGAAATAGAGCAAAGTGGACTCCAGCCCTGCAAGCGTAAAGGTCACGAAGAATGACAGTACATACAAATATTTCATCATGCCGGTGAAGGCCGTCCAGCGGGAAGGCGCCGCCTCGCGCGGCTGCATCCGCTTCTCCTTCGGCAGCGATTCCTGCAGCAGGACGCAGCCGAGCAGGCAGGTAAGGAGCGTTAACACCGATGCGGCAAAAAAGGGCGCGTTATGTCCAATCTTGCTGATGATGCCCCCGAATGCAGGACCGAACGTGAAGCCCAGGCCGATCGCCATACCGACCATCGCCATTCCCTTCGTCCGCCGCTCCGGCGGCGTAATGTCGGCTACATACGCGACGATGACGGCCGTCACCGCGCCGGAGAACAGGCCTCCGAGCAAGCGGGAGACATACATCATCCACAAAGAGCCGTCCGCAAGGCCGAACAGCGCGTAACTGGCACTGAAGCCAAGCGTTCCGATAAGGATGATCGGGCGTCTGCCTACTTTTTCTGATAGCGCTCCCCACAACGGGGACAGAATAAAGGCGACGAGCGAGTACAGCGAGAGCATGAGCCCCAGATGCACTTCGTTCGCGCCGGCATCCGTAATCATCATCGGCAGAACCGGAATGACGATGCCGAATCCGATAAATACCATCATCAGCATAAGCACGACGACAGTCATTTGTTTTTTCATGACACAGTTCCCTCCTATGTATACGTTCATCCTAACATAATTGGTTATCAACGGAAATGAATAAAATGCGACAAATGTCACACTCTTCCGCATCCCCGAAAAACTGCTTGCATTCCGAAACGTTTTTGTTAAACTTATCTTTGTTTGCGTCAAGGTGCGCAGACATATCTGCATTTTCAGCAAGAAAGGTTGTGATTACGGCGATGAACCACCATCGGACGCCTCTTTTTACCGCTTTGAAGGAGCATGCCGCCCGGAATCCGGTACAATTTCATATTCCGGGACACAAAAAAGGCGCCGGCAGCGATGCCGAATTCCGGGACTTCCTCGGAGATAATGCCTTCTCCATAGATTTGATCAACATTGCTCCGCTGGACGATCTGCATCAGCCGACAGCCGTCATCGCCGAAGCGCAAGCCTTGGCTGCGGATGCCTTCGGCGCAGATTATACGTACTTCAGCGTACAGGGCACAAGCGGGGCCATCATAACGATGATTATGTCCGTCTGTTCACCTGGCGACAAAATAATCGTGCCTCGCAATATCCATAAATCGATTATGACGGCCATCATTTTCGCCGGGGCGCGCCCGGTGTTCGTATCGCCGGCAAGGGATGCCAATCTCGGCATCGATCACGGCATCACGACCCGTTCGGTCCGTCGCGCGCTGGAGAAGCACCCGGATGCGAAAGCCGTCCTGGTCATAAATCCAACCTATTTTGGCATTTGCGCCAATTTGAAGGAGATTGTCGATCTGGCTCATTCCTACGGCGTTCCGGTGCTGGTTGATGAAGCGCACGGGGTCCTAATCCACTTCCATGAGAAGCTGCCAATATCAGCAATGGAAGCGGGGGCGGACATGGCGGCGACCAGCGTTCACAAGTTGGGAGGCTCCATGACTCAGAGCTCGGTTCTCAACATCAATGTCAAGAACGGGCTGGTCAATCCGTACCGGGTCCAGACCATTTTCAGCATGCTGACAACAACTTCGACTTCTTACTTGCTGCTCGCTTCTCTGGATACGTCGCGCCGCAATCTGGCCCTGAACGGCCACGCAATCGCGGAGCGCACCATTGAGTTGGCTGAGGAAGCGAGAGTGCAGATCAACGCGATTCCGGGCTTATACTGCTTCGGGGAAGACATTCTTGGCGGCGAAGCGACCTATGACTTCGATCCGACTAAGCTGACCATTCATGTGCGCCATCTTGGCATCACAGGCTACGAGACAGAGAATTGGCTCCGGGATCATTACCAGCTTGAAGTAGAACTCAGCGATATGTATAATATTTTGTGCCTCGTGACGCCAGGCGATTCCAAGGAAACGATAGCGACGCTGCTGGAAGCTCTGCGAGAGCTGTCAGCAACGCATTTCGAGAAAAACGAGGTACAGGAGCTTATCGTCAAAATACCAGAGATCCCGCAGCTCTCGCTCATTCCGCGGGATGCGTTCTATGCCGATACGGAAGTCGTTCCATTCAAGGAGTCTGCTGGACGCATTATTGCCGAGTTTATTTATGTTTATCCGCCTGGAATTCCGATTCTCCTGCCGGGCGAGGTCATTTCGCAGCAAAATATCGATTACATCCGGGACCACGTCGACATCGGCTTGCCGGTCAAAGGCCCGGAAGATCGAAATATAGAATACGTCAAAGTCATCGTGGAAGAAACCGCGATCTTCTAAAGCAGCAGGCCGCCCAGCAATGGGCGGCCTGTCCTGTATAGGAATCGACCAACTATTGCCGTTCCCTCATGTAAATATTGCCAACTAGGGAGCGCGATGATATGATGAGGATGATCCGAGGTTGCATGGAGGTGGAAGGATGAGCCAAAGCGCATTCATTACATTTGTGGAAGGATCGGCCGTACCATCCGTCACACTGGATGAATTGAAAGAACAGCTTCTCAGTTACCGGCACCAGACCAGCTTGACCGGAGAGCAATTGGGTTGGGAATACGCCGATGCCGCGTTCCCGTATACAATCGAGACGAAGCCCGAACAGGAAGAGCATTGGTTCTACCTGAAGGGAACCTCTCCCCAATATCATTATATCGTGTTCGGCACTGGAACGAAGGAGGGGGATCCGCCCCGTTCCCACGTCCAGGTCGTCCTCCCGGAAGGGGCCACCCATGGGGACAAGTCGAAAGGCAACGAGTTGTGCAAATATTTAGCCAAGAAGTGGAAGGCTGAATTAACTTTGTTCAACGGCAGGACCATGTACTTCAATCCGCGCAAATAAATAGGAACGAATTCGACATACGTGACACCACAGCAAAAAAGCTCCGAGCCAGCGCTCGGAGCTTCATCGTCTTCAACGGGCAGGCCGCTGCAAAGCGGCTTGTTCAAATTAGTCTTCCTGGGAGGCCACCATCTGATCGTAAGCCTGCTGCACGCGCTCCCATTCCTCGTCGTCTTCAATCGGATTCAGTACCATATCTTCATCCTCTTCGTCAACGCGCACAATGATGCCATCCGCTTCCGGATTGTTGCGTTCCAGCAACAGAGCATATACTTGCTCGCCTACATTGAACGTCTCAACGAGAGCCATATCGATCTCATTGCCCTCTTCATCTACCAGTGTGACGACCAATTCGTCATGTTCGTGATCATGTCCGCAGCCGCAGTCATGGTCATGAGTATGTTGATGTTCGCTCATGCGTGAATCTCCTTTATTTTCAGGTAATGTGTTGGTTACACTTCCGTATCGTACCACTTTCTGAAGAGCAGGTCAACGAAGCAGGAGCGATATCTAAGTATGTAGGCGCGGATGATCCGTTCATAGGTTCACATATTGCTGAAAAGGATGGGATGAACGCGATCAGATGGCCGGCAATTTCTTCTGCGACACCAGAATAAATTCCCCATCCTTTTGCTTGAGATAGCAAGAAATTAGGTAGTCGCCCTTCGACTTGAAATCGTACTTGAATTCGTCCGTACGCAGCCAGAGAGGGTCATCTTTTTTCTCCTCGACGCTGAACTGCTGAATAAGTGTCGCATTCCCTTTCGGGTCAGTAATCGTTAATTTGACAGCCTCTAAGGAAGAAGGAAAATTATCAACTTGCGCAAATATGGAAAACGAAGTTTTGCCCGTCTGAACTTTACCGAACGCGGTGTTGTCTTTGGATAAAAGGATATCTACGTTAGGCTTCTCGATAATGACTTTTTTATTGGCCTCATCCCAAGTGACGAATGCCTGCAACGCGTCACTCAATTGGCGTACGGACAAAAACGCTCGTCCATCAACCATAAGCCCTCCGTCCTGGATCGTGCTTCCATTGACCACGACCTGCACTTTTTCTCCTACTGTAGCCGCCGATTCTGCCTCTTGCGCCGAGACTTGTACCGTTGCGAACGTTCCGCTCAAGATGGTACCGAGCAGAGCCAGTGCTGCGATTCTTCTTCTGCATTTCATCGCGATACCTCCAACTGCTTTGTTGTTAAGTTATACTCGGCTGAGCATGGAGAGTTGCGAAAAAAATCTTTCGAATCCGGTGTTTTTCAGGCCCCCCCCGTTCCCGCTTTCTCTCCCGCTGCCCGCCTGCTGACTTGTGAATTCGGGAAGCAGGTGTTAGAGTAAAAGCAAAATCATGCTGACAATTTGGGGACAGACGGTTACGGAGGGATTGGATGACACTTCGCATACAAATGATTGGCACAGGAAGTGCCTTTGCCAAAAAATATTTCAATAATAATGCGTTAATATATACGAAAAACAACAAGCTCCTGGCGGATTGCGGTATCACCGCGCCGCAAGCTCTATACCAAATGGGCATATCCTTCGATGAATTGGACGGTGTCCTCATCAGCCATATTCATGGCGATCACGTGGGCGGGCTGGAGGAATACGCCTTCCAGATGAAATTCCGGTACCATCGCAAGCCGAAGCTGTTCATCGCCGCTCCGCTCGTTGCCCCGCTCTGGGAGCATACGCTCAAGGGCGGGCTGACGCAAGAGGGCTTGACTTGCCTGGACGATGCCTTCGAGGTTCACCCGATAGAACCTGGCCAGATATCAGAGCCGCTGTCCGGTCTGAAGGTGAAGCTGCTGGAGACCCCGCATATTCCCGGGAAACGAAGCTTCTCCTTTCTGTTCAATGATACGTTTTTTTATAGCGCGGATATGCAGTTCGAGCCCGAGCTGCTCCGTTGGCTCGTTGAGGAGCAAGGCGTGACGACCATCTTCCACGATTGCCAGCTGCGCGGCAAAGCGGAGGTGCATGCGGGACTTGACGATCTGCTCACCTTGCCGGATTTCATACAGGAAAGACTGTGGCTGATGCATTATGGAGATGAGCGGGATACCTTCGAAGGCAAGACGGGGCGAATGAGATTCGTGCCACAGCAGGAACAGATAGAGATTCTGTAATAGACACAACACCGGCAAGCAGCGCTAACGCGCACCGCTTGCCGGTGTTCTATGGCCGTACCGTCCTCCTGTCAGAACAGTGGCAGATTATCCAAGTTATTGGTCGGGTCTCCATCTGCGTCGCCGCGCAGATACATCCCTCCGTCTCTGCCTTTGAAGACATTGACCCCGGCAATGTTCCCCGCCTGAACCTCATTCAGAGCTTGTTCGTAGGACAGCTGTCTTCCTGTGCTTGTCTGGAATGCGGTCAAATCGCCATCCCCGTTCTTTTGCACCGCTACGATCGTCTCTCGATTGTCCATTCGCTGCGCCTCCTGAAGAAGATGTTCTGCATCAAGCAGACCATCTTAGCTTGCCCGGAGACCTGGGGAATATTACAACTTCTTCTCCATGCGGACATGCAGAATGCCTGCATCGTAGAACGGCTCTTCCGACACGGTCGTATAGCCAAGAGAATGATAAAATCCTTCCGCCTGACACTGCCCGTCCAATACACTCTTCTCCGCTCCCATGGAACAGGCAAGCTGCTCCAGCGCAACCATGAGTGATCGGCCGATCCCGCTCCCGCGGAATGACTTCAATACAGCGATGCGCTGCATTTTCGCTGTCGTCTCATCCAGCCATTTAATCCGCCCGGTCGCCGCGACTAGTCCGTCTACCGTTATGAGGATATGATTGCTTTCCGCATCCAGGTGATCCAGCTCATCAATCTCTTCTTCCAGAGGCACTTTCTGCTCTTCCACAAAGACTTCCATGCGAATTTCCAAACATTGCTGAAGCTGTCCTTCGGTTTTTACTTCAATCACTTCTGCTGCCATGGTTACACCTTCCTCACTTGTCAACCAATTGTCAAATTTATGCACAATTTTTCGGTTTTAGATAAGATATCATTATACAAAAAATTAGATTTCATGTATAGTTAATTGTGATCTATCTCACAGTGATTCGAAGGAGGGAACGCATTGAATTCAATAATGGTCACCATTATTGTATCGGTCATTTTCTTCATTCTTACAATTTGGTTATGTCTGTTCGTCACCAAGAAGGCCTATTCCCGCAGATGGGAAGAGGAGACGACATTCCTTGATACCGATCAAGCCCGTGAAGAAGAGCAGGGCGGCGCCATCGCCAAGCCCTAATCATCACAATAACGGCCTTGTTCCTGACCCAGAATGTGGACTTCTGGACCGGAACAAGGCCTTCTGTCAGGCTCTCGGTTAAGGCGAATATACACGAGTCCGGACGCCTGTTCCGTACACATCCTGTTGAATGACGGGAGTTGACGGCCCAAGACGATCCGGCTGTGGCAGAGGAGCCGCACCGCGAGCCCAGGCGGTACAGCCGACAGCAACCAATAGGACACTCAACAGCGCAGCCATAAAGACCAGCCACTGCATGCGATTATTCATCCGTACTACCTCCGAATGCTCCGCAACTTGGAAATCACTATTGGCATTTTCTCCTGAACCCTATTCTTTTAAACCTAATCGCCCTGATATCTCCCCGTTCCATTCACCCTGCCAAATACCTAATGTCCGTCCAAGCACCTCTTCCTTCGCGTCACCATCTAGGATGCCGCTCCCATCCTCTAACGTATTCTCCCCTTCGCTTAGCCAGCTGATCATGCCTATCGCATCCCGTGATCTTTTCGCATGATTTACATCACTCTGGTGGTCAAGTGATCTGTTGCGTTGGGTGTGTTGGGTATGCTGGGTGCTTACGACCGTTCTCCCAATGAGTCAGGTTCCCAGACCTACCATGAATCCCTAGACCACCAGGCGCCCAACAATTCACCTTTCCTGCGTAGTGGGGATACTGACCATAAGAGACAGAGGGACTACTTCGTGTCCCTGAACTGTTGGGATACTAAGGTTAAGAGGAAGAGGTACTTATAACATCACGGCTTCTAAACATTGGCGGGAGACCTGCATCAACTAAGAGGTTAAAAATATAAAAAAGCCCTTGAATATTCAAGGACATCATTGGTAATAGTATGGTGTTCTGAGACGGGCTCGAACCGCCGACCCCCACCCTGTCAAGATGGTGCTCTCCCTACTGAGCTATCAGAACACATCGATAGATATAGTATATCATCGGGCAGGGCTCTTGTCAACAAATTATGAATCCCTGCCCCGTTAGTTGCTTCCATGTTCCTGCTCCAGCCGGTAAGCCCTGGCGGGAATGCCTCTCTCTCCGCTGGATTCGCATCTGTTGCGGGCAGAGGGCTTCCGTATAAGCCCGACGTTTTATCCGATCTGCGGCAAATCCTCTGCTGGAATATCCGCAACCGGAGGAAGCTGCCAATTGATCTCGGTTTCTCCGCGTGAACGCAGCCATTCATTGACTTGCGAGAACGGGCGGCTGCCAAAAAAACCGCGGTGTGCCGACAGCGGACTCGGATGCGGACCTTTGACGATTCCATGCCGTCTCGTGTCGATCATGGATTGCTTCGCCTGGGCGAATGATCCCCACAGCACGAACACAAGCGGCTGTTCCCGCTCATTCAACAGCTGAATAATGCGATCGGTGAATTGCTCCCACCCCATGCCGCGATGGGATGCCGCTTGCCCCTGGCGCACGGTCAGCACTGTATTCAGCATCAGCACACCCTGCTTCGCCCAAGGTATGAGACAGCCATGCTGCGGCATCGTCGTGCCGATATCGCTCGCACTCTCCTTCAGCATGTTCACGAGCGAGGGTGGAATGCGTACGCCCGGCTGCACGGAGAAGCTTAGTCCATGCGCCTGTCCAGGTCCATGGTACGGGTCTTGTCCCACGATGACCACTTTCGTGTCCGCATAAGAAGTATAATGGAGTGCCGAGAAGATAAGATCAAATGGCGGATATACCACCGTACGCTCATATTCCTGCTTCAGCCATCCCCATAGCTCCTTGAAATAAGGCTGCCTAATCTCGTCATGCAGCAATGCTGCCCAATCCTCTTGAATTTGAATCCCCACAGCCGCTTCCTCCTCTTCCCTAATATTATTCACGCGATATGATAGTGTAAGACAGCTTCTAAATCCATACGGATGAAAATAAAAAAAGCTCTGCTAATGACCGCTGTCATCCAGAACTCTCTATGTACAGGCATTTCAATTAATGGTGCCGAGGACCGGGATCGAACCGGTACGGTAGTCACCTACCGCAGGATTTTAAGTCCTGTGCGTCTGCCAATTCCGCCACCCCGGCACATACAGTGCGCGAACACTATGAATCTTTGAAAACAACGGTTTTGGTGGGCCCTGAGGGACTCGAACCCACGACCAATCGGTTATGAGCCGACCGCTCTGACCAACTGAGCTAAGGGCCCCTACGCCATTGCTTTATTGAAAAAATATTGGTTGCGGGGGCAGGATTTGAACCTACGACCTTCGGGTTATGAGCCCGACGAGCTACCGGACTGCTCCACCCCGCGACATTGTACATTGGCCTTGCTTTCGTAGCGACAAGTATTACTATACTATATCAGTACATGAACAGTCAAGAAAAATGTATAAAAAAATGATATTTTCTTCCCGTCCCGCTTCAGAGGACGAAGCGGACTCCGTATTTTCCTTTGCGGGAGCGGAAGACCTCAACCTCATATGGCGTGTCATATCCATATATCCATGCATCCTGCTCCAGCCGTTCCTGCAGGCAGCGGGCCTGGAACTTGGTATTGTACAGCTTCCCCCAATAAATCCAATGCATTGCCATCCTGGCTCCTTTCTTCATCAGTCGGTACTATTGTGTTCGATATGCTCGACAATCATGCAGCCGTGTTGGGTGGACGGCGCAGCGGCGGGATGGGGCTGCGGCGGTGGACGGCGCAGGGCAGTAGCAGCGGCGGGATGGGGCAACTGTGGTGGACGGCGCAAGGGCGGTAGCAGCCGTGGCGGACGGTGCAAAAGCGGTGGATGGTACAGGGCCGGTAGCAGAGACGACAGCTGAAGCCGCAGCGGTGGTAGGCGGTAGAGCTGCCGCAACTTGAAAAGACCGGCGATGCCTTTGCAGGCATGCCGGTCCTTATGAAGTTATTTATTTACTGTAGACGGGGCTGGCCTGTTTCTTTTTCAAGACCTGGTTGCCCTTCGTCTCCCATTCCTTCAACGCATCGCTTATGCCCTTCTTGTTGTCCATAACCTCCTGGAACAAGTTGCGCCCGATTTCGTTCAACTCATATAAACTATACTTTGAGAACAATTCTTCCTCTTTTTGCGTGATAGGCGGAGTTGGCTTCATGGTGTAGAATGCGGAAATATTAAAGTTGATCCCATCCTTAGGCTGGATATACTTCTGGCGCGCTACCAGTTCATAGCTGCTGCGGGAGCGGAGCTTCGCCCATTCATCGCTTGAGACGAACTTGACGAAATCCCAAGCATCGTCCGGATTCCCCGCCTTCTGATTGACGGCAAAAATTTCTCTTAAGTAGACGGAGCCGGAAATGCCCGGAGCTTCCGGATGGGAAGGGAACGTCACGACATCCCAATCGAATTTCGTGAAGCCTTTGATTTTATCCGCGTTTTTCATCGCATCCGACAGATCGGAATTGATGAACGAATAATCGCCGAGCACCATCGCCGTTCGCCCGGACAGGAAGTTGTCATACTGGAACGGATTGAATTGACCTTCCGGGGACTCCGGCATTTCCGCGTTAGGACCCGGAATTATCTTTTCAGCGACCAGTTTGGAGATTGTTGTCCATACTTTCTCCCACTGTGGACTATTGACTGTCATATAATCCGCCTTATCATCAATCATCCGAAGATTAAGCGGGGTAACATACGTATTTATCATATCCCAGTACGGATCACTGCCGAAATAATGATTGAAGGAGAAGCCATAGACACGATCTTGGCCTTCCCCCTTGGATACGAGCTTCGCTTTATCGAACACTTGATCCCATGTCATGTTGTCCGTCGGCGGTTCGACCCCTGCTTCATTGAATAACGTCCGATTATAGAATAAAGCCTCAGAGGTAAATGTAGGGGCCACGCCGTACAAGTTATTGTCACCCATCGCCTTCAACCCGTCGATCACCGTCGGCACGAAGTCGTTCGTATCGATTTTATCCTGCTGAAGGAGCGGATCGATCTGCTTGAGCAAGCCGTCCCGCACAAGTGCCTGGTATTGTGAAGCATCAATGACGACGACATCCACCGGGTTGGCTCCAGTCATAATCTTCTTGAACGCCTCTACATAATCAGGCTGTTTATATTCTCCGTTCGATCCCCATCGATCGGACTGATCCACAGCGGGGACGATCTCAATGTTAATGGCCCCTTGCTTCGAAAATTCGAACACGTCGGTATACTGAGAACGGAAATAAGTGTCGTCATTCCCGCCGTACAGGACACCGATGCGCAGCACGCGCTCCTGGCCTGGCTTAACTTCATCTGTCTTCGTACAAGCTGCCAGCATGGGAATTATCATCGCAATGGCCATGGTCGCCAATAACAGCTTTCGTACCCATTTTTTTGAACCCACTGGTTACCCCTCCAACTCTTTCGGTGTGCGGATAATAATTTTATCTCCGTCTATTTCCATAGATGCCTTATCTGTAATGTGGAGAGCCTCCAGGTACTCCTTCGGCACCTGCAGGCGTCCGACGCGGTCGACAACGACATACGCTTCATGATGATCCTGAAGTCCTTGCCCTGCAAACCCTTGATCCTCACCCTCATCCAGATTCGGATTCCGCTTAATGAACTCGGTGCTCGTCAAGCCGTCGCGAATCGCGACGACCCGATCGACCTTGCCCGCCAGCGTCAGATCGTGGGTGACAATGACAACCGTGACCCCCATCTCCCGGTTCATGCGCCGGAAAATATCCATGATCATATCGGAAGTCTGCGTATCTACCGACCCTGTCGGTTCATCCGCTAATAGTAATTGGGGACGATTGGCCAGTGAGATGGCGATGGCTACCCGCTGCTGCTCCCCACCAGAGAGCTGGTGCAGCTTGTTGTTCATCCGATGGCCCAGGCCGACCGCCTCCAGCAGCTCTTTCGCATAGGCGCGGTCCATCTTCCCTCCGAGCATCATCGGCACTTCCACATTTTCGAGAGCGGTCAAATAAGGAAGCAGGTTCCTGGCATTGTTCTGCCATATAAATCCGACCGTATCCCGCTTGTATTCGACCAGCTGCTCATCGGTTATCTTCAGCAGATCCCATTTGCCGACCCGCACGGTGCCGGCAGAGGGGCGGTCCAAGCCGCCCAACGTATTTAGCAATGTCGATTTGCCGCTGCCGCTGTTCCCGATGATCGCCATCAGTTCTCCTTGCTTGACGGTCAAGTTCAAGCCTTGCAGGGCCACGACTTCAATATCGTCTGTCTTGTATATTTTGACAAGGCCTTCACAATGAATCATCGCTTAACGCTCCTCTCCCATCTTCACGGCTTGATGCACCCGCAGGCGGCGAATCTGCATGAACAGCAGCGTCGCGCCCGTCAGCATCATGACGCCGACTACGACATACAGCTGCATCGTATCTTTCGCATCGAAAATGATTCGGAACGGTGGAACCTGCATCTTCGCATTTTCAGCAGATTGCAGGAACGGAAGGAACAGGCGGCTGGCCAGCTTGCCGAGCAAAATGCCGATACCGATCGATAAGCCCGCTGTGAAGATTTGCTCCAGGAGCAGCATCCCTGTCAGCTGCCGGCGCGACAGACCCATCGCCCGCAAAATCCCGAACTGCACGACACGGCTCGATAAGTTGAAGAACCAGTACAGCAAGTACCCGATAAGCGAAATAATGACCGAAATCAGGAAGCCCATGCTCAGGATGCCGAAGATGCCTCCACGGGTCGGATGCTTGCTCTGTTTCGCCAGTTCGCTTCGCACGTCCGTGTAGGTGACAATATCGATGTTTGCTTTCTGAAGCTCTTCGATTGCCGGTCCAACCGGCGCTTTCTCCTTCATCTTCAGCCATACATCATATTTCATGACAGGCACCTGATCATAAATATATTCCAGATTCGTAATAAAAAATGGCGTCTGATCCGGATATTGACTTGGCCAGTACGGCAGTATCGCCGCGACGACGAACTCCACCATCTGATCCTGAAGGGAGATCGAAATGACATCCCCCGGCTTCAACTCGTACGTCTTCGCGATATTGGTCGGAATAATGACGGCTGCGCCCTCATAATACTTCCCTAGTGCATCGAGATATGTGAACGGGTGCTGCGGGAACAAATCGTTCCGGAACCAGGCCACCTTCGCGAACTCGTCATTATCGATGCCAACGACCATCCCCTGGCCGATAGAGCGTCCGGAGACAACGACATTCCCCTTCGCCTGCATCACTCTGGCTGCCGCCTCGACGCCCGGCAGCTTGCGGAACACTTCGAACGGAGGTTCGTTCAGAATTGTCTTCCCTTTCGGAGGCTGCTGCCCTCCAGGCCCGCCTGGGCTTCCCGGACCTCCGGCACCGCCTCCTCCATTATTGCCTCCATTGTTACCGCCTTGCTTGCCCCCCTGATCCTTCCGATCAACGACGAGCGTGGTTTCCCAGACGGTCTCGATGACGACATCGGCGCCATATTGATACAGCGTGCGTTCCGTTGAATTCGTGTCGATCGTCCGTGCCGCTGATGCATTATATACGCCGAGCCCGAGCGTCAGAATAAGCAAAATCATAAGCGGATAATATGATTTCGCGGAGCGGGACAGCTGAGTCAGCGTCAAGTACAGCGGAACCGGCAGCAGCTTGCCGCCAATCCATTGGAACAGGCGCAGCAGCAGCGGAAACAGCCGCAAAAAGAACAGTCCGCAAGCGAATATCGCAAGCGCCGGAATAAAGAACAGGAACGGCTGCACTTGCAGCTGATCCGAGGTCATTCCCGTCTTGAATGACAGAAGCTGCTGCTGACTCAGCATATAATATCCATATCCAGCCGCCGCAACCAGCAGAACATCAAGGAACCATTTTTGCCAGAACGGACTCTTGTCCTTCCGGGCCAGCTTCTGCTTCAGATTGACGATCGACTGGCGCGCGAACAGGACGGCCGGAATGACGCTGGCCATGAGCGCGATCAGTACCGCGGCCGTACCGAAGATGACCGCGTCGGTCGTAAATCCGACCGGAATCGATTTGCGGTTGACGAATTCAAGGAATCCGTTGGCCGATCCGATCGATTTGGCCATGAACCAGCCTATGAGCGGCGCAATCGCAAGCGCGGCCGCCCCAAGTATAAGGCCTTCCAGCAAATAGAGCAATATAATTTGCCCCGTACTGGCGCCGCGGCTCCGCAGAACCGCAATGTCGCTTTGCTGCTTCTCCAATGCCTGATTGGCATTCATCGCTATGTAATAGAACACCATGGCGATCATCGGCGCCGCCAACGTAAATAGCATCATCTGCAATTGGATGCTCTGGCTGCGGAATTCGTCCAGCACCTTCGCGAACGAGATCTCCACCTGTGTTCCGGGCAGCTTCTGATACAGTTCGATGCCGAGACGATTCAGCGTCCGCTCCAGCGGCGACAAGTGACTGGTCTGAACTTCGCGCAAATCAAAGGCATAATACCAGCTTGACTGCTGCAGAGCGACTTTATGATCGCCCATAATCGACTTGCTCAAGGTGTCCGGCGAGACGATGAGGGAGCTCATCAATCCTTCCAGCCCCTGGAACCAATAGGCGCTCGTCTCGTCCTTCGGCTTGAAGGTGCCGACGATCTTGACGCGCAGCGTCGTCGGATTATCTCCACGAATCGGATATTCCAGCTCCGCGCCGACATGAAGGTCGTTCCGATACATCGCTTCCTCGAGCATAACCGCCTCGATGACGCCTCCGGACTCTCCGTCTGCATACACCTTGCCATTCGTCCATTCAACCTTGTCATCCAGGTCTGACAGTGATCCTAACATCATCGAACGCACCCGGCTCGCATCGACCTTCGTCGGATCGACCGGATATACTTCCGTCGTGCGGAGAACGCGTAAGTTGACGAATTCCTGAACCGGGAATCCGATCTGCTCCTTCACGTCCTCCCGGATATACCGGTCAACCTCCTGCAGCGCGTTCGGATCAACCTTCGCTCCGCTCGAGCCTTGATATCTCATCAACAACGAACCCGCCGGCAATCCACCGCCGTTCTCCTGCAGCGTCTTCGTTACGACACGCTTTAACGCCCCGTCGGAGTACATCGGGATGCTGACCGTAAAAGAGACCGCGACGATGAGCCCTACCAACGTGCTCACCGTCAGCCAGCGGGTATTCCACATTTTACGGAACAAAAAACGCAGTAACGGAATTCCCATATTATCGGCCCACTACTTTCTGCCCCGGTTCAAGTCCGGCTATTATTTGAATCTCGGTCGGCTTCTGCACTCCAACCTCGACATCAACTTCCCGCTTGCTGCCGTTCTCGTCGGCGACCTGGACATAGGTGCGAGAACCGATCGTGCGCAAGGCAGAAGGTGGTATGACGATAGCGTCCTTAATCTTGTTCGTCACGACGGAGACGCTAAGCATCATGCCTCGGGTTACTCCCTTCGGCAGCTTCTCCACCTCGATTGTCATGTACTTGTCAATCCGGTCCTGCTCCGGCGGCTCGCCCTGGCCGCCCCCATTATTATCATTCGATGGTTGCGGAAGCGCCTTGACCTTGCCCTTAATGACGCCGTCAACCGAGTTAATGCTGACCTCGGCTTCCATCCCCGGAGTGATGCGCTTCAGATCGTCCTTCGATGGCTGAGCGGCTACGGTTAACCGGGTCGTATCCGCGACAATCGCCACCGGATCGTATTTCTTCGACATCGCGCCCTTCTTCGCCGTCAACGATACGATCGTGCCCGTGAACGGAGAGGTGAGCGTCGCCTTATCAATATCTGTCTGCAGATCGGTAAGCTCCTGCTGCTTCTGTTCGAACAAAATCTGCGCTTCCTCGAATTCGACCGGATCCATCTCATCTTTTTTGCGCAGCGTTTCCTTCATCTTCACTTCTTCGGCCCGCAGCTGCAAACGCTTCTGGCGAAGATCCCTCTTCATATCATCCACGTCAAGCTCCGCGATGACCTGGCCTTTTTTGACCGAGTCGCCGTTCTTGACATAAATATTCTTGATCGGCTTGTTGTCCAGCGTGAAGAACAGGATATCTTCCTGATCAGACATCAATTTGCCCGTCATGGAGACAGGCACAATCATATCCTTCCGAACCACTTCATATTCCGGCTTCTTCGATACCGAAGGCGGTGTGATGGTCGGCAATACTTCCTCTTCCTCTTCATCCGGCAGAAGAGAGCAGGCGGACGTGAACAGCAGCATGCCGCACATCAGTGCCAGGGCGACACGGCGCCACTTGCGCGCGCTTCTAGGTGATGAATCTTCCGTCGACCATTTCATAAACATGATCAGCTACCTCCAAAATTGTGGGATCGTGGGTGGTCATACAGATGGCGATTTTTTCCGAACGAATGATTTGCCGGAAGACGCCCATTACCTGAGCCCCCATTTGTGAATCCAATTCCGCTGTCGGCTCATCGGCCAATAACAGCAGCGGCTTATGAGCAATCGATTTGGCAATCGCAACCCGCTGTTGCTCTCCCCCCGACATCTCGAAGGGACGGTGGCTCATGCGCTTGCCCAATCCAACCATCTCAAGGCAATATTGGACCCGCTCCTTCCATAAATGGCGGGGCACGTTAGCCATCCGCAGCGACAATTCAACGTTCTCATAAGCGGACAATAGCGGCATAAGTGCATAAGCTTGGAAAATGAACCCGATCTCACTGCGCCGCGTCGCGGTGCGCTTGTCGTCGCTCCATGTCGAGAACGGCTCCCCTCGGAACCGGATCTCTCCCTTCGTGGGCAGATCGAGCCCTCCAAGCATGTTCAACAGTGTCGTCTTCCCAGACCCGGATCGGCCCTTCAGCATAACCAATTGGCCCGGATGCACTTCCATCTCGATTCCTTTGAGTACATGCAGCTTCTGGCTGCCAACCTGGAACGTCCGCTCAACCGCCCGAACTTCCAGGAGCGGTTGATCCGGAGAGATCGGGTGGGCTCGGGCAGGCCATGCTGCAGCTTGTGTCTTGTCCTCTATGTATTCCGTCTTCTCTTGCGCCACTTCTTCCTGCTCGTTCGCCGCGAGAGCCGGGGATGCCTCGGCACGGTCTGACTTCTTCCGTTTGCGAAGCCATTTCATTGCATTATTCGCCCCTTTCTCGGACATATCGTCAAAAACTCATCCTAAGTATAAACGATTGAAATGAAAGAAAAGTTACAATCTTTGTAATGCTAGTCCCGCCGCTTCCATCAAAGATGGGGTTGTCCAACTTCCGATCATTTCCTGTTTATACTACTACGTTATACTCATTTTTCTGTTAAATGTTTGTCACAAAAGAAAAAAACCTAACCGTTATGTCGATTAGGCTCAATTGATGTCGCTGCCAAGGAACTTAATGGCCCCAGGAAGCCGGGTTGACGCGCCAGGATGCCAATACATCGAGATCCTCTGCTTGAATGACGCCCGCTTCCAGGGCCGTCTCGATGAGCGCCGTATAGCGGGACAGCGTATGCAGCGGGATTCCGGCTTCCCGGAACGCCTGCTCCGCTTTTTCCAGCTCATAGCTGAAGATGGCGAATACGGCAAGGGGCTCCGCCCCCGCTTCCCGGACGGCCATCGCCGCTTTGAGCGAGCTGCCCCCGGTCGAGATTAGATCTTCGATAACGACGACTTTCTGTCCCGGACGAATCAGGCCTTCGATCTGATTCTGCTTCCCGTGTCCCTTCGCCTTGTCGCGAATGTAAGCCATGGGCAGCCCCAGCTTGTCCGCAACCCAGGCTGCATGCGGAATGCCGGCGGTCGCCGTTCCGGCGATGACTTCCGCATCCGGCGCATATTCCTTGACCAAGGAAGCGAAGCCTTCCGCGATGGCCCCCCGAATCTCGGGGTACGACATTGTCAAGCGGTTATCGCAGTAGATAGGGGACTTGATTCCGGACGTCCATGTGAACGGCTCATGCGGCCGCAGCGCCACCGCTTCTATAGATAACAAATGCCCGGCAATCTCACGTTCTCTCTTCGTCGTTGTCATCGTTATATCAACTCCTCGATAATGGATAGTAAGGCTGCCCGCGGATCCTCCGCTTCCGTAATCGGCCGTCCTACGACAATATAATCCGTGCCATGCCGCATCGCTTCCGCCGGAGTCATCACGCGGGACTGATCCTGAAGCGGAGCGCCCTTCGGCCGAATGCCCGGCGTAACCGTGCGGAACGAATCGCCGCAGGCCGCCTTGATGCTCTTCACTTCATGCGGAGAAGCGACGACCCCATCGAGTCCGGCTTCCTGCGTCAGCTTCGCATAACGAACGACGGTCTCTTCGACCGTGCCGGGAATGCCGATCTCTTCATTCATGACTTCGTTAGTAGTGCTCGTAAGCTGCGTAACGGCGATAATCACCGGACGCGGCAGCGAAGGGTCGGCCACGCGGGCCGCCTCGACGCCCTCGATGGCCGCCTGCATCATCTTTTTGCCTCCGGCCGCATGAACGTTGAACATGTCGACGCCCAGCTTCGCAATGCTGTTCGCCCCGCCCTTGACCGTATTCGGAATGTCATGCATTTTCACATCCAAGAACACGCTGTACCCGCGCTCCTTGAGCTCGCGGATGAAGGAGGGACCGCCCGCGTAGAACAGCTGCATGCCTACCTTCATATAGCAAGGTATGCCCTCCAGTTGCTCAATAAGACGATGGGCCTCCGCCGTCCCGTCATAATCCAGCGCGACCATCACCCGGCTCGCCGCCTGTTCAAATGATATCGTATGACTCATTTTCTTCCCCCCGCTCATCGTTCATATTTCAGCTGCATGCGCATCCCGCCAATCGGGGAGGCCCGCAGGCCTCCCCGATTGCTGTCGCGCATCTATATCTGTTCGTTATTTCCGGATGGCCGGCATCGGACGCGAGGAGAAGTTAATCTGCTCTAGCATCTCGAGCAGCGCGCGCACCGTATCCAGCGAGGTCATGCAGACGACGCCGTTCTCTACCGCCTCGCGGCGGATGCGGAAGCCGTCCCGTTCCGGAGTCTTGCCCTTCGTCAGCGTATTGACGACGAAATGCGCTTCCCCGTTCCGGATGAGGTCGAGAATATTCGGAGTCCCTTCCGTCAACTTGTTGACGCGCTTGACGTTCAGCCCCGCTTCCTCCAGCGCCGTGGCGGTCCCGCCGGTCGCTATCAGCCTATAGCCGAGAGAGGCGAAGCCGCTCATCAATTGCACCGCTTCTTCCTTGTCCTTATCCGCCACCGTGCAAATAATCGCGCCGGTCGCCGGTATTTTCATGCCTGAGCCGATGAGGCCCTTGTAGAGCGCTTTGACATACTGCTTGTCACGGCCCATCACCTCCCCGGTCGACTTCATCTCCGGTCCGAGCGTCGGCTCGACCCGGCGCAGCTTGGCGAAGGAGAAGACAGGAACCTTCACCGACACGTGGTCGTCTTCCGGCCACAATCCTTCCTGATACCCGAGGCTGTTCAGCTTCCCGCCAAGAATGAGCTTCGTCGCGACGTTCGCCATCGGAATATTGGTTACCTTGCTCAGGAACGGCACCGTGCGGGACGAGCGCGGATTGACCTCGATAACATAGACTTGATTTTGATAGATTACGAACTGAATATTGATAAGTCCAATCGTCTTCAATTCCTTCGCGATGCGAATCGTAATGTCAATCACCTGCTGCTGCAGCTCCTGGGACAGATGCTGCGGCGGATAGACCGCAATCGAGTCGCCCGAGTGCACTCCGGCCCGTTCCACATGCTCCATAATCCCCGGAATGAGCACCGTGTCGCCGTCGCAAATCGCATCGACCTCGACTTCCTTGCCCAACATATAGCGGTCGATAAGGACCGGATGCTCCGGATTGATTTTGACCGCATATTCCATATAGTTGAGCAGCTCTGTATCCGAGTAGACGATTTCCATCGCGCGTCCGCCGAGGACGTAGGACGGACGGACAAGCACCGGATACCCGATGCGCTGAGCCGTACCGACCGCTTCATCGACCGATATGACAGTGCTTCCGGTCGGCTGCGCGATGCCGAGACGCGACAAGAGCGCTTCGAACTTTTTGCGGTCCTCCGCTTCATCGATGCTCTCCAGGCTGGAGCCGAGAATCCGCACCCCTGCCTTCGCCAGCGGAGCCGCCAAGTTAATCGCGGTCTGGCCGCCGAACTGGACGATGACGCCGACCGGCTGCTCCTGCTCGATGACATTCATGACGTCTTCGAAGAACAGCGGCTCGAAGTAGAGCCGATCCGATGTGTTGAAGTCAGTCGAGACCGTCTCGGGATTATTATTGATGATGACCGCCTCATAGCCTGCATCCTGGATAGCCCATACGGCATGCACGGTCGAATAGTCGAATTCAATCCCTTGCCCGATCCGAATCGGGCCGGAGCCGAGGACAAGAATCTTCTCCTTCTCCGTAGGCAGTACCTCATTCTCCGTCTCGTAGGTCGAGTAATAGTACGGAGTGGAAGCTTCGAATTCCGCCGCGCAAGTATCTACCATTTTATAGACCGGCCGGAGACCAAGCTCCTTGCGCAGCGCGGATACCTCCGCCTCCGTCGTGTGGGCCAGGCCCGGATGGGCTGCTTGGCGAAGCTCCGCAATGGCGCGGTCCGTGAAGCCCATGCGCTTCGCTTCATAGAGTGTCTGCTCGCTCAGAGCTGACTCTTCCTGAATACGCGCTTCAAAGGCGAGAATGCCTTCGATTTTATCCAGGAACCACCAGTCAATCTTCGTGATATCATACAGACGCTGCAGCTCATAGCCGCGGCGGAACGCTTCCGCAAGCAGGAACAGCCGCTCATCGTCCGGCGATTTGAGGCGTGCTTCCAGCTCGTCATTACCGAGCTGCTCCGCTTCCGGCAAGTACAGGCGATGGACGCCGATTTCGAGCGAGCGCACCGCTTTGTGCACCGATTCCTCGAACGTCCGGCCAATCGCCATCACTTCCCCGGTCGCCTTCATCTGAGTGCCGAGCTTCCGGTTCGCTTGCGTGAATTTATCGAACGGCCAGCGCGGGATTTTGGATACGATATAGTCCAGCGTTGGCTCGAAGCATGCATAAGTCTGTCCCGTAACCGGGTTGACAATCTCATCCAGCGTGTAGCCGACCGCGATTTTGGCCGCCATCTTCGCAATCGGGTAGCCCGTCGCCTTGGACGCAAGCGCCGACGAACGGCTTACCCGCGGATTCACTTCAATGACATAGTACTGATAGCTGTGCGGGTCTAGCGCGAACTGCACATTGCAACCGCCCTCGATGTTGAGCGCGCGGATGATTTTGAGCGAGGCGGAACGGAGCATCTGGTACTCCCGATCCGACAGCGTCTGGCTTGGCGCCACGACGATGCTGTCGCCCGTGTGCACGCCCACCGGGTCGAAGTTCTCCATATTACAGACGACAATGCAGTTATCATTGGCGTCGCGCATGACTTCGTACTCGATTTCCTTCATGCCGGCAATGCTCTTCTCAATCAGGCATTGGCCAATCGGGCTGTAGCGAATGCCGGAGGCGACGATGTCGCGCAGCTCTTCTTCGTTGTCGCAGATGCCTCCGCCTGTGCCGCCCAGCGTATAGGCAGGGCGCACAATAATCGGATAGCCGATGCTGTTCGCGAACTCGACCGCTTCCTCTACCGACGTCACTATCGTGCTCTCCGGCACCGGCTGCTCCAGCTCGCGCATCAGCTCGCGGAACATATCCCGGTCCTCGGCACGTTCAATCGCTTCGAGCTGCGTGCCGAGCAGCTTTACATTTTCCTGCTCCAGCACGCCTGCGCGCGCCAACTCGACCGCCATATTGAGTCCGGTCTGCCCGCCGAGCGTCGGCAGCAAGCCGTCGGGACGCTCTTGGCGAATGATTTGCGTGACGAACTCAAGCGTAATTGGCTCAATATATACTTTATCCGCCATATTGGTATCGGTCATAATCGTAGCCGGGTTGCTGTTGATAAGCACCACTTCGATGCCCTCTTCCTTCAACGCCTGACAGGCCTGCGTTCCGGCGTAATCGAACTCTGCCGCCTGGCCGATGACAATCGGCCCGGAACCGATGACGAGTATTTTTTTGAGGTCTGTATTCTTCGGCATATTAACGCGCTCCTTTCAGCTGTGCGGCAAGTTCCGCCTGACGCGGTACCGATGTCCGATGGCTCTGATGCTCGCGAATCATATCGAGGAATTGGTCGAACAGATAGCTGCTGTCATACGGTCCCGGCGAAGCTTCCGGATGATACTGCACCGAGAAGGCAGGCGCCGTCGCATGCTTCAACCCTTCGATCGTCTTGTCGTTATTATTGATATGGGTAACCTGCAGGTCCGTGCCCTTGACGGATTCCTCCACTACGGTATAGCCATGATTTTGCGATGTAATATAGCAGCGGTTCGTCGCCAGCTCTTTGACCGGGTGGTTGCCGCCGCGGTGTCCGAACTTCAGCCGGCCGGTATCCGCTCCGCAAGCGAGCGCGAAGATTTGATGCCCGAGGCAGATGCCGAACAGCGGGAATTCCCCGATAAGCTCGCGGACGGTGGCTACCGCATGCGGCACATTTTTCGGATCCCCGGGCCCGTTCGACAATTGGATGCCGTCCGGACGCAGGCGGCGAATCTCATCGGCCGTCGTGTCATGAGGCACGACGACGACATCGCAGCCGCGCTTCGTCAGCTCTCTGACAATTCCGCTCTTCGCGCCGTAGTCAACCAGCACGATGCGAGGGCCCTCTCCGGGACTGGAGTAAATATGCTTCGTTGACGTAAGCGCGACCTGGTCCGTACGGGATTCCGTGCCGGCAAGCCGTTCCATCAGCGCTTCGACCGGCTCGCTCCCTGTCGTCAGGATCCCCTTCATCGTGCCGTAGTGACGGAGCTTCCGCGTCAACATCCGCGTGTCGATGCCGCTGATGCCGACAACGCCGTATTCCTTCAGCAGGCGGTCGACCGAATATTCGGCACGCCAGTTGCTAGGCACCAGCTCATGACGGCGCACGACGAAGCCGTGCACATGCGGGCGAATCGCCTCGAAGTCATCCCGGGTAATGCCGTAATTGCCGATAAGCGGATAGGTCATCGTCACGATTTGGCCGCAGTAGGACGGGTCGGACAGCACCTCCTGGTATCCTGTCATCCCGGTGCTGAACACGACCTCTCCCGTCGTCTCACCGTCTGCGCCGAATCCAGCCCCCGTGAACAGCGTGCCATCCTCCAATAATAATCTAGCCTGCATATCTCTCACTCCTCGCTCTCTGCCGGTCCTTACGGGACGGTCAATCTATCATGTCGGTATCCTGACAGCCAGAATACGAAGTCTTTGCATTGATTTTCATAAGGGTAAAAGGTCTTATTGAAATGGTATTACGATTCAGCCCTGGGCCGCATTATTGCTTGCTCCATACGATACGCCCGTCGACCAGCGTCATGACCGGCCATCCCTTCAGCTTCCACCCCGTGAACGGCGTGTTCCGTCCTTTGGACAGGAACTGTTCCGGGTTCACCTCAAGTTCCGCTTCCAGGTCGATCACCGTAATATCGGCAGGCGCTCCCGGCTCCAGCCGCCCGGCCGAGAGTCCGAATACATTGGCCGGGTCCGTCGTCATCCGCCCGATGAGGAAGGACAACGTCCATTTCCCGGTCGCGACGAAGCGGGTATAGAGCAGCGGGAAGGCCGTCTCTAGACCGACGATGCCGAAGGGCGCCAGCTCCATTCCTTTGGCCTTCTCTTCTTCGCTGTGCGGCGCATGGTCGGTGACGAGAATATCAATCGTTCCATCCTCCAGCCCTTCGATGCAGGCTGCGACGTCGCGAGGCGAGCGCAGCGGCGGGTTCATTTTCCAGTTCGTGTCCATTCCTGGAATATCTTCATCCGAGAGCAGCAGATGGTGCGGACATACTTCCGCCGTGACGCGAATGCCCAACTGCTTCGCCTGCCGGATAAGGCGTATCGATTGTTCCGTGCTGACGTGACACACGTGATAATGAACGCCTGTAGCTTCCGCCAGCAGAATGTCGCGGCCGACATGAATCGCTTCCGATTCATTCGGAATTCCCTTCAGTCCGTGCTTGCGGGCAAACTCTCCTTCGGTGACCGCGCGCCCCTTGACAAGCGAATCATCCTCGCAGTGGGCGATGACCGGCATGTCCAATTCCTTGGCCAGAGTCATGGCGTCCTTCATCACCTGTGCATTCTGGACACCGACTCCATCGTCGGTGAAGCCAATCGCGCCGGCTTCCTTCAAAGCGGCGAAGTCGGTCAGCTCCCGGCCCAGCTCATTGACCGTGATGGAGGCGTACGGAAGCACCTTCACGATGCCTTCCGCCTCCGCTTTGTCATAGATAGAGCGAATCGTCTCCGGAGTGCCCAGTACCGGGCGGGTATTCGGCATGCAGGCAATGGTCGTAAATCCGCCTTTGGCAGCAGAATGAGTACCGGTTGCGATAGTTTCCTTATGTTCGAAGCCGGGCTCGCGCAGATGCACGTGCATATCGATGAAGCCCGCCGAGACGAATTTGCCTTCCACATCGCATACTTCGGCCGTTCCGGCCGGTTCCGAGCCGGCAGGAACGATTTTTGTGATTTGTCCATCCTCTATCCACAAATCCGCAAGCTGAAGTTCACCTGCTTCATTTAATATGTTCGCATTCGCTATCACTAACATGATGACGATCCCCTCTCATCCCTGTACTTGATTCCGATATTCCAACCTGCTGACGCGCCCCAGCAGGTTACGCCATGGCCCGCTCCATAACCGCCATCCGTATCGGCACCCCATTGGCCATCTGGTCAAAGATGCGTGCCTGTTCGCATTCCACCACAGCGTCGTCGATTTCAACGTTGCGGTTCACCGGAGCCGGATGCATAATGATGCTGTGTGGCTTCATCCCTGCAACGCGTTCAAGTGTCAATCCGTAATGGGTCCGATATTCCTCCGCCGGCCCGACTTTGTCACCTTGATGCCGCTCCAGCTGGAGTCGCAGCATCATGACGACATCGGCCTGCACGGCTTCTTCTATTGAGATGTACGGGGCATCCAGGTCGTTCGCCCGCATATGCTCCGGAGCGCAGAAGCTGACCTTCGCTCCGAACTTCCGCAGCGCCCACAGATTCGAGCGCGCAACCCGGCTATGCTGGATATCCCCCACGATAGTGACATTCAGACCCGACAGCTCTCCGAAATGCTTCCGCATCGTGTACATGTCCAGGAGCGCCTGCGTCGGATGCTCGTTGTTGCCGTCTCCGGCATTGACAAGCGGCATTCTGACCCGCTCCGCAATTTGTTCCAAGAGACCTACCGGCTTCAAGCGGATAACGCCCGCATCCATCCCCATCGATTCCAGCGTCCGCACCGTATCATAGATGGATTCTCCCTTTTCCACACTGGATGCCTGGGTCGTGAAATTAATGACTTCCGCGCCAAGCCGCTTCTCGGCCACTTCGAACGAACAGCGGGTTCGGGTGCTGCTCTCGAAGAACAGGTTCGTCGCGAATTTGTCCTTGAGCACATGACTTACTTTGTTGGGCTGACGATTCCAGTAATCGGCACGGTCCAAAATGGACTCCATCTCCTGCTTGCTCATCTCCTTCAAACCAAGCAAGCTCCGTTCTTTTACCGAACGCTCCAGTTGAACTACCGCCATGTTGATTACCCCCTGTGATGTATGATTTTCACTTCATCTGAACCATCGACTTCCTTCAAGGCAACTACAATCTCTTCGGTTCTAGAGGTAGGAACGTTCTTGCCCACATAATCCGGTCGTATCGGCAGCTCGCGGTGGCCGCGGTCAGCCAGGACAGCCAATTGAATCATTTGCGGCCGTCCTTGGTCCATTAAGGCGTCCATCGCAGCCCGAATGGTGCGACCCGTATACAGGACATCATCACACAGAATGATTTTCTTGTCGTGAATCGGGAAGGAGGCGCTGAGCTCGCCGTTCTGCTCCGGCTCGCGCTTGGCGTCATCGCGGTAGCGCGTAATATCCAGCTCCCCGACCGGGATATCCATATTCTCAATCTGCCGGATTCGTTCGGCAATCCGGTGCGCCAAGTAAATGCCGCGCGTGCGGATGCCAACCAGCACACAGTTGTCTATCCCCTTGTTCCGTTCCAGAATCTCATGTGTGATGCGGGTCAAGGCTCTTCGTATCGCTATCTCGTCCATAATGATGTTCCAATCCGCTGTACTCATGAATGCATAACTCCCTTCGCTTATCCGTTGCATTTGGCATGTTCCACAGAGGCGTTAGTAATACCATTCACATCGCGGGGCACAAAAAAACTCCTTGCCCACAGGCAAGGAGTTCATTAGTCGATGATAGCGCAGAAGGCCGCGACATCCAGCAAGAGACATGATGAAGGATACTCTGCTCACAGGCAGCCCATACTCCTCCGTTCTCTCGCGTCACGAATCTTCTCGTTACGAACGTTACCTTGCCAGCCTCTCGGGACTGATTTAAAGGTTCAATATTTGGTTCGCTATGAATTATCCCACTTTGCTCTCGACTTGTCAATACGTTTTCTTGAACCGGGATATCTTCTCCGCCTCTGCCCTGCCGGGATTCCGTCCTACCGGTTGCGCAGCATATACAGCAGATGCTCCATATCGTCCGGCAGCGGAGCCTCGAACTGCAGCAATTGACCGCTTGCAGGATGAACGAAACCCAAGGTGGCCGCATGGAGGGCTTGGCCGTTCATCGTTAGGCCGCGCACGCCGCGCGTATACATCGGATCCCCGACGAGCGGATGGCCGATATATTTCATATGGACGCGGATCTGATGGGTTCTGCCCGTCTCCAGTTGAAGTTCAACCAAGGTGACATCCCCGAACCTCTCGGCCACCTGGAAATGGGTCACCGCCCGCTTGCTGTTGCGATCGGTCACCGCGAACATTTTCCGGTCATGCGGATCGCGGCCGATCGGCGCATCGATCGTGCCTTGATCATGCGACAGATTGCCGTGAACGAGCGCCTTATATTTCCGCAGCACCGTGTGCGCCTTCAGTTGTGCCGCCAGCTCCGTATGAGCGCGGTCGTTCTTGGCTGCCATCAGCAGGCCGGACGTATCCTTGTCGATACGATGCACGATGCCGGGACGGAGCTCGCCGTTAATGCCGGACAGATCGCGGCAATGGTGCATAAGGGCGTTCACCACCGTTCCCGACAGATGGCCTGGCGCGGGATGAACGACCATTCCGCGCGGTTTGTTGATGACGATGACATCGGCATCCTCGTAATAAATATCGAGCGGAATCTCCTCCGGGACGATATCCGTCGAGGCCGGTTCCGGAATCCGCAGCTCGATCTCGTCTCCGGCGCCGACTTTGTAATTCGGCTTGACGCTCCGCCCGTTCACAAGCATATGAGCATCCCGAAGCCAGAGCTGGACCTGCGAACGGGATACCGGTTCCTCCAACGATTCGGTTATGTATTTATCGATGCGCTCCCCGGCTTCCGCGTCGGTTACCGTCCATTGCTGCACATCCTGTTCCAAGCCTTCTTGATTGTCTTCCTCCGACGATGTTGTTCGTAAGTCTGTCATTGTGTCGATCCTTCCTTCGATTGTCCGTCTTCTGGACGGCCCTGCTCGGCTTCATGCCGCTGAATCTCGGCCTCGAGCGCCTTTTCCCGCTTCACGGACAGCATCGCATCAAGCAGCACGAAGCCAACGCCGATCGTAATGCCCATGTCGGCGACATTGAAGATCGGGAACGTATACGATCCGAAATTGAATTGAAGAAAATCGACAACCTCGCCCGTCAGCAGCCGATCAAGGAAATTGCCGAGCGCTCCTCCAAGGATAAGGCTAAGTCCGACAGGCAAAATATGTCCTTGCTGATGCCGGATTTTGTACATATACCAAATAATGCCGGAAGCAACAATGATTGTGACAATGATGAAAAACCAGCGTTGATCTTCAAGAATGCTGAACGCGGCTCCAGTATTGCGGTGCGACGTAATTAAGAAAAAATTGCCAATAACCGGAATTTGCTCATATAGCGTTAATCGGGTCGCGATAATCCATTTGGTGCCTTGATCGATGAGGAACACGATCACAGCGATAATATAGTACCACACAGACAACTGTCACCTCATTTACAGGATGTAGGATGCACTCCAAAAAGAGTGCCAAAACGGCATTGATTCCCCGCCATTGTATCACAGGTTGAAAAATAACGTCCAATACAAGCCAATCCGTCACCGTTTTTCCACGTAGTTTTTCCGCCCGATCGCATATGCTATACAGCAGACGACACCTTTAAGGAAGGAGTACGGCTGCCATGAATTCGTTAACATCACAGCAATTGGAGTCGCTCAAGCAGACGCTGCTTGACAAAGAGGCCCAGCTGAGCCGCAAGCTGTCTCACAGCAACCATTACGGATTATCCCGTTCGCTCCGCGAAAATACGGGGGAATTGTCTAATGTGGACAATCACCCGGGGGACGTCGCCACAGAACTATATGAACGGGGCAAGGACATCGCCTTGAATGAGCATGATGAATTCTTGCTCGATCGCATTCATAGCTCCCTCGCTCAGATCGACAAGGGCACTTACGGCATTTGTGCAGTCTGTAAGCAACCGATTCCGTACGAACGGCTGGAAGCCGTGCCTTTTACGATGTACTGCATCGAGCATGAGCCGCAGCGCGAAGTGTCGGATCGCCGGCCGGTGGAGGAGCAATTCCTGATGCCTCCCTTCGGGCGCACCAGTCTGGACGAACTGGACACCCAGAACGGCTTCGACGGGGAAGATGCCTGGCAAATTGTCGAATCGTGGGGCACGTCGAATACTCCGGCGATGCAGGAGGACGGCAATATTGATGACTATGACAATATGTACATTGAAGCGTCCGACGATGTCGACGGCTTCGTCGAATCATTCGAGAGCTTCGTCGCCACGGATATGACCGGAAGCGATGTGTACATCGTTCGCAATCGGCGTTATCGGCATTATATGGACAGCGGGGAAGGAGAGCCGCTGCTCGAGCCGGACGAGACAGCCTATTCGCCAGACGGCTCCAACGATGCCGGCGACGCTTATCATTAAAGTACCGCCGCCATCGACCGGTTCAATACATCTTCGTATCCAGCTGGCGCTGCACGATGCGGACCAGATCCGCAATGAAGTCGCCGATAATCGGCAAGTTCAAAGCGCCGAGAAGCTGTAAAATATAGGCAATCAGTGCAGTGAACAACGTGACTCCGATGGCGATACCGACTCCCCGAGCGATACCGCCCATCACATTGACCCAGATCAGCCTGCGGGGATTGAAAAGCAATGCCGTATATTCATCAAGGCGGGATTTCTCCATTTTTTGCGCCAGACTGACCGTATAATCATGAATCGTCTTCATCATTTGCCGTTCTTCCCACTCATTTTGGGGTACGTCAGCCGGAATTTCCGTACAAATTTCTTCCTTCCCGGTTCGGATGTCCCGCTTGTCCTTCTCCTCTTGTTTGCTCATGCGAATTACGCCTCCTCGTACAAGCCGAATGGCAAAAAAGAGCGTGACCTTCCGGTTCTCCGCAAGGTCCACGCTCTTCTTCCATCCCACATTCCGGAATCAAGCGCCTGTCTTATTGTTGCCACGAGTCAGGCTGCTCATTCCGCACAGATTCGATCGCCCAAGAGCATTACGTCATCCGCACCCGGATCGTCTTCGAACCGACCTCGATCGTATCCATGCCTTCGACTTCGCCGAAAGTAACCGAAGCGACCAGCACATTATCGCGCAGCGTTGCATCGAACGCCTGAATGGCCGCGGTAAGCTCCGCGTCGGCGGCAATGACGAGATCGACCCGCTTCTCGATCGGGAGATCCAACTTCTTCCGCGTATCCTGAATGCCGCGGACGACTTCACGCACCCAGCCCTCTTGCTCCAGCTCCGGCGTAATTTCGGTGTTGAGCGCCACCGTCATCTGGTAGCCCGAAGCCGAGGCAAATCCGGCCTTCGCCTGCTTCTCCACGAGCAGTTCATCGCGTGTGACGGTCAATTCTTCGCCATCCGCTGCCGTGAATGTCCACTCTCCCTGCTCGACAATGCGCCGCGTCTCTTCTGCGGACATCGATTTCAAAGCGTTCTGCATCGGGCCGACGTTTTTGCCGTACTTCTTGCCCGCCACCTTCAGATTGAGCTTCAGGACGAAGTCGACAAATCCGCTGTCGCTCGTCTCCAGACGAATCTGCTTCACATTGATCTCGTCTTGGATGACCGCCTCATAATCGGCCAGATGGAACGGCCGGTCAAGGGAAATGATCAGCTCAGAGAGAGGCTGTCTCGTCTTGATTCCGGTCTCGTTGCGGACATTGCGGGCCAGCTCTACGATCTGGCGGGCCGTCTCCATATCTTGCTCCAGTTCCGTATCAATAAGGGCCCCGTCCGCTTGCGGATAGTCGTCCAGGTGCACGCTCTCGCGTTCGCCGCCCAGATTGGTGTAAATATCGTCCGCCACCATCGGCGCATAAGGCGCAACCAGCTTCGCCAAGGTCAGGAGCACCTTGCGCAGCGTCTGGTAAGCAGACAGCTTGTCATCTGTCATGCCGCTGCCCCAGAAACGGTCCCGGGAACGGCGGATGTACCAGTTGCTCAGTTCGTCCACGTAAGCTTCGATCGCTTTGGCCGGATTCAGGAAGTCATTCGCCTCCAGCCCCTTCGTCACCGACCCGATAAGCGTGTGGAGACGGGACAGAATCCATCGGTCCAGCTTGTTGGCGGATACGCGCTCTTCATAAGCTTGCGCATCATACTGATCGATGTTGGCATAGAGCACATAGAAGGCATGAGTGTTCACGAGCGTGTCGATGACCTTGGACTTCGCTTCCGCGACAATCTGCTTCGAGAAGCGCTTCGAGTTCCATGGCGCGCTGTCCGACAGGAGCGCCCAACGGAATGCATCGGTGCCGTACTCGTTAATAATTTCCCACGGATCGATGACATTGCCTTTCGATTTGGACATTTTTTGTCCGTTCTCATCCAAAATATGACCCGTTGCAATCACCGCCTTGTATGGCGCCTTGCCTTTGTACAGCGTCGATACGGCCAGCAGGCTGAAGAACCAGCCGCGCGTCTGGTCGATCCCTTCGCAGATCATATCGGCCGGATACTGCTCGTTGAATGCCTGTTCATTGCCGAATGGGTGATAGAACTGGGCGAACGGCATGGAGCCGCTGTCGAACCATACGTCGATGACTTCCGGCGTACGCTCCATCACGCCATGCTCGCAGTGCGGGCAGCGCAGCTTCACTTCGTCGACATACGGCTTATGAAGCTCGATATCCTCCGATACAGGCCCGACCGCGCGCGCGATCAGCTCTTCACGGCTGCCAGGCGAATATTCATCCTTACAGGAGGAGCATACCCATACGTTGAGCGGCGTTCCCCAATAGCGGTTCCGGCTGATATTCCAGTCGACAAGATCTTCAAGGAAGTTGCCGAAGCGGCCTTCGCGAATGTGAGATGGATACCAGTCTACCTTGCTGTTGTTTTCAATTAATTGATCTTTAACCGCTGTCGTCTTAATGAACCAGGATTCGGTCGCATAATAGAGCAGCGGTGATTTGCAGCGCCAGCAGAACGGATAGCTGTGCTCGTATTTTTCCTTGCTGTAGAGCGTCTTCTGCTCGGACAGCGCCTTGACGATGTCAATATCGCAATCTTTGACGAAGCGGCCTGCGAAGTCGGTTACTTCCGGCGTATAGCGCCCATGAGTATCCACGACGCTGACGAAGCTGATGCCGTTGTCGCGGCAGCTCTTGTAGTCGTCTTCCCCGTGCGCCGGCGCCATATGGACGATCCCGGTTCCGCTCGCATCCGTGACGAACCCGGCCGCGACGATCAGAAGGCCGTTCTCCGGCTTGATGTAGCTGAATGGCGCATCATAGGTCTTTCCGATAAATTCAGCGCCTTTATGCTCCGACAGAATCGTGTACTCGCCCTGCATCACGTCATCGACGAGGTTTTTGGCCACGATATAGACGCCGTCATCCTGCTGCACCCGCACATAATCCATGTCCGGGTTCATCGCCAGCGCCGCATGAGCGGGCAGGGTCCATGGCGTCGTTGTCCAGGCCAGCACGTACTCCCCGCTGTCCTTCAGCTTGAACTTGACGGTGGCGGACAGATCCTTGACCGTCTCATATCCTTGCGCTACCTCATGCGAGCTGAGGGTCGTCTGGCAGCACGGGCAGTACGGGCTAACGCGGTGGCCGCGGTACAGCAAGCCTTTGTTGTGAATCGTGGACAAAATATGCCATACGCTTTCGATATAGCGATTGTCCAGCGTAATATACGGATCGTCCAGATTGGTCCAATAGCCGATCGCTTCCGTCAGCTCCCGCCATTGCTTTTCATACTCGAAGACGCTGGCCTTGCATTTTTTGACGAATTCCTCGACCCCGTACTTCTCGATCTCCTGCTTGCCGGAGATGCCCAGCTGCTTCTCTACGCCCAACTCGACGGGCAATCCGTGGGTATCCCAGCCAGCCTTGCGGAGAACGCGGTAACCGGACATCGTCTTGTAGCGGCCGATGAAGTCCTTGATAACCCGGCCCAGCACATGCCCGATATGCGGAGCCCCGTTCGCCGTCGGAGGTCCTTCATAGAACACATAGTTCGGCTTGCCTTCGCGCTGATCGATCGATTTCTGGAACGTATTCAGTTCATTCCATCTCTGCAAGACCCGCCGCTCCCGCTCGCGGGCCCGCTCTTTCACATCCACTTTTTTCACGGTTACTCTTCCTTTCTCATCCAAATACATACCTCATAGAACATAAAAAAACCCCATCCCAAAAGGGACGAGGTCTCTCGCGTTACCACCCTTGTTCCATCACCGCCGTCATAATCGGGCGGAATGGCACTCTGTGCGCGCAGCAATCTGCTGGCGCTCCCGGATAACGGCCGGCTGCCGGACAAGCTTACCTCCGCCGCGATGCCGCGCACCGCCGGGAATTCGGCTTGCCTTCTCCGGGATGATGTCCGGTCACGTTGTGTTCATCGGTTCCCACCTATCCCGATTCTCTGGTGAACAACAGTCGTGACGGCGCGTTCCCGTCATTGAATATGCGATATACAATGCGGCCGGGATTCGATCCGGGCCGTATCTATCATACAACGTATGGAATAATACATAGTTATATCGCGTTTTGCGCGAAATGTCAAACGATCCGGCCGGACGCTCAATAGAGCTCCTTCACTTCGGTCCGTTCCGCGCGCTCCAGTCCGTCCCAGCCGTCCTGGCTCAGCAGCTCCAGCTGTGCCTCGACCAGCGTGCGGAAGCGTGTGCGGTAGATGGACGCCTGCTTCTTCAGTTCCTCGATCTCGATCGCTACCTTACGCGATTTGGCCAGCGAATCGTTGATGATCCGGTCGGCATTCTTCTCCGCTTCCTTCAGGATAAGCTGAGCTTCCTTCTTGGCATTGTTCTTCACTTCATCGGCCGCTTCCTGGGCGACAATAATCGTCTTGCTAAGCGTCTCCTCCAGGTTGGCGAAGTGGTCCAGCTTCTCCTGCAGATTGAGCGCATGGTTCTGCAGCTCTTTATTCTCCCGGATAAGCGCTTCGAAATCTTTAATAATCTGATCTAGAAATTCATTCACTTCATCTTCATCGTAACCGCGCAGCTTGCGGCTAAATTCCTTATTATGTATATCGAGCGGTGTCAATGGCATGCTGTGCACCTCCTAATAATTACAAGCCTTGCAGCGACTCATATGCAATTCGACAACCCCTGTCAAAATTCCTGCACAAACGTGCCGCAAGATCATCAGGTGAACGTCCCGACCGTAACCCAATAGCGGCCCTTCTTCGTCAACCCTTCCACATCGATCACCTTGAACCGCCCGAAGCCCTGCAAGGAGACGACGTCCCCCGCTTCAAGCGGGGCGGAAGGATTCAGTTCCACCTTCCAATTGACCTTGCAGCGGCCCGCCTTGATAGGCGCCATGATCTTCGTGCGGCTCAAGCGGAACACGTCGCTAGCAATTCCGTCAAGACGCAAGGAAGCGACGCTCAGCTTCGCTGTCTTCATCTCCGCGTCCGCCGCTTGCAATTCGGACAGAGGAAGGATGTCCGTCAGGACGCTCACCCGGTGAACCTGGCGCAGATGCGTATTTACGAACGGCGCCATCTCCTCCGTTACCAGCACATGACAGCGATCGGGGGAGACATGAATATCCCCAATCTTCTCCCGCTTGATGCCCAAGCCAAGGAGCGCGCCAAGAAAATCACCATGCTCCAGCTCGTCCCACTTGCGGTCAGGTGAGGTGATCTGGAGTACGGAGATTCCCATATCTTCCCCTTCGGCATATACATAATCGGGCGCGATCAAGGCCCGCTTACGCTCTGCCTGCCCGGAACCGCCGTCCAGCCGGAGCTGAACATCCCGACTCCGGTTGACCAGGGTCGCTGTAATATAAGCCTGCCTCGGATCCAAAAAGTCCGTCCGCTTCACCTCATGTCCTTCGGACGCGCGCCGTACCCACTCCCACGCGCGATCGACGAACTCCCGCTCGTCGGGATGGAAGTGGACATACAGCTTCTCGTTATCCTTCATTCCTGATTCCGCCTTTTGCCGTTCTTCTGTACCGTGCGAATCGCGAATCTAGAACAGGTACTGCACAACGGCTACCAGTCCCATGTACACGAAGCGGAGCGCAAACAGGGCGATGATCGGGGAAATATCGAGCATGCCGCCAATCGGCGGGATAATGCGCCGGAACAGACCCAAATACGGCTCGACAATCTTGCCTAAAATTTCGCCGATAAAGCTCTCACGGACATTCGGGAGCCAGGACATCAACACATAAATAATGATGAGCCACGTATAGATTTCATATAGATAGCCCAAATACTGAATAATCGTATACTCCAGCAACAGCAGGTCACCTCGTTTGTGTATATTCGAAATCCTCCGCAAACATCTCCGTTATCGAACCTTGAATCTCGATATTGTCCGGAGTGCAGATGAAAATATTGCTTCCGAGCTTGGAAATGTTGCCGCTCAGCGCATACACCGTTCCGCTCAGGAAATCAATGATCCGCAGCGCCTGATCATTGCGGACGCGCTGAAGATTAATGATGACAGACCGCCGGGAACGCAAATGATCGGCGATCTCCTGCGCTTCATCATAGGATCGCGGCTCGTACAAGACGACCTTGGAAGCCTTCTGCGAATGGATACTCACGATGTTGGATCCTCTCGCGCCCTTGCGCTGATCGAAGGCAGGCGCTTCCAGCTCCTGGTCATCCGCCTGGGTGATCTGCTCTCGTTCGATGACTTCTTCCTCTTCCTGCAATCCGAGAAAACTCATGAAACGGTTCATAACGCCCATCATTCTTCCCTCTCTTTCCCTACCAGAATGGAGCCAAGCCGAATCCATGTCGCCCCTTCCTCAATGGCGATCTCGAAGTCGTTCGACATGCCCATCGACAGATGGGCAAGCGGTTCGGCCCGCGTCTCGTTCAATTCATCCCGCAATTGGCGCAGACCGCGAAAGACCGGTCTCGTCTCCTCCGGTTCCGCTTCATACGGCGCCATCGTCATCAGCCCAATCGGCTGAATGCGCGGGAATGCCTTCAACTCTTCGAGGAAAGGCGCGACTTCCTGCGGCGGCAATCCTTGCTTCGAAGCTTCTCCTGATATATTAACCTGAATGAAGCAGCGGACGACCTGATCCAATTCGGCAGCACGCTTCTCTATCGCCTTGGCCAAGGAGAGGCGGTCCAGCGAATGGATGTATGCGAACTTGCCGACAACTTCCTTCGCCTTGTTCGACTGCAGCGTTCCGATAAAATGCCAGGCCGCCTGCTCACCGTACCGCATCCACTTCGCTTCCGCGTCCTGCCAGCGGTTCTCCCCGACGTGCTTCAAGCCGGCCGCGATCGCCTCTCCCGTCCGATCCAGCGACACATACTTCGTCACGGCGATCGTCCGGACGTCCTCCCGATTGCGCCCCGCTCGGGCGCATGCTTCCTGTATCCGTCGTTCTACAGCTTCGATTCTCTGCTGCAGCGTCATGTCGTCATCCCTTCTTCCAACCAATAAAGCTCATCATGCGGCCGGTTGCTCCCCCTTCCTTGCGGTGGGAAAAAAACATGCCGGTATCGCAGCCGGTGCACAAATTAGTACATTCGATATTTGTTGGCAAAATTCCTGCTTGTTTCAACAATTGTCGATTCAATTCCCTCAAATCGAGCCATGCATGTCCCGGCCGGGAAGATCGAATGACAGCGCGCTCCTCCTCGCCTTCCTCTTCGTTCCACACTGCCCGGACCTGCTCCAGCACCCGGTTGTCCACCTCATAGCAGCACGGACCGATCGAAGGTCCGATGGCCGCTCTTATATGCTCGATCGAACTGAGATAGCGCTTTTGCATCATATGTACCGTCTCCGGGCCAATCCGGGTTACCGTCCCCTTCCAGCCCGCATGCGCCACCGCCACGACCCGCTTCACCGGATCGAGAAAAATAAGCGGCACGCAATCGGCGTAAAAGGAGGCCAGCATCACCCCTTCTGCATCGGTCACGAGCGCGTCCGCATCTTGAATCGCAGTGGCCCGGCCGAACCAGCCCCGGCCCCGGTCTTCCTCCGTAACTGCGTGTACGCGATTGCCGTGAACCTGCTCTCCGCATACCCAGTTCTCGAACGGAATACCGGCAACCCCGGCGACTCGCCGCCGGTTCGCGATGACATCCTCCTCCGCATCGTGCACATGAAGGGCGCAGTTGAGTGAATCGAAGCACCCCTGGCTCACCCCGCCAATCCGGGTCGTGAACCCGGCCGCCAGCCCAGGCGTACCGGCCATCCAGCCGGCCAGTTCGAGCACACCCGGTTCATCCGGCTTATTGCCTTGACGTCGTACAAAAGGTTCCATACCCTTCACCTCAACCTCCAGTGTACCACAAACTCCAGCCGGAAGCCTACGGTCTCGGAAGCAGAACCGTCGTCTCGTATTCCTCCGCCCGAGCAGAGGCCTTCGCCTCCTCCATCTTGACGAGCACGACATCGGCGCCGATTTTAACAATGTTCCGCCACGGAATGACCAGCTCGGTGCCCCCGCCGAAGAAACCGAGGAACTTGCTGTAGTTGGGCACGACGATCGCCTCGATGCGCCCTTGCTTCAAATCCAGCTCGACATCACTAACTTGCCCTAATTTTTTGCCGTCTACAATATTGATAACATCTTTCGTTTGAAAATCGGATATTTTCATCGGGATCCCCACTATGCATTTATTTTGGATCATAATATAGTTATATGTCCGAAGCCTCCAAAATGTCCTCTTCCTGCTTTTCGGCACAAAAAAAGCCGCCGCTTCGAGGCGGACGGCTGCACAATGGTCGTAACCGAATTACGTTCGCACATGCTTTTGCATTTGATTGATAGCTGATTTCTCCAACCGGGATACCTGCGCTTGAGATATGCCGATTTCATCCGCTACCTCCATCTGGGTTTTCCCTTCAAAAAAACGCATCGATAAAATCATTTTCTCTCTCTCGTTCAACTTCCGCATCGCTTCCCGGAGCACAATTTCCTCGATCCAGGATACGTCCTTATTTTTATCATCGCTTATCTGATCCATGACGTATATCGGATCGCCGCCGTCATGATAAATTGGTTCAAAGAGAGAAACCGGATCCTGTATCGCATCCAATGCGAAGACGACATCCTCCTTAGGAACGTTTAATGCTTCCGAGATTTCAATAATCGTAGGCTCCCGCGAATTTTGATTGGTCAAGGAATCACGAACCTGCAGCGCCTTGTAGGCAATGTCCCGCAAGCTGCGGGATACGCGGATCGGGTTGTTGTCCCGCAAATATCTTCGGATCTCGCCGATAATCATCGGTACCGCATAGGTGGAAAATTTAACGTTCTGCCCCAGATCGAAGTTATCGATGGCCTTCATTAGGCCAATGCATCCGACTTGGAACAAATCATCGACGAATTCGCCGCGATTGTTGAAGCGCTGAATAACGCTAAGGACAAGACGCAAGTTACCGTTGACTAGCTTCTCTCGTGCGGAACGTTCATTCCGCTCCTGCAGAGCCACGAACAATTCTCTCATTTCGGCGTTCGTGAGGACGGGCAACTTCGATGTATCGACACCGCAAATTTCGACTTTGTTTCGGGTCATTCGTGACTACCTCCCAGGGTGAAACATTAATGTACATTATCTCCCCGGGGTGCAATTTTATTCCTTCTCCATCTCCCTCTAAGCGGAGGATAAGCGCAAACTCGCTATGGATCAAGCAAAATTGCGGTCACACCATTTTATTGAATTCCTTGCGCAAGCGCTTTATTATTCGCTTCTCCAATCGGGAAATATATGACTGGGAAATGCCGAGCAGATCGGCCACATCCTTTTGCGTTTTCTCCTCTCCGTCGGACAAGCCGAACCGCAGCTCCATAATAAGCCGCTCCCGCTCGCTCAGCTTGTCAAGTGCCTTGTGAAGCAGCTTGCGGTCGACCTGCTCCTCGATATTTTTATATATTGTATCGTTCTCGGTGCCGAGCACATCGCTTAGCAGCAGCTCATTGCCGTCCCAGTCTATGTTCAGCGGCTCATCGAAGGACACTTCGGTTCTCGTCTTGCTGTTGCGGCGCAAATACATTAATATCTCATTCTCGATGCAGCGCGACGCATACGTGGCCAGCTTGATTTTCTTCTCGGGATCGAACGTGTTGACGGCTTTGATCAGCCCGATTGCCCCAATCGAGACAAGATCCTCAATGTGAATGCCTGTATTCTCGAATTTGCGGGCAATGTAGACGACAAGCCGCAGATTGCGCTCGATCAGCATCGCTCTCACGGCGGCTTCCCCGCTGCTCAGCTTCGAGAGCAGGTACTCCTCCTCTTCCCTTGTCAGCGGGGGAGGCAGCGCTTCGCTGCCGCCAATATAATAGATTTCGTCGCGCTTCAATCCCAATAAGAACAACAGTCGGTAATAATAGAGCTGCATGATCAATTTCCATTTCAAGCGCATGGCTACTCCTCCTATGTACGTGGTAATCACCGAACGCAGTCGCCGCACAGGTTCTCCTTCTTGCCGGGAATTCGATAGAGGCGCATTGCGCCGGCATAGTTCCAAGCTTGAGCGTCAAGATGCCCGATGGGCCGTCGGAACCGGCTCGGACGGCATCTGCTGGCCGTTCTCCAGCATATCCGGATGGACAATCGCCTGGAAGGCGCCGTCCCGTGACAGAACGCCCCCGTCGAGCCCGATAATCGCCCGATCGCAGAGCAGCGTCCCCGTCTCTGTCGTAATCCGTATCTCATCCGGTTTGAAGCCAATCATCCATTGCATACCTTGATTGACGCCGCGATAGGGCAGCAGCCGGAGCTTCGATACATCGATGACGCCGCTAACCGATTCCAGCATGTCGAGCGATTGTGAGGTGCCAAGCTGCTGCAGCCAGTCCGCTGGCAGCCAGCCCTCCCATATCCGGGCTTCCGTCACCATCACCGGCGCTCCGCTCAACGGATCATTCAGATGATTGCCCGTATCGACCAATCCGCTTACTTGGCGGCGTATGTCACCGATGCGAATATCCACCGTAACCAACTGCCGCGCCACTTGCTGCTGCCGCTTGCTCCATTTCCAGACGAGGCGGAACAGCCCGTACGAGGCGGGGAGCGCCGCAATGACCAGCCCCATGCCCGCCTGCATCCGGTTGCCGTTAGCGGAGAGCCATTCCGAGGTGCGATGAGCAAGCGACCATAGCCTGGCATCCTGCAGCATATACTGAATACCGATGGCGCCGCCGGCGAGCACGAAGGCCGAGAAGTAAAAAACGGCGATATTTTTAAAAAAATATCCGGGATTGCGAAATCCAAATGCAATGAGCAGCATAAATATGGATATCAGTATCTTTCCCGCATAGGTGTACAGCAGCGGAAAAGCCGGAATAAACAACACCAGGGCATAGAGCGTTCCAAGTCCCGCTCCGGCCGCTACTTTCCAGCGGGAATATGAGAGTCCGCGCATCCAGGCAGTCATCGTCAGCAGCGTCCAATCCAGTGCTAGATTCAGCCCGAATACGAGATCGGCATAGATGACGGTCACGGCGCTCCCTCCTTTTGTACCGCCAATCTATCGTGAGATAAGGATAAGTATATAGAGTGGGCTATCCGAAGTCTGTCTAAAGGTGGGTGGGGGATTGTTACTTTTTTTGTCGAGGAGCAGCGAACCTTGATGGTGGACAAGCATGTAAAAAGACGCCTGCCTCGATAGGCAGACGTCTTGCGTCTATCATCATTCGTTATTGTTGTTGCGCGGACGGTTCCGCAGGAACGTTGGGATGTCCAGCTGATCTCCGCCGGATTGCGTATTGCCGAACGGACGAAGCGGCGATTGAGCGCGGGATTCTCCGCTCGTCTCGCTGGTCGCAGGGCGGCGCCCTGGAATCATCGGAGCCGGCTTATGCTCGAATCCTGTCGCAATGACAGTCACCTTAATGTCATCATTCATGTTCTCATCGATAATTGCACCGAAGATCATATTTACTTCCGGATCCGAGGCCGCGGTCACAATCTCGGCCGCTTCATTGACCTCGTAGAGCGACAAATTCGCTCCGCCCGTAATGTTCATGATGACACCGCGTGCGCCATCGATCGACGTCTCGAGCAGTGGGCTCATAATCGCCTTGCGCGCAGCCTCCGCCGCCCGGCTCTCCCCGTTGGCAATGCCGATTCCCATCAAGGCCGAACCCCGTTCGGTCATAATCGTCTTCACGTCCGCGAAGTCGAGGTTGATCAGCCCTGGCACGGCAATCAAGTCGGAAATGCCTTGAACTGCCTGCCGCAGCACGTTGTCTGCCGCCCGGAACGCTTCCAGCATCGGCGTCTTCTTGTCCACAATTTCCAAGAGGCGATCATTCGGGATGACGATAAGCGTATCCACCTTCTCCTTCAAGGCTTCAATGCCCATCTCCGCCTGCGTCAGACGCTTGCGGCCTTCGAACGTAAATGGCCTCGTAACGACCCCTACCGTCAGTGCCCCGCATTCCTTCGCGATCTCGGCGATGACTGGAGCCGCACCGGTTCCCGTTCCTCCACCCATGCCGGCGGTGACAAATACCATGTCAGCCCCCTTAAGGGTGTTCATAATCAGTTCACGGGACTCTTCGGCCGCCTTCTTCCCCACTTCGGGATTCGCGCCTGCCCCGAGGCCGCGCGTCAGCTTGTCGCCGATCTGCAGCTTGTGCTCGGATTTCGCGAAGTGAAGCGCCTGCGCATCCGTATTTACCGTAATAAATTCAACGCCCTTGACACCGTTATCGATCATGCGGTTGACAGCATTGCTTCCGCCGCCGCCGACACCGATGACCTTAATCTGGGCTAATGCTTCCATCTCGAATTCAAATTCCAACATGAGCTCTCCATCTCCCCTTCATTGTGCATGGATGGCATGAAGTCAAACAAACTTTAAATAAATTCGCTAAACATATTTTTTAACCGTTCGATAAAACCAGGCTTGTTCGATGATTCTGCCGGAGCCGGCTTTCGTGCGGCTGCTTTCTTGGTGCCACCTGCACTGCGTGGTCGGACGGAGCGCATGACATGATGCAATACCCCAACACCACTTACGAATCCTGGATCGCGCACTCCAATATAATCAGGTACCGCAATCCGAACCGATGTCTGCAGCTCTGCCTGTGCGGCATTCAACACACCAGCCATAGAGACGGTACCTCCCGAAAGAATGTACCCGCCAGGAAGCTCTGTGAAACCTAGACGCTTCACTTCATTCTTCACAAGGTGAAAAATCTCTTGAACGCGAGGTTCAATGATATTCGCGAGGAATACTTGATCGAACTCCTTCTCCACGTTGCTGCCGATGCGGACGACTTTGAACACTTGGTCCTCCAACGCATCGTCCACCCAGGCGCAGCCGAACTTGAGCTTGACCTTCTCCGCCTGATCGGACATCGTCCGCAAGCCGTAAGCGATGTCGTTCGTGACGAAGTCGCCCCCGATGGGCAAGGTCGAAGTAGCTGCTAGCGTCCCGTCGCGGAACACGGCAATCGTCGTGGCGCCGGCACCTACATCGACCAATACCGAACCCATAAGCTTCTCATCTTTGGACAGTGCCAGATGTCCGCCGGCCAGAGACATCAGGACCAGTTCCTTGACATGCAGCCCCGCTCTCTCGACGCATCGGGTCAAATTATGTATCGCGGTCTTCGCCCCTGTAATAATCGTCGCATCCGCCTCGAGGCGGACTCCGATCATGCCGCGCGGATCATGGATGTCCTCCAGACCGTCAACCACATATTGCTTCGCAACGACGTCGATAATCTCCCGCTCCGGCGGGAGCGCAATGACTTCGGCCGCCTTCAGGACCCGGTCGATGTCTTCTTCACCAATCTCTCTATCCTCGTTCGAGACCGCGACGACGCCATGACTGGACTGGAGTCCGATATGATTGCCCGATATGCCAACGTACACTTCCGTAATCTCTATACCGACCATGCGTTCCGCATGCTCCACAGCATTACGAATGGATTGCACAGTCTGATCAATATCTACAATCGCACCTTTGCGAATACCTTCTGAATCAGCAGATCCAACGCCGATGATTTGCAGCGTTCCGTTGTTAATTTCTCCAATGATAGCACGCACTTTGGATGTACCGATGTCCAAACTCACAATGATGTCATTGCTGCTCAACCCGTGGCACCTCCTACTTCCCAGTCAATTGGTATGTTTGTATCCCCGGACACTCTCTATGTATTCAACAAAGGCTTGGTCATTCCCTCTTTTTTCTACACTTTTTTTAAAGACAAAATCCTTCCATTTGTCATGTGCCGCTTCCGGTCTGTCTTGTCTTCTATAATCTGAAAAATGCAGATCAAAAAGAAGGGGAGTTCAGGAAATACCATAAACTTTATTCTAGCATTTATTCCGTTTATTGAGTAGAGTTTTTTTCTTCATCCACATTTTGTTGTTCTTGTTCATCTTGCATGTTATTCTCATTATTTTCCTTATCTTGCTCATTTGTACTTGTTTGTTCCTCTTCTGCGCCGATTTCGTCAGGCTCATCCGGAAGACTGGAATACGGAATATACGAGTCGGCCTTGAGCATGGTTATCCGGCCGGGCTCCTGCGTCTCGACGACGCCGCTTAAATACGTGATCTTGTCGGGCAGCGCCGATACCGTCGTCACAACTTCGAATCCGGAACGCGTATACATCTTAATTCGGTCCGGGTACGAGGGAGACGGGAAGAAGCTAATCTCGGAAATGTCGGCCAGCAGCCCCTTCGGAATCTTGGCAAGCTGTTGGCTCAACTGCGCTCTCACCCCGGCTTGTCCGTCCCATTTGGTCAGCACAGGCTTCTCCAGCACGGTCTTCAGCTGCGTGCTCGGCTTCACGACGGTGCCGTTCTCCAGACAGGCCAGAACCTGTCCGTCCGCGCTCAATTCGAAGGCGACGGCGGCATATTCATGAACATATACTTCAACCACGCCAGGGAACTGCTTGACCAACTTCACCGATTTGACAAAAGGGAACTTGTCTTGAATTCGCGTGCTAATCGTTGCTTCCCTCGTACCGAAGAACGGCTCGCCGGGCTTCAGTCCGCTGACTTCGCCCAGTTCGTCCTTCGTCACGAAATGCTCTCCGATCCAGCGCACTTCCGTAACCTTGCTTATCGGGGAACGGAAGAACAGCACGACCAGCAGCACGATGCATAGAATGGACAGCAGCCAAATCAGCTTCGCAGCTGCGCGCTTCTTCTTCGGCGGCTTCCCTGGAAGCGGGGGAATACTACGTAAATGCAACCGCTCACCCCCTCCATTCTTTCTCCTTAAATGTTAGTTCGCCGTAACACCCACAATCCCCTCCTTGTTAGGGAGGGGACTCGCTGTAGCTCTATCCATTCGCAAGGTCAAGCCTAGGTACCGCAGCGAACCGCTCGATGTTCGCGCCAAGTCGGCTGAATATATGCTCAATCCGGTCATAGCCGCGATCAATATGATGAACATTCTCGATAACCGTTCGTCCCTGAGCGGCCAATCCCGCGATAACGAGGGCGGCTCCCGCGCGGAGGTCGGTAGCCTCCACTGTCGTGCCGTATAGCATAGACACGCCGCGAACGAACGCCGTGCTCAAATCGACGCGGATATCGGCACCCATGCGGGACAATTCATCCACATGCTTGAAGCGGCCCTCGAAGATCGTCTCCTTCAGCACGCTTACCCCGTCGGCAAGCGCCATCAACACCATCAGCTGCGATTGCAGATCGGTCGGGAATGCCGGATATGGCGATGTGACGATCCGGTCTACGGCCTTCACCCTGCCGAAGCTAGTTACATTGATTATACCATCACTCGTAGCGATCTGAACACCGGCACGGCGAAGAATGTGAATCAATGCGGTCAAATGTCCAGAATGCGCATTGGTCAGCGTCACCGCTCCCCTTGTCGCGGCAGCCGCAATCATCAGCGTGCCGGCTACGATCCGGTCAGGGATGATCGAATATTGGCAGCCGTACAGACTGGTGACGCCTTCAATCACGATTGTTCCGCTGCCGGCTCCGGTAACATTCGCCCCCATCTGATTCAAGAAGTTCTGCAGGTCGGTTATTTCCGGCTCCCGGGCGGCATTCGTGATGACGGTCGTGCCTTCCGCCAGCACGGCGGCCATCATTACATTCTCCGTCGCCCCCACGCTCGGGAAATCAAGATGGACGTCCGTTCCGACGAGCCGCTCCGCGCGGCATGTGACGCGGTGGCCGCATTGCTCCACTTCCGCTCCAAGCGCTTGCAGACCCCGTAAATGCAAATCGATCTTGCGTTCGCCGATGGCGCAACCGCCAGGCTGATAAATATGAACTTCCTTAAAACGCGCAAGCAGCGGCCCCATCAAAAAAATGGATGAGCGCATCTGTCGCATCAAATCTTCCGGCACATGGACCGAATGAGTACCGGCTGCATCCAATGTGACCGTATAACCGTCTTGAACGGCCCGACAGCCCAAGCGGCGCAAAATGTGCAGCATTACTTCAATGTCGAGTAATTGCGGAACATTATCGAGCTTGACGACACCGTCGGCCAGGATCGCGGCTGCTAAAATCGGTAAAGCGGCATTTTTGGCTCCATGGATACGAATGGTCCCCGATAAAGGCTTCCCACCCTCAATCACCAATTTGTCCAATGTATCACCTCCGTGATTACCGCTCACCCACCACCAACACTTCCGGCACCAACTCGACACCATATCGGTCTTTTATCGTTTGTTGGATGCGCTCCATCAGGGTGAGCACGTCTGACGCTGTTGCTTGCCCGGTGTTTACAATGAAATTGGCGTGTAACGTGGATACTTCAGCTCCGCCGATTCGGAATCCCTTCAGTCCGGCCTCTTCCACGAGCCGGGCCGAGAAGTCTCCTGGCGGGTTGCGGAACACGCTCCCCGCGCATGCGGCTTGCAGCGGCTGCGTCCGCAGACGCCGTTCCTTATTGGCTGCGTTCAAGGTTTTAATCTCATGCCGGTCTCCGTGCTCCAGCCGGAACGTCGCCTCCAGTACGATGCCCCTGATCTCGTGCAGCACGGTATGACGGTACGCGAACTTCATATCTTCCGTTCTGTATCGCACCAATTCCCCTGTCTCCAGTACAATCTCAGCAGATTCAAATATTCGTGACACGTCAGACCCGTGCGCGCCGGCATTCATATAGACGGCTCCACCGACCGTACCGGGAATGCCGCCCGCGTATTCCAGTCCCGACAACCCCATATTGCCGGTGAGCACGGACAGCTTGATGAAGGAAAGCCCGGCTCCGGCATGCACCAGATTGTCTTCCTGCCGGACATAATCAAGCGCCTGCCCGGTATGAATGACAACGCCTCGCACCCCTTTGTCGGATACGAGCATATTGGAGCCGCGCCCCAACGCCATCCATGGCAATTGCATGTCATGCAGCAGCCGGACAGTCTGAACGACCTGCTCTTTGCCGGCAGGCTCGACGAGCACATCCGCCGGACCTCCGATCTTCCAGGTCGTATACGGTGCAAGCGGCTCATTTACCTTGTACTTGCCCAAGTTCAATTCCGAATAACGGGTTATAAATTGCTGCAGCATATGATGAACCTCCTTAACCCAACTCATCCTGTCATCCGCGATAGACGATGCAACATCCGTGTCCGGCATGCGGCACTGGCTGTCACGATGTATAGGGTATCTTATGTAGCCGTAACACGTTGTGTGACAGGTGCCCAGATGGAAAGGGCGCGCCGCTTCGGCCATACGGGCCGTCCCGCTCGCGCCGGACAGCCCGCGACAAGTCTTGCTCGCCGCAGCCCTCTAACATGATGGCTCACCTGTGCGCAGCGACAGCTCTGCCCTCCCGGCACCTGGTCCGAGACGCAAGAATCGGGCAAGGTTCACTTGCCCGTCAATCGTTCCAATTCAATTGCGACGCGCTCCGCGGCATCCGGTTGGCCGAACGCTTTGGCTCGTGCCGACATTCGGCTGCACGCCTTCTCATCGTTCATCAACCGCTTGATCGTATCGAAGAGCGCCGTCGAGCTGAGCTCCCGCTCCAGCATCATGATGGCCGCCCCGGCGTCCGCCAGCGATCGCGCATTGGCCTCCTGATGGTTGTTCGTCACATTGGGCGACGGGATCAGCACCGACGGGATGCCAAGCGATGTCAGCTCTGCCAGCGAGGAGGCCCCCGCCCGGCTTACCGCAAGCGTCGTCGCGGCCAGCACCTCCGGCATATTGCCGATATAGGGAAGCACATGCAGATGATTGCGGACGGACTCGCTCGATTTGAGGACGGCTGCCCGCGTATGCTCATAATAATGCTGACCGGTAACATAGACGAAATGAACGTCCGGCAGCTGCTTCAGCAGCGGGACCATGCCAATCATCGCCTGATTCACCGCCTGTGCGCCGCGGCTGCCGCCAACGATAAGCACGACGCGGCTGTCCATTGGCAGGCCGAGCGAGGCGAAGCCCCGTTCCCGGTTCGCTTGCGCGACCGCGGTCGCCCGCGGATTGCCCGTGTAGACGACCTGCTTCGCCTTCTTGAAATAGCCGGCCGATTGCTCGAAGCTGACCGCCACCGAGCTGACATAACGGCTAAGGAACTTGTTGGTCAGTCCAGGAATGACATTCTGTTCATGGACGACCGTCGGGATGCCTAGCTTGGCTGCCGCATAGACGACCGGCCCGCATACATACCCTCCGGTTCCGATGACGACATCCGGTTTGAATTCGGTCAGCATCGCCTTCGCCTTGCTCACGCCCTTCAGGAAGCGCATGACTGTTTTGACGTTGTCAAACGAGATCTTGCGGCGAAATCCGGTAATTTCAATGGAGGCAAAAGGGAGGCCTTCCTCAGGAACAAGCCGGCTCTCCAGGCCTTTATCGGTTCCAATATATAAAAAAGTGCAGTCGGGATAGCGTTTCTCGCATTCCCTCGCGATGGCGACAGCCGGATAAATATGTCCACCCGTGCCGCCGCCGCTGAGCACGACGCGCATCTCGTTCACCTCGCATAACGTGATATGTTCAACAAGATGCCTAGTGAAGTCAGCATCAATGTCAAGGAAGAGCCGCCATAGCTGATTAACGGCAGCGTAATGCCTGTCACCGGCATCAAGCCGATGACGACGCCAATATTGATAAGAACCTGCACGGCTACGATGCCGACGATGCCGGCGGCCAGCAGACTGCCGAACGTGTCAGGGGCCGTCATGGCCGCCCGCATGCCGCGCCATACTAGAATTAAGAATAGCATTAATACGGTGACGCCGCCAATGAAACCAAGCTCTTCCGCCAATATGGAAAAGATAAAATCGGTCTGCGGCTCTGGCACATAATTGTATTTCTGACGGCTCGCCCCCAAGCCGAGGCCCACCAATCCGCCCGGGCCAATCGCATACAGCGACTGGATCGACTGATAACCCGCACCGAGCGGGTCCTGCCACGGATCGAGAAAGGCGGTTATGCGCTGCAAACGATAAGGTGCCGCCAGAATCAGGCCGACGAACCCGGCCACCCCGACGAGGGCAAGCGAGGCCAGATGCTTAATCTGCGCCCCTCCCGTGAAGATGAGCAGCAGCGAAGCGCCCATCATGACCGTGCCTGTCCCCAGATCCGGTTGAAGCATAATGAGCCCGAACGCCGTTGCCATCACTCCGAGCGGCGGGAGCAGCCCGGTCATGAACCGCTCGATTCTTGTCTGCTCGTCCGACAGCGTTTTGGCCAAAAAGATAATCATGCCCAATTTCATGAACTCCGAAGGCTGGATGCCGAACGATCCGATGCCGAGCCAACTGCGCGCCCCGCCCCGGACATCTCCGATGCCCGGGATAAGAACGATGATAAGCAACCCGAAGCAGATCAGCAATCCAACCTTCGCATACCGGGACCATATCCGGTAATCGGTGTTCATCGTTACGAACATGGCAGCCAGTCCAAGTACGGCGAACAGCAGCTGCCGCTTGACGAAATAATACGAGTCGCCGTAATCGTGAAAGGCGATGATGGCGCCGGCACTATACACCATGACAATTCCTATCGCCAGCAAAGAGAGAATGGATCCGATAAGCCACAAATCGGGAGCGGTCCGTGCTTTGACCATTGCGGTACACCTCGTTGGACAATGTAGGGGCTTGAACACCCCCCTACTTAAAGACTATGCACCGCCGCCTTAAACATTCGTCCGCGCTCTTCATAGGAAGGGAACATATCCCAGCTCGCGCAAGCCGGCGACAGCAGCACGACATCTCCCGGCTGGGCATAGCCGGCCGCCAGACGCACCGCTTCCGAGACGGCTTCCGTTGCATTATCTACATTGTCGACGACCGCCACGTTCGTTAAACCCGCCTTGGCGGCGATAGCCGCCAGAATCTCCCTCGTCTCGCCCATCGTGACGACAGCAGTGGCCCGCTCCTTCAGAACCGGAACCAGCTCCAGGAACTCAAGCCCGCGATCCAGGCCGCCGGCAATCAGGACGACCGGCGCTTGGAACGCCTCCAGCGCCATCAGCGTAGCCTTCGTGTTCGTCGCCTTGGAGTTGTTATAGTACGATGCCCCGTTCACCTCGCCCACGTATTCGAGGCGATGCTCCACGCCCCGGAACGATCGGAGCGGCTCCGCCAGCGCCGCAGGTTCGGCACCCGCCGCAATCGATATGGCAACGGCCGCCAAGGCGTTGTCCACATTGTATCGCCCGGACACGCCGATCTCCCGCACGCCGATAATCGGATGCAATTGCCCCGCCTCATCCGCATACACCAATTGGCGTTCTTCCTCCTCCCCGCCGCCGGACGATTCTGCGTAAGGGGGCTCGACGTATACGCCGCATTCGACGCGCCGCGTGGACGACACCCACCAGATCCGGGCGCCAATGTCCGGAGCGAGCGCACGGCAGGTCGCGTCGTCCGCATTGAGCACGGCGACATCTCCATTCGCCATATTGCGGAACAAGCGGGCCTTGGACTGGACATAATCCTCCATCGTCCCATGGTAATCCAAATGGGTCTCCGACATGTTCAGCAAGCTGGCGACACGCGGACGGAAGGCGGATGTCCCCTTGAGCTGGAAGCTGCTCAGCTCCGCAACCAGCACGTTGTCCGCACCAGCTTCCCCGGCAGCCTGACATAGCGGCGTGCCGATATTGCCGGCGACGATCGGATGAAGACCGGCCGCTTCGAGCATATTGCCGACCCAGGTCGTCGTGGTCGTCTTCCCGTTGCTGCCCGTGATGCCGATGATTGGCGCCGAACTGAGATGATAAGCGACCTCCACCTCGGTCACAACCTCAATGCCGAGCGCAAGCGCCTGGCGCACAGGCGGCGCCGAATACGGAATGCCCGGATTTTTGACGACCAGTTGAACGCTGGCGTCCAGCAGATCGTCCGGGTGATGGCCGCACACAACACAAATGCCCAAAGCTTCCAGCTCCGAAGCTTCAGGGCATTTGTCGCGTTCTTTCTTATCATTGACGGTGACGAGGGCGCCGCGTTCATGAAACGTCTTAGCCACACCAACGCCGCTCTTGGCCAGGCCGAGAACGACGACGCGCTTACCTTGGTACATATCTGGATGTTCCATCTGCTACAACCCCTTGTTGATCCATAATCCAAGTCCCGCGAGCACGATGCCCGCGAGCCAGAAGGTGATGACGACACGCCATTCCGACCAGCCGGACAACTCGAAATGATGATGAATCGGACTCATTTTGAATACGCGCTTGCCCCGCGTCTTGAAGGAGACGACTTGAATGACGACGGACAGCATCTCGATGACAAATATGCCGCCGATGACGAGGAACAGCAGCTCCGTTTTCGTCAAAATCGCAATCGCCCCGATGGCGCCCCCGATGCCGAGCGAACCGGTATCGCCCATGAACACCTTGGCCGGATGCGCATTGAAGACGAGGAAGCCGAGCACGGCGCCGATCATGGCTGCCGCGCATACCGCGGCCGCGATCTCGGACAGCTGCATCGCGATGAGCGCGAAGGCTGCCAGCGCGATCGCGCTTGTGCCGGATAGCAGGCCATCCAGACCGTCCGTGAAATTGACTGCATTGCTAATCGCCAGCATCATCAAAATGATGAACGGATAATAGAACCAGCCCAGATCAAAGCCCCAGGACGTGCCCGGAACCGCCAGCACGGTGCTGTGATTCGACTGCCACAGCAGCACGCAGATCACGGCAGAGCACGCGAGCTGCCCGATCAGCTTTTGTCTTGCGGTCAGGCCGAGCGAACGCTTGAACACGATTTTGATATAATCGTCAAGAAATCCGATCAGTCCGAAGCCGAGCGTCGCGATGAGCAGTACATAAAAATCAATGTCTGTTACTGAAAATTTCAGAAAAGAAAGTGTAAAGGCGAGCAAAATAATGGCGCCGCCCATCGTAGGTGTACCTGCTTTTTTCAAATGGCCTTGCGGGCCGTCATCGCGGACCTGCTGTCCGAACTTGAGCCTGCGAAGCAGCGGAATGGTTAGCGGACCGAGGATGACAGCCAAGATGAAAGATACGCCCATTGTCATTAACATCAATTTGAAGTCCAATCCCTACACCTCCCGTAGCCCCACAGACGAATCCGTGTTACGGATCCAGTCATTTACAACTTCTTCAAGTTTCATTCCCCGGGATGCTTTGACGAGCACGATATCGCCGGGTTTCACTTCTTGCTTCAGATAGGCTTTCAAAGCCATTTTATCTTGGAACGAGTGCACGGACTCGGCCGGCAGCGACCGGCGGGCCCCGTCGGCGATATGCTGGCCCAGTTCACCGTACGTAAGCACCACATCGACCTTATCCAACGTAAGCTCAGCTCCAATCTCGAAATGGAGCGCCGCTTCCTGCGGTCCCAGCTCCAGCATGTCGGCCAGCACGGCGATGCGCCGCCCGCCCTTCATGTCGGCCAGCACGGACAAGGCCGCCCTCATCGAGGTCGGGCTCGCATTGTAGGCGTCATTCAGCACGATCCAGCCTTCCGGCGTGACATGCCGCTCGAAGCGCATGCCGCTGATGCTCGCCCCGGCCAGGCCTGCGGCAATCTGTTCGTCCGTCAGGCCGAAGCGGCGCCCAACCGCCAGAGCAGCCATGGCGTTCATTACATTATGCTGCCCCAGGAGCGGGATATGGAAGACAGACTCGCCTTGTCCGCTGACGGAAGGTACTGCGAATGCCATGCCGGTGTCATCGCCGTTTATACGCGACAGCCGCAGCTCGCATCGTTCGCCCAGACCGAAGCGCAGCAAGCGAATGCATTCCCCCGGCTCCCGTTCGGACAGCGCCAGATCGACAAGCGGTTCGTCTCCGTGGCATACGAGCAGGCCGCCGTCGCATAATCCGGCCGTAATCTCCAGCTTCGCCCGGGCGATCTCCTCCCTGCTGCCGAGCTGAAGCAGATGGGCATCCCCGATATTGGTGATAATGGCCACATCCGGTCTCGCCAGCTTCGAGAGCAGCTCGATCTCTCCCCGGCCGCTCATGCCCATCTCGAGCACGGCAATCTCCGTCTCCGGCGGCATCGCGAGCACCGTCAGCGGAAGCCCGATATGATTGTTGAAGTTCCCATCGGTCTTATGTACCCGATATCGTTGCGACAAGACGGATGCAACCAGATCCTTCGTCGTCGTCTTGCCGTTGCTCCCGGTAACGGCGACCACCTTGACCTGGCCTTCCGCGAGATAAGCGGCAGCCAGCCGCTGCAGCGCCGTGTAAGTGTCCTCCACGACAATAAGCGGCGCGGAAGCGCCGGGAAGCGCCCGATCCGCCTGCCAGAGCGATCCGGCCGCCCCGGCCCGCAGCGTCTCCTCTACATAGGCGTGGCCGTCGAATCGTTCACCGGCGAGGGGAACGAACAGTCCTCCTGGCAAGACGGAGCGGGAATCGGTAAATACGCCGCGCACCTTCGTCTGGCCTGCAGACGGATCGGCCAATGTTCCGCCGCACAGCTCCGCTATATGTTCCAAGGTTGTCTCTATCACTGCACTTTTCCCCTTATCGCTTCATTTGCTACTAGGCGGTCATCGAAATCCAAGGTTTCGCGGCCGATAATTTGATACGTCTCATGCCCTTTCCCCGCAATCAATACTACATCGTGCGGGCTTGCCATATCAATAGCCTTCGCAATGGCAGCTCTTCGGTCAACGATGCATTCATAACGGTCCCGGCCCACCTCAATCTCTGTCAGCCCCCGTTCGATGTCTTCTAGAATCCGCTCGGGATTCTCGGTGCGCGGATTATCGGACGTAATGATAGAGTAGTCGGCATAACGGGCCGATATCTGGCCCATAATCGGCCGCTTCGTCCGATCGCGGTCTCCGCCGCAGCCGAAGACAGAGATGATGCGGCCTTGCGCGAATTCCTTAACGCTCTGAAGCACATTCTCGAGGCCGTCCGGAGTATGGGCATAATCGACGATGACCGTATACGGCTGCCCGGCCTCCACCGCCTCGACACGGCCGGCAACGCCCGGCAACGCTTCGAGGCTGGCGCAAATGTCTTCCAGCGCGATGCCTTCGATCAGCCCGACCGCGATGGCGGCGAGCGCGTTGCAGACATTGAACTTGCCGACCATGCGAAGCTGCACGTCGGCCGAGCCGTGGAACGTATGGACGCGGAAGCTCGTTCCCTTGCCGTTCATGCGGATGTCCTCCGCCCGAATATCGGCAGACGCCGATAAGCCATACGTCAGCGTCTCTGCCGTGGTCATCTTGGCGAAATGCGCCGCTGCCGGATCGTCCGCGTTCAGCACGGCATAGGAACGCTCTGCCTCTTGCTCGGAGAACGTGTTCCCGAGCCGGGAGAACAGCAAGCCCTTGGCGTCGCGGTACGATTCCATCGTCTCATGGTAATCGAGATGATCCTGGGTCAGGTTCGTGAATACGGCTGTCCGGAAGCGGCAGCCATCCACGCGGCCTTGATCGAGCGCATGAGAAGAGACCTCCATCGCGACGGCCTCCACGCCGCAGTCGGCCATATCCCGCAGCGAACGCTGCAGCTCAAGCGCGTTCGGCGTCGTGCCCGACATCGGCAGCTTGCGCCCGTCATAGCGCATCTCGATCGTGCCGATCACGCCGCTTTTGCGGCCGGCGTCCGTCAATATCCGCTCTATCAGATAAGTTGTTGTCGTCTTGCCGTTCGTTCCCGTCACGCCGATCAGCTTCAAGTCCCGGCTCGGCGAACGGTAGAAGGCATCAGCCAGCACCGCAAGCGCATGACGGGCATTACGAACGATGAGCTGGGGAACCGGAAGCGGCAGTTCCCGCTCCACGACAAGCGCGGCTGCCCCCTTTTCCACGGCTTGCTCCGCATAACGGTGACCGTCATCCGCCGTGCCCGAGATGCAGAAGAACAGATCGCCCGGCCGGACATGGCGCGAATCCACCGCCAATCCGGTTACCGCCGTAGCCTCGTCTCCTGTATATCTCACATTCAGCATTCGCTTGCATGCTTCGGACAATCGCATTTCCTGCATAGTTATTCCTCCGTCTCTGTACCCATGTAGATGCGGATGGTCGCTCCCCGCTCCACACGGGTTCCCGGCTTGGGCGCCTGGTGTATGACCGTGTTGCCCGTGCCGGATTTGGCCAGTTGAAAATTCATGTTCATGTCTTCGTAAATATCGGTCAGCGTCTTGCCGACCAGATTGGGAACCGCCACAATCGGCGTCTCATGGTATCTATATTCGCGGGGGACTTGTTTCTGACGCGGTTCCACTCCCATGTAATGGAGCGCGTCCTCCATGATTCTCTTCACGATAGGAGCGGCAATCAGCCCGCCGAACTGAATCCCTTGCGGATTGTCCACCGCCGTGTAGATGACGATCTTCGGATCGTCCGCCGGAGCGAACCCGACAAAAGACACGATATGCTCATTCGGCGAATAACGTCCGTTCACAACCTTTTGCGCTGTGCCCGTTTTTCCTCCGACCCGGTAGCCGTCGATGAACGCGTTGCGTCCCGAGCCTTGGGCGACGACATGCTCCAGCGCGTCCCGCACCTTCGCCGACGTCTCCGGCGAGATGACCTGCCGGACCAGCTGCGGCTCGACTTCATCGATGATCATCCCCGTCTCGGGATGCTCGAACGACTTCGCCACATGAGGACGGTACAGCTTGCCTCCGTTGATCGTCGCCGAGACGGCGGCAATCTGCTGGATCGGCGTAACCGAGACACCCTGTCCGAACGAGGTCGTCGCCAATTCGACCGGACCGACCCGGTTCAGCTTGAACAGAATTCCCGTCGCTTCCCCGCTCAAGTCGATGCCCGATTTTTGCCCGAAGCCAAAATTCCGTATGTACTCAAACAGCGTCTCCTTGCCTAACCGCTGTCCCAGCGTGACAAAGCCGGGGTTGCACGAATTGCCGACCACCTGGAGGAAGGTCTGGCTGCCGTGACCGCCTCTCTTCCAGCAGCGGAGCCGGGCGCCCCCGACCTCGATGCTCCCGGGATCAAAAAAATGCTCGTTGTACAAATCGACCTTGCCTTCCTGAAGCGCCGCGGCGAGCGTAATAATCTTGAAGGTAGAGCCCGGCTCGTACGTCATCCAGATCGGCAGGTTGCGGTTGTACACCTCCGAGGAATACTCCTTGTACCTCCCCGGTTCATAATTCGGGCGGCTCGCCATCGCCAATATCTCGCCGTTGTTCGGATCCATCGCAATCGAGATGATATGCTTCGGCTTCAATTCGAGCATCGCCTGATCAAGTTCCCGCTCCATTATTGTCTGTATTTGCTTGTCAATCGTCAATTGCAAATTTAATCCATCTCGCGGCGGGGCGTACGTCTCCGAGGAGTTCGGCATCTGTCGGCCCTTCGCGTCGGACAGGTAAGAGACGCTTCCCTGCAGCCCGCTGAGCGCGTCATTGTACTTCTGCTCGATGCCCGTCAGCCCTTGGTTGTCGATCCCGGTGAAGCCGAGAATATGGGAGGCCAGATCTCCGAATGGATAATATCTTTTATTATCCTCTGCCACGACAATGCCGGGCAAGTTCATTTCCCGCACCTGCTGCGCCGTTTCGAGCGATATTTTGCGGCCCCCCGGCTTAATATGGACGATAGACCTGCGTACCTTAATCATCCGTTCGACATCTTCCGTTTTCATCTGCAGCACCGGCGCCAGCCGGGCAGCCGTCGCTGCGGCATCCTGAATCTGGGCAGGGACGGCCATAATCGTCGGGGAGGTAACGTTATAGGCGAGACGCACCCCGTTCCGATCGAGCACTTCCCCGCGCTTGGCCGTAACCGGGATGTCTCTGCGCCATAATTCCTCCGCCTTGGCCGTAATTTCCCCGCCCTCCCACAGCTGGACATAGGCAAGACGAACGACGAGCGCAAGAAAGCCGAGAGACACGAGTCCGATGCCGATGAACAGCCGCTTGCGGACCGTGACACTGGATAATTTCACGGTAACCCCTCCTTTGTCCCACTTGGGTTCATAACCAACCTATTCGGGACAACCAGGGGATAGAACAAGCTATGGCCTTCTTGGCTCCAATTTTATGTCGACGATGCGCTTGCCGTTGTCTGTCGAGGCTTTCTGCTCGGTCACGTAGCCTTCTCCCTCGATCCGCACCTCGATGCCCAGCAGCGAGGCAATTTCCATGACATCGCGCAGCGATTTGCCTTTCATATCCGGCATTTTCAGATTTTCCGGCTCATCGGTCAGCAGATAGATCCGCTGGCCGGAGCCCAAATATTCGCCCGGCGCCGGGAATTGGCGCTTCACTTCCTTGCCTGCGCCGACCGTCTGGAAGACGATGCCCTGCTCCGCCAGCCGCTTCTTCGCTTCATGCGGCTTCAGCCCTTGAATATTCGGCGCCTTGACCAGCCGGATCGGGCCTTCGGATTTGCCCGGTTCACCCGGCTTCATCTCATGGGATGTCGGCACGCCCATATAGCGCAGCGATTTGGAGACGATGTTTTTGAAAATAATCGGCGAGACGAAGCCGCCGCCCTCCCAATATTTCTGCGGATCGTCGACGACGACGATGACTGCGATGCGGGGATCCTCCACCGGGGCAAACCCGAGGAAGGACACGACCGCGCGCGTGGAGTCGTACTCCCCATTAATCGGCTTGAGTGCGGTTCCCGTCTTGCCTGCGACCCGGTAGCCTTCGATATACGCGTTCCGGCCGGTCCCGATCTCCTGATCGGCGACAACCTGCTCCAAATATTCGCTGACCTGCTTGGCAATATTTGGATCGATCACTTGCCGTACCACTTCCGGCTCCCGCTCGGTCACTTCGCCGGTCACCGGGTCCTCGATCTTCTTCACGATATGCGGCTTCATCAGCTTGCCGCCGTTTGCCACGGCCGATGCGGCCATGAGCTGTTGAATCGGCGTAACTTTGATCTGGCCGTGGCCGTACGAAGCCGCCGCGACGTCCGCGGGATAAGTGAACTGAACGAAGCCCTCGTATTCCCACGGAATCTCGATGCCCGTCTTTTGCCCGAAGCCGAATTTGTCGATATAGGACTTGAACCGCTCCTCCTTCAGCATCTCGAAGCCGAGCTTGACGAAGGCGACGTTACTGGAACGCTTCAAACCTTCCAGATACGTGATCGTGCCCCACGTCGTATTGACGTCATGAATAGGAAGGCCGCCCGCATAAATTTTCCCCGATTGGAAATAGGCCTCTGGATCGAACAGCCCTTCCTGAACGGCCGCCGCGAGCGTCACGATCTTAAATGTCGACCCCGGCTCATAACCGCCCTGCACCGCCGGGTTGAAGAAGGCGCGCTCATTGTCGAAATCCCAATACGAATTCGGATTGAACGTCGGCATGTTCGCCAGGCCCAAAATGTCGCCGGTCTTCGGATCCGCGGCGATAACCGTAATCGTATGCGGGGAGTATTCATTATACACTTTCCGGATCTCTTCCTCGATATATTGCTGGATCGTGCGATCGATCGTCAAATACATATTGTCCCCGTCCTGAGCGGGTGTGTAAATCTCTGACGCCTTCGGGAGCTTGTTGCCCATTCGATCCTTCTCATACTGGATAGACCCGACTATACCGGCCAATTGCTCATCATACAATTCCTCGATGCCGCCGACCGGTTTTCCGGTTTTGTCGGTATAACCGAGGACGTGGGCAGCCAGGTTGTTTTTGGCGTAGAACCGCTTGACCTCCGGCATCAGGTACAGGCCGATATCCTGTTGTTTCGTCTTTTCTTTGAGCGAGTCCGTGAAGTCGCGCAGCTTCTGCGCGGTCTCCTCTTCGATCTTCCAGCCCTCGTTCCGCACCTCACGATGAATCAAATACTTTCCGGTCTCCGTACTTTTTTTGCGGACAATGTCATAGAGCTCGTTCTCCGGCTTGCCCAGCACCTTGTGCAGCTCCTGGACGATAAGCCGCTCCACATCAATATCCTGCTCGACCAATTTATCGAGCGTTTTCAGTTCCTGAATCAGACTCGGATTGACAGCGACCGTATACGCAGGGGCATTCATGACGAGCACTTCCCCGTTCTGATCATAGATCGTTCCGCGCGCCGGAGAGAGCGTCTTCTGCGTAGACCACGAGTTTTTGGCCAGCTCCATCCAGAAATCTTGATTCCACACTTGATACCAAAACAGACGGGTCACGATGACAATAAAAAAGAGGGTGAATAAGCCCCCTATTGTCAACGTGCGCAACTTGATTCGTTTGACCATCTTCATCCCTCGTTCAATCCTTGCCTATGGCTTGTTTGTATACTTGAATCTCTAGCGGCGTCTCGGGAAAGACAAGCCCGTTCTTCCGCGCGATCTCTTCAACCCTCTTCCAGTCCGACAGCTTCTCGACCTCCACTCTCAACACGGAGGTCTGATCCTGGAGCGATACTGTCTCCCGCTTCAAATTCTGGATCTGGCGGTTCGTGTCATAGATCTGGGCATATCGCCCGATAAGAACGAGCGCAACGGCCGTGCACAATAGAATGGTCAGCAGATACAACAGCTTCTCCCTCGTCGGCAATGTGTTCTTGCGGACGACGGTCTTAGTTGTCTGGCGAACCTTGGGCCTCGGCTGCTGCTGTCTCTCTGGCCGGACGGCCAAATTACCGCGAGTATAAGCCATCTTCTGCTCTCCCCCTCATTACAATTTCTCGGCAACCCGTAATCTCGCGGATCGAGAACGCGGATTGCGCTCCAACTCTTCCGCGCTCGGCACAATCGGCTTGCGCTTCGGCAACGTCAATATATCCTGCTTGCCGCAGGCGCACATCGGCAGATCCGGCGGACAGGTGCAGCGATTCATATATTGGTTGAATGTCTGCTTGCATATCCGATCCTCCAAGGAATGGAAGGTAATGACAGCGACCCTTCCGCCCGGCTTCAAGCAACGGATTGCTTGATGGAGCGCCTGCTCGAACGCGCCCAACTCGTCGTTGACGGCGATGCGGAGCGCCTGGAAGCTGCGCTTGGCCGGATGGCCTCCGGTCCTTCGGGTTGCCGCCGGAATCCCGGCCTTCACCAGATCGGCCAGCTCTCCGGTCGTCTCGATCGGATGATCCGCTCTCGCTTCCGCGATGCGGCGGGCGATGCGGCGTGAAAATTTCTCCTCCCCATATTCGAACAGGATCCGGGCAATCTCCTCTTCTGGCCACTCATTCACAATCTCGCGAGCCGTCAGCGAAGTGCCCCGATCCATACGCATGTCCAGCGGCGCGTCATGCTGATAGCTGAAGCCCCGCTCACCTTCATCAAGCTGCGGCGACGATACCCCGAGGTCGAACAGGATGCCGTCCACCTGAGGAACGCTATCCACAAGCGGCGCTTCCGCCTGTCGCAGCGCGTCTTCGATATGACGGAAATTCGTCTTGATCATCGTCACCCGATCAAGGCAGGGAGCCAGCACATTCGCAGCATTCTCCAAAGCCCAATCGTCCTGATCGAGCGCGATAAGCCGGCCGTCCGCGGACAGCATGGATGCAATGGCGGAGCTGTGTCCTGCCCCTCCCAGGGTGCAATCAACATAGATGCCGTCAGGGCGCACATTCAGCCCGTTCACAGCCTCCTCTTTCAACACAGTTATATGGTGAAACACATGTTATTCCTCCTAGTTCTTCCTGTTCCCGTCTATGTTGTCTGTCCTCTTGTCACGGTTCGCTACCCCTAGAAATGGAGGTTCAAAAAAGCCGGTTTTCTACAGGAAACATACTTGCTGAAGCATACGACTTTCAAGAGTGAGTGCAAGATTCGATGCCGAGTTGCTTCCTGAATCGCTTCGTAATCATCAGCAGAATTCTTTTTGAACATTCTCTTAAAAATCAAAGTCAACCAAAGTCTCAGCCATTTCTTCAAAGGTGGACGCGGACTGCTGTACATAGTGTTCCCAAGCGTCCTTGCTCCAAATCTCCACCCGGCTCTGCACGCCGATAATCATGCATTCCTTGTCCAGCTTGGCATGCTGCCGCAGATGGGCGGGAATGTTGATCCGGCCCTGCTTGTCCCACTCGCATTCGGTAGCGCCGGAGAAGAAAAAGCGGGTAAATGCCCGCGCGTCCGCCTTCATCAAGGGCAGTGCCTTCAATTTCTGTTCGAGCAGGCCCCATTCTTCCATCGGGTAGACGAACAGACATTGATCCAGGCCACGCGTTAGTATGAAGGTAGAGCCCAAGGAGTCACGCAGCTTGGCGGGAATGATCAGGCGGCCTTTGTCATCGATGCTATGTTGATATTCACCCATGAACACCTGCCACCACTCCTCCCCCTAAATCCACCACGATGCCCCACTTTCCCCCACACCAAAAGAATACTTCGCCGTAAATATAAAAAATCCTGCTTGTGAGCAGGATTTTTATTTCTTATTACTTTTTGTCCTGGCTATCGGGTTCAGTACTTCTTGCTCCAGCCGCTCGTCCCTTTTCCTCCGCTTCCGCCGGAACGACAGCCGATGCCGGCACCATGGCTTCCGCAGCGGGACCTTCGCCCGCTTCTGGCCTGCCATCTGCTCCCTCGGCCGGCTCTTCACCCGCTCCCGCGTGTCCCGCGTGCCGTTGTTGCTTAACCTCGCCCGGATGTCCGGGGAAGCGCGATTGCGGATGCCGCCTCCGGCCTCTTCTCCGCTTCACAAGCAGCCAGATCGGAACACCGACGATGGCGGCAGCGCAGGCAAATGGAAGCAGCGCCGTCAAAAATAAAATAAGGACTTGAACGAACTGGACCAGCGTCTCCCAACTTTGAACGAGCGTATTCGCCATCCGGGTACCGAATGCATGTTTCAAGCCCTGCACCACAGGGGCGTTAACCGGCTGATACAGTCTCATATTGACGGTCGACATGGCCACATGGTTATCCAGATACCGCTTGCGCCCGACAATCTGCTCAATGTCCGACTGCACGGACCCGAGCTCGCTGGAGAACTGGACCAGATCGTCCGCACTCGTCGCCTTCTCCATGAACGCCAGCAGCCGGGCTTCCATGGCGCGCCGCGCAGTCAGCCTCGCTTCCAGATCAACGTACTCCTCCGTCACGTCATTGGCCGAGTATTCGCGGTGATAATCGAGCGCTTCCCATGTTCCCAGCTCATCAAGAAAGGCGGTGAACCCTGCCGCAGGCACCTTTATAACGAAGGATCCCCCACGCTCGCTCTCCGACTCCTGATCGGAGAACTGCAGCACATATCCATTCGAGCGTTCCACCAATTGCTGCAGCCGCTGCTTGGCAGCTTCATAACTTTTGACCTCCATGCGGATATCCGCCTCATAGATCAGCTTCCGATCGGCGGGAACGAGGCTCGCTTTATCCTGCTTGGCGAACCCGGCTCCGGCAGGCGACAAGCTCTCCGACTTATCCATGGCCGCTTCCGATTGGTTCATGACCGCTCCAGCCTCGGAGGCTTGATCGGACGAGACTGCTCCGCAGCCGGCCGCGAGCGCGAGCATGAGCATACCGAGCAGAAGCGCTCCGAAGCGGGCAAGCTGCCTCATTCGGCTCTCGCGCGCCTTTTCTTTGTTCTTCCCCTTCCTAAGCCTGTTCTCTGACATACCCCATACTCCCCCTTTGATTGTGCATGTCGTCTTCCGAACAATTCTGGATGCAACCGCAATCTGTACCTTACTTAACGGAATATGGAAATCGAATGTTGCAGGAGGCGTTGATGGGAATCCATTCAGCGATATGCAAAAAAGACCGCCCGCCTTCTGTGCCTTCAATGAAGCAAAGAAGCGGGCGGCCGGTAAACGCGGCTATTAATGTTCTTGCCAGCTGGACAAATAGGATTGCTGTTCAGCCGACAGCGTGTCGATCGAAATGCCGAGCGACTCCAGCTTGAAGCGGGCGACCTGCTCATCCAGTTCGTACGGCACATTGACAACCTTGCTGCCGATGCGCTCGTAGTGCTCGTTCACATATTTCAACGACAATGCCTGCAGGGCAAACGTCATATCCATAATCTCTGCCGGATGCCCGTCCCCCGCTGCCAGGTTGACAAGGCGGCCTTCCGCCAACAGATAAATGCTGCGTCCGTCCTTCAGCTTGTATTCTTCAATATTTTTACGTACCGTGCGCACGTTCTGCGCGCGCGCTTCCAGCTCCGGCTTGTTCACTTCCACATCGAAATGGCCGGCGTTGGACAAAATCGCGCCATCCTTCATGACGTCGTAATGCTCACCGCGAATGACATCGCGGTTCCCCGTAACCGTCACGAAAATATCGCCTGCGCGAGCCGCTTCGCTCATCGGCAGCACGGTAAATCCGTCCATATACGCTTCGACGGCCTTAATGGCGTCGATCTCTGTCACGATGACGTTCGCGCCAAGGCCTTTCGCCCGCATCGCCACGCCCTTGCCGCACCAGCCATAACCGATGACGACGACCGTCTTGCCGGCTACGACGAGATTCGTTGTGCGGTTGATGCCGTCCCACACCGATTGGCCTGTGCCGTACCGGTTGTCGAACAAGTATTTGCAGAAGGCGTCATTGACGGCGACCATCGGGAATTGGAGCGTGCCATCCTTCTCCATCGCCTTCAAGCGCAGTATTCCTGTCGTCGTCTCCTCGGCGCCGCCGCGCACCTGCCCGCGCAAATCCGGGCGCTCCGAGTGCAGAATCGAGATCAAATCGCCGCCGTCGTCGATAATCAAGTCCGGCTTCGTCTCCAGCGTGCGAAGGAGCAGCTGCTTGTACTCTTCCGGTTCCGGATTGTACTTCGCATAGACCGTAATCCCGTCTTCAACCAGCGCGGCGCAGACATCGTCTTGCGTCGACAACGGGTTGCTGCCGGTAATCGTCACATCCGCGCCGCCGGCCTGCACGACCTTGGCCAGGTAAGCCGTCTTCGCTTCCAGGTGGAGCGAGATCGCTACCTTCAAGCCCTTGAACGGCTGCTCCGCTTCGAATTGCTTGCGAATCCGGTTCAGCACCGGCATATGGGCTTGCACCCAATCGATCTTCAAATGCCCTTCTGGGGCCAATGCAATATCGCGGATGATGCTATGATCCGCTGCTTTTGTCTGACTCATCCTCTACACCCTTCCCTTCCTGTTATAGCTATCGTATTCTGCAGATGCGCGTCTGATGACCCGGAGCAACCCTTGTTACAGCACAACCAAGCGGTTCTCCCCGTTCCACAGCACGGGAGCTTCCATCATTGGCTTGAACCAGCCTTCCCCGTAGCGGCAGGCGTACATCAGCATATTGTAGACCCGCTCCTGCGGCCGATCCTGCGGATGAAGCGTCAGCCTCATCCGCTCCCACTGGCGAAGACCCGATTCATGCTGCTTCTGGAGCGCATCCTTCGCCCGGTGATGCAGGAAGTCGATCTGCTCCAGCACCTTCGCCCGGTTCGTATCCCCCAAGCGGCCGAGCGCGGGGAGCGCTTCGTTCAGCCGGGCAAGCAGCTCTTCGTAGCGGGCATCGACATCATCGCGGAGCGAAGCGAACCGTTCATCGAGCCCCAATTCATCCTGAGCCGTCAGCCACGCTTCCTTCCTCTCCTCATAATGCCCGATGATCTCTTCGGCCGTCAATTCATATTTCCCAAGCAGCTTGTTCACGGTTCCTTCCAGACAGGTGAAGCCCATGCGCGGCCAGAGCAGCGGCATCCGCATGCCGAGCGCGCGGAAAGCTTCCTTCGTCTGCGCCCAGTACGCAATCTCGCCGGGACCGAGCACGGTAGCCAGCACCGGGAACAAATATTCCTGCATCAACGGGCGGGTCAGCACGTTGTTGCTCAGCAGATGGGGCGCCGATTCCGCGGCGGTCATCAATTCATCCGCGCTTCGGACCAGGGTCCGGTGCCTGTCGGTAAAGCACTCATCTTCCTTGAACAGCAGATGCCGCTCTCCCTCGTGAATCAGGAACAGATTCGCTCCGTTCTCGGCACGGTCCGCCTGAGTGGGGAAGCCGCGCGAAGCCAACTCGCGCTCGCTGTCGCCGTAGGCCTGTCTCAGCCGGTCGTTCTGAGCGATGAGGCTGCGGAACATCGGCCCTTCGACCTGGCGCAGCTCCGGATCGGCCGAATCAAGGAACACGAGGCCATATGCGCCGAACATGCCTCCGAGCAGCACGGCGCATGCATCGGTAAGCGAGGCGGCGCCGGCGGAAGCCTCCCGCACCCGCTCCATCAGCGCCGGCTTGAACTCCGTAGCCGGAAGCAAGGCGTCCACCTCATTCAATACCGCTTCCCATTGCTCCTCATCCAGTCGAATGCCGGTGACCGGCGCGCGCGTTCCCTCCTTCTTCTCCACCCGGACCCGGGCGACAGAAGGTTCCGGCGTGAGGAAATACGCATGATTCACTTCATCGAAGTCATGATCCTCTCCCGCGAGCCAGAAGATCGGAATAACCGGGCGGCCCAGTCTCGCCTCCGCCTCCTGGGCCATGCGGATAATCGATACCGCCTTATAGACGACAAGCAGCGGGCCGGTAAATAAGCCGCCCTGCTGTCCGCCGACGACGACGAGGGCGTCGTCCCGCTCCAGCCGATCCAACGATGCCGTTACGGCCGGATGATCGTTCCTAGCCTTATTATATCGGCGCAGGACGGAGACGAGCCGCATGCGATCCGCCCGCAGATGCGCCGCTTCATCCACCCAGCGGACGCGCGTCTCCCAATCGCGATCCGGATGATATTCATATAGCGATTCGATAACCGCATCGTCACGTTCTATGTATCGTGTTGCCAATGATTGCTGTATAGGTATGTTCAATATAGGCCAAGTCATGTAAGCCGCCTCCTCTGTCTATCGTCTCGATTGTACACAATGCGGCTTGGGTACGTCAAAGAGGCGCTGTTGGCGCACGCGCTTCCCGCGGCGGCTATACACTCGCAACATATGCGATAATGCCGATGAGCAGCAGAATAATATAAAGGATGCTGAGAATGAAGAAGGCCAATCTCCAGATCGTCCTCGCCAGCCGCTGAACGTGAATTTTACCGTATTTGCGGTGCTGGAGGCCGCCAAGCAAGCCGATGGCAAGGAGCAGCATAAGACAGATCCAGTAGAATCCGGCGGAGGAGCCTGTAATCATATTATAGAGGCCCCCAACCGAAGCGATAAGGAAGAATGTCGTCACGTCCATGGCCAGCATGAACGCTTTTTTCTTGGGCCTGACCCAGTAGGAACCGGCAACCCACACGATAATGAACGGAAAAAACGGCAATGCCGATAAAAATACGAAAATGGTATGCATGGGCGGTGTGTCTCACTCCTTTGGACCGAAGAAGTAGATGCTAGCGGTGTCTTGGCTCGCCAGCCCGGATCAGGCGGTATATTGTCTGATGCAGCGGGGTGCCGGCCCCATAGCGCGCGCCGAGCCGGATAATCGCGCCCGTAATGGCCTCGCATTCCGTCGGACGGCCAGCCAATATATCCTGCAGCATGGAAGAGGTGTTGCCGGCCGTAAGGCGGCACACATCCATAATCCGCTTCCATGCTTCCTCTTCATTCACGGGGATGCCGGCGGCATGATAGACCCCGGCCGCTTCAGCCAACAAATCCCGCATCAGCTCTATCCGTTCCGGCTCGTCGAGCAGTTCGCCGTTCTTCACGCGCAGCAGCGCGGTCAACGGATTGATGACGGCGTTGACGAGCAGCTTTTGATAGACCATGTCTTCGATGTTGTTCGACACAAACGCCTCAATTCCTGCCTTTTCCAACAAGTTCTTCGCACAAATACATGAAAAATTCAAAGCGTGAGACCCCGCGTCTTCCTCTGCGGCCGCCGGACCGATCCAGGTTGCTCCGGAACCGGTATGACGAATCCGGTTCGCTCCCTCTCTGGCCGCGGCCTCCGTCGTAACAGCGACCGCGAGCGACGGGGCAGGCCATACCTCCGCCAACGCTTCGGCGTGACCGACCCCGTTCTGGAAGCAGACCAGGGTTGCGCCGGGCTGCCGCGGCATCTTCCCCAGCACGGTGAGCAGCTCAGGTCCGATATGCGTCTGCTTGACGAACAGCCATACCATCCCGGCTTCCAAGCCATGGCGGCTCATCCGGGCCGGCGCCGACGGAAGCGGGAACGCTTCTACTCCTTCATAATGGGAGCGCTGGCCTGACAGCTCCACCACCTCGAAGCCTTCGGTACGAATCTTCTCCGCCTGCTCCTCCGTTCTCGTCCATAGCCGGACCCCGGACTGCCCGCCGGACAGCAGCCGCCCCGCGAACAGAAGGCCGAGCGCGCCTCCTCCGATAATATCGACAATCATGTTCGTCTCTCTCCTTCTTCCGAATTTCTATCGGGTCGTTCTCGTTATATATGAATGATTGAACACGCACTATCAGTGTCCTTGTTATATCAAAGAATCAGCAAAAACACAAAAAAAGCGCCAAGTGAGAGAATTCTCTCGCCAGGTGCTTTCCTTGCGCCGTCCTGCATGTGCCGGGGACGGAAGCCGGCGCCTATTCGATTCGCTCCAGATTGCCGTTGGCATCCATACGGAACCGCGTCTTCACATCATCGTCTTCCTCGCTCAAGATAGCCAATCGGCGGGCACGGTCCATAATTTGAATGAGCGCTTTATAATCATCGTTCACCGTACGATAGTCGGTCTCTACCACATTGACTTGCTTGGAGAGCTCCTCATTTTCCCGCTGCAGACGAACACAGTATTCTTCCTTTTCATGCAGTTCTTTTTCCATATGCTTGATTTGGCGGGTCATTTCCTGCACGTTGTTGCGCATCTGGCGTAAATAGCGGATAACCATGTCCATTGACAACGATTCTTCCGTCAGCATCTCGCCTTTCAAATCCGTGTCTTCTCCCTCTTGCAGCGCAAGAGAAGCGACCTGAGCGCCCAATGGCTGCTTTTTCAAGTAATTCCGCTTCTGCCGCTGCGCCTTCGCTAGCTGGATCGCTGCCTCGTACTTTTTGCGGACGCAGCTGTTCCAACGGAATCCGCACGCTGCGGACGTCCGCCCGATCTTGTCTCCCACTTCCTCAAAAGCGGCCAACTGGGTACTTCCTTCCCGGATATGCCGAAGTGTAACTTCCGCTAAAATCAAATCATCATCTGCAGTCCATGCATCTTGCCTGATTGCTGTCATGAAATAACCTCCTAACGACTTCCATCATTCATATCGGTCGCAAGCAGCTACGCCGCGTTCGCCATCCGATTATTGGAGCGGAGTATACTGCCGCTTGAAATAACCGCTTATTCCATCTCTATGCCCATGCTAGATTTCATAGAATCTATCGGATACTAAAATGTATATCCATTTTTCCTAGGAAACATACGTGCTCGTGTCCATGCTTTATATCACATTTATGAAGATCTGAACAAATTATTTGGTTTTTCGTCACGGTTAATCGTTTACATTACCAACAACGAACGCTATAATATCATTAGAAAAGTGGGACCGATCGTAACGAGAGGAGGATGAATCGTGGCACGAATGTATCGCGTACTCGGCTTCTGGACATTAGTCATCGGTCTAATGGCGTTTGCTGGAGACATGATCGAGATGGCTCTGCTCTTCTTCATGCAGACTGCCTTTTTTGTGTTGTTGGGATATCTGAAATTGTCCGAGCGTACATATATACTTCTGTTCTGGGGGTACATGCTTGTATGCTTCACCGGCTTCTCTTATTGGACCGTATTCGTAATGGGCAAGCCGTTCTAAGGCGGATACGCCGAGGTGACGATGCAGGATATGCTGATGAGCAGCACATAACAGATACGGCCGAAGCCTTCGGGCTTCGGCCGTTCTTTATGTTCAGGCTGCTCCGCTGCCATCCGCCCGCGCAGGCGGCTACGCGGAAGCGTCCCGCGCCAGCAGCAGCACACGGAACCGCTCGCTCAACTGATCGCTCAGGAGCAGCTGCCGGATCGCCCGGTTGCGGCGCGCTTCCGGACTGAACGGATCGGGCTGCGCATGATCGACCAGTTCCTGGAGCAGACCTTGCTCCAGCAGGAAAGCTTTTTGCGTCATATAATGGCGGATCAGCGCCCCGGCTTCAAGGGCGGCCTGCTGGCAGACGCTGAAATCGACCATGGCCGTCATATCCTGCTCGCCGATATGTATCCACGGGTTATCATGGGCGCGATGGCGGTGATAGCACATCAGCGTCCCGTCGACGCGATGCTCCGCCGTCAATTCCTCCGTTACATCGCCATAATCGATGAAGATGAACTCCGCGGCGGATGCATGCCGCAGCATCGTGCCGAGCCAGCTGCTCATGGCGATGCCGGCGTCGCAGATGCGGCCTTCCGGCAGCTCAATCCGATAGCGCTTCAGCCAACGGAGCACTTCCGGGTCAGCCGGAAGCCAGACAGGACGGAAGCTCTGTTCCGCCTCTTCCCAGGCGACGAAGCATTGCTCGATATCCCCGTTGGTTGCGCGGATGCGTTCGACGGGGAACGCATCCAGCAGCTCGTTGGCGAGGACGAAGAGCCGGCTCACGCCCGCCTCACGCCGATAATCGGCCTCCTTCCACCAGGAGACGGGACAGTCTTCTCCGCCCAGCCGCTCCTCGGCCAGCTGTGCATGATAAGGGCTCGCTTCCACGATGGCGTACCGGTAGCCGCTGCAGCGATCCTGGCGCATGCGCTCGTTGATGTGTCCGGCAAGGCGGCCGTTGCCGGCTCCCCACTCGACGATCGTGAACGTGTCCGGCGCCCAGCCTCTCTCTGCAGCCTGGCGCTGAATATAGACCGCGATCATCTCCCCCATGGCGCTGCCCACGTTCGAGCTCGTATAGAAATCGCCCTCCTTGCCGATCTTGGGGCGATCCGACATGTAATAGCCGCCTTCCGGATGGTACAGGCAGCTCTCCATGAAGGCCGAGAAGGGAATCGCTGCCTTGGCGGAATGGCGGATGCGATGAATTAAATGTTGAATGAGAATGGAATTAGAAGGATAATGAGACATGGCAACCATCCTTTCTATTCGTGTGGAAGTAAAACCATGCTCGTCCGGGACTGCCACCCTGCCGGCCCTGCTGGCGGCCCGTTGCGGAGTCACACAGCGGCAGACCGGCCGTGTGTCAGTCCTTCCTTCCCGCTGCCCTGCATCCGGAGCCGGGAAAGAGGTCATAACCCGTCTGGACGAGACATACGATGAGTTGTGCATACCGTTTGTAAGGGGGGAACCCGATGTCACTGGCACAGCGTGCGCGCTATGCGCTGTTGGGACTCGCATTCATACTTCTCTTCTCCATTGCAGTGCCCGGTGCCACTCGTGCGGAACCGACGGTTCATACAGGCTGGAGCAAGGAACCGACCGAAGCGGAGCGCAGGCTGCTCCAGCAGAGCTTGTCGGTTACCGAGCTTAACAAAGAGATCGAGCGTATCGCCGCGAAGGAGTCGGCCGCGGCCGGGGAACGCCGCCAGACGGAAGACGCCCTGCGCAAGCAGGCGGCTGCCTTCGATCAGAAGCGGGAGCAAGCGGGCCGCGTGCTCCGCGCCTATTATATGGGAGAGCGCGACATGCTGCTTCAGGCTCTGCTCTCCGCCCGCGATGAACGCGCCATCTGGCTGCTGTTCGATTACTATCAATTCCTATTCAAGACCGATCAAGAAATATTGGAGACGTATTCCGAGCAGTTGAAAAATCTGAACCGGCTCCGCGATACGTTGGCACGCACGGAACGGGAATTGACGCAAGTCAAGGAACAGCTTATCCGGCAGCGCGACAGAGTGAATGCCCTGCAGCGGGAGCTCGATAGCAATCTGGCGAACAGCAGCGATCCGGAAGCGATGAGCCGGCTTATCCAGGAGTTCACCTCCTATTGGCAGAACATCGGCATGTATGAAGTGCGCCGCCATTTCCGCGCCCTGGCCGATGCAATGCAGAAGCTGCCGGAATTTGTGAAGAAGAGCGGCAATCTGCAAATCGATGGTACTAAGTATACCATTATGATCCAAGAAGAAGAACTGAATGACTTTCTGCGCGAGCAGGATCCAATTTTCGAGCAGTTCTCCTTCCGTTTCCAGGAAGGTTCGATCTCTGCCGAAGGAGAGAGCGCCGGACTGAGCGTCTTCGTTCAAGGTCATTACACGCTGGAGAGCGAGCCGGAAAATAGGTTGCTGTTCCATGTCGACCGTCTGATGTTCAATGGTCTGGAGCTGCCGGATACGACCCGTTCGCAATTGGAAGAGGAATTCGATCTCGGCTTCTATCCGCAGCGGCTGGTATCGTTCATCGAAGCCAGCGATGTCATCGTGGAAGACAAGCAGATTACGGTGCATCTGTCCATGAAATGGTAGTCAACGCGAAGAACCATCAACAGCGGCATTCACTCCCTGTTGATGGTTCTTCTACTCTCAGTCTTGGTGTTCATATGCTGAATCCATTCCAGCTGCAGCTGCTTCGTCGCGAGCTGGCCGGCCATCCAGCGGCTGGCTGCGATGGACCATTGCTCCAGTCCTTCCGCCTCCTTGTATATATGCCGCTTCCGTTCCTGCTTCGGCCGAAATGGCTCCGGCAGGAGCCGCTCGCTGCTCTGAGAGAGATAAGCCTGCTCATGAACAGGAAGGACGGACAGCGTCTCGAACCATTCCCGCTGGACAGACCACTGGGTCATATAGGCGATCCAGCGTCTCGCTTCTTGCTCTGCTTCCGTATGCGACGCGAGGACATAGCTGCGGCTCGTCACCCACTGTCCCGCCGGCGGCCCGGCCTCCCCGGCCGGCTCGACGGCCAGCGGAGCGCTCGCTTCCAGCGCCGCTTCCGAGTAAGGGACGATCGCGAAGGCGATCTCTCCCGTCTTCAGCTTCTCCCATGTATCCATGTGGCTGGATTCAGCGGTCCAACCTTGAAAATGTGACAAGTACGGCTCCAGCTCCGTCAGCGTCTGCTTCCACCGGACCTCCGCGGCCTCGGTGCTCTCCGTCTGCCTTCCGCCCCATTCCGGGCCTTCCTGTGCAGGCACAAATTCGGGATGAAGCAATCCGATCCTCCACAACAGCGAGAGCAGGGCCCGATCATCGTCCGCATGCCACGCGAACCATTGCGGCGGAAGCGGTTGGCCGGCTTCCGGTGAGATAGCCGGCGGCGGAATGATGCCGGACGAAGGCAGACTGTTCGGCGTTGCCGGCGGCTCCTCTGCCACTGCTGGCGAATTCTCGTCGAACAAGCGCTTCCACCCGCTCCAATCGCCGGGCAGAGCGGAGGCGCCGCCGGCGGAATTCACTATATTTTTATTCCACACGAGCACATAAGGATCCAATTGAACCGGCATGCCCCAGGCATAGCCGTTCCACCGCACCCGGTCGCTTAACCATGGCGGGACCGCATCTCCCCCGCTCATTGAAGGATCGAGCGGCAGAATCCAGCCCTTGCGCGCGTACGGGATGACCGATTCACTGTCGAGCAGCAAAATATCGGCGCTCTGTTCCATCTGCATCTCCATCGGCCACTCTTCCTCTACCTGCTGAACGGAGCTGTTGATCAGCTCGACGTAGATGCCGGTCTCGTCCATGAACATCTGGTTCAAGCGCCGAAGCTGGATGAAGGACATCGGCGGGAGCTGCACCGCCACCTTCAATTGCTTCCACGGCTTGGGGCCCGCGTTGTCCGGCGACGGCTTCACGTCGGTCTCCGGAGAGGTATCCTGCTCCGCCTGCTGCGGCACGCTGCCGCTGAACTGGAACAACAACAGCAGGGATACGAAGACCATCATAATCGTGACCAGCGTTTTTTTGAATTGCGGCATTGCCCTCTCCCTTCCGTCCGTTCCTCACTTCTTCTGATATCTATTGTAGCACCCTTGGCCTACCTTGTCCTTACCCGGGAATCCGATGATGGCAAAATAATAAGCCCGGAGCACTATTCGCTCCGAGCCATTCCTTATCTGTGACGCGCCGGCTGCGTCTGACCGGCCGTTCTACAGCAAGTCTGCCGCAATCTGGGCAAGGCGCGACCGCTCTCCCTTCTCAAGCGTCACATGGCCGCTGATCCGCTCGGCTTTGAACCGTTCCACCAGATGAGTCAGGCCGTTGCTCGCCGAATCGAGGTACGGATGGTCAATTTGCGCCGGATCCCCCATCAAGATGATTTTGCTGCCCTCTCCGACCCGGGTGACAATCGTCTTGACCTCATGCTTGGATAGATTTTGCGCTTCGTCAATAATGATGAATTGCCCCGGAATGGAGCGGCCGCGAATGTAAGTCAACGCCTCCACCTGAATGTTGTTCATGCCGACCAGGATTTTGTCGATGTCCCCGGATTTTTTCGTATCGAACAGGAACTCCAGATTATCGTAAATCGGCTGCATCCACGGCCGCAGCTTCTCCTCCTTCTCCCCGGGCAAATATCCGATATCCTTCCCCATAGGCACGACCGGCCGCGCAATCAACAGCTTCTTGTACTTCCGCTCATCTTCCACCTTCATCAGCCCGGCGGCCAACGCCAGCAGCGTCTTTCCCGTGCCGGCTTTCCCTGTCAGCGTCACTAGTGGAATGTCGTCGCTAAGCAGCAGCTCGAGCGCCATCCGCTGCTGGGCGTTGCGCGCCGTAATCCCCCATACCGGATCATTGCTCAAATAGAGCGGCTCCAGCTTGGTGCCCTCGGCATTTACCTTGAGCAAGGCGGATTTGCTCGTGCCAATCTCGTCCTTCAAAATGACGAATTGATGCGGATGCAGCCGCAGCCCGAGCTGCTTCAGCTGAAGCACGCGGCAGGAGTAGAATTCATCGATAATGCTGGGGTGAACATGAACGGAGAACAGGCCGCTGTACAATTCATCTCCCGATTGAACCGTCCGGTCGGACAAATAATCCTCCGTATGCAGTCCAAGCACGTCCGCCTTAATGCGGACAAGCACATCCTTGCTGACCAGGATGACTTCCGCTGGATGCTCCGCATGCTTTTGCTCCAATTGGTAATTCAAGGCGACAGCCAGTATGCGGTTATCGTTCGATACCTCTCCGAACATTTCCTGTACCTTGAGAAAGCTGCGATGATTCAATTCCACCTTCAGCGTGCCTCCGTTGGGGAGACGGACGCCATGATGCAGATGACCGTGTTCCCGCAAGCCGTCCAGCAGCCGGGATACCGATCGCGCATTGCGTCCGAGCTCATCGGCATTGCGTTTTTTCGAATCCATTTCTTCGAGCACAACGGCAGGAATGATCACTTCATTATCTTGAAAAGCAAACAGCGCATTCGGATCATGCAGCAGCACGTTCGTATCCAATACAAAAATTTTGCTCATTGGATTCTCCTTTCGCCGAACAGACCGTTCCAAGAGGGAGGGTGTGGCGATTCATTTTACATTACATAAAAAATGCCGCGGCCGTTCACACTATACTCAATCGGAAGTCTCATTTTTTATTGTCAAACAATAAGGAAAGGTTGATACGTGATGCATAGATTGCTGGTTGCTATCGTGATCGTAGGGATGCTCGCCGGATGCGGCAATGCGAACAGGCAAGCTACACCAAGAAGTTCCGCGGGAGGACAGGCTCAGCCGATCCAGGACGGCAAGCACAACATTCAAGATGCTGGGGCGGTCAGCCAGCATCTTGCCGATCTGGCGGGCAAAGTCCACGGCGTCAAAGCCGCGAATTGCGTCGTCTTCGGAAATACCGCGATTGTCGGCATTGATGTCGATGGCGATACGGAGCGATCCCGGGTAGGAACAATTAAATATTCCGTGGCCGAGGCTCTGAGCAAGGATAAATATGGCGCCAATGCCCTTGTGACAGCCGACATGGATATTAATGCACGACTGCGCGAGATGGCCGCCGACATTCGGCAGGGCCGGCCGATATCCGGCTTCGCGAACGAGCTTGCCGATATTGTCGGGCGCATCGTTCCTCAAGTTCCGAGCCATGTGAAGCAGATTCGGGAAAATGCGCCCGAGCCGGCTCCGAAAGACGGAACCCGCTCCCAGAAGGGTCGTTAACGGCCAGCCGGAGAGGCGGGCGGCCTGAAGCCAGACAAGCACGGGGCTGCTGCCATACCAGACAGGACATGAGGGGACCGTTCCTAAATGCAGCAAAAAGCCTAGTAAATACTAGGCTTTTTGGCGTGGAAACCGGACCTCGCATCGGCCCCAACAAATAGGCGCGCGCCAGCTGGAGGCTGTCTCAGCGTCGGGGGCAGCATGCCGCTGCAGGGCATGTTCAGCATTCTGTCCTGCGGTTCCTTCAGCATGACGGCTCGCTGCTTCAGCATCGCTTCGACCTCCTATACAAGTTCGCTCCTGTTATTCTATTGTATTAATCGATGCGGCAAAAATTGCATCCAACCTGTATAACTAGGCCGCAGGGGCAGGAGGCGCCTCCGCCGGCTCCGTTGTATCCTCCGGAACGGCCGGCTCCTTCAGCGATTTGCCTGCCAGGACATCCTTAAGCGCCTGCTTGCCTTCTTCCAATTTATCCTCGAACGGATAAATATAAGGGCTCTTCCAGTCTCCGTCGACTGAGATGTAATGGATATTATCCTTATCCATCATCATGTACGTTGTCAGGGCGCTGCGAATCTGGGACGGCAGCATGTCGATCGTGAAATTGTCCGCCAAGGCGTCAATGACATCCGTCGCCTTCGTGAGGCCGCCCAGCGTCTGCATATTGTTGACAATCTCCTTCAGCACCGCATTCTGGCGCTTATTGCGATCGAAATCGGTCGTTCCCGGCGTCTGCGGACTGCATCGCCAGTTCGATTTGCGGTAACGGACGAAGTCGAGCGCATTTTTTCCGTCCAGATGTTGAAAGCCTTTGCTCAAATTAATATGCGTGCCGTCTTCCTTGTCAACGTAGCACATATCCTGATCGACATTGACATCGACGCCGCCGACCGCATCGACCAGGTCAACGAAGCCTTTGAAGTTAATGACGGCCGTATAATCAAGATCGATGCCTAAATATTGGCCGAGCATCACACGCATCTCGTCCTCCGGCGTCGCGCTGTCCAGGGTGCCCCGCTCTTTCATGACATAGAAGTTAGGGTAAAAATGATTCAGCTTATCCGGTCCGTATCCCGGGATATTGAAGTACGTATCCCGCGGCAGCGACACGAGCACAGCTTCCTGCGTATCGGGATGAATCGCGCCGACCATGATGACATCCGTCCGCTTCCCCGGAAGCTCCGGCCGGTAATCCAGCCCGAGCAGCACGAACGAGAACGGCTCGCTCTTCGGCGTCAGCGTGGCCTGAACCGTGCTTGTTCCCTCTCCTCCGGCCTTCGCCGTAGAGATGTTATCCAACTGCTTGTTGGCATACAGCAATATGTATCCGGCGTAACTGATGACGCCGAGAGATAGAATGATAATCGCAATGAGAATGGCCTTTAACCATTTCGGCATGCCTTTGCGTGCCGGAACGGCTTTTACGCTCGGTTGTTTTCTCGGCGGCAATGGTGTCGATGAATTCAATTCATATTTCCTCCCACATCATGTTACTCGTTGTATTTCGGATTCGCTTCAATGTCTTTCCACAGCCGTTCCGCTTCATCCCGCTCGAAGCGCTCGGAATGCGCGGCCCCATCCTGCTCATATGTAATGACATAGCTGTCTTCCGCCTCGTTCCACTCGGCGGCGACGGAACCCAGCCGATGATCTTCGCGCAAAATATCTTCAAAAAATGCAACCGTTTCCTTGGCCGCCCCGTCCTCGGGGCGAGCATCTGCCACGATCTTAATCTGCAGCCAATTGAACAGCGCAACCGGCAGCTTCATCATATGCGCTCTCGTCCCTTCTGTTCAGATGCCCGCTGCCTTCCGGCAGCGGGTCAACTCGAATCAGCCTTGATTATTCGCTTCTTTTTTGCGCCGCCGCTCCTCGACGAAGTAACGGATGCGCACCATGAACATTAAGATAACAGCCACGGACAGACATTGCACGATCGGCAGCTTGTCGATCTGGAAAATCAGCAGAATGAACGCCCCGACCGCCATAAACAGATACACCAAAATTTCTTTGAGCAAAGGCAGCTTCTGCTGCGTACGGAACACTTTATTGAAGATGTACACCATGAACGCAAAAATAAGCACGTAGCTTATATATGGATGGGATGCCAACCACGCTTGCATCGAGGGTCACTCCTTTTCCAACGTTGTCCAAATCTCATTATACATGGGATTCGGACATTTTGCGCACTTTTTCTGCACGTTCGCGCTCGCTCTTGTTCAGAATTTTTTTGCGAAGGCGCACCGTGGACGGAGTAATCTCGCAGTATTCATCATCATTCAAATATTCCAGAGCCTGCTCCAGCGAGAATAGACGCGGGGTCTTCATGCGGACCGTCTCATCCTTCGTTGCCGACCGGACGTTCGTCAGGGCCTTCTCTTTGCAGATGTTGACGACGATGTCGTTGTCGCGGTTATGCTCGCCCACGATCATGCCTTCATACACTTCGGTACCCGGCTGAAGGAACAACACGCCGCGATCCTCGACCGACAGCATGCCGTACATCGTGCTTGTACCCGTCTCGGTCGAGACCAGCACCCCTTGATGGCGTCCGCCGACCTGGCCGCCGACATATGGGCCGTAATGGTCGAAGGCATGGTTCATAATGCCGTAGCCGCGGGTCAGCGTCAGGAAATTGGTGCGGTATCCGATCAGTCCGCGGGCTGGAATCAGAAATTCCAGGCGAACCTGGCCGTTGCCGTGGTTGATCATATTGACCATCTCGGCCCGCCGGGTGCCCAAGCTCTCCATAACCGGACCCGTGCAATCTTCCGGAATGTCGATAACGAGCCGTTCGATCGGCTCCATTTTTTTGCCGTCGATCACTTTCACGATAACCTCCGGCTTCGATACTTGGAGTTCATAGCCTTCACGGCGCATATTCTCGATCAGAATGCCCAGATGCAGTTCGCCCCGCCCGGAGACGATAAATGCTTCCGGACTGTCGGTATCTTCCACCCGCAAGCTGACATCGGTCTCCAGCTCCTTCATCAGCCGTTCGCGCAGCTTGCGGGACGTAATCCATTTCCCTTCTCTTCCGGCGAACGGACTGTTGTTCACCACGAAGGTCATCTGCAGCGTAGGCTCGTCAATATGAAGGACAGGCAGTGCTTCCGGATGTGCCGGATCCGCCAGCGTCTCACCGATATTGATGTCCTTGATTCCGGCGATGGCCACGATATCTCCGGCCCCGGCCTCGTTGCGCTCGATCCGCTTCAATCCTTGGAAGCCGAACAGCTTCTCAATCCGCGCCTGCTTCACCTGGCCTTCGCGGTTGATGACGGCGACAGTCTGGCCTTGGCGGATGCGGCCCCGGTTCACGCGGCCGATCGCAATCCGGCCCATATATTCATTGTAGTCAAGCAAGGTAACGAGGAACTGAAGCGGCTCCTCCGGGTTCTCCGTCGGAGAAGGGATATGATCCACGATCGTGTCATATAGCGATTGCATGTTGCTGTCCTGCTGCTCTGGCGACAAGCTCGACGTCCCGTTCAGAGCAGATGCATAGACCACCGGGAAATCGAGCTGTTCGTCATTCGCCTCGAGCTCGATGAACAATTCGAGCACTTCGTCAATAACTTCATGCGGCCGGGCATTCGGGCGATCGATCTTGTTGACGACAACGATCGGCGTCAGATTATGCTCCAGCGCTTTGCGGAGCACGAACTTCGTCTGCGGCATGCAGCCTTCGAAGGCATCGACGACGAGCAGGACCCCGTCGACCATTTTCATAATGCGCTCCACTTCTCCGCCGAAATCGGCGTGACCCGGAGTATCCACGATATTAATCAAGTAATCTTTATACGTAATCGCGGTGTTTTTGGCCAAAATCGTAATGCCCCGTTCACGCTCCAGATCGTTAGAGTCCATGACGCGTTCCTGCACCACTTCATTGTCGCGGTATGTGCCGGACTGCTGGAGAAGCTTATCCACGAGCGTCGTCTTGCCATGGTCAACGTGGGCGATAATAGCGATATTGCGAATGTTTTTTCGATCTTGCATACTTAAACCTTTCCCTTCTGGATGTGAATGACATGCATTGGAATCGTCCTCGTCCGCGGCAAGGCGTACAAGGCAATTCATCAAGAAAAACGCCGGGATGAGGCGGCGTTTCTACTCGGACAGAATGGTGTCTCCATGTTGCGGCAAAGCCTCTTAATATCTACGGCCTAAGCGGCCGAACACGAGAGCGGCTCCAACCACGATGAGCGCAATCGCAATCATGTAGAGGCTGATTGTAATCATGAGCATCAGGATAAAAATGCCGATCCCTGCCCCGCCGAACATTAGCGAGCCGAGCCATGCTTGGCGCGGGTGAAGCGGATCTTCCACATAATAGCCGTACAGCCCTACCCCGACCCCAATCAGAAGCAGAGGCCACAGCCATACGAACAGACTGGCGCTAATCCACTGCGTCAGCATGAACAGCACGCCGTAGACGGTCAGCATGCCGGCAGGCACCATCGTAATGGGCGGGGCAATTCTCGCCCGGACGAGGCCGTACGCGCCCAAGCCGACAAGGAACATGATGAGCGGCCACAAGTTGCCGCCGATAAAAGCAAAGACTCCCCATTTGCCCAACAATATAAATAAGCCTGCAGCGAGGATAACGATGCCGATCACTTGTTGATTTTTGCCCATTCGACAAAACCTCCATGCATCATGGTTACGATTTGAGAGACAGGGTGCGACATTTAGTGCATCATTTTTATCTTTTCTAGTGTATATGAAAGTCCGGAAAAATACCACCATCACCTGAAAATTTGCAAAATCGGCAAATGGCAAAAAAAACAGCCGTTCCCCGAAAAGGGCAGCGGCCGTATGCCTATACCGCATCATCGCACCATACGGGTGTTATTCTGTTCCGATCTTGCCCCTGACGCGAAAAAATACACTGAGAAGCAATGCCAGTCCGGCCATTACCCAAGGGAGACTTCCTTCCAAATGAAGGCCCGACCGGTCTATCCAGGCGACGATCTGCGTATCGGACGCAATCATCTCACCAGCGGTGTAAGCAAGAATTCCCGCTCCCGCATACATGAGCTGCGGCAGCCGTTCCAGCCAGCGGCTGATGATCGTGCTGCCCCATACGATAAGCGGAATACTGAGCGCAATGCCGATAATTACAAACTCCATTCGCCCCTTCGCAATGGCCGCGATCGCCAGCACGTTATCCAGACTCATTACGAAATCCGCGATTAGAATGGTGCGGATCGCCGTCCATAAGGAGCCGGCCTCTTTCATCTCATCCGGCTCTTGCCGGGGCGAGGCGGTCAGTTGAACGGCGATGGCGAAGAGCATCGCTCCGCCCGCCGCTTGGAGCAGCGGGATTCGCAGCAGTGTGACGGCCACAACGGTAAGCACGCAGCGCATAAGCACGGCGCCCCCTACGCCCCACCATACCGCTTGACGTTGGTAATGGCCGGGAAGATGGCGGGAAGCCATGGCGATAACAACCGCATTGTCACCGCTCAGCACGATATTGATCAGCAGTATTTCCCCTATCATCCAGATCGAGTTCATAGTCCGTCCCCCCTGTCTACTACATGTATGAGCAGAGGAGACAGGCTATGACGTTTTTTTGTGCGTGAACCGTAAGGGATAGCTTGTATAAGGGGTTAGAACCAGTCATCCTTCCGGGCAGGCTGGTCGTCCGGCTTGCCGGATACTTCTGTTACAGATGCATCTTGCCGTTCCGGTCCGGACAGGACTATTGCAGTATCAGGATTTCCGCCGGCCCGCAGGACGAGGGACTCTGTCTGAGCCACTGCCGCTTCCAGGAGCGCTTCATAGTCCTTCATGGAATGCTCGGCATATTCGACGACACGCAGATTCGGATTGGTCGAGGGCGATTTCGGCACGAACAAGGTGCAGCAATCCTCGTACGGCAGAATGGACAGGTCATACGTTCCGATCTGCTCCGCAATCCGGATAATTTCATTTTTGTCCATCGTGACAAGCGGGCGCAGCAGCGGCAGATCGGTAACGCGACCGATGACATTCATGCTTCCGAGCGTCTGGCTCGCCACTTGCCCGAGACTGTCCCCCGAGATAAGCGCCCCGGCTTTGCGCTGTTCGGCCAACCGGGTCGAGATGCGCATCATCGCCCGCCGCATCAGCGTAATCATCAAGTTGTCCGGCGCATCCTGATGCAGCCGGGTCTGAATCTCGGTGAACGGGACGAGGTGCACCCGTATCCGCCCGGCATAGTTGGCAAGCACCTGCGCCAGATCCAGTACCTTCTGCTTGGCCCGTTCGCTCGTGAACGGATAGCTGTGGAAATGAATCGCCTCGATTTCCAAGCCTTTGCGCAGCGCCTGATACCCGGCAACAGGGCTGTCGATACCGCCGGACAGCAGCAGCATGGCCCGCCCGTTGGATGCCAGCGGGAAGCCGCCCGCCCCCGGAATAACCTCGTTGAACAGATAGGTCCCTTCTTCGCGCACCTCTACATGCAGCTCGATATCGGGCTTGCGGACATCGACGGTGAGCTGCGGGTATTGTCGCAGAATCGGGGCGCCGACTAGATGATTCATTTCCTGCGATCCGTGCGGGAAGGCTTTCCAGGCTCTCCGGGCCGTGACCTTGAAGGTCGTATTCTCCCCCGGATTCATCTCGGCCATGAGCTGCAGCGCCGTCTCCACAATCGGTTCCAGCTCCGAAGGAGCCCGCTTCACCGGGCTGAGCGACACGATGCCGAACACCCGGCGCAAGGCGCCAACCACCTCATCTATAGGCTCTCCGTTCAATTCCACGTACATCCGGCCGTATACCCGGATAATTTTGGCCTGCGGGAATGGTGCCAACACGAACTTGACATGCTGGTAGGCGGCTTTTTCAAATCTGCCGCGGTTCTTTCCTTTGATGGCCAATTCCCCGTATCGGAGAAGTATCATATCGTAATTCATAGCTGGTTCGGTCCTTTCCCCTATTTATCTTCGGCTTGTCCGCATGGGAGCCAGCCGCTTCGTCACTTCAGCCAATGCGTCGGACAGACGCTCGATGCTTGCCGCATCGGTCTCGGCGCCCATGCTGATGCGAAGCCCGCTGGCGGCGCGTGCCGTATCATTCGTCATCGCCATCAGCACCCTGCTCGGCTGGTGCAGCTTGGAGGAGCATGCCGATTGGGTGGACAGGATAATCCCCAGTTCTTCAAGCGCATGCACGACCACTTCGGACTTCATCCCGGGGAACGACAGATTGACGATATGCGGTGCGGCAAGAGGGAGCGGCGGACTGTTCAACACAAGCGGCTCCAATTCCTCCAACCGACGGATCAGCAGCCCGCGCAGCTCAGACCAGCGCTCGTAATTCGCCTGCTGCTCTTCGACGGCGAGACGGACCGCCTTAGACAGTGCGATCACGCCAGGCACATTGACAGTTCCCGGCCGGAGACGGTGCTCCTGCGCTCCTCCGGCGAACAACGGCTTCAACGGAGCTTGTCCCCGCCGCACCAAGGCGCCCACTCCTTTTGGGCCTCGGATTTTATGCCCGGAGAGGCTGTACAGATGCACGCCCCATCCTTCCAGATCGACCGGCAGCTTGCCCAGGCCCTGCACGCCGTCCACGTGGAACACGATACCCGGATGCGCGCGCACGATGCGGCCTGCCTCGGCAAGAGGCTGAACCGATCCGGTCTCATTATTGACATGCATCAGCGAAATGAGCGCCGTCTCCGGCCGTATGGCCGCTTCCAGCTCCTCGGGACGGATGCGCCCATGCTCATCTACGGGCAAATACGTGACGGATAAGCCCTCCTGCTCCAGCTCCCGGAAGCATTCGTAGACAGAGGCATGCTCGATCGCCGACGTAATAATATGCCGCGGACGGCCTCCGGCAAGAGCCCGAACCGTTCCCACAATGGCCAGGTTGTTGCTCTCGGTCGCTCCGGACGTGAAAATGACATCGTTCGGAGACGCGTTCAACGCGCCGGCCACGACTTCCCGCGCCCGCCGGACCAACTGCTCCGCCTGGCCTCCCATTTCATGAATCGAAGAGGGATTCGCATATATTTGCTCCATCACTTCTGTCATCGTCCGAATGACGTCCGGATGCGGAGGCGTGGAGGCGCTATGATCAAAATATAGCATTGACCTCGTTGATGTTTTCAAGCTAAACCTCCTTTAAATAAAAAAGATCAAAACAGCATGGGAAGCGCTCCCCCGCTTCCGCCGTTGTTGATCCCCTGCAACTTCGACATTACTTGTTATTTTACACGTTTTCTGCTGATCGCACCATCTTTTTTGCGGCGGACTTTTCATTCTATAAGATAAAGAGCTTGTCCCCGCCGCAGCGGTTACAAGCCCTGAATAGAGTGCGTTTACATAGAGGCCAGCATCATCAAGCGAAGCACGATGGCCAAAATACCAACTAGTATGGCGATCATTCCCAAGGTACGGCTCCCTTGCAAATACGACAGGCCTCCAAGCGCGATGCCGCTCAGGCCAAGCACAAAGGGAAATATAAAGACCGATACAAGAGAAAACCCTACGGCGACAGCGCCTACTCCGGAAAAATGATCGACTGCTTCCCGTTCCTTCTCGGCGTCTACGTTCATCGCCTCCCGAGGAGGAAGGGTCCCTGCTTCGGCAGAGAATTCGGTATCCCGCGCGATCGACTCGCGGTGGCGGTTCTTTATGTGGCGGCGGCCTTTCGCTTTTTTCATCCCATTGTCCCTCCCGTACCTTTGATTATTTCGGTTCAAACGTTTGGCAGCAGGTTACGGATGATTTGGAAGCTGTATCTTTGTGGCGGCCATACTCTTCAGCGAATTCCGACTTCAAATTCGCGGATGCGTGCTTATCGATTTCAATCATAATCTCGCTGGCTTGACAGCGGTAGTCGCCCCAGAACTTGCAGTTGGATACACTGCAATTCACCAATGGCTTATCACTCATGTCAGTCACCTCCGTTACACAGGATGTCCTGCCGCCGCCGCCCCTATGCCGTGCCGCCATACCCATTTCCAACACAAAAAGACGCTCCGTTCCAATCCGAAGCGTCATTGACTATCATTCCGTTATTTGTGCGGCTGGCCGCCGGCCAAGCTTCGCCCCTTCATTGGGTAAGCTGCATTCTCCGCTCTGACATATAATCGCTTTCGTAATAGCTTAGCTCCTCCCGCAGCTCTTCGAACAGCCGGGACAATTCCTGAACCAAGCGCTTCACCCCGCGCTCGGGGGTTATGCGGAAGCGTATCGCTTCCCGGCCGGTATACGCATACCGTCCATCCTCGGTATACGCTTCATGCTTCGGATTGAAGAAGGCATGCACGCAATGATGATACAGCTCATACAGCGCTTTCTCCGCAAACGGCTGCTCGAAATTCGCCCGCCGCAGCGCTACGCCGAGCCGTTCATAACTGACTTCGGAAAAAACGAGCAAGTGCCGGAAATCTGCCAGTATTCCTTTGTAAAAAGCCAACGTTTCATCATCTGTCTGCTCGCCTGCCAATTGGGCCAGCGTATGCCCGTTCAAAAACTGCTCTAGTTTGTCTGCTGCTTGTGCCACATGGCCCCGGGCCAACTCGCATTGCTGTCTTACTGTGGATGCTGACATGGAAAAAGCTCCTCCCTTAATCGCGTCATTGCATACCTGAACGCTTCAAACACATACCATTTTGCCATTTTATCCTACCATAAATAAAAGCAAAAAGGTACTGTCCGCAACCAATGTTTGGCTTCCTTTTGCCGTCCGAATAATTTGGCCCCCAACGTCTCAAGCTAAAGCCAAATCTTCCATACCCCGCGCTCCGCAGACGACAATGTTCCGTGTCTCTGGAGCAGATGGATACGGCCCGGACAAGGAGGAACATCATATGTTGAAACCCCGCCATTGGGTAGGCATTGCCGCTCTGGGAACGGCAATTCTGGCCATTCCCTTACTCTGGTCCACGAACCGTGCTCCGGTTGAGAACGGACGTACGGCCGCGATGCAGGAAATTCATATTAAAAATAAGGTTCTTCAACAGGATATGCACTTTACGGAGCGCTTGTTCACCATGGACGCCCGCCGAGATATCGATGCGGCGCTCGAAGAGTGGCATGGGCAGACGCCGAAGCAGATGAGTACGCTCTCCGAGGAATTTATCCAAGCGCACCCCCATTTCATTTATATGAAATGGATGGATTTCGGCAAGGGGACGGATTGGGTCAAAGGAGAGCTGCCGAAGGATACGGCCCGGACTGGCCATCAAAAACTGATGGAGCAGTTGAAAATCGCGGAATCGTCCGTTAAAAAGCAGCAATCGTACGTATCCCCGCAGCTGACCATCCAAGGCAAGCATCATATCGTCATGGGGATACCGGCCCCCGGCAAGAACCATGCCATCGTGGCCCTCGTCAATCAGCATGTCGTTCAGACCGTGCGCAAGCTTCAGCAGAAAAATTTGCGACTCGTCCCTTATCCGCCCGAGTCCAAGTTCCGCGTCAAATCCGTGGATTCGGATTCGATGCGGGATGTGAAGGTGAAGGATGGGGAAGACAATGCCGGCACAAGCCATTACTATGAGAACGAAGTCGTGGTGCGGTTCCGGGATGAGCCGACAGCGGATGCGTTGCAGCGAATGACGCGGGAGACCGGAAGCGAACAGCCGCGCAAACACAAGCTGGGCGCTACCTATGTGTTCCGGTCCCATCAGATGACGGCGGAACAAATGACCCAATATTTCGCCCAGTACAATCCGCTGTATGTCGAGCCTCATTTTCTGTACATGACGAATGGCAAGTCTCGCCCTACAAGCGTATTGCCGATGGTTGGGAATGAGCCGGCCGGCGTGGCCGTCGAAGAGCCGAACGACATCTTATACAAGCCCTATCAATGGAACTTGCCCAGCATTCAGACGAACCGGGGCTGGTCCATCAGCAAAGGAGCCGACAATGTCATTATCGGGGTCGTCGACACCGGGGTCGACATGAAGCACCATGATCTGAAGGGCCGGCTGCTGGACGGCCATAATGTGTTCGATCCGGGTTCTCCGCCCCAGGACGATGTCGGCCATGGCACCCATGTGGCCGGCATTATCGGAGCCAATGTGAACAATCGGGAAGGCGTAGCCGGCATGACCTGGGTGAATCCGATTTTACCGGTCAAGGCGCTGGACAGCACCGGCTCGGGAACGACCTATTCCGTCGCGGAAGGGATTATTTGGGCCACCGATAATGGGGCCAAAGTCATCAACCTGAGCCTCGGCAACTATGTAGATGGGGCATTCCTCCATGATGCCGTCAAATACGCGTTCGAGCGCGATGTCGTTCTCATCGCCGCTACAGGCAATGACAATACGAAGCGCCCTGGCTACCCGGCCGCTTATCCCGAAGTATTCGCGGTCTCTGCGACCGACGCCGATGACAAGCGCGCCTCCTATTCCAATTACGGCAATTACGTCGATGTCGTGGCGCCCGGCACCTCAATCGCCAGCACCTACCCGAACAATCAATATGCCGCCTTGTCAGGCACATCCATGGCATCTCCGCATGTGACGGCGCTTGCGGCACTTATCCGTTCGATCAACCCGGGGCTCAAAAATACTGAGGTGTACGAGATCATGCGCCAGAGCGCTACGGATCTGGGCACGCCGGGCAAGGACATCGACTTCGGCTATGGCAAAATCGACGTCGCCCGCGCGTTGAGCATGGCGGAACAGGGCAACTCCTCCCTGTCTCTGTACCCGCAGAACATTGAGCGGAAGCTGAACCGCTTCATCTCCCGCTTCATCGGTATGTAAAAGTAAAACACCCGCAGGATCTCCCTGCGGGTGTGTTCGTGTATGTGATAACATAGAAAGTTGCAGCTTCGGAAAGCTTGCCATAAGCCGGGTTCTGTACTCATCGTGGTATCACGGGGGCAACCCTTCCACTACTAAGCGACAATCATCTATCTAGGCTGTGCATTGCTGCACCGCTCAAGCGACCAACCCAGACGCGCCTCGGGCCGAGGTGCCTGTGCAGACAGGCGTGCGTCCCATTAGGTCTTGCTCCAGATGGGGTTTACCAGGAACGAAGTCACCAGCGTTCCTCGTGGTCTCTTACACCACGGTTCCACCCTTGCCTGTGCCGTCATGAAGACGGCCATCGGCGGTCCATTTCTGTGGCACTATCCTTCAGCTTGCGCTGACTGGACGTTATCCAGCATCCTTGCCCTATGGAGCCCGGACTTTCCTCTCGTGACGGAAGTCACCAGCGATTGTCTGTCAAACTTTCCGACAACATTCGTTAGTATACTAGGTTCTGGCCAGAAACTCAACCAGTAACTTTTACATAAATTGAAACGGTTCGGTATTTACGGATGAAGCATGAAAGACCGTCTTCAAGCCTTGCTTGTCAGCGGCCCGCTGCAGGCGCGAAGCGACATCCTCCTTCATCATCTTCTCGGCGTTATGCCCCGGATCGATGATGGCCAGGCCCGCAGCCTGCGCATCATGGGCCGTATGATAGTCGATATCGCCCGTGACGAGGACATCGGCGCCATGGAAGAGCGCATGCCGCACATAGCGGGAACCGGAGCCGCCCAGCACGGCGATCTTCTTCACTTCGCGTTCCGGGCTTCCTACGACGCGCACATGCGGTACGCCGAAAGCCTTTTTCACCTGCTCGGCAAAGGCTTCCAGCGTCATAGGACCCGGCAGCTTGCCAACCCGGCCAAGGCCATATGCCGTCCCTTCCAGATCGACCGGATACAGATCGTAGGCCGCTTCCTCATAAGGATGGGCCTTGAACATCGCTTGCAGCACCCGGCTGCGCCGCGACTTCGGTACGATCGTCTCGATGCGCACTTCCTCGACGGACTCCAGCTTCCCGGATTCGCCAATGAACGGATTGGTTCCCTCCTGAGGCTGGAACGTTCCAGTCCCCGGCTGCGAGAAGCTGCAATAGCTGTATGCCCCGATATGACCGGCCCCGGCATCCAGGATCGCCATCCGCACCGAATCCGCATGGCTTACCGGCACGAAGACGACCAGCTTCTGCAGCGGCTCGTGGTGCAGCTTCTCCAGCACCTCCACCCCGGTCAGTTGGAGCCGTTCTGCCATCAGATCGTTCATCCCGCCCGGTGCAACATCATAGTTCGTATGAGAAATGTAGACCGCGATATCATGCTTGATCAGCTTCTCCATCACCTTGCCGGCCGGTGTGTCGGTCTGCAAATGAGGCAGCGGCCGATAAATAATGGCGTGATGGGCAATAATGAGCTCCGCCTCCAGCCGAATCGCTTCATCGACGACCTCTTCGGTCACGTCCAAGGCGACAAGCACTCGGGACACCTTTTTGTTCAACGTGCCCAATTGCAGGCCGATGCGGTCATCGGGTACCGCCATCGATTTGGGAGCGAGCTGCTCCATCCACTGAATTACGGTTTGCGCGTGTGCATACATGCCAATATCGCCTCCAATTGTGCCAGGCTGTCCGCGAACATCGCGCGGCGCTGTCTGGCTTCTTCCGTCGCAGCCTGCTCCATCGTGCGCAGAATGCGCGCTCTCTTGCGAACTTCCAGCTGCCACTTCTTCATGAATTCCGGCGTTGGCGCAGCCGACAGCATCGGGCCGAGCTGCACCAGCCATTCCTCGGTCAACGTCACCTGTGCATTCAACTCGCGAGGAGCATACAAGCGGCGATCATGCTGTACGGCCTCTTCCTCGCTGCCTGCCCGTTCGGCCAGCAGCACCTCATACAGCTTGCCGTCTTCCTCGAGCAAGGCTTCCTCCAGCAGATTCCAGCCTTCTCGGCGCAGCCAGACCCTGACATGAGCCTCTCCCACATTCGGCTGCAAGACCAAGCGGGTCACTCCCGCCAACTTGCCCGGATCGGCAGATAAAATCTGGACGATAAGACCACCGCCCATGCCTGCGATCGATATGACATCGACCTCGCCGGGCGAGATGACGGCCAGGCCGTCTCCCCGGCGCACGCTTACGCGATGAGCCAGCCGGGCGCCTTCAATCTGGCGGCAAGCTGCCTCATAAGGTCCTTGATTCACCTCGCCGGCCACCGCCATCTCAATTCGTTGTTGTTCCGCCAGATAGGCCGGCAGCAATGCATGATCCGAGCCGATATCGGCCAGACGGCTGCCTGCCGGCACCCAATCAGCGATCTGCTGCAGCCGCTTGGACAGTTTGATGTTCACGTATCCATTTCACCCACTGTTTTCTGAAATAAAAAGCACTACACCATAAAATGATCCATTTCCCTAACAGGAAGGAAAGCAGTTCTTGATCCGCTTCCAGCTGACTCCATGCGCGAGCGGCAATCCAGACCGCCTCCGGCATGAACCAGAGTCCGGCGGAGGCGATGAGAAGGCCTGCCGAGGCCCTCGGAGACAGGCGGTGAACCGCCCATGCCATCCAGACGAACAAGGCGCTCTCCGGGAGCCACAGCCATTGGCTCTCGCCGAGAGTCAAATCCGTCATCGCGATCTGCAGGATGCAGCCATAAGCGGCAGCGGCATGAAGCCAGCCCGCTCCCTGCATCCATCCGGAACAAGCCAGCATCCCGCACAACAGCCAGACAAGGGCGGAGACAACGAGCCAGACCACGCTCGGCCACCATGCCGGCCATCCCTGAGCCTGCAGCACAAGCCAGCCACCGCCGGACAAGGTCAGGCAAGCGAGCTGCGCCCGCCACCGAGTCCTCCGCAGGTTCGTCTTCCGGCCCCGCCAAGCCAAGGCGATCAGCACAAGCGCAGGGACCGCAATGACGCCAATTTGCATTGGGGCCGCAAAAGCGGTAAAATGAAATCCGACAATACAAAACAATACAAAAATGAAAAAAACAACCATCCAGGACATTGGCCGGAAGGAAGCGATACGATCCGCCCAGGAACGGGCGGGCTGATTCGAACCTTCCTCCGGCGCATCCAGGGGCACATCATACAGCTGCGCCAGGAAATTGCAATAGGCTGCAGGCAGCAGCCGGTTTTTCCGCCAGCGGGCGATTTCCTGGGCCATCCATTGGCGTTGCTGACGATCCATTGCCTGTACACCTCCAGGAACGTCATGCCGCCGCCCTGCCTTGTGGGCCGAGTGGCCGAGGACAGCGGCTCTTGCGCTGCTTCCTCTATGCAAAAGACCCTCATCACGCCGGCAAGGGCATCAGAAGGTCTCTTGCACACCATTATTCTAAGAAATCTTTTAACCGCTTGCTGCGGCTTGGGTGACGCAGCTTACGGAGAGCCTTCGCCTCGATTTGACGAATGCGCTCGCGCGTAACGCCAAATACTTTGCCCACTTCTTCCAGCGTTCTCGTCCGGCCGTCGTCCAGGCCGAAGCGCAGGCGCAGCACGTTCTCCTCACGCTCGGTCAGCGTGTCAAGCACATCCTCCAACTGCTCCTTCAGCAGCTCGTACGCGGCGGCGTCCGCCGGAGCCAGCGCCTCCTGATCCTCGATGAAATCGCCCAGATGCGAGTCGTCCTCTTCGCCGATTGGCGTCTCCAAGGAGACGGGCTCCTGTGCAATCTTCATTATCTCGCGTACCTTCTCTACGCTCAGTTCCATCTCGGCCGCAATCTCTTCCGGCGTCGGTTCGCGTCCCAGCTCCTGAAGCAGTTGACGAGATACGCGAACGAGCTTGTTGATCGTCTCGACCATATGGACCGGAATCCGGATCGTGCGCGCCTGATCGGCGATAGCCCGCGTAATCGCTTGGCGAATCCACCAGGTCGCATAAGTGCTGAATTTATATCCTTTGCTGTGGTCGAATTTCTCCACCGCTTTGATAAGCCCCATATTTCCTTCTTGGATCAGATCAAGGAACAGCATGCCCCGCCCGACATAACGCTTGGCAATACTGACGACCAACCGCAGATTGGCCTCGGTCAAGCGCTTCTTCGCTTCCGAATCGCCCTGCTCAATCCGCTTCGCAAGTTCAATTTCCTCTTCAGCCGACAAGAGCGGAACACGGCCGATCTCTTTAAGGTACATCCGCACCGGGTCATTGATTTTGATGCCCGGCGGCAGTGACAGATCATCATCAAAATGAAAATCGTCCGAATCATCGTTATCGCGGTCGTTGGCACGAGCGCCTATCTCATCATCGGCTTCACTTACTTCAATACCCAGATCGGAGAGCTGCTCATAGAACTCATCCATTTGTTCCGGGTCTTGGTCGAACGTCGCCATTTTCTCGGCTATCTCTTTGTAGCTGAGCGATCCTCGCTTTTTGCCGAGTTCAATCAACTGGTCCTTCGCATGTTCCAGCGCCGTTTCCGTTTCAAGTCCAGTATGTTGATCATTCGCCATTTTCCGACTCCCTCCTCCCTAGAATCCTCCGTCTGCTACCGCTTCAGTTCTTGCTCTAGGGCTATAATTTCTTGTGCGATTTGCGCCGCGCGCAATACTTCGCCGGAACGTTCCGCTTGCACCATTTCTTCTCTTTTGCGTTCGATCTCGCGCTGTCTGGGCACTTTAAGAATCTGCATAATATAATCATCCAGCAGCTCGGTATCATAACGAAGAGATACTTCGGAGAGCGATATGGAGGCAGCGACTTTCTCCAAGCGTTCGTCATGCAATGTTGCCAGGAACCGGCTGAAATCCGGCTCCTTGCCTTGCGCGTAATAAGCATATAGATAAGCGGCAAGTGCCGCATGATCATCTACATTAAACCGTTCACCAAGATGCCGCTCCACATAATCGGCAACCTCGATATCCTGGAACATCAGAGCCAGCAGGCTCCGCTCCGCATAGACATAGGCCGGGCGCAGCGCAGGCTGGGCTATGGTACGCTTATCATTTCTACCATTATTCCACCAATTGTCTTGATTATCCCCGTGCCCGTTCATTTTTTGCCGCTGTCTTATCGTGGCGCACTCTTGCTTGAGCGCGTCGAACGCCGACTCGCCCTGCAGATCAAGCTGCTGCGCCAACTCCTTCAAATGAAGCTCGCGTTCTACCGGCGATTCAACCGCCGCAATGACGCGCATCGCTTCATCCTTGAAGCGCCGCTTCCCATCATCCTCTAGCAGTATATGATTCCTCCGCAAAGAAATAAGCCTGAATTTCGTAGGAGTTACCGCCGCTGCCGTTACGGTATGACGGAACCGTTCCGCGCCGTGCGCCTTAATGAAGTCATCCGGATCCATACGGTCCGGGATCATAGCTACCGCCACGTGAAGCCCTGCTTCCTCCAGCATCGGGATCGCCTTCATCGCCGCGGCTTGTCCGGCTTCATCCCCGTCGTAGCACAAGGTAACGCTGTCCGCCATCCTCTTCATCACGGTAATATGGTCGGGCGTCAGCGCCGTTCCCATGGTCGCCACCGTATGATACACTTCGGCGTCCCAGGCTTGGATGACATCCGAGAACCCTTCGAACAGAATGATATGGCCGGTTCGCTTAATATAAGGCCGCGCATGATGCAAGTTGTACAGCACTTTCGATTTGTTGAACAGCATCGTCTCGGGCGAGTTCAAATATTTGGGTTGTCCTTCTCCCAATATTCGCCCGGCCAAAGCGATCGCTTGGCCATTCCGGTTCCAGATCGGGAACATAATCCGGTCCCGGAAACGATCGACATAACCGCTGCCATTCTTCCGCTTCGAGACGAGACCGCCCTTCTCCATGCCTTCCAGGTCGAATTCCCGCTTGCCGAGCAGTTGTACAAGCGTATCCCACTGCGGAGGGGCATACCCTATCTGAAACTGCTCGATCAGCTTGTCATGGATTCCCCGGTTCCGCAAATATTGGAGGGCAGCCTGGCCATGCGTCGTATTCATTAAAATATAATGATACAGCTTCGCTGCAAGCTCATGGGCCTCGATCAGCCGTTCCTTCGCCTCATGGTAAGGATCCCGTTCCGCCTTCGCGTTCCCCGTCCCCCACGTCACCGGCATGTTCGCCGCTTCGGCGAGACGCCGAACCGCCTCCGGAAAAGAATACCCTTCAATCCCCATCATGAAGTGAATGACATTGCCGCTCTTGCCGCAGCCGTAGCAATGGAAAATCTGCTTCTCCGGCGTGACGGTGAAGGACGGCGTCTTCTCCGAGTGGAACGGACACAATCCCTTCAAATACTTACCGTGCTTCGACAAATGGACATATTGGCCGACGACATCCACAATATCATTGCGCTGCAGCACTTCGTCCAGCACTTCGTCGGGAATCAGTCCGTAATTGCTCACTGTTCGTCCAACCACCTTCATCTAAACACGTATTACTATTTCGCTACGGGCTCAATTTCTCCTGCTCCCGTTGCAAAAGTTTTGTCAACTTATGTTGGAAGTTGATCCGATCCTGTTCACTCATCGCCCGGGGCCCCTTCGTGCGAAGTCCCGCCCTGCGGGCTTTGGCCGAGAAATGCCGCCTCGACAAATATTCATCCACATTATCGGCGGTCAATTCGCCGCCCCGCGGCATCAATACGGAAGCTCCGCGCGGCAGACAGAGCGCGGCCAACCCATAATCGCTTGTCACGACTATGTCTCCTGACCGCGCTGCATTCGCGATATAGATATCCGCCGCCTGGAACGCCTGATCGACAAATACGGTATGAATGTCGTAATTCGCCAACTGCCAGTCCGGAGCAAACGCCGCATAGGAAGCGACAAATAACACCGCGGCCTCCTGCTCCAGCGCAGCGGCGATGATCTCATTCTTGACCGGGCAGGCATCCGCATCCACCAAGATACGAAGCTTATCAGACATGCGACTCACCCATTTCATAAAGACGGCGTCAAAATGAAAGTTGTATTTTCACCGTTACTATTATATACGCTGTAAGCCGTAAAAATCCTGCTTCGCAAACGTGAATTTCCGAATGGTTTTCGGCGTTTTTTGTCGAAGTCCGGACAAAAATGAAGGAACATGTCGAAGAAAATCTTCTTCATGTTCCAGCCACGCCGGCGCATGTCGCTGCGTCGGCCACATTGTAGGTTCAGGATGCCCAGACGAGCTTGGAGAAATCGGCATACCGGCGAATATCGGCCGCGATGTTGGCGAGAAGGGCCAGCCGGTTCGCCCGGACCGCTTCATCCTCGGCCATGACCATCACCTGGTCGAAAAAGCGGTTGACCGGATCCTGAAGCCGTCCCAGCACGGCAAGCGCCTGGGCGGCATCCGCGAACGCCGCATCATAAGCCTCATGCACTTCGGTCCAGCGATCGAACAGCTCTCGTTCCGCATCATGCTCGAACCGATCGGCATCGATGGCTTCCGATACCGCCTTGGCCGCGAGATTGCATACGCGGTTGAACGATTCGGCCGTCAGCTTGAACTCCTCACCGGCGACGGCCTGCATCAGCGCGTCCGCACGTGCCACCGTCTGCTTCACATCGTCATAGCCCGATGCCATGATGGCATCGGCCACATCGTAGCGAACGGAATCGGCCAGCACATTTTTCACGCGCAAGCCGAAAAATTCCACGAGATCCCGCCGGATCTCCTCGCTGCTCCGCTTCAGCAATTGCGCCTTCTCGTGTACGTCCAGCGCAATATCGAGCATCATATGGAGCGTCAACGGCAGACCGCGCTCCAGCAGCACCTGGACAATCCCCGTCGCTTGACGGCGCAAGCCGTACGGATCCTGCGACCCTGTCGGAATGATGCCTATGGCGAAGCAGCCGACCAGCGTATCCAGCTTATCCGCGAGGCTGATAATGCAGCCGACCAGCGTGTCCGGCGCCGGATCACCGGAATACCGCGGCTTGTAATGCTCATTGATGGCGCGGGCGACCGCCTCCGGCTCCCCGGCCTTGCGGGCATAATCTTCTCCCATCATGCCCTGGAGCTCCGGAAATTCATAAACCATTTGCGTCACGAGGTCGAACTTGCAAATATCTGCGGCCCGGCTCACCCACAGCGCGGTCTCCCGATCGGCCTCCACCGCCAGGGCGAGCGCGTCGGCAATCGCATGCAACCGGCGGATTTTGTCGCCGATTGTGCCGAGCTCCTCGTGGAACACGATCGAATCGAGCTTATGCACGCAATCGATAATGCGAAGCTTCTGATCTTCCTCGTAGAAGAACTTGGCATCGGACAAGCGGGCGCGAAGCACCTTCTCGTTGCCCTTGACGACTTGATCCAGTCCGGCCGCATCGCCATTCCGGACGGTGACGAAGAACGGCTGCAGCTGCCGCTCCGCATTCAGTACCGGGAAGTAACGCTGATGCTCGCGCATCGACGTAATCAGCACATCTTGCGGAATATGCAGGAACGCCTCGTCGAATGTGCCGTACAGCACGGTCGGGTACTCGACCAGGAACAGCACCTCTTCCAGCAGATCGTCCTTGACGGCGATATGCCAGCCCTTTTCTGCCGCCAGCGCGTCAATCTGGCGTGTAATCTCCGCCACCCGCTCATCAGCGTCCGCGATCACATATTGCTCGCGCAAGCGTTCCACATAGTGAGCCGGCTCATCGATCGCCGCCTCTCCGCCGAGGAAGCGGTGGCCGCGCGAAATATTCCCTGCCTGCACACCCGCGATTTCCAATGGAATAATATCTGTCCCATGCAGCGCCACAATCCAGCGGATCGGACGAACATAGCGCATTTCCTTCTCTCCCCAGCGCATGTTTTTCGGGAACGTCATCGCCTGGATAAGCGAGGCGAGGCCGTCGCTCAGCACAGCGGACGTCTCCGTTCCGATACTGCTCTTGTTGGCGTACACGTATTCAACGCCGTTCAGCTCCTGGAAAAACAGCTGCTCCGGCGCAATGCCCTGGCTGCGGGCGAACCCAAGCGCGGCCTTCGTCCAACCGCCCTTCTCGTCAAGCGCGATCTTGCGTGCCGGCCCCTTCACTTCCTCGTGAATATCCGTCTGCTTATCGGCTGCCTCGCGAACGAGGACAGCCAAGCGGCGAGGCGTCCCATATACTTGAATGCTGGCGAATCCGATCCGTGATTCCGTCAGCCAGCGTTCCATCCGGCTCTGCAACTGCTCCATCGCAGGGCGCATGAAGCGTGCCGGCACTTCTTCCAGTCCAAGCTCCAACAATATATCTTTAGGCATGGCGTTCCTCTCCCTTCTTCAACAGCGGGAAGCCGAGCTTCTCCCGTTCCTCCAAATACGTGGCCGCAACTTGGCGGGCAAGATTCCGCACCCGGACAATGTAGCCGGTACGTTCGGTTACGCTGATGGCTCCGCGCGCATCCAGCAAATTGAACGTGTGCGAGCATTTGAGCACATAATCGTAGGCCGGGAAGACGAGATGCTGCTCCATCGCCCGATTCGCTTCCTGCTCATACATCGTGAATAACGAGAACAGCATCGCCGTGTCGCTCACTTCAAACGTATATTTCGAATGCTCGTATTCCGGCTGGTGGAAGACATCACCGTAGGTGACCCCATCGACCCATTCCAGATCGAACACATTCTCTTTCTCTTGAATATAAGATGCCAGGCGCTCAAGCCCGTACGTAATCTCGACCGATACCGGATGCGCGTCAATGCCGCCGACCTGCTGGAAATAAGTAAATTGTGTAATCTCCATTCCATCGAGCCATACTTCCCAGCCGAGCCCCCATGCGCCCAGCGTCGGAGCTTCCCAGTTATCTTCGACGAACCGGATGTCGTGCTGGAGCGGATCGATGCCAAGACGGCGCAAGCTCTCGAGATAGAGCTCCTGGATATTGTCCGGCGAAGGCTTCAGAATCACCTGGAATTGATGATGCTGATACAACCGGTTCGGGTTCTCGCCATAACGGCCGTCCGCCGGGCGGCGGGATGGTTCCACATAAGCGACATTCCACGGCTCCGGTCCGATGGAACGCAAAAACGTCATCGGATTCATCGTGCCGGCGCCCTTTTCCACATCATAAGGCTGCACGAGGATGCAGTTCTGCTCGGACCAGAACTGTTGAAGCGTCAAGATCATTTGCTGAAAGTTCATGGCTTTCTCTCCTTTGCCTTTACATTCGCGGCATGCCCGACGAGCGCGCAAAAAAACTCCCGCCCTACGTCTGCTGCCAGACGTAGGGACGAGAGTTATCTTCCCGCGGTTCCACCCTACTTGAACGATTGCCTCAGCCCTTGCGCATGTTGCCATACGCTCAAGCCGCAATCATTCCACTTTCTCCGTTCCTTGCTCCAAAGTGCCTGTTCATTCGCCCGTTCGTCCGGGCTTCCACCATCCCCGGATCGCTATATCTCGAAGCTTGGACGAACTACTTCCTTCTTCAACGCAAGCCAATCTATCTACAGCTTGGATTCATTATAACGAATGGCATTCTACTCGTCAAGATTGGCCAAATCATACTTCTCCATCTGATCAAGGAACTGCTGCGATTTCAAGCGGACGCCGACATGCGTGTCCATATAGCCGCGCATGAATGCGCGCAGCCGCAGCTTCGTCTCCGGCTTCAGTGTCACATTCCCCAGCCGGCGGAGATCCGTCTTCTCGAACTGGCGGAGCAGGGTCAGCATCGCCGGTCCCGCCTTATATTGCTCATGCTCCCGCATGAGGCAGGCACGGCAGAGCGCGCCGCCGAGGCGCCAGCCGACTCCGCTCAGCTCGTCCTCCCTGCCGCAGCTGACGCAGGCATACAGTTGGGGCCCGACCCCGGTGCGCTGCCATAGCTTCATCTCCAGCAGATGCGTCGTCACCTGCGCATCCTTGCCGGCCTCCAACGCCTCCAAGTACGCATGCAGTTGATCGAACATGGCGCCGCCCGCTTCCTCGTCCTGCAGGGCCCGGTCGACCAGTTCGGCTGCGTAAGAGGCGTAGGCGGCCAGATGAAGCTGCTCGCGCAGCGTATGATGCCCCTCCAGAATCTCGCATGAATTCAAGGTGCCGATATGCCCCATTCCGCGGAAAAAGACATATTCCCCGTATGTAAAGAGCTGAGTGGCAGCCGCATGACGGCTGCGCACCTTCTTCGCTCCACGCACCAGGACGCCGACTTTGCCGTGCGATTTGGTGCACAGCGTGATGATCTTGTTCCCTTCCCCATAATCCATACTGCGGATGACGATTCCTTCCACCCGATATAGCACGCTCGTCCTCCCATGCGCATTTCAATGCTTGAATGGTAATGGTACGGTACCTCTATAAATCTATGATTCCGCTGAATTATCCAACGGCGGTACGTCTAGCGAAGATTCTTCCGTTTCCGACAGCTGTCTGGACTGCTTATACAACAAATAAGCATCAACATCTCCCGTCATGGCAAATACGTTCCACGAGAAATCATGCATCCGTATATCCCCTTTCGTTGGAAATGACTATGCGTTCCATCCTTAGGTTGCGCTGCGGTATCAAGATTATCCCATGCAATATTTGGTCACGATCGGCCCGGACTTAAGCGCGAAAGAATCCGCCTTCCGCCATCTTACGCATCGTGGCGGAAGCCGAGATCACGAAGAATCCGCTCTTGATTGCGCCAGTCCTTCTTCACTTTGACCCATAGCTCCATGAACGTTTTCGATCCGAGCAAATGCTCAATATCCTTGCGGGCAAGCTTGCCAATCTCCTTCAGGAGCGCTCCTTGCTTGCCGATGACGATGCCCTTCTGCGAATCCCGCTCCACATAAATAACGGCGGAGATATAGACGACGCCGTTGTCCTGAACTCTCATATCCTCGATCGCGACCGCAATCGAGTGCGGGATCTCTTCCCGGGTCAAGTGCAAAATCTTCTCCCGGATCAGCTCCGCCACGACGAACTGCTCCGGATGATCGGTAATCTGATCGTCCGGATAATATTTCGGCCCTTCCGGCATATAGGAGCCCAGCACGTCCAACAGGCGGTTGACATTATTGCCGTTAAGCGCAGAGATAGGCACGATCTCCGCGAATTCGAACAGTTCATTGTACGTTTTAATCATCGGAGGCAGCTCATCGGGATGCACCTGATCAATTTTGTTCATCACGAGAATGACCGGTGTCTTCACCTTCACCAGTTGCTCCATAACAAATTTATCGCCGCTGCCGAGGCCTGCAGAAACATCGACAAGAAATAAAATGACCTCAACCTCGTTCAAGGTGTTGTAGGCCACCTGGTTCATATAGTCGCCCAGCTTCGATTTGCGCTTATGAATGCCCGGCGTATCCAGAAATACGATTTGCGTATCCTCCGTCGTATAGACTCCGTGGATCTTGTTCCGCGTAGTCTGGGGCTTGTCGGACATAATGGCGATTTTCTGACCGATGACATGATTCATTAACGTCGATTTGCCGACATTCGGCCGGCCGACGATGGCTACAAAGCCGGATTTGAATGAGGTTCGGTTCGATCTCGGTTCGTCTTGAAATGTATTCAACGCAAGTTGCCTCCTGTTTATTTTATCATAAATGTACGCAAGCGGTGACCGCCGCTGCAAAATAAATGCAATTCCGGCAATCACCGCTTGCGATGCGTTCCACCCTTATAAGAAGGTCCGCAGCAGCTGCAGCAGACGCCCCGCGAACAAGACCACGCCGACAATTACGGCAAATACCGCGGTCACGAGCACTGCTCCTGCGGCGGTATCCTTCGCGATTTTGGCCAGAGGATGCGGGTCGGGCATCGTGAGATCGACCGCTGATTCTACCGCCGTATTCATCAATTCGGCTGACATCACCAGCGTGATGGCGAGGGCCAGCCACAGCCATTCGCCTGCCGATATCCCGAAGCCTGCTCCCAACAGACAGGCCGCCACGGCGGCTGCAGCATGAACGCGCATATTCCGCTGGGTGCGGAAGGCATAGAGGATGCCTTCCCACGCTACCCGGAATGTATCCGCCCACGGCCGTCTCATTAGCGAATCAGTCCAACCCGGCCAAGAACCGCCTCCTGCTTGTCCATCATCTCGCGCTCGCCCTTCTCGTCCTGATGATCATAGCCGAGCAGATGGAGGAAGCCGTGCACGAACAAAAATCCGATCTCACGTTCGAGCGAATGCCCATATTCCTCGGCCTGTGCCTGTGCGCGTTCGGTTGAAATGATGATATCGCCCAGCAAGTCATCTTCCAAGCCGGGCAGTTCGGCATCCTCTTCCACTTCGTATAAGATGTCCATCTCTTCATCGGTCGATTCCTGCATCGCGAAGGACAGCACGTCCGTCGGACGATCGATGCCCCGATACTCCCGGTTCAATTGGTGGATGGCCGCGTCGTCGACGAAGGTAAGAGCCACTTCTCCTTCCTCTACTCCCTCTGACCGGGCCGCTTCCTGCAGGATTCGCTCCAGCAGTTCGATGAGCGGCGGTTCAATCGGAAGCCGCTCCTGTTCATTGTTCCATTCCAGCTTCACAGTGTGCATGTTCCGTAATCTCCTTCATCACGCTCTACGATTTGTCGTCCCGTTCCGGATCCGGATCGCTGCTTGGCGCGTCCGGCTTCGGCACGGCTTCAGGCCTTGCCGCTTGGTCGGACTCCGCCTCGACAACCGCCTCATCCGCCTGCAGCTCCTTCTTCTCGCCAGCCGCAGCATCCGAAGCCGATTCCGGCTTGGCATCGCCCTGCTTCGCCTTCGGATCGTCCGGATATTCGATGCGGGAATGGAAAATCCCCATTACGGTCTGCTTCAGCGAATGACCGATAATGTCCAGCTCGCGCAAGGTCAGATCGCATTCGTTGAATTGGTTGTCATCCAGACGGTCTTTAATGATTTTTTGAATCATCGATTCAATCTGTTCCACCGTCGGGTGGCGGAGCGAACGGACCGCCGCTTCCACACAGTCGGCAATGCCGACGACTGCCGCTTCCTTCGATTGCGCCTTCGGCCCCGGATAACGGAAGTCATCTTCCGTGAAATCGGGCTCCTTGCCCTGCTCCTTGGCCAGCTTCAACGCCTTGTAATAGAAGTACTTCAAAAATGTCGTGCCATGATGCTGTTCGGCAATATCCCGAATCGGCTTCGGCAGCTTGTAGTCCTTCAGCATCTCGGCCCCGTCGCGGGCATGCGCTACGATAATCGAAGTACTTAGCTTCGGATCGATGAAATCATGCGGATTGTCCATATTCGTCTGATTCTCGATGAAATAGCTCGGACGCTTCGTCTTGCCGATATCGTGATAGAACGCCCCCACCCGGCAGAGCAGCCCGTTGGCGCCGATCGCTTCGGCCGCCTGCTCGGCCAAATTGCCGACCATGACGCTGTGATGATACGTGCCCGGCGTCTCGGTAAGGAGCTTCCGCAAGAGCGGATGGTTCGGGTTGGACAGCTCGACCAGCTTCAGCGCGGATAAAATGCCGAAGGTCACTTCGAAAAACGGCATCAGTCCCATCACCAGCACCGCATTCAGCAGTCCGCTCGCAAAGGCGAACGCTGCGGCGAGCATCGTGTCGCGCTGATTGAGCGCATCCCCGCTCAGCATGGACAGCGTCAACACCGTCAAGCTGCCGAAGATGCACACCATAATGCCCGCCTTCAGAATCGTCGAGCGCTGGCTTGCCCGGTGAATCGCGAATATCGCCGCGTAGGATGTAACGAGGGCGAAAAATCCGAAATGGAAATCGAACAGCGCGCCCTGATGCGTATTCAAAATGATGCTGGCGACGACGCTCAACACGACCGCGCTAATATAGGCGAGCGGCAGATCGATCAGGAGCGTAATCAGCATGACCCCCATGGCGACAGGCGCCACGTAGCCGATAAATACCGCGTCTTCCGTCTGTGAGTACGCGATAATATGAACGGCAATGATATTGATGGTGAATATGAGCAGCAGCATCAGCAGCTGAACATTGTTGAATTTGAAATGCGTATGGCTCGCCTGGCGCATGAACATAAACAAGACGAGCGAGAACAACGCCGACAGAAGCAGCAAGCCGAATTGCGGCCAATAGTTGACTTCGGTCTTCAGCAGATCGTTCTCACGTAGCAAATCATACATTTCTTGCGTAATCAGCTGGCCCTTTTTGACGAAAATATCGCCCTGCTTAATAAATACCGGCGGCGTATTCTCGCGCGCCTGAACCTTCGCTTCCTTCGTCGCTTCATCGTCGTAGAACTTGTTCGGCGTAATGACGAGCCGTACCAGTTCCTGCACGACTTCACGCGCCGAGCGCTTGTTCAGGGAGCTGGCATTCACGTATTCGGGGACCTTCGCCCTAGCGATCGCCGCTTCGGGCACCGCATCGCTCATCAGCTTCGATACGAGCTCCCGGGCGACCGATTTCATTTCCGTAATATCTTCCCTGGTCAATCTTGCGATCTTGATATACGTTTCCTCGGGAATACGGTAGGTCTGCTCTTCGAGACGCTTGCTTATTTCCTCCAACATTACGTTGGAATAGGTGTTGGTATTCCGTCCCGTCGTCAGGAACTGACGAATATGATCCTTTACCATCTCCGGAATTTCCCGTCGGAACACATCCACCTTCTGGGAATAAGAGATCGTCTCGTCCGAGTTCAATTGCTCGATCCGATCAAATATGCTGTCGGACAGGCGCTCGTTGCGCAAGGAAATGATATCGTAAATCGGCTGCACCCGTTCGGCCGCCTGATCCTGGGCTTTGAGCGTCGCCTTCTTGTCCGGTATCTGAATCGGCGCGATGATGTCCTTTTCGCTCCGGACGTTGACCTCGATATCGAATTTCTCCGGCAGCACGCTCGGAGCCAGACTGAGATAGAACAGCAGCGTGATGAGAAAAAACAAAAGAAAGCGCACGCCGACGCTGTATTTCCAACCGGACATATTCACTTGCCGGGCCGGCTTGCTTTTGTCGCCGGTACGATTTGTCTTTAGCATAGAGAACAACCCTCTCTATCCTTGGTTTTCGCTATCCTTCTGATAAGCTGTAATAATTTTCTGCACTAAGGAATGACGAACGACATCCTGCTCGGCAAAGTGCACAAAGCCGATTTCTTCAATCTCATGCAAAATATGAGAAGCCTCCACCAGACCCGAGCGCTTGCCGCGCGGCAGATCGATCTGGGTGATGTCTCCGGTGATGACCATCTTCGAGCCGAAGCCGAGCCGTGTCAAGAACATCTTCATCTGCTCGGGCGTCGTATTCTGGGCTTCGTCCAAAATAATGAACGCGTCATCAAGCGTGCGGCCGCGCATGTAAGCAAGCGGCGCGATCTCGATCAGTCCCCGTTCCAACGCTTTTCCGACTTGATCAAGGCCCATGACGTCATACAGCGCATCATAAAGCGGCCGCAAATACGGATCTACCTTCTCCTGCAGATCCCCCGGAAGGAAGCCCAGATTCTCCCCGGCCTCTACGGCAGGGCGGGTCAACACAATCCGCTTGACCGCTCCTTCCTTCAGCGCCATCACCGCCAAGACGACGGCCAAATACGTCTTGCCTGTCCCTGCGGGGCCAATGCCGAACACGATGTCCTTCTTCTTAATGGTAGATACATAATGCCGTTGCCCGATCGTCTTCACCCGTATCGGCTTGCCCCGGTACGTATGGGCAATCTCGCCTCTGAACAGATCGAGCAGTTCATGGACTTTCCAATCCTGCGCCAAATCGATGGCGTACTGAATGTCACGTTCGGACAAAGCGATGTTGTTCCGCACAAGCTCCAGCAGGACTTCAAATAGCTGCTGCAGCTTCTCAACCTCCATCGCCTCTCCCGAAATGGAAATCTCCGCATCCCGCGACATCACGTTCGCGTCCGTGCCGCTCTGAATCATGCGCAGGTACTTGTCCTGCGGGCCGAAGAGAGCCAGTCCCTCGGCAACGTTCTCCAGTGTAAGCTTGACAATTGTTGGTTGCGTCAAAAACTCTCAGTCTCCTTAAACGTTCATTATCCTCTCGCTTGTGGAGGCGCCGCTTTTTCATCCTGCGCACCCGGATCCGGCTGTGCCTGCGGCACAATCGTTAATTCTTCCGCAATCGATTGCTCCACTTCAAAAAGCACCTTCATGACCACTTTACCATTGTCCGCCTTCTGATGCAAAATTTTTTCCTCATGAATGCGCGCATCCGGACCGTTCTTGGCCAGCACATCGGCGCGGGCCTCCTGCAGCCCCGCGGCAGCTGCCTCTTGCTCGCTTCGTTCCTCCGAGATAATATGGGCTTCCTTCAGCACCTCTGTCTGCCAGCCGAACGGCAGCACCCACTGCCTCCATTGCAGCCGCTTCGCTACCACGATCGTCTCATAGCTGTCGAACGGAATGCCGCCGTAGCCGGCGATCTGCAGCCGTCTGTCTCCTGCCGTCACATAACGAAGTTCTTTCTGCTCGCCGGTATATACTTTGCGCTTGGTGACGAGGGGGGCGGCAACGTCATATTCATGCCATACGAGCCCCCGCACCTCTCCCTTGGCCGCTACCGTGCTCGGCAGCTCCTCGGTTCCGATTTGTCCCGAGATGAGAATATCGCCCTTCTTCACCCGAGAATGCTGTCTCACGGCCGGACGGCCCCGCTCCGCGATGATATGCGTAATAATCCCGTCGGTCTTGGCCACAAGATGACGCGGGTTAACAAGCCCCTTATTTTCCGGCAGGGTCGATTCCACGACATGAATCCGGATTCTTGTCCCGTTCCGCTCAATGCCAATCCACGAGACGCCCTTGAGCTGCATATTCATCGCTTTGGAGACAGCGTCCGGATCGCGCAGCCGGAAAGTCCATTGGAACGGGTAAATGCCCTGCTGTCTCGCCTGCTTCAGCACTTCCTCCGTCGAAATGCGGATGTTGCCCGTTACTTCGATGCTCCAGACGAGGGAAGACAGCATGTACAATCCGAGCAAAAAAAGAATACCGCCCATGGCAAAAAACTTCCGCCGGCGGATGCGTACGATAGAGAACGGAAGCCCAAAGCGCTGCTCCACATGAATACGGCAGCCTGTCTTCTTCAACAGCGGACGAAGGCGCAAGTAATCGCTGGCCGTCAAATAACATTCCGCCCGGCCGTCGCGGAGACGCCGGACATCCCAAATTCTGATTTGTTCCAGCGCGGTGGCATTGATAAAGGTTTCGATTTGGCCGCCGCGCAGACTGGCACGGACATAGCCTCGCAGGCCGGCAAATGCAGGAGCTTTCACAACGTTCCCCCCGTTCCGTGATACTTGATATCATTGATAACGCCCTCGATACAGATTTCCTCGGTATAGATGGCGCGAATCGTCAAGTTGGTTCCGTACACTTCCAGTTGGCCCGCTGCCAAGGCGAGACGCATATGCTGATCGGAGAAGTGAAGAATGCCCTGATGATTCTCTACAACCAGCTTACGATTGCCGGTCATGACCAGACGGGGCATATCCGTGATCATATCTTGCGGCAGATCGAACCAATTTACGGACCACTGGCGCAATTTGCGGGCAATGCGGCTCATTTTGGCAAAGGCCCCCTTCCTGTACTTTACAACCTATGCGGAACAAGGCCGGATTATGAAATATGAGGAAGCGGGTGGAAGGGATGTACGGCGGAAGCTCCCGCGTCACGCGTGAACGCGCTGCGGCGGGCATGTCCGCGGCGGCTTGGACGCGTTGCTCCATTGGGGAGCGCGGCTTGGACGCGTTGCTCCATTGGGGAGCGCGCTGCGGCGGCTTGGGCGCCAGCCCGGCTAGGCACTAGGCTGCTGGCCCCTCGGGGCTTGGCGCAGCGCCCGAATTGCGGTTGCAGCGGACCTCGGGCAAGCTAGCCTTCGGAGTGGGGGTGACCAACGGGCTAAGTAAGGAGGAGAACCGATAATGGGTAAGTCCCTGCAAGGCTTCGATTGAAGAGCATACTTGTTCGTGCGCATGAACGCCAAAATACTGCAAACTTACAGCTTTTTCATCGACACCAAGTCAGCCCAAAAGAAATCCTGCAAATCGGCAGGAATATCACCCGGTATGACCTAGTTCAGCCAAAATCGGATCAAAAAGCTGCAGATTTGCAGCAATTCTTACATAAATCGCTTCAGCAAGATAAAAATACTGCATTTGAGCAGGATTGGTTTATTAGACCGGCAATCAGAGCCGCGAACGCCCGCTCTTCCCCGTGTTGACACATCTAAAAAAGCCAGGCCCGCGAAGATTTGTACGGTGTCCCGTCACATCATCCCCGCGTGGGCCTGGCTTGTGGCTCTTAGAGCCGGCTAACAAAAACATAGTAACCGACGAACAGACGACATCCCGACAATGGGAGAAGCCGCTTCTTACCGAGTAGAGAGCACCAGCTTAGGAAGAGCGGCGGCCATAAGGCCGCTTGGCCCGCGGCGGTCCCAGAATTTCGGACCAGAGCACGCCCTTCAGCGCCTCCTCCGGGCGAATCACTGCAGAAGCTGCAGCGGCGGATTTCTTATTGCTTGACTCCGCATGCCGCGGGGCGCTGGCCGGACCCACCGAAGGCTTCATGGCGGCAATTCTCTCTTCTAGCGTAATGGTGTCCGTCTCGTGGGAAGCATATCCTTGCGAGAGACCGGCTTGGGAGCGCTCCTCCGTATAGACCGGATAAGACCGCTTCTCTTCCATCACCGGCTCGTCATCATGATCATCCGGTTCGGAACCCGGCCGTCCTCCCGCCTTATCGCCGCCGAAGCTCGGCATCCGATTGGCCGGCGGCTTGTTGCCCTTCCGCAAGAGGGAGAACACGAAGCCAATAAGAATTACCGCCAGAAATGGATTGTTCAACAGAATACGCAAGAGCTTTTCAAAGATATCCATGGCTCATCGCCTAGCTTTCCGATTTGTTGTCGCTGCCGTTCTCGCCCATTTTGCCGAGCGTGCCGCGCATTTGGGTATCGGCTTCGATATTTTTCAAGTTCATGTAATCCATGACCCCGAGCTTGCCTGTACGAAGAGCATCCGCCATCGCGATCGGAACCTCAGATTCGGACTGAACGACTCGAGCGCGCATCTCGACGACGCGTGCCTTCATCTCCTGCTCTTCCGCGACCGCCATCGCACGGCGTTCCTCCGCCTTCGCCTGAGCGATGCGCTTGTCTGCTTCCGCCTGCTCGGTCTGCAAATGCGCACCGATGTTCTTGCCTACGTCGACATCAGCGATATCGATGGACAAAATTTCAAATGCGGTACCGGCGTCAAGACCTTTGCCGAGCACGGTGCGGGAAATCAGATCCGGATTCTCCAGGACATCCTTGTGCGTGGAACTTGAGCCGACCGTTGTAACGATACCTTCGCCGACGCGGGCGATGATCGTCTCTTCCCCGGCGCCCCCGACGAGACGGTCGATGTTGGCCCGAACTGTAACGCGGGCACGAACCTTGACCTCGATGCCGTCCTTCGCCACGGCGGCGACGATCGGCGTCTCGATAACACGCGGGTTAACGCTCATTTGCACGGCCTGCAGAACATCCCGGCCTGCCAAGTCAATCGCGGCCGCACGCTCGAATTCGAGGCTGATGTTGGCCCGCTGCGCCGCAATAAGGGCGTTGACAACGCGGTCAACATTACCTCCGGCAAGATAATGGCTCTCCAGTTGGTTGATAGACAGTCCAAGTCCCGCCTTCGTCGCCTTGATCATCGGGTTGACGATCCGGCTTGGCGTAACCCGGCGCAGACGCATCGCCACGAGCGTGATGATGCCGATGCGGACTCCGGATGCAATGGCGGATATCCAGAGCATAACCGGGAAAAAGCTGAAAAACACACTCAGAACAATAACAATGAGCGCCCCGATTAACAGGGTGCTGACAATCGCTGGATCCATACGCAGTCATACCTCCAATTGTAATATGTAAATACGGGACTGCCGTCTAGCGGCAGTCAATTCTTTTCAACGATACAATGAAAGCGTTCCAGGGTCAATGAATCAAACTGGGGACACTGAAACTTCCTCTCTCAAGAACCTACATGCGGGCTCACGACAATACGCGCCCCCTCCGTCGTCACGACGACGACCTGTTCATCCTTCGCGATAAAAGAGCCGTCCGTCACCACATCATATTTATGGCCATCGAGCAGGATGGTCCCTGCGGGACGAAGCGGCGTAAGCGCCTTCCCGACCTTGCCAATCAGCTCCATATGATCGGTGCTTGACACATAGCCTTGCTCCGACGTAAGCGCATCCTTGAGGATGAACCGGTTCCAGATGCCGCGATGCTTGAAGACGCGGGCAATAATGACGACGACAACAACAGCTGCGACGAAGGCGATGCCCAAGGACATGAGCGCGTTCCCCGTATCGTAGGCCGCGCGGACGACCCCGGAAATCAAGCTGATCGCACCTAGGATGCCCAGAATCCCGAAACTTGGAATGAACATCTCCAGCGCCAGCAGCACTAACCCAATCAGCAGCAATACGATAGTCTCCACCCCCGCTAGTCCGGCAATAAAATGGCCAAAAAAGTATAAACCGAATCCGAGGATGCCGAGAATGCCCGGAACCCCGAAGCCTGGCACGATGAGCTCAATCGCGACGCCGGCGATGCCAAGGAACAAGAGCAGCGTAGCGATCGCCGGCGTTACGAGATAGGTCGCGAGCCGTTCCGCGCCCGAAGGCTCGATGCGGATGACTTGGGCCCCGCCGAGATTCATTTTGGACAGCAAGTCCTCTACGGAAGAGGCTTCATATTCCAAATATCCAGCCCGCTTCGCCTCGTTGACGCTCAGGGAGAGAACCTCGCCCGGCTGCTTCGTGCGGTTCAACTGCGGAAGCTCCACCTTGGCCTGCAGATCCGCCATCGCCGTAGCGACGCCGGTATCCCGGCCATTCTTCTCTGCGGCCGATACCATCTGGCTGACCCACAGCGCGACGGCCTTCGGATCATCCACATACTTGTGAGACGAATCGACCATTGCCGCAGATCCGATAGCGCTTCCCGGGGTCATCGCGATTTCGTTCGCGCTGAGGGCCAGGAAGCTGCCCGCCGAAGCCGCCTTGCCGTGAACGAGCACGACCGTACGCGCCGGGCTCCCAATGATCCGCTGGCTAAGCTCCATCGATACATCTACGTAGCCTCCAGGAGTATCCATATCGAAAATGACAGCGTCCGGCTGAAGCTGCTCCGCCTCCTCAAGCGCACGGAACAGGAAAGACTTCATGACCGGATCGACCGTCCCCTTGATTGGAATAACGACCGCGCTGCCCTTGACCGCGTCTCCCTCGGCCTGAACGGACGAGACGACGGGTCCCAGCATGCCGAGCAGAACGGCTGCGGCTATCAGCCATAGAATGCCTATGGCTGCAAATCGATGCTTGAACGGGTGTTTCATCTCTTTAGTGTACCCCCTTCCCTATTCAGTTCAGTCTATGTAGTAATACGTGACAATCCTCCCGTCCGTTCCAGGAAATTGCTAGAAAAAAACACTCCCTTTCTTGAAAAAGGAGTGTTTTTGTCACGTTACATAAGGCTGTCAAAGACGCTTACTGCAGATATTGTTGAACTATCGTATTGACCAGCTTTCCGTCGGCGCGCCCTTTTACCTTCGGCATCAGGGCACCCATCAATTTCCCCATGTCGGCTTTCGAAGAAGCACCGGTCTCTTGGATAGCCTTCTGTACAATCTCTTTAATTTCTTCTTCGGAAAGTTGGGCAGGAAGATACTGCGTCAAAATCTCGATCTCGTCTTTCAATGAATCAGCTAAATCGTCTCGACCTGCGCTTTCAAATTGTTGGAGGGCATCTTTCCGCTGTTTGATTTCACGACCTAGAATCTCAAGCACTTCATCGTCATTCAAAGTTCTCTTAGCATCTATCTCAACATTCTTGATCGCTGAACGTACCATCCGGATGGTGGAGAGTTTGAACTTGTCTTGACTTTTCATCGCTTGCTTCATATCTTCGTTCAATCTTTGGCTAAGATCCATTGGTGCATATTCCTCCTAAAACTTTCTCTTGCGGGCAGCCTCGGACTTCTTCTTGCGCTTAACGCTTGGCTTTTCATAGTGCTTACGCTTTTTAACTTCAGCCAATACGCCATCTTTTGCAATGGAGCGCTTAAAGCGACGAAGTGCAGCATCGATTGTCTCGTTTTTGCGAACTTTCGTTTCAGACACCAGTTTTCCCTCCCTCCGACCAGACCGTCCAAGAACAACAACACGGTTATCAAACTACATTATATGTGATTGTAAAAGTGAGTGTCAACCTTGGCGGCGCATTCTAATCTACATTTATGCATCGGAAAGCAGGAATAGCGAACCGGGCGCTGGAACCCCTTTCCAATCCGTTACGCTTTAGGCCCTGTCAGAGCGCCCAGCGGCTCTCCTCCCAACAGGTGGTAGTGAAGATGGAACACAACCTGTCCGCTGTCTTTCCCGCAGTTATTGATCAGGCGGTAGCCTGAATCGGCAATCCCCATATCCCGGGCAATCTGCTGTGCAGCCAGGTGGATTTCTCCCATCAGGGAAGCATCCTCTGCTTGTAGATCGTTCATAGTTGGGATATGCTTTTTGGGGATAATAAGAATATGTACCGGCGCTTGTGGCGTAATGTCGTGAAAGGCGACGACATGATCATTTTCCAATACCTTTTTGGAAGGGATCGAACCTTCGATAATTTTGCAAAAAATACAGTCCATTTAAACGGCCTCCTTCAATGTTCTCACCATCTGATAGTGGATCAGTCGGTTAATCTCGGATACTGTTATCATATCAAAAACTATTGTCTCGGCCAACTGAAAGGAGGATATCCCGATGTCTTCACCCCATGACCAGCCGAGGCGCCGCAGAGGGATTCGCATCCTTATCGGGGCCGCCGCCGTCCTGCTTGTGCTTGCCGCCGCTCTCGCCATCTATTTGCGCCCTTACCCTGCGGGCACGAAGGCGGAGCAGGCCATGGCTCCCGGCGAAGATGTCACCGTCACGAAGGAAGACGGCGTGCTGCGGTTCGAGACGACAGCCGAGCCGGTGGCTAACTTCATCTTCTATCCGGGAGGATTGGTCCAGCCGGAAAGCTACGCGGTGCTTGCACGCTCCTTAGCCGCCCAAGGGGTCAATACGTATATTATCGAGATGCCGCTCAACCTGGCTGTGCTCGATATCCAGGGCGCCAAGCGCGCACTTCCGCTGTTGAATCCCCGCGGGATCAATATTATCGGCGGTCATTCGCTCGGCGGTACGATGGCGGCTGAGTATACGAAGAACAATACGTTCAACGTTCAGGGCATCGTGTTTCTGGCCTCATACCCTAAGAGCGACATCAGCCATCTGAACATCCCGGTTCTGTCCATCTACGGCTCCCAGGATGGGGTGCTCGATCTGGAACAGTATACGAACAGCAAATCCTATATGCCGGATTCCTTCGTGGAGCGTGTCATCGAGGGAGGCAATCATGCCCAGTTCGGAGATTACGGCATCCAAAAGAAGGACAAGGGCGCGACCATATCGGACGATGAGCAAATTCAGGAAACGGCCGGCACGCTCGTCGATTGGATCGCAGCGCTAAATGCATCTGGGACGTAAAGAAGGCCTGTCTGGAGCAGTGGTTCGCTCGAAGCAGACAGGCCTTCACCTAATCAATAATACGGCAGCCGCGCCAAGGCCATCAGCGCAATCAGTGGCAGAATCAACCGATTGAACGGCCGGTCGTAGCCGTATAGGGTAATACCCGGGATAATAGCCGCCACCATAATTGCCCGGGTAATATCCGGGATAACCTCCCCCGTAATAGCCGTACAGCACATAGGCGCGATCCATCGAAGCTCCCGTTCCCCGTAATGCATCCATTGCCCCGCGGGAACCGCAAGATAAAGTTCGCTCCTCGTCCGCATGCTCCACAATCCTCTGAATAACAGCTGCCGAAATGCGCGTGAACCTTATACCGGTGCATATGCTTATGTACAACCGGTTGTCAGCACCGGGAAGCTTACTTAACTCGAAGCATACGCTTTGCAAAACAAAAAAAAGAGCACCTCGTCCCCCGCTAGCAAGCGGGCAGCGTCATGGACGCTATGAACGTAGTGCACCTGCAAGCGAAATGCGGCTGCAGAGAGCACGCACGGCTTGCAGAAGCAGTACGGTCATCGAGGTGCCATTGGATAAGATGTCGGCTATCTGTATTATAACAGCGGGTCATAACTGTTACTGTGACGAACATCACATCCCGTTCGATTGCAACGCTTCAATCCGCTTCTTCCATCCGAATGCGCGAGCCCGAACCGGTCAGCTCCGCAGGCAGGACGGTCAGCTTGCGCGCCAAGCGGGCCCGAAGCTCAGGCACATGGCTGATAACCCCGACCGCCAGCCGATCGTGATGAAGCTTCTCTAGCGCGGTGACGACGGTGTCGAGCAGCTCAGGGTCGAGCGTACCGAACCCTTCATCCAAGAAGAAAAATTCGAGCGGATACATTCCTCTCAATTGAATCTGGGCCGACAAAGCCAGCGCCAGCGCCAAGGAGGTCAGGAAGGTCTCGCCCCCGGACAACGTTGAGACCGGCCGCCGGACGCCTCCATTGCCGTCGTCCCGGATGACGAAGCCGCCGCCCGAATCGACTTCGAGCGCATACCGCTGCTTGGTCAAGTTTTTCAGCCGTTCCGACGCTGCCCGGCTTACCTGCATCAACTGCTCCTCCGCGATGAACTCGACGAAGGCGTTGCCCCGGAATATGCTCTGCAGCTGCTGGAGTCTTCCCAACTGCTCCTCCGCGCGTACCCGCTCGCCCTCGAGCACCATCCAGCGCTCATGCTTGCTCCGGATATGCTCGGCGTCGCGTTCGGCTCGGGCACGGCTTCCGAGCGCCGCTTCATCGCGTTCGACCGCCAGCTCCCACCGCTCCTTCGCTTCCTGCCACTCGACGGCGGAGACCGTACGGCCGCCTAGCTGCTCCTCCAGCCGGGCCAACCGCGCCTGAAGATCGCGCTGTTCCTCGTCATATGCCGCCAGCCCGCCTTCCAACTCCAGGCAGTGTTCCGGGCTGCGGCGCGCCGCCATCACTTCACCGGCAGCCTCGAACGAGGAAGCCGCCAGCTTCACCGCCAGACGCCCTCGCGCAGCGTCCGCGCGCTCGCCCAGATCGGCCCGCTGCTGCTCCGCCAGCGCCGCGATCCGTTCCGCCTCTCCTTGGGCCTGGCGCGCCGCTTCCGCTTCTTTGGCGGTACGGGCGGCATGTTCCCGCAGCGCGTGCAGCTGCGCCTCCGCCTCTGCGGCCTGCCGCTCAATCGGCGGGCCGCCTGCCCACGGCTCCAGCCGCTGCCCGTACTCGGACAGCAGCCGGTTGACGCCATTGAGCTCGGACTCTGCCTGAACACGCTGCAGCTCCGCCTGCTGGCTGTCCGCTTCGAGCTGACGCAACCGCTGCTGCATCTCCTCGACATAGACGGCCCCTTTGTCCAGCCGGGCCCGGCAATCATTCACGAACGCTTCATCCTCACGCCAACGTTCGACGATCGCATCCATCTCCCCGAAGCTCCAGCCGGCCAGCTCATACCGGGCTGCCCACCGCTCCGCCGAACGGGCATATTCGGACCCGGCCCGCTTCCATTCTGTCTCGCCTTCCCGCCGGGCCGCCTCGGCCGATTCATATGCCGACCAGGTCTGCTGCAGCTCCCACTGGCTATCCGTAATCCGGTGCAGACTCTGCTCCATGCCGCGTTCCCAGGCAGCGGCCTGCTTCTGGAGGCTTACTATCGCCGCCTCCAAGGAGGCATCCGCTTCTTCCCCGCCAGGGCTGCCAGGCCCGTCCGGTTCCCCCGGAACCGGAACGCCTTCCTCCAAGGCGGCCGCCATCTGCGCCGCCGCTGACGGCAGGGAGGCCGCGCCCTCTTCCCAAAGGAGCAGCATCGGCCGGAGCCGGCTGTTCAGCTCCGCCAGACGCTCGCTCCATTGGCGCACCGCGCCGGCGCAGCGCTCTGTGCCCTGCTCGGCCAGTCTCACGGCCTCCCGCCGCTTCTCTCTCGCTTCCTCCCATTCCGCCCAACCTTCGCGGACCGCTTCAGAAGCGGCAGGCATCTGCGCCGGATGAGCATGGCACGTCGAGCCGCAGACCGGGCAGGGCTGGCCATTCTCCAGCCGGGAAGCCAGCTTGGCAGCCATCTCCTCGGCCGCCTGCTGCCACTGCCGCTCCCTCGCGGCCGCCAGCTCGCGTTCCGCTTCCTCCAGCGCATCGCTTGCCTGAGCATGCAGCCGCTGCCACGCCGATTGGATCCGCAGGCCCTCCAGCGCCACCGCCTGTCCGGCCAGCACATGGCCGGTTAACGTCTGCAGCAGCTCGAGCCACGTCTGCCCGGCCTGCTCCGCCCGAGCGGCCAGCTTGCCGGAGCTGTCCTCCAGCTCCCGGCACCGGCCGTGCTGCACGGTCAGGAGCTGCCGCTCGCTCACCGCTTGCTGGAACCGGTCCCGTTCCTCGGGCGGCTTCTCGCGCGCCTGCATCGCTTCGCGCAGTTCCGCCTGCCGATCGGCCGCCTTCCGCAGCATCTCGCGGGCCCGGGCCGCTTCCGCTCCCGCCCGCTCTGCCCGGCCGGCGGCCTCGGTCCGCTTCGCGGTCCACTGCTCCGCCTCTTCCCGCAGCCGGACGCTGTCCTGATACAGGCGGACCGCTTCCTGCAGGCGAGCATGGCGGCTCATCAGCTCCGGCTCATCAGCTTCCTTGCGCCGGAGCGCATCATCAGCCGCCCGAATCGCCTGCGCCGCCCGCTCCGCAGCTGCTGCCGCGGCGGCCCGAGCCGCCTCATGACCGGCCGACGCCTTCTGGAGCCGCGCTTCCAGCTCTTCCAGCTCGGTTACATAAGGGAGCAGTTCCTCCGCTTCCCGTGCCCGCTGCAGCTCCGTCCGCTCCGCCGCGCGCTTCGGCGCCTCCTGCTCCAATTCGCCCCGTCTGGCGAGCAGCCGCTCCTGCTCCTGAAGGCGTTCCCGCAGCTCGGCCAGCTCACGGTGAACCCGTTCCGCTTCCAGACGGGCGGCTCTAGCCTCCTCAGCGTGGCGGACCGCAGCGGCAAGCGCAGTCTCCGCCTCGCGGACAGCTTCTACGGAGGCGTCGCCCAGCCCTTGCTGCTCGGCCAGGCACGTCTTCAAGCGGACATCCGTTTCCTTCACGCGGCGAGCCAACCGGGCGGCCAGCTCATCGCCGTATTTCTCAAGGGAGAACAGCCGCTGCAGCATCTGACGGCGCTCGCTTCCCTTCAAGGAGAGGAACTCGGCGAATTTACCCTGGGGCAGCACAACCGCCCGTGTGAAATCGTCCATCTTCAGCCCGATTTGCTCTTCCACGCAGCGGTTCACATCCGCCAGCTTGTCCGCCAGCACGATATCACCTTCCGGGCGGAGTTCGATGAAGCGAGTCAAGGTGCTGCCCACCGTCACGTCACCGGTGCGCTTGAAGCGCCGCTCGACCCGGAACGTGCGCTTGCCGGCCGCGCCATGGAGAGCGAAGGTGAGGGAGACCGACAGCGTGTTCTCCATCTGGTTCAGAATTCCTTGCGTTCCGCCGGCCGCACGCTCGACCTTGCCGTACAGCGCCAACGTCACCGCGTCGAGAATGGATGATTTGCCGCTTCCCGTCGGACCGAAAATACCGAACAGCCCGGTCTCGCACAGCTTCTCGAAATCGATCCGCTGCTCATCGCGATAACTCTGCAGTCCGGCCAGCCTCAATTCGATCGGCTTCATGCGCTCTCCTCCTTCTCTTCGGCTTCAGATTCAATCAGCTCGAGGAAGCAGGCGACAAGCGCATCATCCGGCTGAGCGCCGCCGGTCTGCCGCTCATAGAAGCGGCGGAACATCTCCTGCACCGGCAGCTCGCTCAGCCGCACCTCGTCCTCCGCCTCCCGTTCCGCTTCCGCATATACCGGCCGGATATGAACGATGCCGTCATGAGCGCGGCGCAGCTTCTGAATCTGCTCCATCGTCAGCGCCTCGGTCAGCGTCAGGCTCACATCCAGCCAGGCGCGGCTGTCGCGCCCTTCCTCGATCCAGCGCATCACTTCCTCATAGCCTCCGCGGGCATTCCATTCCGCAAGCGGACGGCCGGACGACAGATAGCGCTCCTCGGGCATCGCTTCTGAACCGGGCGCCAGATCGAGCAGCGTCACCGACTTCGCCTGCCCGGCCTCCGAGAAGCTGTAAGCGAGCGGGGAGCCGCTGTAGCGGATGACGCCCGGTCCCTTGACATACTGGGGCCGGTGCAAATGCCCCAGCGCCGTATATTGGGGCACAGCCGGTGCGCCCTGGCAGGCGAAGGCGGACGGATCGACCGTATATGCGCCCCCGACCTGAATCGGGCGCTCCGAGTCGGACTCCGCCCCGCCCAGCACATACAGATGGCTCATGGCGAGATTGACCGCCGTGGGCCGGAACCGCTGCGCCTGCCGCGCCAGTAATTGCGACACGCGGGCGCTGTAGGCCCGGCGCACCGCCTGCTCCTCGGCCTCATCCGACAACAGCTCGCCCAGCCGCGCTTCCGACGGGTACGGCAGAGCCGCGATGACCGCTTCCTCCCCCGACCGCGCGCACGGCACGACGACCGCATCCAGCGACGGCTGCCCGATAAGGATAACGCCCCGCTCCCCGACTAGCGGCGCCGAGGCAGATAACCGTTCCGGATGATCGTGATTGCCGGAAATAATGACAATTGGGCGGCGGCCCCCGTCCGACAAGCGGGCCACCCCCTCATAGAACAACTGCTCCGCGGCAGCCGGAGGATTGACCGAATCATAGACATCCCCCGCGATCAGAACGAGATCGACCCGCTCCTCCTCCGTCATCGTAACCAGTTCGTCTACGAACGCCGCCTGCTCCTCCAGACGGCTCCGCCCTTCCAGCGTCCGCCCGAAATGCCAATCCGCGGTATGTAAAATACGCATGAATCTATCACCATCCTCGCCATACGAAATCAAACCAACTATAGAAGCGCCGCCCAACCTTAGGGGCTCTGCCGCCTCCCGCAGCCTTACGCCGGGTCGAACGACGCCCGGAACACGAAGGCTATCCCCGCACCCCCGCTAGGACTTTCGCCGGAGCAGCGCAGAGCGCGGGACATCGCGCAGGAGGCCCTCAGGAGGCCACAGGAGGCCACGGGAGGCCACGGGAGGCCACGGGGAGGACGCAGAGGCCGCAAAGAAGGCCGCAGAGCAGGAAGGCCACAGGAGGCCGCGGGAGGCCCCAGCCGCCCGCAGCTCCGCTTACAGCTCGCAAGCCTGCTTCGCGTCAAAGAAGTACAGCACCTTCCGCTTCACCGGCCTCTTCCATATCTCTTCAATCGCCCGCGCATACAGCTCCAGTTGGAAGCGGTAATGCTCCGTCAGCCCGCGCAGACCGCCCCGATGGGCCAACACTTTGTCCGTCTTATAATCGAGCAGAACCAGCTCGCCGTTCCATTCGAACAGGCAATCAATAATCCCTTGCACGAGCACCGTCTCTTGATCCAGCTGCCCGGATGAATCCATCGCGGCGAAGGCCGGGGTCGCGACGAAGCGCGGCTCATTCCCCGATGCAGAAGCAGTCCCGCTTCCCAGCGCTTCGGCCGCGGCCGTTACCGATTCGCGCCGGCGAAGGCCCTCGATCGTGTACGCTTCCGTTGCCGTCAGGCCATAGCTGAACGGCAGCTCCCGTTTCACCCACGATGCTTCGGCCAGCTGCCGGCCGACCTCGCTGTCGAAGAAAGCGGCGACGCTCCCCGCATCCAGCGCATCCGCCTGCATCCGCGTCATAATAAGCCTGGCCACCAAATCGTCAAGGGTATGCTTCACCTCGGCCGCCGTCAGCGGGCGATTCAGCGGAAGATGCTGCATAAGCAAATGGTAGGCCGTCCCCCGTTCGACAGGCGTGATGCCGCGCCGTTCCATGAACTTCGGACGCCGCAGATACAAGGTGCGGGACGGATCGGAATAAGGTCCGGACGCCGCCTGATCGCCGCCTGCAGCCGCTCCCGCCGCAGCGGCCGGTTCATTGCCGCCTATTGCCGCCTCCGCGGCCTCCAGGCCACCGGGCTCCGACGCCGTCTCAACCTCTTCTTCCGGTCCGGCCGGAGCGCCAACCCAGTCCTCCGGCGGCCAATCATCGGAAGCCGCCAGCCGCTTCATCTCCGTCACCGATGTCTTCGACGGCAGCAGCGTCACGATGCGGTACGGATCGCGCCAGGACAGCCGCTCCCCGATCTGCTCCGCCCATACGGAGCGGGGGAACACCTCCTCCGTCTCCAGCCGGCGCAGCGCCTTCAATCGGCGCATCCGCTCTTCATCTACCGGCATCTCCGCCAGACGCTCGTCCGCCGCAATGACGGATGCCGGCACCATCGCGAGCTGCCACCGGGACGGATCATCCAGCAGGGATTCCCCGTTCCGGTTCGGCAGGCCGGCATACCGGCGCCACTCGGCCGCGGCCGGGTGCCGGATGATCGCCGGCCCGATCCAGTCGAGATACGATCGGGCTTCCGCCACCACATAATCCGGCAGCAACAGCCGCTCGACATCAAGCGCTTCTCCCCATTTGCGAATCGACTTCTCCGCGTCCTGCACCGTGCCGATCAGAATCAGCTTCTCCTTCGGCCGCGTGAGCGCCACGTAGAGCACGCGCTGCTCCTCGGCCAGCAGCTCCAGCCTCATCTGACGGCGAATGGCCAGATTCGGCAGCGTCGGGTAAGCGACCCGCTTCTCCTCATCGACGTATTTCGGGCCGAAGCCGAGATGCTTGTGCATCAGGAAGGACGCGTTCAGATCCTGCTGATTGAACCGCTTCGACAGCCCCGCGACGATGACGACCGGGAATTCGAGCCCTTTGCTCTTGTGAATCGTCATAATGCGGACGACGTCCTCCCGCTCCCCGAGCGCGCGGGCCGTCCCAAGGTCCCCGCCGCTATCCCGCATCCGGTCGATGAACCGCAGGAAACGGAACAGTCCCCGGATTGAAGACGATTCATATTGCCGGGCGCGATCATACAGGGCGCGCAGGTTCGCCTGGCGCTGCAGGCCGCCAGCCAGCCCTCCGACCCACTCGTAGTACCCGGTCTCCCGGTACACTTGCCAGATCAATTCGGACAGCCGCCCTTGCCGTGCGGCATTCCGCCACTGCTCCAGCCGGTCGAGGAAGCGCCTCAGCTTCGCTTGCCAGCCTTCCCAGCCTTGCTGAGAGGCCGAGGCAGAGGCCGCGCCCTCATCCGCTGACAGAGGAAGCTCCAGCTGCATCGCCTCCGGAGAGCAGTCGTGCTCTTCCGTCCGCGCCGCTTCCATAACCGCGTAATAGAACGGCTTGCCCTTCCCGTACAGCCGAATCCGGGCCAGCTCTTCCTCCTGCAAGCCGACGATAGGCGAACGCAGGACCGCGGCGAGCGGAATATCCTGCTGCGGATTGTCGATGACGCGCAGCAGAGACAAGACGATCTCCACTTCCGTAGCCGTAAAATAACCGGTGCTGAACTCGGCATAAGCCGGAATCCCTTCCCGTCTCAGCTCCTCCATCATCAGCGGCGCCCAGGCTTGGGTCGCCCGCAGCAGAATAACCATATCCCGGTACGTGACCGGGCGCATCCGCTTCTGATCCTTGTCGTACACGAGATAAGGGGGCTCCCCTTCGTCTCCCGTCATGCGTCGGATACGCGAAGCGATCGCCCTCGCTTCCAGGCGCGCGGTCTCCAGCTCTGCGGCATCCACCGCCGCCCGTTCCGTCTCGCTGTCCTCATCCTCCGCCGCCTCGTCTGCCGGGGCGGGCACGCCCTTGTCAATCAGCAGCAGCTCGGTTGCGAAATACGGCAGACCGAACTCGTCCCGATCGCGGCGGCTCTCTGCCGCGATCTCATCGGCGGACGGGTAGGACGCCCCGCATACGAGCTCTGCCGCGGAATCATAGGTCAGCTCCGCCACGTCCGCGTTCATAATCTGACGGAACACCATGTTGACCGTATCGACGATACCTTGGCGGCTGCGGAAATTGCGGGCCAGATCGATGCGGGTGCCATTTCCCTGGCCTTTCTTCCCGTAGGAGGTATACTTGCTCTGGAACAATCCCGGCTCCGCCAGGCGGAAGCGGTAGATGCTCTGCTTCACGTCCCCTACCATGAACCGGTTGCCCTGTCCGGGCCGGGTAATCAAGTCCACGATCGCTTCCTGAACCATATTCGTATCTTGATACTCATCGAGCAATATCTCGGCAAATTGCTCCTGATACAGCAGCCCCGCTGCGGACGGCACCGGCCGTTCCGGCGTGGAGGAAGGATCGCGCAAAATGCGCAGGCAGTAATGCTCCAAATCGGCAAAATCAAGCCATCCCTTCGCCCGCTTGGCCGCCTCGAACCGGGCACCGAATTCGCTGACGACCGAAGTCAGCGCTTCGAGCACCGGCCGGATCGCATGCAGCTCCTGCAGGAACTGCTCCGGCGTCCGGCGGAACAGCTCGTCGCGCACCTGCTGCAGGCGCTTCTTCGCCTGATCGCGCAGACGCTTCACTTGCTCCTGCAGCTCTTTGTCGTATTGATCCCCGCGGCAGGCCGCCAGCCGTCCGAAGCTCAGCAGCCCGAACGACTCATGCATCCGCTCCCACGGGACGGACGAGGCCGCATCCGCCAACGCGGCCGCTCCGGCCAGCTCCTGCTCCAGCGCGGCGCGGTACGGCTCCGGACCCCCCGGAGCCGTCGTCAGCGCGATTGCCTGGCGCAGCAGCTCGACGATGCCGTTCAGCGTCAGCCGCGCCGCGGCCATAATGCTGTCCGCCCATGGGGAGCGGCCCAGTTCTTCGACGTCCGCCGGGCTGAACGAAGCCGTCATGCTGTCCAGCCATTCCTCCGGCCACGGATGGCTGCGGGAGAAATCATACAGCCGGTGGACGAGCCGAAAGGCGGCTTCGTCATTGCGCTCTCCGCTGAACCAATCGACCATCCGCGCAAAGGCCGGCTCCTTGCTGGCATAACGCTCTTCAAAAAGCTCCTCTAGCACGTCCTGGCGCAGCAGCTCGATCTCGGTCTCGTTCGCGACCCGGAAGGCCGGATCCAACTGGACCGCCTGGAAATGACGCTGGATAACCTCCAGACAGAAGGAGTGCAGCGTCGTAATCGAGGCGCGGTTCAGCAGCGCGAGCTGGCGGCGCAAATGCTCCGAATCCGGGTTCGCCTCAAGCTTGCGCTCCAGCGCCAGGCGGATCCGCTCGCGCATCTCGGCTGCGGCCGCCTTCGTGAAGGTAGCGACGAGCAGCTGATCGACATGCAGCATCGCCGACTCGTCACTGATGCGGCGGATGATGCGCTCGACCAATACCGCGGTCTTCCCGGAGCCGGCTGCGGCCGCAACCAAAATGTTCTCGCCGCCGTCGACGATCGCCTGCCACTGCTCCTCGGTCCACGTACTCTCAGCCGGTCTCGGCGGCAGCTCCACAGGCGCTTCGCCCCCGGACGCCGCTTCGGCAGTCAGGACGCGCCCTTCGCCCCCGGACGTCGCTTCGGCTGTCAGGACGCGCGCTTCGCCCCCGGACGTCGCTTCGGCTGTCAGGACGCGCGCTTCGCCATCCTCCCGGGCGGCGGCTGCCGGCAAGCTCGCAGTTCCGCCAGCGGCAGCGTCTGACGGCAAGCGGGAACTCCCGCCAGCCTCGCTGCCGCTCTCGTATTCGCGGTTATTCCGTTCATCGCGGTTCTTGTCCATCGTCCGCTTCGCCTCCCTTCAGCTTCGCCCATACTTCGTCTTTGCCCAGCCGCGGCAACAGATGATATTGATTGCCGTCAACCAATTCGTCGAATTGGCAGACCGGCTTGTAGGAACAAAAATCGCATGCCGTCGCCGTGCCGCTCCGGTACGGTTCAATCAACACATCGCCGTTCGTGATGCGCGTCCCGATATCCCGGATGACCGAACGGACGGTCCCCCGGAGCAGCTCCCACTGCTCTTCCGTAGCGACGGAGGAATTGCTGTAGAACGATCCGTCCGCCTTCACCGCCAGCGGAAGTACCTGGGAATGCCCTTGCTCCACCGAGCCGTCCATGAGGCGGACGGTCTCGCGGTCGGCCAGGATGAGCCCTTTCATTTTGAATCGCTTGAGCAGCTGCTCGTAAGCCTGCTCCTCATTCAAGCCGTTGGCCGCCTGGAGGAGCGGATTGTGCACGTGGAAATAAAGCGTTCCGGCGGGAATCGCCTCCGTGCCGAGCCACTCCTCCGCATAGGTAAGGAGCACGTCCAAATAGGTAAGCATCTGCAGCGACAGCCCATAATACACTTCATGGAGAGCCAGATCCGTCTGGCTCGACTTGTAATCGATCACCCGCAGCAGAACGCCCCGTTCGCTCTCCGCCTTGTCGACGCGGTCGATACGGCCGATAATCTCCATCGTGCAGCCGTTGTCCAGCGTGAAGCGGAGGGGCGGCAGCGGCTTATCGGGACCGAAATCCATCTCCAGCGCCGCCGGCTCGAAATGCCCCCGCTTGGCATGCTCGCCCATCACAGCCGCGGCCCGTCCGACGATGCGCTTCAGCTTGCCCGATATATGGCCGAACCGCTCGGAGCTGAGCAGAATCTCCCCTTGAAGCCGGGGCGCCAGCAGGTCGACGATGCGATCCGCTTCCGCCTCGCATTCCTGGGGCGTTAGCTCCGCCCAGGAGCGGTGCTGGGCCTGCAGCTCGCCGGCGAAGCTGCTTAGCGCCGCATGGAACAGCTGGCCGATGTCCGGCGCTTCCAGCCGATACAGCCTTCGTTCCTTCAGCTTCAAGCCATGGGAGGCGAAATGCGAGAACGGGCAGGCGACGAACCGTTCCATGCGGGACACGCTCGTCCGCAATTGCTGTCCGTACAGCTTCCGGCTCGTGTCGGCCGTCAGCGCCTGCGCCTGGTTGCGGTAGGCGAGCGATCCGAGCACCGTCTTCAGCCGATCCCGCCAAGCCGGCTGCCCTGCGAACCACCGGTACACATCCCACCACAGATCCGCGATCGGACGGCCTTGCCGCCACTCCCTCAGTTGGGCGACTAATTGTCTAAGCGCCGCTTCCGGATAGGCGATGAAATCGGCCTGATCCGCTTCGGGGACAAATTCATTCGGCTCCGCCAACAGGAGCTCCTCCTGCATGCCCGGGAACAGCCCCCGGATCTGCCGCACCGTCTCCGAAGGGAGCAGCGAGCGGCCTTCCTCGTCGGCCAGCGCATAGCTGAGCCACAAGCTCTCGCTCGGAGAAGTGAAGGCATGATAGATGACGAAGCGTTCGTCCAGCAGCTTGCGCCGAATGCCGGGCGCCAGCTCCATCCCGATCGTGAGCAGCAGATCCCGCTCATATTCGGTCAGCAGCCCATCCTCTATCGGTCGGGCAGGCATCACCCCGTCGTTGACCCCGAGCACGTACAGATGCTTGATCTGGCTCGAACGGGTCCGATCCATAGACGCGATCAGCACCTGATCGAGCGCGGGAGGCACGAGCGCCAGCTTCACGCTCTCGAAGCCGGTCTCCAGCATCCCGGCGAACAGCTCGAGCGGCATCTTCTCGCCGCCCAGCATCTCAACCATCTGGTCCAAAATATCGAGCATCTCGCCCCAGATCTGGCGATGCTCCCGGGAACGCTGCACGTCGCCGTCCAGCAGCGCCTCCTGGCTCATCCGCTCCAGCTTGTCCGGCACCCCGAGACGGATCCAGAACGTATACAGCGCCTCGCACATCTCCTGCACATTCCGGCTCCGCGCAAGCGATCGCTGCAGCGCGAAGAGCGGCTCGACAATCCGGCGGCGGCACTGCTCCGCCCATTCCGGGGCCTGCTCCGGCGCGCTCTCGGCCGTCTCGGCGGCGTTCGGATCGTCAGGATCCAGCGACTGCCGCGGTTCGGCGGGCCACGGGCGTCCATTCGTCCATTTCGAGCCCTCGATGCCGCAAGCCAGCACATAGTTCTCCAGCCGATCGAAGGATTCCCTCGTCACGCTCCCGTCTTCCGGCAGGATGAAGTCCGTCTTCACATAGCGGAATACCGCATCATAGCGCCAGTAGCCGATAAGGATGTCCAGCGCGGCGCGCGTCATCTCGACGAACGGATGATGGAGAACCGCCTGCTTCTGATCCGTGAAATAGGGAATGCCCGCGTCGCCGAAGACCGTATCGATCAATTCCGCGTAATCCGGCAAGTTCCTGACCATGACGGCCATCTCCCGCCAGCGGACGCCCTCGCTCTGCGCCCGGCGCAAAATGTCGCGCGCCGCCCCTTCCACTTCCGCGCGGCGGTTGACCGCGGCTTGAACGCGAATCTCCGCCCGCTCCCCGGCGGGGGAGGCGGGGCGGTAAGCCGAACGCCGGTCGAAATGGCGCTCCAGATGCGAGAGCATCGGCGAGGAAGCGAATCTTGGCAATCTGCCCTGCCCGCCCAGCTGTATGACTTCTCCCATATCGACGCCGAGCGTATCGGCGATGCTGCTCAGCTTGAGAAAAGTCGTCGCCGTAGGATGGAACAGGTTCAGCTCATGCGGCTCCTCCCCCAAGGCGTAGGGCCGATCCAGGCAGAGCGCTACGGTGACATGGCGGGCATGCAGCAGCAGCGATGCCAGCACGGCATACTCCTGGGGGGTGAAGCCGTTGAACCCGTCAATCCATAACTCTGCCTGCCGGACATAGTCCGAGTGCGGAATGCCTTCCGCCAACCGGACAAGCACATCCTCGCCGTCCAAATAATGCTGCTCCAGCTCTGTCTCGAACTCATGCAGCACGGCGGACAAATCATGCAGCTTGGCCGACAGGAGCGGCTGGCCGTCCACATGCTCCTGGACGAACGCGGCATTCTCATCCACCTCGGATGCCTGGATCCGGTACCGCTTCATCTCGTCGAACAGATCATTCAATTTTTCGATGAAGCCGAATTGCTCCGCCGCACCGGCGAACAGGGGCAGGTCGGACTTGCGCCGCTGCAAAATTTTGTACAGCAGCATCTTCTTGCCTTCCTCTCCAATCGGCGTGAGCGCCGTGCCGCCGGTCTCCTGCATAACGCGGTACGCGAGGCGCCGGAAGCTCAGGACTTGCGTCCGCAGCATCCCCGACAGCCGCTCCGAGGTGACGAGCGCGTGCTCCGCCTGGAACGTCCCCTGCTCGGGCACGAGCAGAATCATCGGCGGACCTTCGGGCTGAGTCTCCAGCCTCCGCCGAATCTCATTCAGCAGATGGGCCGACTTGCCGCTCCCCGAGCGGCCGATTACGAAATGCAAAGCCAATGTGTATCCCCCGCTTTCCCGTACAACTGACCAATGGATATGTACGCTGCCATGCCATATGCTGGCTGTTTCCACAAATGCCATGTATAAAAGTGTATTTACAAATCGCAAGAAAGGATTAAAAATAAGAATAAGTCCAAAAAGACCGGATTCCCGGTATTTCCTCATTAGACAGAGACTGCGCAAATCGTCTCTTTTACGGAAACCTTGCTTTATTATAGCATATTATCGCGAGCAGACTGGAACACACGTTTGGAATGTGCAGGAAGGAATTCTAGCCCCTGGCTGACGATACCGCCGGAGAGAAAAGGAGGCACACCGCGTGATTCATATCGTAAATGGAGATATTGTGGCAGAACGGCTTCGGCCGGTCGCCCGGGAGCACTGGAACGAAGAAGTATGGGTCTATCGCGAGCTGCTGACTGAAGGACCCGTCTATCCCATCTTTGAACGTTATTTGGCGTATCGCGCGCTTCAATTGGAAAAAATGTGCGGCCTGCCCGCATCCCTCTACCTGCAAATGAGCAACGAGCAGGAGCGGTCCTGGAAAGCGGATGTGCTGCAGCACCGGGAAATCGCCCTCTGGTTCGAGCATGATCTGTTCGATATCACGATGCTGCTGCGGTTGACTGAGCGTCTGTCCCGCGAGCATCCAGAAGCGGCCGTCTATTGGATCGACATTTCGGCCGTGCCCGGGCATGACCGCTATGACGGCTTCGGCGCCCTCGATGCGGAGCAATTGGCGCGCTGCCGCGAGCACGGCATTCGGCTGAACGTGGAAGCGATCACATGGATGCACCATACCTGGCTTGCCTATACAAGCCCGAATCCGCGCAAATTGGTGCGTTGGCTCGAGGAGTCCGGTAGCGTCGAAGCTCCTTATGATGCGATCGTGGAAGCGATGCGGTTCCATCTCCGCCGCTTCCCTTCGCGCGTAGACGGGTTAGGCGTCGTGGAGCGGCTTACGCTGGATGCCGTCGCCGATGGTGCCAGCTCCTTCCTGGAGCTGTATCAGCATATCCGGCCGCATGTGCCGGAGTACGGACTCGGCGACATGCAGTACTGGGGATATTTGCGCCGGTTGACTTCCGGGGAAGCGCCGCTATTATCCCTGTCCGCGGCATCCGACCCGATGCCCGAGCCGCTGCGGCCGATCGGGCCGTCCACCGGACGGGTTCTGCTCACCGAGGCGGGCCGGAGAGTGCGCAGCGGGGAGAGCAATTGGGCCCGCGAACGGGGATATGCGCGCTGGCTTGGCGGCGCCTTCGTTACCAATCCGGCTCCATAGACCGCCGCTTGTCCCTTCTACATCATACCGCAACCGCAAGAAGCACCTCCCGGCACATTCGCCATGAGGTGCTTCTTCATCATGCTATCGTCTGGAGCGGACTTCAAAAATACCGAATTTCAAGTAATGCCCTTCTTCGACGCCGGCTACCTGCGGGTGATCCTTCCCCGCCGTGCGCCAATCGATGAGGCGCAGCACCTTGCCCGCGTCATGGGCGGCGTCATGGATCGCCTGCAGGAAGCGCTCGGGCTTCATATGATAGGAGCAGCTCGCCGTCACTAAATACCCCCCCTCATTGACGAGCTTCATCCCATGAAGGTTGATGTCCTTATAGCCGCGATACGCTCCTTCCGCCGCCTGTCTCGTCTTGGCGAACGCGGGCGGATCGAGAATGACGACATCCCAGGTACGGCCGCCGCCTGCGGTCATCGGCTTCGACGTGTCCTTCTTCGACTGGCTCGTTCCGCGCTCCTTGCGTTCCTCTTTCCCCTGCACTTGCTCCCGCAGATACGCAAACGCGTCCGCCACCACGAATTCCACCCGATCCGCAAATCCATTCAGTTCCACGTTGCGCTGCGCGCTCTCGATCGCATGCTCAGAAATATCGAGACAAGTCACCTTCTTGGCCCCATATTTGCAAGCATGCAAAGTGAAGCTGCCCGTGTGAGAGAAGCATTCCAGCACGGTAGCTCCGTCCCACCATGGAAAGGTTACTTCCTTGCCGTTCGCGTTGACCGGGATGGTGCGTACGCCTGCCTCTGTCTCCATATCGGTCAGCGCAATCCCGCTGCGCGCTCCCCATCCGGTCATCAGCGGTGCTATGGCCGCCCGGTTCTCACGCTGGTCGAAGAAATAGCCCGTCTTCTGCCCTTCGACAATATCGATTTCAAGCTGCAGTCCGTTCTCGGTAATGAGCACATGGCGCGGGCATTCCCCGTACAGGGCGCCCGTTCTCTGTTCGAGGCCTTCCTTTTCCCGAATCGGCACATCGCTTCGTTCGTAAATGCCGCGCGGCTTCATCACCTCGGCCAAGGCCTGCACAATCGCATCGCGCGCCAGGTCCATTCCGAGCGTTAATAGTTGCACGACGAGCACATCGCCGAACCGATCCACGATCAGCCCCGGCAGAAAATCAGCCTCGCCATAGACAAGCCGGTATGCCGTCGCTCCCGGCAGGAACCGGTTGCGATGCTCCAGGCACTGACGCAGCCGCTCCTTGAAAAAGCCGGCATCCATCGCGTCGGCAGGCTGATAGCCAATGACGCGCACAATGATTTTGGAAGCGGGGTTATAGTATCCGGTCGCCACATATTGGCCTTGGGCATTCATGACGTCGACCAGCGCCCCCGGCTGCGGATTGCCCTCCACGCGCTCGACTTCGGATTGGAACACCCATGGGTGCCCGTGCTCCGTCCGTTTTTTGCGATTCCGGCTCAAGATTACTGTTGCTGTTGTCGATTGCTTCAATTGTGCATGTCCCCTCTCGGCTTCAGCCGGGCTTGTCATTGTTGTCCATCCGCAAGCATACAGTGACAGTATAGGCTGTTCACTTATTCTCTCTCCAGCTGTTCCAGCTCGAATGATAGAACCCGCATTTTGTGTGGAATGACGAAGGAGTCCGGCATATGTTTGCAGAAATCTGGTATCCGCTGCTAGGCGGAATGGCTGTGTTTCTTTTTGGCATGAAAACGATGGAGCTCGCCCTTCACGCATGGGCAGGACCTTATTTGAACCGCTTCCTGCACCGTTCCACGCGGACGCCGCTGCACGGCATGCTGTTCAGCTCCGGCATGACGGCGCTGCTGCAGAGCAGCACCGCCATCACGGTCATCACCATCGGGCTGGTGAACGCCGGGCTGATGAGCTTCTCGCGCTCGCTCGGCATCATCCTTGGCACCAATGTCGGCACCTGCCTGACGACAGAGCTGATCGGCCTCAACATCAGCCGCTACGCGCTGCCGCTCCTCATTGGCTCGCTCGCCTGCTGGAGCGCGGCGATTCTGGGCGGCGAATACCGCCTGCCCCTGCCGAAGCGGCTCGCCTCCCTGCTGCATCCGCTGCAGTTCGGATCGCTGGCCGCTGCCGGATTCGCCCTCATTCTGCTCGGCATCGAATGGATGAAGCAGATCGGGGGGCCGCTGCAGCATCGCGGCATGTTCACCTGGTTCCTGGAGCGGTCCAACGACAGTCTGCTCTGGGCGCTCGCCGCCGGAATGATCATTACGGCTGTCGTCCACAGCAGCGCAGCTATCATCGTCATGGCGATGGGCTTGTCCGCTACCGGCGCCCTGCCGGCCGAGATTGGCATCGCCATCGTCATCGGCTCCAATGTCGGCACCTGCTTCACGGCGCTCATCGCATCGCTCGGCGGAAGCCGCCACGGCCAATTCGTCGCTTGGAGCCATATCGTGCTCAATGTGGGCGGAGCGATCCTGTTCTATCCGCTAATCGGCCAGCTCCATGCGCTGTCCGCCTGGTTCACCGCCGATCCGGGCGCCCAGATCGCCCGGGCCCAGACGGTATTCAATATTGCGAGCTCTGTCCTGGCGCTCCCGCTGTGTTATCTGAAGGTGTGGGACCGGCTCCGGTAACGATCGCAATCCCCGAGCTCGTTCCGATTCGGGTCGCTCCGGCTTCGATCATAGCGAACGCCGTCGCCGTGTCCCGTACGCCGCCTGAAGCCTTCACGCCAATATGCGGCGACACGTTCGCCCGCATAAGCCGGATATCCTCGACGGTAGCCCCGCCGCGGCCGAATCCGGTCGACGTCTTGACGAAATGCGCTCCTGCAGCTTCCGAGGCTCTGCATGCCCCGATCTTTTGACTGGTCGTCAGCATTCCCGTCTCCAGAATGACTTTGACGATAGCCTTCCCTTCCACCATGCGGACCACTTGGGCGATATCGGCTTCTACCGCCTTCACGTCACCGTCAAGGAGGCGGCCGATCTGGAGCACCATATCGATCTCCGACGCTCCGTCTTCCACGGCTCTGGCGGCTTCGAACGCTTTGGCGGAGGAGGCGCCGGCCCCGAGCGGGAACCCGCAAACGGCCGCGATACGCACGTCGGAGCCGGCAAGCCGCTCGCGGCAGAGCGGAACCCAGGTTCCATTGACACAGACGCTGTAAAAGCCATGCTGCCGCGCCTCATCGCACAATTTCTCAATATCGCTCCGCACCGCTTCCGGCTTGAGGAAGGTGTGGTCAATCAGGCTGGCCAATCGGATGTGTTCGTTCATCTGTAATCACCCTTCGCAATCAGATTAGACTTGAAGCGTACAATCACTGCACCTGCGTGTACCTGTTGCCGGCGTCTGCAGCCAAGGTTATTGCGCTCGGACCCGGGAACGCTAATACGGCCGATTACAATGTAATCCCCAATTGCGCAAAAGCCTTGCTCAGAATGCCGTTATTGTTATCATACCCGGATTCCGTCTGCTTCGCCCATGCCGCTTGCGGCCCGTACCATTCGACGCTGCGTATCTCCTCTACCTGAGGCGTAAGCTGCCCGGCTGTTGCCTCAACCAGAAAATAATGAACCTCTTTGTCCACCGTGCCAGCTTCCGGCGACGTATATTGATAGCGGATCGTATCCAGCTTGCCGACGATGCTCCCTTCCATCCCGGTCTCCTCCCGGATTTCGCGCAGAGCCGTCTGCTCGATGGTCTCCCCGGGCTCCATTTTTCCCTTGGCCAAGGAAGTCTTGCCGTAACGATCCTGGATCAACTGGAACTCAATTTGCTCTCCGCGGCGTCGATACACGACGCCCCCCGCTGATATTTCTTTCATAGCGCGATATCCTCCAACGTATAAAGTGTGGGGCGTGCCACAGCTCTGTCAGCCCGCCTTCTTGCAACTGATGAATATGTATATCGTAACCGAAAGGAAAGAGGATTTCACCTGCTCCTTGCACAAGAAGCAACAGTGGAATCCTCTGTGTTCTACCCCATTTACATATTAGCTGCCTGCGGACCCGCTTCTTCCCCAAGCACCCGGGTCAGCACGCCGAAGCATTCGTTCACGCCGGCCTTCGTCACTTTCACCCGGCACAGCTGGCCGATCAGCGACTCGTCGCCGTCGAACACGATCTGCAGGTAGTTGTCGGAATAGCCCATCACTTGGCCGCTTCCCGGAGCCCCTTTATAATCGCGTTCCGGAATGACGTCAAGCACTTGCCCGACGAACGTCTCGGCGTAGGCGAGCTGCATCTGCTCCGACAGATCGATCAGATCATGAACGCGGGCATGCTTCACTTCCTCGTCCACCTGATCCTCCATGCGCGCCGCTGGCGTTCCGGTACGCTTGGAGTATGGGAAGACGTGCATCTCGGAGAATCCGACCCGCTTCATGAATTCGTAACCTTCCCGGAACTGCTCATCCGTCTCGCCCGGGAAGCCGACGATCACATCCGTCGTAATCGCCACATTCGGCATTGCTTCGCGGATGCGGGCGATCTTGTCGCCGAACTCTTCGACCGTATATTTGCGCCGCATACGCTTCAGCACTTCATTGTTGCCGGCCTGCAGCGGAATATGAAGATGACGGCACATCTTCGACGAGCGGTTCAGCACGTCGATCATGCGATCGTCGATCTGGCTCGCTTCGATCGAGCTGATGCGCACCCGTTCCAATCCATCAATCCGGTCCAGATCCCAGAGCAGATCGGTCAGATCATAGTTCTCGAGATCATCGCCATAGCCTCCGGTATGGATTCCGGTCAACACAATCTCCTTATAGCCTGCCGCCACGAGCTGGCGGGCCTGATTGAGCACGCTTTGCGACTCGCGGCTGCGGGACAGCCCGCGGGACCATGGAATAATGCAGAAGGTGCAGAAATTGTTGCAGCCTTCCTGAATCTTCAAAAAGGCGCGTGTCCGCTCCGCGAAATCCGGCACGTCCAGTTCCTCGAATGCGCGCGTCTTCATAATATTGCGCACAGCGTTAATCGGCTGGCGCTCGGCTTGAAGCTGGGCGATGTAATCCATCAGCTTGTCCCGATCCTGCGTGCCGATGACGAGATCGACGCCCGGGATATCCAGAATCTCCGCCGGGGAGGTCTGCGCATAGCAGCCGGTCACCGCAATGATGGCGTCCGGATTGCGGCGGACAGCCCGCCGGATAATCTGGCGGCTCTTCTTGTCGCCGGTATTCGTAACGGTGCATGTATTAATCAAATAGACGTCAGCCGTCGCTTCAAAGTCGACTTGCTCATAACCTTCTTGCTTGAACAGCTGCCAAATGGCTTCCGTATCGTAGAAGTTCACCTTGCAGCCCAACGTATAAAACGCTACTGATGGCATTGTTCAACTTCCTCCCATTTCTCCGAATTGATACATGATACAAGCGCAGGCCGCCAAGCCCGCCGTCTCTGTCCGCAAAATGCGGCGTCCGAGACTGACACAGACCGCGCCCGCCGCCGTGGCCGCTTCCACCTCACGCAGCGAAAACCCGCCCTCCGGTCCGATGACGACCAGAATGCGGGCTGCCTCCTGGCCGCGCTGCGCTTCGCAGAAAGGCTCCAGCACGTCGCGGAGCCGCGTGCCCTGCTCGTCCTCATAGCAGATCAGCACGAGATCATAGGCCGCGAACTGCCCGATCAGCTTCGCCCACGCGGCCGATGCCGCAATATCGGGAACGCGGTTGCGGTGCGACTGCTCGGCCGCTTCCTTCGCAATCTTGGCCCAGCGCTCCAGCCGCTTCGCTTCCTTCTTCGCGTCATACTGCACGACTGTGCGTTCCGACAGGAACGGAAGGAATTCCGCCGCCCCCAGCTCCGTGCATTTCTGTATAATCAGTTCCATCTTGTCGCCCTTCGGCAGGCTCTGGGCGATGGTCACCTCGACTGCGGCTTCCCGATCGGCAGCGACCAGTTCCTCCAGCCGGGCGATGGCCGTCTCACCGTCGCCGCTCTCGAACACGGCCACGGCCTCGCGGCCGGAGCCGTCGCTCACCAGAAAAGTAAAGCCCGGCTTGGCCCGCATCACATTGACGATATGATGCGCATCCGCGCCGGTAATCCGTATGTGCTGATCCCCGAACGCTTCGGGGCTGACAAAGTATTTTTGCATCGTAATCAACATTCCTCATCATACACGTTTTGCGCGCAATGCGCTAGATTTGCAGTGATATTTCCAGAAAGTCCACGCTGCCCATCCGCCATCCGGGACGGGATTGTTACATGCCGACCAGATAAGCGGCGGTGCGCGAAAAGTTAAATACGATCGGCTCGATTAGCTTGAACAGCGGCGTTATCGTCTTATCCCGCAGCGGCGGAATGAATACGAGCATCAAGAAAATAAAAATCGACCACTGCTCGAACTGCTGCAGGCGCAGACGCAGGCCGCGCGGCGCCAGGTCCTCGACGATGCGGTACCCGTCCAGCGGCGGCAGCGGAATGAGGTTGAACAGGAAAAGCAGCACGTTATAAGTAATGAAATAATTCAAAAAGTAATAGATGGCCAGTTGGACGCGATCCGTGGAACCCAACTGCACAAAGCCAAACTTGAGGCCGAGATGAATCACGATCGTCCCGATAAAGGCCAGCAGCAGGTTGCTGATCGGTCCGGCAGCCGATACGACGATTCCCATCAGCCGCGGATACTTGAAGTTATCCCGGTTCACTGGCACCGGCCTCGCCCAGCCGAAGCCGGCGATGACGAAGAACAGCATGCCGAGGAAGTCGACATGCTTCGCCGGATTCAAGCTGACGCGGCCAAGCATCTTCGCTGTCGGATCCCCGAATTTCCAAGCAAAATAGGCATGCGCGAATTCATGGATCGTAAAGGCAATGAGCAGCACCGATACGAGAAACGGCAGCATCTCCAGCTTGACGGCGAAAAAGTTACTGAAAAAATCCATATCTTCCCTCGCTTTCTTCTCATACATGTTCAACTGGCTGGTTCTCAGCTTAATGATACATGTTCAAAAAGTCTGGTTTTCAGCACCGAGAAGGTTGCAAGAACTCGAAGCGTATGCTTCCGATGCGAGTTTTGCTGCGCAAAACTTGTAAGGAGCAGCGGAGTGTAGGCAAGACTACATGAGCAGCTACAATGTTTCCGCAGGAAACATACTTCGGAAGCATATGCTTTTCGAGAGTGAATGCAAGATTCGATGCCGAGCTACTTCCTGCTTCACTTCGTGATCAAAAGCGGACTTGGTTTTGTGGCGACGAAAGCAACCCAGTCCTCCTCGCGATGCTTCGCATCAATAAGGAAGCCATGGCGGATCAGCTCCCGCTCTACCGCTTCTTCCTTGTTCTTGTAAATGCCCGAGGCAATGTATATTCCGCCCGGCTGCAGCGCCGCGAACACATCCTCCACGAACAGCAGAATCACCTCGGCCAAAATGTTGGCGACCACAATCTGGACAGGAAGCGTGACGCCAAGCGCCGGCGCTTCGTCCGTCCCGCTCGCCTTCAGCATGTACAGGAGATCCCCTTCCCGCACCGTAATGTCGTCATGGAGCCCGTTCATCGCGACATTTTCCCTGGCGCTCTTGACCGCTACCGGATCCAGGTCGATGGCGAGCACATGCCGGGCCCCGAGCTTGCATGCCCCGATCGCCAGGATGCCGGAGCCGGTTCCAACATCGATGATATCTTCCCCGCCCTGAATGACGCTCTCCAGAGCCTGGAGACAGAGCGATGTCGTCGGATGGGTTCCGGTGCCGAAGGCCATGCCGGGATCAAGCTCGATCACCTGCTCCTCCGCCGTCGGCGTATAAGGCTCCCATGACGGCTTGATCGTCAGCTTGCTTGTAATCCGCACGGGCTTGAAATATTGCTTCCAGGCATCTGCCCAATCATCTTCATGAACGGAGCGCCAGGACATGGCGGCCTCGCCCGGATCGATTCCGTACGTGCGCAGCTCGCGAATGCGGCCGGCCACCTCGCCCTCGATCGCCGCCAGATCGGTCCCTTCCGCGAAGTAGCCTTGAATCTTCGCTTCGCCTTCGGGAATATCGTTCAGCGGGGCGATATACAGCTCGCCATAGGTCGTGTCCCGCTCCTTGTTCAGTGTTCCGGATTCCTCGATCGAGACGCCTCCCGCTCCCGCCTCATGCAGGAAGTTCGAGATCATCTCGACTGCTTCTTCTCTTGTATGTATCGTTAATTCATGCCAGCGCACGATGGTACTCCCCCTATGAATAATATCGGTGCCGACAAGTAGAACGGTGTTCCCCCGTACGACTGATAACCGTCCGCACATTTTATTTATTGTACACAAAAATAAAACTCCACACAACGAGCGGTCTTACCCGCTCGCCGCAGGAGTTCTGTTCCCTTACAATAGTGTGCCCTCGTAGTCGCGCATGACGGCATACGCCTGATCGAGCACGGCATGGTTCACATCGGCCGACACGATATAACCGTCTTCCCGGGGAACGACTTGAATGGCATGCGCCCGCAGCGCGTTAAGCTTGCGCCCGCAAGATTCAGCCTTCGATTCGTCCTGGAATTTCGCTTCGATATGTCTCATGGACGTTCCGCCCGTTCATCCGCTCGTCTGGCGCGCTCCAGCGCCTCCAGATCGTCGGCGTCTGCCTGCTCGATCGAGAATTCCACGTCTTCGTTCTTGCCGGCAGATGCATTGGTCTTGCCGACGACGAGATCTGGCTGTTCCTCGAAGGCGTTGAGATGGTTCTTCCGGCGGCTGTCACGATAGTTGGTCATGGCCCTTCCTCCTTTATCTCATCATGTCATAGACGGTCATCTATAACATGAGTAGGAAGCGGTGACTTTATACGATGGCCTCGGACCGCCCTCGCCGATGATTACCGATGCGCTCCCGCCGCGGCGTACTGCTTCCAGAGCGTCTGACTGGAGGTGGTGACGGCCACGGCACCGGCCTGGAGCGCCCTGTTCACATCGTCTTCGGTCCGGATGAAGCCGCCGGCCAGAAGCGGAATGTCGCGTCCGTTCTTCAACTGCTTCAAATAAGGCAGCATCGGGCTCGGCAGCACCTCGATATAGTCGGGATTCGTCTTTTCCAGCAAGGCGCCGCTCTTCTCAAAGGAGCTGTTGTCGATCAGGAAAATGCGCTGAATAGCGACGACGCCCTTCTGCTTCGCGCGGATGATGACGCTCGCCTTCGTCGACAGAAGCCCGTACGGAGTAAATTCTTGACACAGATATTCAGCCGCGTAGCTGTCGTTCTGCAGCCCCTGAATCAGATCCACATGCAGCAGCAGCTTCTTGTTATGCGGACGAACCATCTGAAATATAGGCTTCAGCTGCGCGATATGGACATCCAGCAGCACAATGTATTCGAACGGACTGACCAGCAGCTTTTCCATATCCTTCATCTGCCTTACGGCCGGCAAGATGGACTGGTTGGCGAAGTGCATAGCTCGCTCTCCCTTCGGTCTCTGGCTCTTTTTTTCTCTGATGCGGTAATCTTGCTGCTTCTACCGCTATCGTAATGCCCAGCTCGCCGCCCGTCAACATCCCGGCTGTCGCGTCAAGCGTAAATATCACAGCAAATAGCCATAATTTGTATTGATTTTTAATATTGTGTGAATTATACTGGGATGCAAGTTAATATTCCGGTTTTGGGAAACGGAGAAGACCACGCTTGTTCCAACTGGCTGCTGCCATTTGGTCGTTCTGTGGTCTTCTTTTTTTCTGACCGTCGCGCTGGTTAAGAAAGGGGAATCGTCAAATGGATCCAACTGCCACAACCCTCCGCAAGAAAAATTCGAAAGATTCGCCGCTGCGCCTCCTGGCAGCGGGCCTGCTCTATTTAAGTCCGATGCTCATCATTTTATCGGCCTTTACGTTTTACCCTATGTTGAAAACGCTTTATTATAGCTTCTTCTCCACGAACGCGCGCGGCGTTCCGGTGATGTTCGTCGGCTTCGATAATTACGCCGGCCTGTTCCAGTCAGACAGCTTCTTGAAGAGTATGACCGGCACGTTCCTGTTCGTGCTTTATACGGTACCGCTGGGCGTCGCCTTCGCCTTCTTTCTGGCCGTCATCTCAAGCGAGAAGCTGCGGGGAATCGAATTTTTCCGCGTTATTTTCTCTTCTACGGTCGGCGTGTCGGTAGCCGCAGGCTCGATGATCTTTCTGTTCCTGTTCCATCCCAGCATCGGGTTCCTGAACCATGTGCTTGATTGGATAGGACTGCCGCCGATCCATTGGCTAACCGATCCGAAGTGGGCGCTGATCTCTATCGCGGCGACCAGCATCTGGATGGGCGTCGGCTTCAATTACATCATCCTGCTCGGCGGGCTGCAGAGCATACCCGAGGACATTTACGAGAGCGCCCGCATTGACGGCGCAGGCTATTGGTCCCGCCTGTTCCGCATTACGCTGCCGATGGTCTCGCCGACCCTGTTTTTTGTCATCATCGTGACCGTCATCCATTCGTTTCAATCGTTCGGCCAGATCGACATCCTGACCAAGGGCGGACCTGCGGAATCAACCAATCTCATTGTGTATTCCATTTATCAGAACGCCTTTATTCACTACAAATTCGGCATTGCGAGCGCACAAGCAATTATTCTGTTCCTGATCGTGCTGCTGGCGACGCTGATTCAGTTCAAAGTCGGCGAAAAGAAGGTGCATTATCAATGAGAATGGCGCTCTACCAGAAATGGGTGTTCTACATTCTGCTGCTGTTGGCCGCAGGTCTTATGTTCTTCCCGATCGTCTATGCGCTCCTCGCCAGTCTGATGACGACCGAGGAGATTATGACCGGCAAGCTGTTCCCGGCAAGCTTCGTATTCGACAACTTCACGATGGCGCTCAAGAGCGTGCCGCTGCTCAAGTTCATGATGAACAGCCTGATCGTCTCGCTCACCGTCATGATCGGCCAGATCATCGTATGCAGTCTGGCGGCCTACGCCATCGTGTTTATTCCATTCAAAGGACGCAACTTCGTGTTCTTCCTGTTGATTTCGACGATGATGATTCCGTGGGAAGCGACGATGATTCCGAACTATTTGACCATCGTCGGCCTGAACTGGGTCAATACATATCAAGGATTGTCCATGCCATTCTTCGCGCTCGCTTTCGGCGTGTTTCTGCTCCGCCAGCATTTTCTGACACTGCCGCAGGAGCTGCATGAATCCGCCCAATTGGAAGGCTGCGGCCGGCTGCGCTACCTGGTGTCCTTCGTCGTTCCGCTCTCCCTGCCGATGCTGAGCGCGCTCGGCGTCTACGGGTTTTTGACGACCTGGAACATGTATTTATGGCCGCTGCTGACGACGACCAACAATTCCGTCCGCACCGTGCAGATCGGGTTGAAGATGATGCAGGCCCAGGAGACGAACACGAATTGGCCCGTCGTCATGGCCGGCGTCGTCATCGTGCTCTTGCCAACCTTGCTTTTCTTGTTCCTCAGCCTCAAGCAGCTCAAGCGCGGCTTGATGTCCGGGGCATTAAAAGGATAGATTCATCAGCATGGCTTGTCGCAAACGATAAAATTTTACAAGGGGGATATGCAAGTGAAGAAAGCAGGCGTGATTATACTGCTGCTGGCGGTGCTGTCGCTGTCCGCTATCGGCTGCACGAATTCGTCAGGCTCGGAGGCGAGACAATCGGATGACGGACGTATCAAGGTGACCTTCTGGCATGCCATGAGCGGCAGTGCCGGGGAACTGATCGCCAAGATGGCGAACGACTACAATGCATCGCAGGACAAATACTTCGTTGATGCGATTTTCCAAGGATCGTACGAGGAATCGTTGACGAAGCTCAAGGCGGTGGGCGGCACATCCGAGGCGCCGACGCTAATGCAGGTGCAGGAGATCGGAACGAAGTATATGGTCAACAGCGGTTATATTCAGCCGGTTCAGGACCTGATTGACCAAGACAAATTCGACCTGTCCCAATGGGAGGAGAATATCCTCAGCTATTACCAAATCGACGGCAAGCTCTACTCGCTGCCGTTCAACACATCGAACGCCATCTTAATCTACAACAAGGACAAATTCAAAGCGGCCGGACTCGATCCGGAGTCGCCGCCGAAAACGTTCGGGGAAATCCGGGAAATGGCCAAGAAACTGACCGACAATTCGAAAAATGAGAAAGGATTCGCGCTGCTCATCTACGGATGGTTCATCGAGCAATTGCTGGCCAACCAAGGAGCCGATTTCGTGGATAACGGCAATGGACGCGACAGTCTCGCCACCAAGTCGCTGCTCAATTCCCCGGAAAGCCTCGGTATCTTCCAGTGGCTCGACGATATGAACAAGGACGGCACGCTCGGCAACTACGGGCGGCAATGGGATGATATCCGTGCAGCCTTCAGCGCCGGCAAGGTCGCCATGTACATGGATTCGACCGCGGGCATTGCCGGCGTAATGCAGGCATCGCCCTTCGAAGTCGGCACGGGGTTCCTGCCGACGCCGGACGGCAAGGAAGCGAACGGCGTCATCGTGGGCGGCGCATCGCTCTGGCTGATGAACAGCGTCGCTGAAGAAGAGAAGGAAGCAGCCTGGGACTTCATGAAATATGTGACCATCCCTGCCGTTCAGGCCGAATGGGCAGCGGGCACCGGCTACTTCCCGATCACGAAGGCCGCGCATGAGGAACCGGTCCTGAAGGAGAAATATGAGCTGGCTCCGCAGTTCCTTACAACCGTGAAGCAGCTCCAGAATACGATGATCGGTTCGGCTACCCGCGGTGCGTTGATTTCCGTCTTCCCGGAGACACGCAATGAAGTCGCGACGGCGATCGAGAAGCTCTACCAGGGAGACGCTCCGCAGAAGGCCGTAGATGACTTGACTGCGAAAATCGATAAGCTCATCGAAGAGGACAACAAGGTGAACGCGCCGAAATAAGCAGGAACGCGGCGGGCAGGCATGCGGGGAAATGACAACCGCTTCCCTGTCCGCCGCTATCATGAGACTGGGGGTTGACGAGCATGTTCATTTTTGCCCACCGGGGCGCATCGGGATATGCGCCGGAAAATACGATGGCCGCCTTTCGGGCGGCGCTCGATCGCGGCTATGCCGGCATTGAACTCGATATTCAACAGACGAAAGACGGCCGGCTCGTCATCATCCATGACGAAAATGTCGCCCGTACGACGTCGGGCCAAGGCTATATCGCGGACCTGACTTGGGAGGAGCTGGGCGCGCTTGACGCGGGAAGCTGGTTCCACACCGACTTCACGGCGGAACGGATTCCGCTGCTGGATGATTATCTCGATCTGGTGCAGGACCAAGATCTTATCACCAACATCGAGATTAAGAACATCCCATTCTTCTACGACGGAATCGAACAAAAGCTTATCGACGCGGTCAAGAAGCGCGGCCTGTTGGATCGGATTATCGTCTCCTCCTTCGACCATCAGGCGCTGGATACGATAGCCCGGCTGGAACCCGGGGTGAAGCTCGGCGTGCTGATGGCCGATCGTCTCTACCGTCCGGGGCAATATATCCAGTCGCTGCCCTTCCCGGTCTATAGCGTCCATCCTCATTTTTCGTTCGCAGACGCGGGCTTCATCGCGGAATGCCATGGGGCAGGCTGCAAAGTATACGCCTACACCGTCGACCGGCCGGAGTGGGCAGCCATGCTGGGGCAAGCCGGCATCGACGGCATCTTCTCCAACGTGCCGGATCAGCTGGGGTAACAGCCGGCACCTGTCCTCATGACCATGCCCGATACGGGCTGCCGATCGGGCATGGTCATGCTGCGTGTCGTACCACAGCCAGGTTATGTGCGTCTGGCTCCATTCCAATCGAATTGCTGCAAGTTGTCCACTCGAAACGTCTCCCTTAACAGGACGCCCAGAGAATAGTTGGCTAACTCCGCACGATAGCTCCGCTCGGCATTAGCGAACGCTTGCTTCATAATTGTCTCGCCTACTGCAGCAGTCCCTTGATCCGAAAAGATGTGCTGTACCAGATTCGTCGTTTTCAAAAACGGGTTGACGCCCTCAATCGCTTCAAACACCTCGAGAAGGTCGATATCGTCCACGTCTTTGGCAAGTTGAAATCCGCCATTTTTCCCGGAAGTCGATGTAATGATATTTTTTACGACCAGCATTCTCATAATTTTTTTCAAAAATGAAGGAGATACATCCAGGCGCTCACTAATCGTATCGCTAGTTACCGCATCTCCATGATGCTGCGTCGCCAGCATCACCAAAATACATATGGCCTGCTCAACTCCACTTTTAATCTGCATCCTACTCTCCCTTTACCACTGTCTATATCTATTATAGATAATTTCCAGCCGGAGACAAACAAAAAGCATGGATACGGTTCCGTACCCATGCCTCTTCGCGTATCACCTTCTTCATTAGCAACTCACAAAATAAGTTCCTCTAACTCGATCGGAGCCTGCGTCAACAGCTCGTATCCATCCTTCGTAATCAGGACGGTATCCGAATGCCGGAAGCCCCCGACACCATCCACATATATCCCGGGCTCGATGGAGATGACCATATTTTCCAATAGCACGTCATCGCTGCCCACGGCCACGAACGGCGCCTCATGATTGCTCAAGCCGATGCCATGACCCGTGCGGTGCAGCAGCTTGCCAAGCAGTCCGTGTCCCTCCAAATAATTGCGTGCCGCCATATCAACCTCACTTGCCTTGACTCCCGCCTTGAGAACGGCTAACGCCGCATTGCGGGCATTCATCATATGACCGAACATGTCCCTCTCGGACGGGGATGGTTCGCCAATAAAGAAGGTGCGTTCACATTCCGACGCATATCCGTTGATTCGATAGTAGGTCATGGCCACGTTCGGCCCATCTCCATACGTTTTATAAATATCCGGTACGCCATGCGGCATCGCGCTTTCTGGAGCGGGCCACACGACAGCTAACAAATTGCTGTTGACCGGGTCAAGCTGCATCGAGCTGATTAACTCCATATACGGCTTCTGGGCTAGACCCGACATTTCCAACACCCTGGTCTCCCTCGACGCTTTCTTGAAAATATCACGCATCGTCTCGTCCGCTTTTTTGGCGCAGAACCGGATTTTTTCAATTTCATAGGCGCTCTTGATCTGACGTTGGTTAGCCACCAGCTCAGACAGCTCGATGCCGGCTCCTTGTATGCGGACAAAATGCTCGGCAGGTATGTTCCCTTCCACGCCGGTACGGCTGAACTTCTCCAGTACGTTATTCAGCACCTCGAACCAATTATCGCCCGCCGGAGCAGGATAATCCCAATAAGCGATATCGTTCGTCTCTAAAACTCCTTTTTTGACATGCGCTTCTTCCAATTTCGGAACCACCAGCACAGGCTTGTCACCCAGCGAAATTACAATAAAGAAAGGTCTTTCTTCGGGACTGTAGGTGATATTCGTGAAATACCAAATATCCTCCTGCGAGGATACGACATAGGAATCAAATCCTCTTGCTCTCATCTCTGCTTGCAGCTTGTTCATCCGTGCTTTCAATTCTCGTTCTAGCATGTTCATACCGCCTTTCCGCAATGTAAGATAAAAAAATAATATATTTGTCTACTTTTTTTATCTATAATAGATTATAATTGTCCATAAATAGAATTGCAACGACCTGATAAACATGTCGTTGCAACCGGAATAAGCAAAGGGAGGCAGCGCAATGCAGAACAATCCGTCATCACGAACTGCCCATTCTATTATGGAGACGGCGCTTCTCGCCGGAAAAGTGATGCTGGAAAACGGCGCGGAGACAAGCCGCGTCGAGGATACGATGGAACGCATCATCCGGCATGCCTTGGGTGATTGCAACCCAGCCAGCGCGTACACTTATGTTACCATCAACGGCATAGTTGCAAAGCTGGATTCGATGGGAACGCAGTTCCACCGCATTGATAGAAGGCAATATGACTTGAACAAAATCACAAAAGTGAACCAACTGTCCCGGGATTTGACCGCAGGACGGATCGGACTAGAAGATATGCTTATTGCCTTGCAGGCCATCGATAAAGAGAACACGAGTCAGAAGCTGTGGCGCAGGCTGATCTGCACCGCAAGCTTAAGCGGAAGCATTATGCTTATTTTTGGAGGGGCATTCGAGGATTTGCCCGCCGCCATGATTGCCGGAGTCGTTGCTTATCTCAGTTTTTTATGGCTGACCCAAGCATTAGCGATACCTTTTCTGGCAGAGTGCGGCGCGGCCTTCCTGGGCGGATGGGCGGGCCTCTGTACGGCTTCGGTTCTAGGCCGCCACCTCGAACTCATCATGATGGGGGCCGTGGTTCCGCTTGTGCCTGGAATTGCCATTACCAATGCCATTCGTGACATGATGGCCCGGCATTATATTTCCGGCATGATCGGCGCAATCGAAGCTTTATTGATTGCTGGCGCCTTAGGGGGCGGCATTGCCGGTGTCTACTGCATGTTCATCCTCTAAGAGACCGCAACCCGAACTAGGAGAGAGAGAGGTATACAATGATGAGAGAATTGGCAGGTCATATGCTGTTCAGCTTCATTTCCTCCGTATCATTCGGAGCACTCTGCAACGTACCGAAGCGTTCGATTGTTGCGGGAGGGATCATCGGCATAATCGGCTGGATAGCCTACATAGAGCTGACTGCTCACGGCTATGGCGTCTTCATGTCAAGTCTGGCCTGTTCTTTGCTGCTGTCGTTCGCAGGTCAGCTTGCGGCCAGCACATACAAAATGCCGGTTACCGTATATTTTGTGCCAGGATTGGTGCCTGTCGTTCCGGGCATTACGTTTTACGAAGCGTTCCGCAGCCTTGTTTTAGGACAATATACTGCCTCTGGGGTTGTGTTTCTTCATGTCGGCTATGGTGCTGTCGGGTTGGCATGCGGCATTGCCGCTGCCGATGCATTATACCGCCTCACCATCGGTACGGTTATGCGCCGTTGCCGCAACGGTTAGCGTCTTGGCAGGCGCCCGCAATATGAATACGATGCCAAGCTATTCCTTACTTGATGGAGTAATGGGCGCTTCTTTTTCAACATGATGATCGTGGTCCAATATGTGCAGCGGCAGCTTCACGCAAAACACAGTCCCGCTTCCTCTATCACTGCTCACGGCAATCGTCCCCTGATGAAGCTGAACAATCTTCTGCACGATGGATAGCCCCAATCCGCTGCCTCCTTGCATCCGGTTGCGGGACGCATCGGCCTTGAAAAATCGCTCGAACAGATGCGGGATATGGTCCTCATCAATTCCAATGCCGCTGTCTTCAATTCTCACTTCCACATAAGGCTCATGCGCCGTCAGCCCAATGTGAATGAAGCCGCTCTCCGGCGTGAACTTGATGGCATTATGAATCAGATTGACCCATACTTGGCCCAGCATATCCTCATCTGCCGTAATGTGAACCTTATCCAGTTTCAACTCGATATCCAAGCCTTTGGCAGCCCACTGCGGTTCACTTGCCAATACAAGTGTGCGCAATTGCTGATCCAGGCGATAAGATTGAGGCTTGATCGGATGATGTTCTGATTCCAAGGACGTCAGCTTCAGCAAATTGTCGCTTAATTTGGACAATCTTGCCGTTTCCATCTCTATAATTTGCAAGTAATGCTGCCGCTCCTCCTCGCTCAATTCTTTACTTTGCAAAGCATGGGCAAATCCGCGGATCGACGTAAGCGGCGATTGAATCTCATGGGACACATTCGAAATAAATTCCTGCCGCATCTTCTCCATCACCCCCAGCTCGCCGGCCAGCTTGTTGATGCTCTCGATCAGCATGCCGTATTCATGTTCAAAATCTTCATTCATCGTGATCGTCACATCGAAATCTCCCTTGGATATCCGATTGACGGCGTCGACGATCGAATGATAGAAGAGAAGATGCTTATTGCGCGCAAAAGGCATAAAGATACCGATTACGGCACACAGAAGCAAGAAACCTACCGTCCCTGTCATAACAAACGCCCAGTAGTCCGTCAATTCCCATCCGAACCACCTTAGCAGTGTCGGATTGATGAGATAGGCAATCGACCATGACGCGTACATGAACAATAGAATTACGCCAATGCTGCCTATGAACTTGATCGTTCTCCATATCTTCGTTGTCTTGAACTTGTTGACTCGTTCGAGCAGCTTCATACGAGCACCTCTAGCCGATAACCGAGCCCGCGAATGGTCTTGATCCGGAATCCGTGCTCGCTTGCGGAGAATCGCTCGCGCAAGCGGTTAATGTGTACGTCCAGCGTCCGTTCGTTCCCCTCATAATCATAGCCCCATATATCCTCGATTAATTGCTCCCTGGAGCATGTCCTGCCAGGAACTCCACCCAGCTTGAAAAGCAGCTCGAATTCCTTCAGCGGCAAGGCAATCTTCCCGCTCCCCGAAGTCACCTCGAATGTCTGGCGGTTCACCACCACACGGCCGATCTGAACTATCTGGGATGTGGCAATCTGATATCTTCTCAGCAACGCCCTGACCCGCACGACCAATTCCATAGGCTCGAACGGCTTCACTAAGTAATCATCGGTTCCCAGATTGAAGCCTTTCACCTTCTGCGACGTGTCTCCCTTGGCAGTCAGCATCAACAGCGGAATATCATGCAGCGCTTTAAGCTCGCGGCATAGTTCCCATCCATCCATATTCGGCATCATAATATCAAGTACGACAAGATCGGCTCTGTCCGTCTCCATAAGACGGAGCGCCTCTACGCCATCAGAGGCTTCCGTTGTCCGGAAGCCTTCCTTCTGCAATAATACAGTGACAAATTCCCGAATATAAGGATCGTCATCTACGACAAGAATGGTTGCCATCTCGCATGATACCGCCTTTCTCGTTGTTGGACGCGTTACCGCTTTAAGCCTTTAAGCCTTCAAGCTCCGTACTGCTCCTGAATTTTGAGTTGCTGGGCTGCGAACTCCCGATACATGGAATGGCTCTCCAGCAGTTGTTCATGCGTTCCGCATCCCGTCAACTTCCCTTTCTCGATGAACAGAATCTGATCGGCATCTACTACTGTTGACAGCCGATGGGCAATGACCAGCGTCGTCCGTCCCTTCATCAGATTGTTCAGCGCCTTCTGAACGACAATCTCGGACTTGCTGTCCAAGCTCGACGTCGCCTCATCCAGCATCAGGATGCGCGGATTCCGAAGCAGCGCCCGCGCGATAGCAATCCGTTGGCGCTGGCCGCCTGACAGCTTCATGCCGCGCTCGCCCACTTCCGTAGCGTAGCCGTCGGCCAGTTCTTCAATAAAGCCGTCCGCATAAGCCATTGCCGCAGCCCGCTTCAGCTCCTCTTCCGTCACATCCCGATTCATTCCATAACAAATATTATCCCGAATCGTCCCGTCAATCAGCGGACTCTCCTGCGACACATATCCAATCAGAGCGCGCCAGGAAGGCAGCGAGAATTCGTTAATATCTTCATCTCCCACCTTGATGGCACCGGAAGTCGGCGAGTAGAATCGCTCGAAAAGGGAGAACAGCGTCGTCTTGCCGCCCCCGCTGGGCCCGACAATCGCCGTTACCTTGCCCGGACTGATAGTGAAGCTGATATCTTCAAGTATAGGCTCTCCTTCGGCATATGCAAAGTGCACATGCTCTGCATGAATCGGCAGATTCGCCTGACCGGCCTCTTTCCCTTGTACATGATCTTCTTCCGGCGCTTGTAACATCGCGAGCATATGGTCGGTTGCTCCAATCGCCTTCTGAAGCTGCGTGAAGAACATGGATAACTGGCTCATCGGCATCACAATCTGGATCAAGTACAGAATGAAGGCGACCAGTTCGCCCGCAGTCAGCGCTCCTGACGAGACGCGCATGCCGCCGTAGCCAATAATGACGACAAGCAGCACCATCAGTACGAACGACATAATTGGGGAGATCATCGCTTGTACAGCGCCTTCCTTAATGCCGAACCGAAGCAGATTGCTAATGGCCTTGCGCCCGTTCTCATATTCCCTCGCTTCGGCATTGGATGCCTTCACCAATCGTATTTCCGCCAACACCTGACTTAATATGGCCGTGAAGGAAGCCGTCTCATCCTGCAATCCTTTGGATATGTTGAACATTTGCTTGCCAAGCGGGAACAGCACCAATGCGGCGAGCGGTATAACGAGGAGCATAATGGCCGTCATTTGCCAATCGAGATACAACAATACAATGAACGAGCCAATGACGGAGATGATGCCAGTGAAGAAGCTTGACAGATGCTCCGAAATGAACCCTTTCACAATTCCCGTATCATTCGTGATGCGGCTGACTGTCTCGCCCGTCTTGTTCCGGTCATAGTATGACACCGGCAGGACGAGCATCTTTTTCCATAGCCGGTCGCGCAAGCCGGCCACGACGCGTTGTCCGACAAGATTGAGCAAATAGATGGACAAGCCGGCGGCCACCGCCTGAACGATAAACGCGATTGCCAATGCTCCTATCTGCAGTGTATCGAGCTGCGACATGGAGAAATTGTCGACCATCCCCTTGGTGAACATCGGAATGACGAGCGAGACGGCCGCCCCGCCGATGCTCATCAGCAGAGCGACGCCTAACATGAGCTTGGATGGCTTGGTCTCATTAATCAGCCTCAGAAATTGACGCCAATTGCCTATCGCGCCTTTCGTCTGTTCGATTTCATTGTCCATAACATCCACTCCTTCCCTATCTGCACCCATCTATTTTATGGAATCTATCATATACAACGAATGTAAACGGAATGTAAACTTAGCAGCGGTGGCTGTATCCATGAAATAAAAAAGGACCACAACCATCGCACTAGAGTGTCCTCTATGCACAGTTGTGGTCCTGATCCGTATCTCCGACCCATGCGTTGAACTTATACGAGTATGATAAATGATATGGACCATGTGAGCAAGTGAACCCGAGGTCTAGTCCCCCCGGAACGCCCGCTTCATCCGATCGAAGAACGATTCCTCGTGCCCGCCGTTCGTATGCTCGCCGCCGCTGGCTGCGAACTGTCGAAGCAGCTCTTTCTGTTCGTCATTCAGCTTCGTCGGCGTCACGATGACAACCTTGACATGCTGATCGCCTTGCCCATGACCCCGCAGACGCGGAACGCCTTTGCCGCGCAGCCGGAAGAAGGTCCCTGTCTGCGTGCCGGCCGGAATTTTGAGCTTGACCTTCTCCGTCAACGTCGGGATCTCAATCTCGTCGCCGAGCGCCGCCTGAGCGAATGTGAGCGGCACCTCGCAGTAGATGTCGTCGCCGTCGCGTTCGAAAAATTCATGCGACTTCACGCGGATGACAATGTACAAGTCGCCGTTCGGACCGCCGCGCAATCCGCTCTCGCCTTCTCCGCTCATGCGCAGCTGGGCTCCATCGTCCACGCCTGCCGGAATGCGCACATGAATGACACGCTGCTTCTTCACGGACCCGTTGCCATGGCAGGTGCCGCATTTCTCGCGAATAATTTTGCCTTTGCCTTGACATACCGTACAAGTACGCCGGTTGACCATGCGGCCGAACGCCGTATTTTGAACGACTTCCTGCTGTCCCGATCCATGGCAGGCCGAGCACGTATCCGGCTTCGTGCCAGGCTTGGCCCCGGTCCCGAAGCAGGTGTCGCACTGCTCTGTCCGTGGAATCGTAATATCCGTCTCTTTGCCGAAGACGGCTTCCTTGAATTCAATCTGCATCGTATACTGCAGATCGCTGCCTCGCTGCGGCGCATTCGGATCGCGGGTGCGTCCTCCTCCGCCGAAGAACATATCGAATATGTCGCCGAATCCGCTGAAATCGCCGGAGAACCCGCCTCCGCCCATGCCTTGATTCGGATCTACATGCCCGTATTGGTCATACATCGCCCGCTTCTGATCGTCTCCAAGCACATCGTACGCTTCCTTGACTTCCTTGAACTTCTCTTCTGCGTCCGCTGCCTTGTTCACGTCAGGGTGATATTGACGCGCAAGCTTGCGGTAGGCCTTCTTGATCTCATCCTCGCCTGCTCCTTTGCTTACGCCGAGCACTTCATAATAATCTCGCTTTTCCGCCACTCTTCCACCCCCATTGCAACTTGAAAGCCCGGTTCCATGCATCCGCTCTACTGCGTGCCGTCAGAGCGGATCGCTTGCCGGGTTGATGCACCACGGCGCGAACGCCATGCTGTCCCACATTCTTCATCGTAAACAGGCAAAGCCAAAGCCGGGTAAAACCCGGCTTTGACCCTGTCTATCCGCGCTTATTTCTTGTCTTCGTCCACGACTTCGTAATCAGCATCGACTACATTATCTTTTTTGGCCGCGCCGTCATTCGCCTGCTCTTGACCGGCCTGCTGTGCTTGCGCCGCCTGCTCATACAGCTTGACGGACAATTGCTGCACGACTTCGGACAGCTTCTCGGTTGCCGCTTTGATTTCGTCGATATTGCCGCTTTCGAGTGCCTTTTTCACATTTTCCTTGGCTTCGTTCGCCTTGTCGATTTCGGCTTGGTCGACCTTGTCACCCAAGTCCTTCAACGTTTTCTCTGTCGTATATACTAACTGATCGGCGTTGTTCTTCACTTCGACCATTTCTTTGCGCTTCTTATCTTCTTCCGCATGCAATTCCGCTTCCTTCATCATGCGGTCGATCTCCTCGTCATTCAAGCCGCTGGAGGAGGTAATCGTAATGTTCTGCGTCTTGCCGGTTCCTTTATCCTGAGCGGATACTTTGACGATACCGTTCGCATCGATATCGAACGTAACTTCGATCTGCGGCACGCCGCGCGGCGCTGGAGGAATATCTCCCAGCATGAAGCGTCCCAGCGTCTTGTTGTCCGCCGCCATCGAGCGCTCCCCTTGCAGGACATGGATCTCGACGCTTGTCTGATTGTCCGCGTACGTCGAGAAGATCTGCGACTTGCTCGTCGGGATCGTCGTATTGCGTTCGATCATCTTCGTGAATACGCCGCCGGCAGTCTCGATGCCGAGGGAGAGCGGAGTGACGTCGAGCAGGACAACATCCTTCACATCGCCTGTCAATACGCCCGCTTGCACGGCTGCGCCCAAGGCGACGACCTCATCCGGGTTCACGCCTTTATGCGGATCTTTGCCGGTCAGTTTTTTGATGGCTTCCTGGACAGCTGGGATCCGAGTCGATCCGCCGACAAGGACGATTTTGTCGATATCGGATGGGGTCATGCCCGCATCCTGCATCGCTTGGCGTGTTGGGCCGAGCGTACGCTCAACCAGATGCGCGGACAGCTCCTCGAACTTGGCGCGAGTCAGGTTCAGCTCCAAGTGCTGAGGAACGCCGTCAACGACCGTGATGAACGGCAGGCTGATCGTCGTCGTCAATACGCCGGACAGCTCTTTTTTCGCTTTCTCGGCCGCATCCTTCAGCCGCTGCACAGCCGCCTTGTCCTTGCTCAGGTCAATGCCTTGGTCTTTCTTGAACTCCGCTACCAAGTAGTCGATAATCACTTGGTCGAAGTCATCTCCGCCCAACTGGTTATCGCCGCTCGTCGCTTTAACTTCGAAGAAGCCATCGCCCAATTCGAGGATCGACACGTCAAATGTGCCTCCGCCCAAATCGTAGACGAGAATGGTATGGTCGCCTTCTTTGTCTGCACCGTAGGCAAGCGCAGCCGCTGTCGGCTCGTTCACGATGCGCAGCACTTCCAGACCAGCAATCTTGCCGGCATCCTTCGTCGCCTGGCGCTGGGAATCGTTGAAGTACGCCGGTACGGTAATAACCGCCTGCGTTACGGTCTGGCCCAGATAAGCCTCTGCGTCGGATTTCAGCTTCTGCAGAATCATAGCAGAAATTTCTTGCGGCGTATAGGTTTTTCCATCAATCGTCGTCGGGAAAGTCGTGCCCATATGACGCTTAATCGAGCTGATCGTGCGATCCGGGTTCGTAATCGCCTGGCGCTTCGCCGTCTCGCCGACGATGCGCTCCCCGTCTTTTTTGAAGCCGACAACCGAAGGGGTTGTGCGGGCGCCTTCCGGATTCGGAATGACGACGGCTTCACCGCCCTCCATTACCGCAACACAAGAGTTGGTTGTTCCCAAGTCAATACCTATAACTTTACTCATTGCAAATGTAACCTCCTCAACTGGCTCTCAATCTATTTCATATTAACCAAGCGGATAGCATGTGAACGCCATCTCTCAGCCGCTTACCTTGACCATGGCCGGGCGAAGCACCCGATCCTTGAGCATATAGCCTTTTTGGACTTCTTCCACAACGATGCCTTCCTCATGCTCTTCCGACTCCACCTGCATAATCGCCTGGTGGAATTCCGGGTTGAACGGCTCGCCTACAGCGTTCATCGCCTTCACGCCTTCCTGCTCCAGCACCTGCGTGAATTGGCGGAAGATCATGTCCACGCCTTTGACGAACGATTGCTCCTCGCTGCCTGTCTGGGCTGCGGCCAAGGCGCGCTCGAAGTTATCGAGCACCGGAAGCAGCTCGGTCACCAGCTTGGACGATGCGTACTGTGCCAGTTCTTCCTTCTCCTTCACCGTGCGGCGGCGGAAATTATCGAAGTCCGCTTGGGCACGCAGCAGGCGCTGCTGAAGCTCCTCTGCTTGCGCGCGGGCCATCTTCAGCTCTGCCGTCTCTGCCTGTGCTTCCTCCGCTGTCTTGCCTTCTGCTTCGGATGTCTCCGCGGCCTCTTGGTTATGTTCAACGTCGGCTGTATCCACAGCCTCCGAGTCCACCTGATCGTTTCTCTCGATCTTCTCTTCTTGTTCCGGGTTCAATCCTTGCACCTCCTTATGTAGTCAAACTTCTATCTTCCTGCTCCGGGAAGCCGGAGCCTTACGCTTCCGGCTTCATCTTAATGACCGTGTGAATCCGCAGCACGGCGGCGGCCACTTCGCCGGCCGCCCGCAGCGCATGGAGCTTCACGGCAGCCGGGTCGACGATGCCTGCGTCGCCATAATCAAGCAGCGCTCCGCTGTCACAGTCAATGCCGATGGCATCGGATCCCGATGCGGTCTGCGCCGCCCGCGCTTCCTCCAGCTTCTCCAGCGGGTTGAAGCCGGCGTTCAGCACAATCTGGGCCATCGGCTTGCGCAGCGCCTGCGCTACCGCGGCCACGCCGAAGGCTTCCATGCCGCGGACGGTCTCCCTGTAGCGCTCTAGCATGTAGGAGAGCGCCAGCTCCGTCGTGCCGCCGCCCGGCAGAACGCCGCTCTGGATCGCGGCTTGAAGCGCCGCGGCGGCATCCTGGGCGATGCGCGCCCGCTCGCCCACGACCTCGCGCGTGCTCGCGCCCACGATGAGCGTCACCTGCGCGCGGCGCATGCCCGCCGGCTCCGGCGTGCCGCCCGGGCCGTCTGAGCTGAGCGCCGTCTGCGGGGCGTACAGCCGCACGCGCTCCAGGCGCTCATCGTAGCGCACGCAGGCGGTGCCGCCGAGCAGCGGCTCCAGCACCGCCGCATCCTTGGCCAGGGCGGCCCGCTTCAACGGCTTGCCGCCCGTAAGGCGGCAGACGCGCATAATATCTTCGCGGCTGACCCGCTGCACGACCATCATATCATGGTCGAGACAAAATTGCTCCGCTTCCGGATGAAGGCCTCGCTCCAGCACGAGGAAGCCGACCCCCAGCTCGTGAAGACGCTGCAGCCGCTCCATGAAGGCGGAGCGGTGAGCCATATACTGCTGGAAGCCGGCTTCGGTCGTCAGCAGCTGCTCGTCGAGCGTGTCCGGTTCGAGCGCATCCTGCAGGATAAGGACGCGGCATCCGGTCCGTTCCGGCAGCCAATCCCGCTGCAGCGGCTTCTGCTTCAGGAGCACGCCGTGGAACCATTCATTGCTCGCCTTCTCGTGCGCGACAATCTGTTCGGCGAGCCGGTAGGCCGGATCCTGAAGCTGCTCCCAGCCTACCGCCTGTCCCGCCTCCAGCACGAGCCGGACGATGTCGGCCTGCTCCCGGCCCGCGATATGTACCGCGCGGTGCAGCTTCGGGTCGTTCCAGCCTTCGAGCCGCAGCGCGCGTTCCGCCAGCCGGGCGGCCGCGACACGAATGCCCTCAAGCATCCCGTTCACGACCTTCGCCGCGGGCACGCCTCTCGTCACTTGGGCGACGCCTTCCTGCACAAGCGCACCGGCCAGTACCGTCGCCGTCGTCGTGCCGTCGCCGACCTCGCTCTGCTGGGCGCGCGCCACCTGGATGAGCAGCCGGGCGGCCGGATGGGTCACATCCATCTTCTCCAAAATGGTGACGCCGTCATTGGTAATGACGACGTCGCCATTGGCGCCGACCAGCATAACATCCAGCCCCTTCGGGCCAAGCGTGCCTTCGACAGCCGAGCTGAGGGCCCGGACGGCATTCGCATTATTCAGGAGCGTCGCATAGCGCTCATCGGTCTCCTGTACTTGTCCTTGTCCTTGAGTCACAAGCCGCCCCCTCCCGCTTATTTATACCATTGATGCATGAATACCGCCATTTGGCCGGACAGATGGTTCATCAGATTGATGACCTTCGCATACTCCATCCGGGTCGGTCCCAGAATGCCGAGCGTACCCAGCGTCTGTCCGTCAACCGAATAGGTTGCAGTAATCATGCTGCAATTCGTAATCGCGGCATGCACATTCTCTTGGCCGATGCGGACCTGGATACCGGAAGGGGCAGAGCCCACGACCTTGATCAAGGCCGGCGTCTCTTCGAGCAGCTCCCAGATCGTCTTAATCTTGTCGACATCCTGGAATTCAGGCTGGGTCAGCATGTTCGTGGCCCCGCTCAAATAGACTTGCCGATGGTCGTTATTGTCGGCCAAAACACTTTCCACGAGCGCCATCAGCTCCTGGACATGCGACACATATTGGCTCATTTCCTGTCCAATCTCGTTATACAGCTGCGCACGCAGCTTATATAGAGGAACGCCGACAAGCTTGGCGTTCAGCAGGTTAACCACGGTCTCCAACTCGGAAGCGGAGACGCCCTCCGGCAGCGTGACGGTCTTGTTCTCGACATGGCCCGTGCTCGTCACGACAATCGCGACCGCCGTATTCTCATTCAGCGGAAGCAGCTGAAAATGACGAAGCGAGGCGTCGAAAACTTCCGGCCCCAGCGCGATTGACGTATAATTGGTCAATTGAGACAAAATCGATGCCGTATGCTGCACAATCTCTTCCATCGCTGTTATCTTCTCCGCGAAGACCGACTTCAACCGCAAGACGTCTTCGCTGGACAGACGATCAAGACGAACGAGATGATCGACATAATAACGGTACCCTTTATGAGATGGAATGCGCCCTGCTGACGTGTGCGGCTGCTCCAGATAACCGAGCTCTTCCAGATCGGACATCTCGTTGCGAATCGTAGCCGGGCTGAAATTCACATCGCCCCGCTTCGAAATGCTGCGAGATCCGACCGGTTCCGCAGAACGGATATAATCATCTATGATAGCATTCAAAATCATACGCTGGCGTTCCGTCAACATGCGCATCCCTCCTTAGATGTAGTAGGATATCCGTTAGCACTCATCATCGTCGAGTGCTAACCGTCACTACAAAAATACCAAACGGACAAGACGATTGTCAAGTCAGTTCAGTACTTTCAGGACAGCTATTTCATCGCAGCAGTGCCGCTTTTTGCAATGGACACAGTCGGTCCATACCTTTTCCGGGAAAATCTCCTTCTCCACGATCTCGAAGCCATTCTTCTGAAAAAAACGCGCTTCATACGTCAAGGCCATCACCTTCGGTATCGATCGGGCCTCCGCCTCTTCCAGGAGCTTGTCAACCAGGAGCGAACCAATGCCCCGGCCCTTGCATTCGGGAACGATGCCCAGCGAGCGGATCTCGACCAGATCGCTCCCGAGCTGGCACAGCGAACCGCAGCCGACCAGCTGCTCATCGAGTTCCGCCACAACGAAGTGCTCCAATTGCGCCTCCAGCAATTTGCGCGAACGGGGAAGCATGATCCCTTGCTCTGCATAAAAACGGATAAGTTCAGTTAAAGCGTCAATGTCTTCCGGTACAGCTTTTCTTACGATGGGTATCATGTTGAGTCCCTCCGAGTGTGACCTGCCTCACATTGTGATTTACGTATGAATATACAATATGATGCATAGTTTTTCAAGGGGAATTTTCCCTTCCCTCCAAGCCGCCACACTCTAGCGCCTGCGCCCTCATTGATTCCTACTGCCGGCCTTGAGACGGACGCCACAAGGCGAAACCTATGCATACGGTACATGACTCCGCTTGCCCGGGACATACTAGCAATAACGCATCGTGTCATCAGAAGGCAGGTGAGTAAGATCGATATGACAAAAAGAGTGTTGTTCATTACCGCGTTCTTTGCGGTCATTGGCTCCATGTTCGTGATTCCGCAAATGATCGAGCCTTCGATGGGCGACATCGTGTTCACATTCGCAGGTGTGCTTGTCGGCTCGCTGTTCATGGGATTCGCCGTCTCCCTCTTCATGCGTTTACTGCTGAAGCGCTAGCCCCCGCTGCGAGCCGTACATATAACACAACCGCCGCAACCTGATTCGCTCAAGTTGCGGCGGTCGCCTGCGGCCGTATGCCTGCCGTTCTTTTATCGTCATCTTATTGCTTGGTTACCTTATTGCTTCGTTCCTTGAGCCAGCGCGCCGACGAAGGCGGCGAACACATCATTGCCGAACAACAGCCCCTGCTCTGTCAGCCGATAGCCCGCTTCCGTCGGCTCCAGCAGCCCCTTCTTCAGCAGCCGCTTGATCGGCTGAGCGAACACTTTGTCGAGCAGTGCGCCATTGAATTGCTCCGAGAAGCGCTCAATGCAGATCCCTTCCAGCATCCGCAGGCCGACCATCATGAAATCTTCCATCGCTTCCGCTTCCTCGACCCGAAATGAATCCAGCCGCGGCAAGCCTTGCTTGCAGGCGTCATTATACGGAGTGACGCCCTTGATGTTCAGATGCCGCTGCCGGCCGACATATCCATGCGCGCCAGCGCCGAGGCCGTAATAGTCCTCATTGCGCCAATAGGTCGCATTATGCCGGCTCGCGTAGCCCGGCCGCGCGAAGTTGCTGATCTCGTACTGCTCATAGCCGGCCGCCTTCATCCGATCCATGATGAGCATATACATATCCAGCTCGTCCTCTTCGCTCGGAAGCGGCAGCTCATTGCGGTGGTACATCGCATGGAACAGCGTGTTCTCTTCCACCTTCAGGCTGTAAATGGACAGATGAGGGAGATCGAGCTCCAACGCTTTCTCGACGCTATGCCCTACCATCTCGACCGTCTGGTTGGGCAGGCCGAACATCAGGTCGATGGACATATTGGCGAATCCGGCGCGCTTCGCGTTGTCGATGCTCCGGTAGACGTCGTCCGTATTATGGATGCGGCCGATGCCGGTCAATAGATCATTGTTGAAGGATTGGACTCCGAAGCTGATCCGGTTCACGCCGCCCTCCCGCATGACCTGCAGCTTGTCCGCATCGGTTGTGCCGGGATTGGCTTCCATCGTGAACTCGATATCCGGGCTCCACTGCGGAAAGGCGCGCCGCACCGACGTCAAAAAATAATCCATCTGCTCCGGCGTCAATACGGTCGGCGTCCCTCCGCCGACGAATATCGAATCAATCACCCCGGGGGGATGTTGTTGAACGGTATGCTCCATTTCGTGCTCCAGCGCTCTCAGGTAGTCCATCACCGGCTGCCCCTTAAGCACATAGGAATTAAAATCGCAATAGTGGCATTTATTCGTGCAGAACGGGATGTGGATATAGACCGCGCGCGGAGCGCGGCCTTCAGATGAAGGATGAGCCCCTTCGCTTCGTTCGTTCCGTGTCATGCATAGTCCCTCCCATTTCCTGCTTCTATCTTAAGTATCTTCTCTGAAAAAAGAGGGAGCATCCGCCCCCTCCCGCTACTTACTATCATCAATTTTAAGCACGGCCATGAACGCTTCCTGAGGCACTTCCACGCTGCCGACCTGCTTCATGCGCTTCTTACCTTCCTTCTGCTTCTCCAGCAGCTTCCGCTTCCGGGAGATGTCCCCCCCGTAACATTTGGCCAAGACATTCTTGCGCATCGCCTTGACCGTCTCGCGGGCGACGATCTTCGTTCCGATGGCCGCTTGGACCGGCACTTCGAACATCTGGCGCGGTATCAGCTCGCGCAGCTTCTCGCACAGCAGCTTGCCCCGATGGTACGCCCGATCCTTATGCACGATGACCGACAAGGCATCGACCTGCTCGTTGTTGAGCAAAATGTCCATCTTAACAAGGTTCGATTTGCGGTAGCCTGATAGCTCGTAGTCGAACGAAGCATAGCCGCGTGTGCTGGACTTCAGCTGATCGAAGAAATCGTATACGATCTCGGACAACGGAATCTGGTACGTAATCGTAACCCGGGTCGTGTCGAGATATTGCATATCCACGAATTCGCCGCGCTTGCCCTGGCATAGCTCCATAATCGCGCCGACGAAATCGTTCGGGACGATGATGGACGCCTTGACGTATGGCTCCTCGACATAGTCGAGCTTGCTCTGATCCGGGTAGTTCGACGGGTTATCGATCGTCAGCTGCTCCCCGCTCGTCAGCGTCACATGGTAGATAACGCTTGGCGCCGTCGTAATGAGCGGAATATTGAATTCGCGCTCGATGCGCTCCTGAATAATCTCCATGTGGAGCAAGCCGAGGAAGCCGCAGCGGAAGCCGAAGCCGAGCGCCGATGAGGTCTCCGGCTCGAAGGAGAGCGAAGCGTCATTCAGCTGCAGCTTCTCCAATGCTTCACGCAAATCATTGTAGTCCGACGTATCAATCGGATACAGCCCGCAGAATACCATCGGGTTGATGCGGCGGTACCCCGGGAGCGGTTCGGCGGTCGGACGCTTCGCATCGGTGACCGTATCCCCGACGCGCGTATCGCCTACGTTTTTGATCCCGGCGACGACGAAGCCGACATCGCCCACGTTCAGCTCGTCGATGATGGTCATGCGGGGCTTGAACGCACCCACCTCAATAACTTCGAACGTCTTGTTCGTTGCCATCATCTTAATCTTGCTGCCCGCGCGGATGGAGCCGTTGACGACCCGGACATAGACGATGACGCCTTTGTACGGATCATAATGGGAATCGAAGATAAGCGCCTTCAGCGGCTCCTCCGGATCCCCGGTCGGCGCCGGCACTTCCCTTACAATCTGCTCGAGGATCTCGCGGATGCCGATGCCCGACTTGGCGGACGCCAGCACCGCATTCGAGCAATCGAGCCCGATTACGTCCTCGATCTCCTGCTTGACGCGGTCCGGTTCGGCGCTTGGCAGGTCAATCTTGTTGATGACCGGGAGAATCTCCAGGTTGTTGTCCAGCGCGAGATAGACATTCGCCAGTGTCTGCGCTTCAATGCCTTGCGCCGCATCGACGACCAGCAGGGCGCCTTCGCAGGCTGCCAAGCTCCGTGACACTTCATACGTGAAGTCCACGTGGCCCGGAGTATCGATCAGGTTCAGAATATACTCTTCTCCGTCATCTGCCTTGTAGGTCAGGCGGACTGCCTGGAGCTTGATCGTAATTCCCCGCTCCCGCTCCAGATCCATTTTGTCAAGGACCTGTGACTGCATTTCCCGGGCGGCCAGCGCTCCCGTATATTCAAGAATCCGGTCAGCAAGGGTTGACTTGCCGTGGTCAATATGCGCAATGATACAAAAATTCCGAATCTTCTTTTGTCGTGACAGCAATTCCGTCATTCGTATTCCATACCCCCACCACTAAGCCAAGTTTCAATTCATTCATTATAACGGATTGAGGGGGCAACAGCAATAAAAAGGCGATTATAGGGCCGCAGCGTCGAAAAACAGCCGGTTCCGGGCCCGGGTTCGTCAAAATAATCCATCGAATAAGCCGACGACGGCGCGGATGCCCGCCTGCGATAAAGTCTGCAGCAAACCCGCGGTCTGATCGGCCAGCTTGTTGACCGCCGCATCCTGGACAGGGGGAAGCCCTTGCGCCGGCGGCAGTTCGGCTTCTGCCGGCCATTCCCGGGGCGGAATGGCCGGAACCGCTGCTTCCCGCTCCTGCACAGCCTGCACGGGGGCCGGTTCGTCCGGGCTCGCAAGCGGCTCTTGAGCAGGCCGTTCAGACCATGCCGAATCGGCAGGGACGGAGCTCCGGTTCGTATCGACCGGACCGTATATCCGCTCGATGCTGACGGAGGTCACCTCCATTCCGATGAAGACGCCGACAACCAACAGAACCATCATGCCTACAACCTGCTTCGCGAAGCGGGACATAGCGGTAGCCTCCTTATCTCATTGTTCCATCGGCCCATCCGTTCAAGCCGTTCCAGTTCCTTACCCATTGGCCCCCGGCTGAGCGTTCTTCCGGCTTGCCGTATTCCGTTCGGGCGCTTGGCCCGGCGCCTGACGCTGCTGTTCCTTCTGCTCGGGCTTCATCACCGGCTTCGCGTTCGTCTTCTCGCGCACGATCTCGGTAATCAGCTCCGCCAACACCTCTGCGGTGCGGTAATTTTCCTCCAGCGTATTGTCGATGCCCCCGATCTCCATAATTACGCTGTTCGGCGACAACGATTGGTTGTATTCTCCGTTCCCTTGCGCCGTCGACTTGCCCCAGATTCCCCTTGAAATGCCGGGATACTTGTTCTCCAGCCGGTCATGAATCTCCTTGGCGAACTTCTCGTTATCTCTCCAATCGGGATTGCCGCGGCCGATGACAAAATAAACTTGGGCATAAGAGGTCCCGTCAATCTCGACCGTCGAATCTTTACGGCGCAGCGCGTCCCGGTGGATGTCGAAGAAAAATTGGAGATCCTGATGCTCTGCCATCGCCTGCTTTACCGTTTGCTTCGAGTATTTGTAGGAATAGTTCCAGCTATACCCTTTGATCGTCGACGAATAGTCCTGGTTGGAATGAACGGCTCCGATCCCCCGCTTCTGGAGCTCCTTCTGCAAATGCTTCCCGACCAGCGTCACGTTGATTTTGGGGTCGTTCGGATTCGCGCTCTCCTTCTTCAATTCCGGGTTCCACGATTCCCGGTTATGGGAATGATAGATAAAAACGTAATCTTTCAAATTAGAGCTTGACCCGCTTCGTTCCGTATTCGACGGGGCCTGCGGCTGCACGGTCTCCGTCTGCGGCGGAGCCCCTCCGCCCGAATCGTCTGTCGGCTCTCCCCCGTGCTCCGGCAAGGTTGATTCCGCCGGAAGCGAAGGATAATCAACCGGACCCTTGGCCGATTGGTTCCCGACGCCTAACCGGAGCGGAATCGCTTGTTCGCGGTTCAGTCCCGGAACCTCTCCGGCGAGCAGCGATTTCGGATCAAGCGGATTCACATTGGTTGCCATCTGTACGAGGAATTGGGCAATCTGTGTCCGGGTAAGGGAAGATTCCCCCTCTCCAGAGGGCAGATTCGGCATTTCCATCGCAAGCATATCGACAAACAGGCGGCTGGACAGCTGCGCCGCGACTCCCTTCATCGAAGCAAGCGGCGATGAATCCAGCTTCTGTTCCAGCAATCCTCCCAGCCCAAGCACGATAAAAAACATGGCAGAAGCAATCGATAATAGCAGAAATGTGCGTCCCATGAGCAGCGTCTGCATCCACTTCTGCTTCCATTTGGCAATATTGACCGTGCGGAACATAGAAATGCCCTCCTTTATCCTGCTGTCTCACTCTCTCAATCCATTGCGAGAGTGCATTTAGTAGAATCTATGAGGGCATTCTATGAGATAGAACTATATTTTTCGATGCTCCGCACCAGGAAGAGATAATAGAATGACCGTTCCTCCGCCCGGCTCGCTGCTTGCCTCCAGAGTGCAGCCATGCGCTTCGGCCAATTGTCTCGAGATCGCCATCCCCAAGCCGCTGCCTTCGGCCGCCCGATCGGTAGACAGGCCGCGGTAATAGCGCGTGAACAAATGACGAAGCGTCTCCGCATCCATGCCCGCGCCGTCGTCCCGGAATTCCAACGCCTCCACGCCATCGCGGGCAAGAAAAGAGATTGCCAACGCTGTACCAGGCGGATTGTGGAGAAAAGCATTCATGCAAATATTTTCTATAATTCTGCGAAAATATCTCGGATCGAACGAGAACCATACCGGAATATCCGGCCGCTGATAGTGTATGAGCGCCTTCGGATGCTGCCGCAGATCGAGAATGTCGTCCAGCGTCTCCTCCAGCCATGCATCGAGACATAGACGCTCTCTCTGCAGCGGCAGACTTCCGCTCTGCAGCCGGTAGGTGAGATTCAAGTCCTGCAGCAGTTGATCCATCCATTCGGCCTTCTCGGTCATGACGCTGGCGAATTCGGCCACCTCTTCCCGCGACCAATCGTACTGCTTCGCCTCCAGCATGCGTGCGTAGCCTACGATAGAGGCAAGCGGCGTCTTCAGATCATGGGACAGACCCGCAAGCCACTCCTCGCGCTGCCGGTCATGCTGCCGGCGCTCCTCCTCGGCGGAGCGGAGCCGGGAAGCAAGCTGGCGGAGGGCCTGCATGACGTCTTCATAAATGCGGTAATTCCGCTTCAACTTGCCGCTGCGCCGCTCCGAACGCGGAAGCCCGCGATGGTCGGCCGGCTCTTCATAGATGCCGTCCGCGATTCGCTCCGTCCAACGCATGACATGTAGCTGGGGCCGGGCAAGCCGGGTGCTCTGCCACCAGGCCATGAACAGAAACACAAAGATCATCGTCGCGACAACGCCCCCGATGGCAAGCAGAAAAATATCCTGATAGGAAGCGATACGGAAGCCGGCTGCAGTCAGCGGCGCTCCCTCCGTCTGATGGGGCATTTGCAGCACCCACGTGTCGCCTGTTGCCGGATTGTACCGGTACGCAAGCAAATGGGCATAATGCTCCGGCTGCAGCGACCGCAGCGCAATCTCCTGCAGCGTCAGCCGCTCGGCAACGTCTGCGGGCTTGTTCCAGGATTCTAGTGTGCGGCCGGCGGCATTCAGGCGGGTCACCCATGCATCATGCGGCACCAGGAGCTTGCGGACGGATTCCACGGACGGAACCCCTTCCTCCCGTGAGGCCAGCCATTCATCCAGCAGCTGCGATTGCGGCGGGTAAGCCCCGTATAATAGCGTAATGTTGCGGCCGCCGACGGAACGAATATAAATAAAGATGCCGTACTTGCTAGGCAGCTCCCTATGCACGTAGGCGACAGCTTCTCCCGGCGCATACTGGGCCGGCATGTCGCTGGGCGCATTGAAGGAATCGATTACCTTGCCGTCCTCATTCAGCACCTGCAGCCAGCCCCCGCTCGAGGTCAGCCGCTGGAGCACCTCGTCAGGCCAGACAACCCGCCCCTGCTGAGTCACCTCCACCGATTCGACAATCCGGGTCAGTTGGCTGGTTGGCAGATTGCGGCTCATATCTAACGCGCTCATCCGATCGGCGACCCATAGGAAAGCCGCAAACATGCAGCCGAGCAGCATCGCGCCGATTAAGAGCCATTGCGATGCGTAATGCCAAGCCAGCCGTCTGCCCGATTTCATAGGCCGGGCCTCCCGCTTGACCGTCCGCCGCCGTCCTGCTCCGGCGGCACCAGCTTGTAGCCCATGCCGCGCACCGTGACGAGGAGGCGGGGCCTCCCCGGCACTTCTTCGATCCGTTCGCGGATGCGGTGGATATGGACCATGACGGTATTGTCATCGCTCATCGCGTCGCAGCCCCATACCCGTTCATACAGCTCCTGCCTCGTGAACATCCGGTTCGGATGCCGGCAGAAGAACAGCAGCAGCTGGAACACCATCGCCGGACATTCCACCGGGATTCCGTCGACCCGGAGCTCGCCAGCCGCCTCGTCGACCGAGAATCTTCCATAGACATAGCGGGCGGCCGGAGCCGCCTTCGGTTCCGGAGCCGGCTTCCCCGCCGATGCCAGATAACGCTTGAGCTGCGCCTTGACCCGCGCCGCCAGTTCCAACGGGTTGAACGGCTTCGTCATATAATCGTCCCCGCCTAGCGCAAAGCCGGTCAACTTGTCCAAATCCGTCGTCCGGGCCGTCACGAATATAATCGGGGCATCGGTCGCCTCACGCAGGAACGGAGCCAGCTCGAAGCCGCTTTTTCCGGGAAGCATCACATCCAGCACGATCAAATGGACGGGGTGGCTGGCGCAATACCGGACAGCCTCTTCTCCACTTGCTACGCATACCACATCCGTAAACCCCTCCTTCCCAAGGACCGTTCTCACCATTTTGCCAATGGCGGAGTCGTCTTCCACGATCAAAATTCGGCCTTCATATATATTCATCTTGCCGTATTCCTCCTTAGCAGCTATGTATCCGCGACTCCCTGTTTTGCTTTCATTTCATTGTACCATGCCCGCCTGTCTCCGGTTCGAACGCAACCTTAACGCAATCTTAACGGACTCCCGCTTTCCGGCAGGATGGACATCATAGTTAAGCTAAAAATGAACTGGCGTTACGGTGGAGTTCAATCCGGAGATCTATGATGTAAGCAGGGGACAGACCAAGAAAGGAAGATGACCGATGAAGAAACGATCTCTCGCCGTATGCATGTTAGCCTTCTTGTCCGTAACCGCCATGAGCGGTTGCGCGGGGAATACAGGCAGTCAGAAGGAGAATCCGGCGGAGGAGGCCGGCATTGTCAAGGAAAAGGAACCGGATTCCGGTGAGAACCGAAAAGCTCACGAACAGCCGCAGCAAAAAACAGAGGGGCTAGAGACGCAGGTCCAAGAGGCGTTGAACGGCGATGATGTCAGCGGCTGGATCGCCGCTCATGAGGGTTCCAAGCTGTATGAGCATTTCTCGCCGGAGTTCCAGGAGAAAGTAACCGCGGAGGATATCGATAAGCTGCTTCGCCGAGCCTGGAAAAAGGGAGAGACTCCGGTTCAAATCTCACGGCTTGCGGCAAACGGCACGGACACATACGTATGGAGCAGCGAGGACGGCAAGATGTACTTGACCGCCATCCTGCACGAAGGCCGGATTCACGGCCTGCTCCTGCTACCGTCCGACCCCCGGGCTACGGATGAGAAGTATACGCGCCATGTCTACCGAATGCCGTTCGAAGGGGAGTGGACGGTCGCCTGGGGAGGAATCAACACGATGCTGAACTATCATTATGAATATCCAGCGCAGCGGTATGCGTATGATTTGTTCATCGTGCGCGGCGGGGCCAGCCTGGAAGGAGATCCGAAGGACAACGCCAGCTACTTCGCGTTCGGGCAGCCCGTCGTGGCACCGCTTGGCGGCAAGGTAGTCAAGGTAATGGACGGGCATCCGGACAATGTGCCGTTCGACAAGCCGCTAACGGAGGAAGCAGCAGGCAATCACGTCGTCATCGATCACGGCAACGGCGAATACAGCGTGCTGGCCCATTTCAAAAAGGACTCCATTGTTGTGAAGGAAGGCGATACGGTGAAGCAGGGCGATCGGCTTGGCCTGTGCGGCAATTCCGGCAAATCATCGGATGCCCATATCCACTTCCAGGTGTCCGACAGCCCTTCCCTGGAGGAAGGGGCGTCGCTTCGGATCCGGTTCGAGGATGGAAGCGAGCCGGTTCGGGGAGACCAGGTGCAGGGGCAAAACAAGCGGTAACGAGCTACGCATGCTTCGTTCGGGGCATTGGGCGCAGGTTACGTTCGCGGTAAGCCACGTCCGGGCCAGGCCCGATCAAAAAACACCCGTTAAGGGTGTTTTTTTGCTGGGAGGCTAAGCGGATTTATATTTGCTATGCCCCGGGGTGCGCGCGCCGAAATGGACTCCATTTATTGGGCCGGTTGGAGCGGTTGGGTCGGTTTGTCCAACTCCGGGGTGAAAATTGCTGCATGGCTACAGTAATTTGCGACAGTTGGGCTGTCCTGGGTTGAAATTGCTGCAAAAGTACATCATTTCCACAAGTTATATCTATTTTTAGAACGGGATGGCTGAAATTCCTGCACTTTTGCAGGAATCCCATTGCGCCATAGCTAAGTCCATAAAAATGCTGCACTTTTGCAGTTTTGGGGGACAGTTTGGGCAGCTAGGCAGATTCAGCAACTGTAACCAACTTGTTTAATTCGGTTCACTTAACACACGCTAGTTACTTAGTAAACTCTAGTTACTTAGTCCATCCACTTTACTTAGTACGCTCTAGTTACTTTTTTCCACCCAGTTTACTTACTACGCTCTATTTACTTAGTCTACCCAATTTACTTAGTACGCTTTATTTACGTAGTCACCCAATTTACTTAGCACGCTCTAATTTACATAGTCCACCCAATTTACTTAGCACGCTCTAATTTACATAGTCCATCCAATTTACTTAGCACGCTCAATTTACTTGCCGCGCTCAATTTACTCAGTTCAATCAGTTCACTAAATCAATCAGTAAGTCATCGGAGTCGACTCAATCAAGTCAAGTCAATCTAAATCAACCTCAAGCGACGCAATCAACTGACATTCCGTAAATTCAATCGCAATCCGGTCGCTCAACTCCGTGCAAGTCAATCCCGGGGAGCTTCAAGCTCCCCCCATTTCTACTACCTTGCGAAGCCAGGCTACCGGCCCGACCTCCGTAATCCGGTCTCCGGCCTTCGTCCATCATCAGTGCGTATAGGCGGACACGTTGCTGCTGTCGACCGCTTCGTGCAGCGCCGCGTTCAGGCCGCTGGCAATAATGTTGGCCATATCCTCCATGAACTCGTCGACTTCCTTCGGCGTTACGATCAGATCATGGCCAAGCGGCTCCAGCACTTCTTTTACCAGCATCAGGCGGTCCTGCTCGCCGATCTCATCGAGAATGCCGAGAATCTGCCGGGTCTGGTTCGTCTCCTGCTTGAAGTGCTCCCGCATCATTTCGAACGTGTTGTTGACGATGGTCGAAGCATAGCATACGGTCGGCACGCCGATGGCGATGCACGGCACCCCGAGAATCTCCCGGGTCAGCCCGCGCCGCTTGTTGCCGATACCGGAACCGGGATGAATCCCGATATCGGCAATCTGGATCGTCGTATTGACACGCTCCAGCGCCTTGGAGGCGAGGGCGTCGATCGCGATGATGAGATCGGGGCGGATTCGATCGACGATGCCTTGCACAATATCGCTTGACTCGATCCCCGTCACGCCGAGCACGCCTGGGGCAACAGCGCTGACCTCCCGATAGCCGGGGCTGACCTGATCCGGCATAATCTCGAAGTAATGGCGGGTGACCAGCACATTCTCGACGACGAGCGGCCCGAGCGCATCGGGTGTCACATTCCAGTTCCCCAGGCCGACGATAAGCACTTTGGCGGAAGTCCCGATCCCGATTTCTTCGAGAAAAGAAGCGAACAGCTGCGCGAACGATGTAGCGACGCGATCCTGGAGGTCGGAATCTTTGCGCCGCAAGCCCGGCACCTCGAACGTAATGTAGCGCCCCGGCATGCGGCCGATCGCACGCGATCCTTCCTCTGTCTGCACGTGAATCCGCGTTATTTTGACGCCGCGATCCTCCTCGACATGCTCCTCCACACCTGGTATGGACACTGCCTGATCAGGGGATGCCATCTCCCTGGATTCCAAAGCTAAATCGGTACGAACCGAATAATTGCGCAAATCCGCCGACATGAGTTCTACCTCCCAAAAGTTCCATTTTGCAGATATTGTGTGTGATGGAGGGCAACTTTATGCGGCAGAATCGGAAATATTGGCTGTCGATGCCTGTCTTGGCTATCGGGAGACCATGGCAAACATATTGCTTTTTAGGGTATGTCATGCTAGAATATTTTAAGTTGTGAATCTATCTCATGCTGATATGGAAATGGTATAGATTCGATTTGTCGCACTACGATGCAACGGAGGTGAATGCAATGCCTAACATTAAATCCGCTGTGAAACGCGTAAAAACGAACGACAAGCGCCGTCTGTTGAACGCTTCTCAGAAGTCTGCACTTCGTACGGCTGTCAAAGCAGCTGACGCTGCATTGGCTAACAATGAAGCGGACAACGCCAAAGGAGCTGTCGCTCTGGCTTCGAAAAAATTGGACAAAGCCGTTACAAAAGGCTTGATCCACAAAAATGCGGCTGCCCGCAAGAAGTCCCGCTTGGCACAAAAATTGAACGCTCTGCTTGCGCAAGCGTAAGCGGCAGCCTTTCATACTTAAATGCAGCAAAAAAGCCCGAAGATATGAACGCTTGCGCGTCTGTCTTCGGGCTTTTTTTGATAGCGGTCTAGCGGGAAGCGGCCGTTCCGCTCCGCTTGCTGCCCGCTGCCATCCGCATGATGAACATCTCCAGACCGAGCGTCTTGTCCACCCGCCCCGACTTCATCTCATAATCGAGCTCCGCCGCTTCGGCCAGCCAACCGGCCAATACATCGGTTCCGTAGGCGCGCGCCTGTTCAGCCGCCATCTTCGCCGCATAAGGATGGATTCCGAGCTGAGAGGCCGCCTGTTGCTGCGTGAAGCTCTGATTCGTCAGCTCCTTAACCTGAAGCATAATCCGAAGCTGCCTGACGATGAGCGCCATAATCTTAATCGGCTCCTCCTTCTGCTTCAGCAGCTCGTGCAGGGTCGCCAATGCCTTGCCCGCGCGATGGCGGACGACATCCTCGACCAATTGAAATACGTTCTGCTCCGTGTTTTTGGCGATGAGCCCTTCGATCGTCGCCGTATCAATGACGCCGCCTTCCCCGGCGAACAAGCAGCATTTCTCAATCTCGCCCGCCAGCGCTTGCAGATTCGTTCCTACTGCATTCAACAGAGCCGTTACCGCTTCCTCCCCGATGGAGCAGCGATGCTTGTCCGTCTCCCGCTTCACCCACTGTGCCAGCTCCTCGGCCCCTAACGGCTGAAAGGCAAGCACCGCAGCCTTCGCCTTGGCCGTCTTGACCGTCTTCTTGCGCTCATCCAGCTTGTCCGCCTGCACCAGGAAGACGATGATGCTTGTCTCCATCGGCTGTTCCATATATTCAAGCAGCCGCTCGGTACGATGCTCCATTTTGTCTTTGCCGGAGGCAAAAATCGATTGATCCTTGACCAGGATGCACTTGCGGGGCACAAGAAACGGCAGCGTCTCCGCTTCCTCAATTACGGCCTCGATCGGAGCTTCGGACGTGTCCATCTTCATTACCGCCAATTCCCGGTTCTCGGGCTCGAAGGCATGCTCCAGTAAAAAGGTAACGAACTCCTGCATTCTGTATTTTTCCGTACCATACAGTACATATATCGGGCGCGGCTGCCCGCGCTGGATTTCTTTAATCGCCGCTTTTATATCCAATGCCTTATGCCTCCCCTTGTCTCTGCACTTCATGATAGCAAAAATTACGGACCGCCGCAAAAAACAAAGGGACCGGCGCAACCCTGAACGGGCGGCGCAAGTCCCTCTGTCCCATACCATCTATGATAAACGCCTGCAACGAAGCTCTAGAAACTCCGTGCAAACGGTCATACGACGTACGGGAACGTCACTTGCATCATTTCATTGATACCTCATCATACGCGAGCCGCACCGAATGTGTGCCGCTTCCCGGGCGGTGGCGCAGCCCATTTTTGGTTAAGCCCGCTCCTTTCGCAGCGCCTACGTGGCCGGCTTGGTCGTGCCAGGAACCACGATAGGCTCCTTCTTAGCGGCCTCCTCGGCAGCCGCTTCCGTCAGTCCGTTCGAAGATACATCGTATTGGATCTGCCGCTGGCCGTCCGCCGTCCGCACCTTCACCTCCAGCCGGCTGCTGTCCGATGACCAGATCAGCTCCTCCGGTCTGTCGGCGAATGCCAGCGTCTGCAGCTTCGTCTGTTCCGTGTCGGTGACACCGTACAACATGAGCTGGCCATTCTCCCATACGACCATCCATTTACCGTCCGGCGATGTCGCTTCCTTCGACGCCGCGAACAGAGAATGACGCTCGAGCTCCTTATCCGCCAACCCCATGCTCCCGGCATCGGCGCTTGAACCGTTCTCAGGGGTTTCATGTCCCGGAACGGCAGCAATGGATGGCGGCACCTTGCTGTCCTGCGGTTCGTCTTGCTCCGTACCGGTATTCTCCTTGCCGGCCGCCGGCTCCTCGGCCTTCTTGTCTTGATTGCCTGTCTTCTCTTGCTTCTCAGCAGGCGATGCCACCGGCTTCCGATCCTGATCCGGTTTCTCCCCCTTGCTCTGCTGCCGGTCTGCTGCACGGTCGTCTGCCGCTGGCTTCGGCGGCGCCGTATCCTGCGCATCCTCGCTCTTCTGTTCAGCGTCGCCTGACGGTTGGGCATCCTGTTGTTGATCCTTGTAAGATACACTGCCTTCGTTGTCCATTCCGGCACTGCCTTCCTGCGGCACCGGCTTCCCGTCCGGTTGATTGCTCCGGAGAGATTGGCTCGAACCCGGTGGGGCGCCAGACTCCTGCGCCGACTGCATCAATTCCGCGAAGTCGCCTGCCTGTTCCGTTGCGGTCGGCGGCTTGAACATCACCATGAATAATCCGAAGACGAGACCTGCGGCCACCACTGCACCTGCAGCACGCCATTGCCGCTTGCTATACCATTTCTGAACCGCCGTTACAACCTGCGGCTTCTGCTCCGGCTTGCGAGATTCCGTCACATCGCTTCCCTGCCGCTCCATGGAACCCGAAGCCGGAGAAGGCGATGCGCCAGCGGCTGCGGCCTGCTGCTTATCTATCTGCTGCAATGAAGGCAGTATCGCATCCACTAAGCTGTAAGGCGGAGCGACCTTCGGCAGCTGAACCAGTTCTTGATGAATGTTCTCTAACCGTTCTGCCATCTCGGCGCAGGCGGGGCATCGGCGGATATGCTCTGTCAGCAGGCTCTCTTCCGACTGCTTCAACTCACCGTCCAAGCTGCGTTGCTTCAGTTCCATCACCTCTGCACAGTTCATCCTCGTACACCACCTTTCTCATAATCTTGCAGCATCGTCTGCAGTTGTTGCCGGGCGCGAAATAGATAGGATTTAACCGTGTTCAACGGCAAATTCAAGCTCTCCGCAATCTCGTTGTATGAGAAATCTTGCAGATATCGCAGAACGACGACCGCACGATGATGTTCAGGCAGCCGATCTATTGCCTCACGTATGTCCTGAGCCACGTATGCGGACATTACTTCCTTCTCTACACTTTCTTCCCCGACAAATACGAGGTCATGCTCATCAATCGAGACAGTCGGGCGATTGCGACGGAACTTGTCAATGCAAATATTCGTTACAATCCGCTGCACCCATGTTTTGAACTGAGCTTTTTCCTCATAAGATTCAATTTTGGAATAAATCCGAATTAAGGCTTCTTGGGACGCGTCCAGTGCATCCTGCTCATTATTGAGAATATAATAAGCTGTCCGATACACATATTGTTCTATTTCCCGCAAAAGAGTGATTAAAGCGTCGCGATCGCCGGATTGAGCGGCTCGTATTAGTCCCGAATCCACTACCTGTTATCCCCCTCTCTTGCATATCCATTGACGTGCCTAAGCCGCAAATGGTTGCAGTGGTTAGCTTCCAATTTGTAGTTTATTCTCTCATTCGCATAAATTCATCACTTAGCATAGCAAAAGATGCCTTGTTTTGCATTGCATGATACAACAAGGTGACAAGCCGCAAAAAGCACGTCAAGCCGACGTGCTTCGAAGCTGCTCTCTAACTCTATGGAACTATCCTATCACGCTTTGTCCGCACCTTCAAACCCTGCGCCGTCAGCCTGAACTGGATCTCCCCGTCCCAATCGGTCCGCAGCACATGCACCCGCGCCCGCTCCAGCGTGGCCAGCACGTTCGGATGCGGATGCCCGTAACGGTTATTGCGTCCGAGCGAGATAACGCCTGCCGCCGGCCGAATCGCTTCTACCCATTCCGGGGTGGATGATGTCCGGCTTCCGTGATGCGCCACCTTGTATACATCGACGGGCGGCAGCCGATCTGGGCCTGCGGCGCCGGCCAGCATGCGCCGTTCTCCGCCGGCTTCCACATCCCCCGCCAGCAGCATCGTCGCCCGCGCCTCGCTTCGCGGATGGGTCAACGTCAGTAGCAAGACGAGGGAGGCGCGATTTTGATTCTCCTCGTCCGGGAGGAGACCCGCTTCGCTATCCATGATCGGATAGAGGACATCTATCCGGGTCCATTCGTCGACCATCCACGAATTGCCTGCCTGCCCGCCGCTAATCGGGATCCGCTTCTCCAGAGCCGTCCGGTAGAGCGCAGTCATCGTCGCCGAGGACTTCCACGTGCCGTTCGTAATGAAGCGGCTTACCGGCAGATGCCGCAGAACCGCCAAGAGTCCGCCGGCATGATCTTGATCCGCATGCGTCAGCATGACCGCGTCCAGCTGCCGTACGCCCCGCTGCTTCAACAAGGGGACGATCACCTTCCCGCCGATCTCGAACGGCACGCGGCGTTCCCTCCACTGATCCCCCGGCCTGCGGAATGCTGCCGTCCCTCCTCCGTCAACCAGCACATGCTTGCCGGAAGCCGTACGAATCAAAATACTGTCGCCTTGGCCGACATCAATGAAGCTGACCAGCGCATCCCTCCCGAGGCCATCCCCATAGCCCCACACAAGAACCGCAACGAGCGGAACAGATGCCAAGACGAAGCCGATGCGGCGGATCCCCGGTGAAGAGGGGCGCACCTCCACGAATGATCCGAGCGGCTGTGTATCGCCATCCTCTGTCGCCTCCCTGCTCCGCAGCGAGGAGCTTCCGCCTTCAGCCGTCCGGCGCCATGAAGCGAAGACGAGACAGAGACTCCCGTAGTAGGCCCCAATCCACCATAGCGGGAGCTGCGGCCAAATGAAGCTCGTGCCTTCGATGGCTGCCAGCCATTCGACGATCCGGAACGTCAGCTCGTTCATCTGCGCCACGATCCAGGCTAGCGGCCGGGCCGCCGGCTCATAGAGAAGGCCTGCGAGGAGCGAGAGCGTTCCTGCAGGGAGCACGCCGAGACTGATGAACGGGACGAGGAGGAAGTTGGCCGCGAACGACAAGATCGAAAATTGATGGAAATAATAGACGGTCAACGGAAAAGATACGGCCTGGGCGACCAAGGTCACGCCGGCGGAAGAGGACAGCCACGGCGGCCAGTCCGGCAGCAGCCGCATGACACGGGGCACCCCGATAATCAAGCCGGCGGTCACGGCGAACGATAGCTGAAAGCCGATCTGAAGCGCATAATACGGGTCCCACAGCAGCATCGCCACCAGGACGAGGGCCAAGATGTGGAGTCCGTCCTTCAGCCAGCCCTTGCGCAAGCAGTACAAGGCAAGCATCGACATCAATCCGGCCCGGATCACCGAAGGAGCCGCTCCCGTGAGCAGCATATACACCGGGAGGCAGCATTGAACGATCGACATCCCTTTTTCCTTCGATAAGCGGAGCAGCCGGAGCAGGCCGAGCAGCGCCCCCGCGAAGACGCCGACATGAAGTCCCGAGATGGCCAGCACATGCGTCAGACCTAGCTCCGAGAACTGGCGGTATGTTTCCGGATCCAATTCCGTCCGGCTTCCAAGTACCAGCCCTTGCATATATCCGCTATGCGGCTGCTTATACAGCCGCTCCATCAGCTCCAGCAGCGCGCCGCGAACCCGGTCGACCCGGGCAAGCGCCTGGTGCACGGCCTGTTCCGCCCGCTGGTATCCGTTCCGGCTCAACCGGTCAATCATGACGGCCTGCTCCGCTCCTGCAACCTGGATAATCCAATGAATGCGCTGCGGCCGAAGATATTCCCGATAGCTGAACGCCCCGAAGTTCGACGCCTCTCCCGGCGCAGACAGCTGGCCATGCAGGCGTATGGCCTGACCTCGCTTCCACCGTTCGACCGTATCCAGCTCCGATGGCGACGAGAGGCGGATCTGGACAAGCAGCTTCTCGTCCACGGGCTCCGGCTCAGTTCCTTCGTTCGGCTGCCATGAGAGGGCCCGGAATTGGAACTGCACCCGGTCCCCGTCACGCTCCGCCGGAGACAGGATATATCCGTCCCAGCTTCCCTCTGCGGCCGGCTGGCTAGGGCTAGCATCGGCAGGCATCGTCCAGCGGCTGGCGTTGCGGTGTTCCGTTACAATGTATAGCGATGCCGAACATAGAAGCGCCGCTCCATATAGTGCTGCCTGCCTCACGCTGCACCAGCGAAGCGCGCATCCTAGCGGAAGCAGCAGCAGCAGTCCCGCCACGGCCAGTACGGCGTGAACAGCGGATAATGAAGCCGCGGCGTGAATCCCGATGACGAAGCAGCCGGCCACGGCAACAATCGGTCTGCGCGACAGCAATGTTACGCTCACCTCCTGGGTTTTTGTTTGGTGTGACATGGTTCTTGGCATGGTTTGGTGTGACATGGTGTTTGGATTTCATTGTTGTTGGCTCGGCTTGTAAGGCTATTCAGGAAGCCCCCAGTCAAGGTTCGCCGAACGCAAAAAACCTCCACGCCATCGTTCCGCGGCCCATTGTTCATGGCGTACCCGGAATTCCGGCATGGAGGTTCTTCCCCACATCATTAATTTGTCGTATCCATTATCGTTTCCTGCGGCGGCTGATAGGAGGCCAGCGTCCGGAACGCAATTCCCTTCTGCTTCATCATCGCCGCTACCTTCTCGCTATCCTTCGGATAAGGGCGGTGGTAGACGATCTCCGTCACGCCGCTGTTCGCCAGCATATTGGCGCAGGTCCAGCACGGCTCGTCCGTTACGTACACCGTAGAGCCCTCTCTGTCGATCCGATCCGTGAACAGCAGCAGATTCTGCTCTGCATGAATGGTACGGATGCACCGTTCCTTCTTCACCATCTGCTCCTCGCCGTCAGCGACGATCTTCTCATACTGCTCCACAATCATGCATCCGGCTTCGCTGCAATCCGGCACGCCCATCGGCGCTCCGTTATAGGCCGTTCCGAGAAGCTTCTTGCCCTGCACCAGCACAGCGCCGACATGCCGCCTAGGACAGCGTGAACGTGTAGACACCATATAGGCGATATCCATGAAGTAGGTGTCCCAATCTTTGCGTACACTTGTTGTCATCCGATTCATTCTCCTGTCTGTAGTAGGCTGATGACCGCTGCCATCGTTCTACCTTCATTCTAAGCACGATACCTTCGCTGCGCAACCAGATCCCTCACCGGATGTTCGTCCCGCTACTTAATCGAGGCCTGATCGCGTAGCTTGGCGAAGATGGCAGGGCCAATCCCTTTGACCTTCTTCAGATCCTCCAGCCGCTGGAACGGGCCGTGACTCTCCCGATATGTCACGATGGCTTGCGATTTGCTCGGCCCGATGCCCGGAAGCTTCATTAGAGCTTCTGCATCCGCCTCATTAATATTGATGCGCCCGCTGGCGGCGTCCTTTGCCTTCGCGCCCGCCGATGGCCCCGCGGCAGAAGCTTCAGCCGAGGCGGGAGCATCGCTCCCTTGTTCGCCCGAACCGGGCTCTGGCCGCTTCTTATCCGGCTGCATCGTTAGCAGCTGATTTGGGTCTCCTGAGGCATGATTGACACTCTGACCTGCACTCGAGGCCAGATCGGGACCTGCCTCTCTCCCGGACTTCGTGGCCGGGAAGGTCGAAGCGGACGCCGGATTCGGGCTTCCGCTTCGTTCCCCCATGTCCCGGCCCTCTTCTCCAGCCGCGAGCCGGCCGGCAATCGCGTCATTGAGCGGCGTCCATCCGCCCGCGGCTTCCTCCCATTGCGGCTTCAGCCATAAGCCCATGAAGATGGCAAGCCCGGCAATGGCCATGCCCGTCAAACCAATCCAAGCGCGCAAGGATAACACATGACGGCTCTTCTTCATCCATATGCTCCTTTCGATAGAACACGTATATTGGCCAACCCGTCTTACATATAGGTAATAAACATAGTATAGCCATTCGTATATATTGGGCGTTCTGCGTCAGGGTATGCAAATGTGCAAACAGAGGAGGGAACATCCGTGAAGGTCGGATTTATCGGTACGGGAAGTATGGGGACAACGCTGATCGATGCATTGATTCAATCCGGCGCTGTGTCACCGGAGCAGGTCATCGCGAGCAACCGTACGAGGGATAAAGTACAGTTCCTGGCTTCTCAACACCCCGGGCTTCAAGTCTCGCCAAGCAATGCGGAGACGGTCCGGCTGAGCGACATTGTCTTTCTGTGTGTCAAGCCGCTGGAATTCAAGACGGTCCTGGAGGAGATTCAGCATGCGGCGCACCCGGATCTCATCCTGGTGTCGATTACGAGCCCGGTGCTGCTGGAGCACCTGGAGCGGAAGCTGCCCTGCAAGGTGGCGAAAATTATCCCGAGCATCACGAGCTACGTCCGAAGCGGCGCTTCGCTCTGTATGTACGGCAGCCGGATTCAGAGGGAGGATCGGGAGCTCCTGGAGAGGCTGATGTCGTCAATCAGCCAACCGCTGCGCATTGATGAGAAATACACCCGCATCTCTTCCGACTTGTCCAGCTGCGGTCCGGCGTTCATCGCCTTCTTCCTGCAGCGGTGGATTGATGCCGCCGCGGAAGCGACCGGAATCGGCCGGGACGAAGCGTCGCGCCTCGCCAGCGAGATGCTGCTGGGCACCGGCAAGCTCCTGACGGAAGGAGGCTTTACTCCGGAACAGCTGCAGCAGCGCGTAGCTGTCCCCGGCGGGATCACCGCCGAGGCGCTTCGGCTAATGAATGAAGAGCTGGCAGATATGTTCCACCAGCTCATTCAGGTTACCCACGCGAAATATGAAGAGGATCTGGAAAAGGTTCAGTCCCAGTTCGCCGGGTAGGAGGCTAACCGACAACAATATTGACGAGCCGGCCTTTGACAGCGATGACTTTACGGACGGTCTTGCCAGAAATGGCGTCCTGAACGTTCGGCAGAGACATCGCTTTTTCCTGCATGGCCGCTTCGTCCGCATCGGCAGCAATTCGAATCCGATCCGCTATCTTGCCGTTCACTTGAATGACGATCTCTACTTCGGCGTCAACCGTCAATGCTTCGTCATACGATGGCCACGATACATACGTGATGGATCCGCTATGCCCCAAGCGCTGCCACAATTCCTCGGCGATATGAGGAGCGAGCGGCGACAGCAGCTGCACGAAGTTCTCCATCGCCTGGCGCGGCAGCGTCTCGGCCTTGTACGCGTCATTAATGAAGATCATCAACTGGCTGATGGCCGTATTGAAGCGCATCGCCTCCATATCCTCGGTCACTTTCTTCACGGTCTTGTGCCAGGTGCGGATGAAGCTGTCTTCTCCAGTCCCGTCCGTAATCTTGCTGTTCAGCTGGCCGTCCTCCGTAATGAACAGGCGCCAGATCCGGTTCAAGAAGCGGAACATGCCTTCGACGCCCTTCTCGTTCCATGGCTTCGTAATCTCGAGCGGCCCCATGAACATTTCATACATCCGCAGCGTATCCGCACCGAATTCGTTCACGATGTCATCCGGATTGATGACATTGCCGCGGGATTTGGACATTTTCTCGCCGTTCGTGCCAAGAATCATCCCTTGGTTGACCAGCTTCTGGAACGGCTCCTTCGTCTCGACGACGCCGATATCGTAGAGCACCTTATGCCAGAAGCGGGCATACAGCAAGTGAAGGACCGCATGTTCAACCCCGCCGATATACAGATCGACCGGCAGCCATTCCGCCTGCTTCTCCTTGGAGCACAGTGCGTCTCCGTTCTTCGGATCGATGAAGCGCAGATAGTACCAGCAGCTTCCGGCCCACTGCGGCATCGTGTTCGTCTCGCGGCGCGCACGCATCCCGGTCTCCGGATCAACTGTATTCACCCACTCCGTGACGTTCGCGAGCGGCGATTCTCCGGTACCCGAAGGCTGAATGTGATCGACATCCGGCAGCATCAGCGGCAGCTCCGACTCCGGAACCGGCTTCATCGTGCCGTCTTCCAGATGAAGAATCGGAATCGGCTCTCCCCAATACCGCTGGCGGCTGAACAGCCAATCGCGCAGACGGTACGTAACCTTAGGCTGGCCGACGCCTTCCGCAGTCAGCCACTCATTCATGCGGGCAATCGCCTGGGCAGTCCCTAGCCCGTTCAGGAAGTCCGAGTTCACGTGCGGCCCGTCGCCGCTGAACGCTTCCTTCGCCACATCTCCTCCGGAGACGACTTCCACGATCGGCAGCTCGAATTGCTTCGCGAATTCCCAGTCCCGCTGGTCATGGCCCGGAACGGCCATGATGGCCCCGGTTCCATAACCGGCCAGCACATAGTCGGCAATCCAGATCGGAAGCTTCGCTCCGTTCACCGGGTTGATCGCATACGCGCCGGTGAACACTCCTGTCTTATCCTTCGCGAGATCGGTCCGCTCCAGGTCGCTCTTGCGCGCAGCCTGCTCCTGGTAAGCTTGAACCGCCGCTTGCTGCCCGGAAGTCGTGATCCGGCCAACCAGCTCATGCTCCGGCGCCAATACGCAGTATGTCGCACCGAACAGCGTGTCCGGCCGCGTCGTGAACACGGTGATGTAGTCCTCACGTCCGTCGATCGCGAAGCGGACCTCTGCCCCTTCGGAGCGTCCGATCCAATTGCGCTGCATATCCTTCAGGCTCTCCGGCCAATCCAGCTCATCCAGATCTTCGAGCAGCCGCTCCGCATACTCGGTAATCTTCAGCACCCATTGCCGCATCGGCTTGCGGATGACCGGATGGCCGCCGCGTTCCGACTTGCCGTCGATCACTTCCTCGTTGGCCAGCACGGTTCCGAGCGCCGGGCACCAGTTCACCGGAATCTCCGCTTCATACGCGAGTCCGCGCTTGTAGAGCTGGATGAAGATCCACTGAGTCCATTTGTAATAGTCGGGATCGGTCGTACTGATCTCCCTGTCCCAATCATAAGAGAAGCCGAGCGACTTAATCTGGCGGCGGAAATTGTTGATATTCTTCACCGTAATGTCGCGCGGATGCTCGCCCGTGTCGAGCGCGTGCTGCTCGGCCGGAAGGCCGAACGCATCCCAACCCATCGGATGAAGCACATTGTACCCCTTCATGCGCTTGAATCGGGAAATGATGTCGGTCGCTGTATATCCTTCCGGGTGGCCGACGTGCAGCCCTGCACCTGAAGGATACGGGAACATGTCGAGCGCGTAGAACTTCGGCTTGCTGGAGTTCTCCTCCGTAGCGAATGTCTTGCGCTCCTCCCAGTACTGCTGCCACTTTTTCTCCAAAATTTGCGGTTGATAGCCATGCGGCTGATTGACTTCTTGACTCATCCGTTATCCTCCTTGCCGTGCCCGGTGAAGGCTGCGCGCGCAGCCCGCCCCGCACCTTATGCGAATATCATCCTGCTTGAACCCGCAAGAGACGGGCCCTTCCTGCCCTCTCAAGGAATCAGGCACCAGTCCGCCCGATTCGTGCGGGAACCTCCCGCTTCCGTTCCGTATCCGCGGGACACGGCCCGGTACCGGGCCAGGTTCATGGTGCTGCAACCGAAACGTCACGCGTGCCCGCCGCTTATCTATTCCGATACAGCAAAAAACCTCTCGCCCTTAGCGAAAAACGCTAGGGACGAGAGGTTCAATTCCCGTGGTACCACCCTAGTTAGCGAAAGGCATGCTTTGCCTTCCACTCCCTCTGCACCGTTAACGCCGGTGAATCGTCACAGCCTCCCTGCCGATCGGCTGTGAGACTCCGAGGCGAGTTCGCTCCTGCCCATCACCGGCTTCCACCAACCGCCGGCTCTCTGTGCGATGCGCGCATCAAGCTACTAATCCTCATCACAGTCTTATTGCACTTCTTCAATTATGCATAACCTTACCCAGCTTACGCAAGTAGTTATATCATAATGAAAAGTAAGGATATTGTCAACGATTGTCGCCTAGCCGCTGCTTCACGGCCGGCTATTCCTTCAATGCCGCATAGAAAATGCGCGCGGACTGGCCGTCCGGCGGAGACCATCCGAAGTCAGCGTACATCTCCACTCGGGCAAATCCGGCCTCGCGCAGCCAGGACGCCATCGCTTCCGTCTCATAGGCGCGCTGAACATGGGCTTCGTCGATCCGTTCGAACAGGGCTCCTGCCTCTTGCCGGATGAAAAAAGTCAGCTGATGCTCGATCTCCCGTCTCTCCTCATCATAATCGCAGAACCAAATGTATGCCAGGTCGTCGTCGTCATACGCAAAAGGCTGCGTGTCTGCGTACGACTCGAACTGGCGCCTATGATGCACATCGAACAAGAAGACGCCGCCGGCGCGCAGCTGCCGGAACGTGGCGGCGAACACCCGCTTCACATCCGCCTCTTCGGTAATGTAATTCAGGCAATCGCAGAACGACACGACTGCGTCAGCCGGCTCGCCGCCATTCCATTCCCGCATATCCTGGCACAGCCAACGGATGCTGCCCGACTTCGCGGGCGCGGAGGCGGCCTTCTGCTCGGCGACGGCCAGCATCGTCTCTGACAGGTCGATGCCGGTCAGCGCATATCCTCTGACGGCGAGCGGAAGCGTAATATTGCCCGTTCCGCAGCCCAGGTCGACGATCCGCTCCGGCTTCGACGGCATATAGCGTCTCCATGCCTGCTCGGCGAATTCCACCCAGGCGTCATAAGGCATATCTTCCATCAAGCGGTCATAGACCGCGGCAAAGCGGCCATAAGATTCCATCAGCCTCTCCGTCCTTCCCTCGCGCTGCGGCATGGTTAGCGCTTCTTCACCTGCGCCGTTGCCAGCGCTTCTTCGCCTGCCGCGTGTCAGCGCTTCTTCGGCCGCGGCGGAGCCGGCTTCTCGGTCTGGAGGATCTGCTGCAGCTCATCCGCGCCAATCGTGGCGCCCTTCTCCGACAGCTCCGTCCAGCTTCCTTGCTGCTTGACGAGCCCGGCTCTCATCAGCCGCCCGACCGCACGCTTGAATGCCGACTTGCTCATGCCGAACCGCTGCTTCACAATATCAGCCGGCGTCTCGTCGGAATACGGCATCGCCCCGTTCGGACGATCCCGCAGAAACGAGAACAGACGATCCGCATCCATATCCATGCCAATCTCCTTGCGTTCGGCCATCGTCACGTTCACGCGGCCGTCCTCGCGAATATGAGTGACGCGCACGCGCACCTTCTCCCCGAGCCGGAGCGGCCGCGGCCGAAGCGACTCGTGCAGGAATCCGATGGCGCCGAAGCCGATCGGACCGCCATCCAGCACGAGGAAGGTCCCCATCTTCAGCGCCCGGTAGACGACGGCCTCGTGCCAGGTGTTGCGCCAAGCATCCGGCGCATGGAAGGCCAGCGGAACGAGGTCCTGTTCCAGCGCCGCCCGCGCCACGAGCCGGCCTACCCGGTCGTGGATCATCTTAACATAGACCGTGTCCCCGACTTGGGGATGAAGCGGCTCGTAATCGGGCAGTTCGCCCTTCGGGAGCAACAGCTGGCGCCCGATGCCCATTTCCAGGAAGCAGCCATATCGCGGATGAACGTCCGCCACCTGGAGCGGCGCAATCTGATCGAGAGTGAGATACGGCCGCTTCATCGTCGATGCAAGCCGATCCTCCGTATCATAGAATAGAAAGACGTCGACCTCGTCCCCTGGCTTCACGGAACCTGTCAGTTCGGAATAATGAAGAATGACGTCCTGTTCCCCGTCTGTCAGGAAGTAGCCGTAAGGCGACACCTCCCGCGCCACCTGCAGCCGTGTTATCGTGCCCGCGGTCAGCGTCATGCCATCTCCACAACTTTCGCGTCAGACCACAGCTTCTCGATATTATAGTATTCGCGCTCCTCGCGATGGAAGATGTGGACAACGACATCGCCCAGATCGAGCAGGACCCAGCGCGAGGAATCCAAGCCTTCCATCCCCCGGACCGCTACGCCCGCCTCGTGAACCTTTTTGCGCACCTCATTCGTAATCGCCTGTACCTGGGTATCGGAATTCCCGTGGCAAATAACGAAATAATCTGCGACGAGAGAAATGCCCTGCAAATCGAGCACGACGAGATCCATCGCTTTTTTATCTTCCGCTGCCGCGACGACGATGTCGAGCAGCTCTCTTGGTTGAATGGTCATACCGTAACCTCCATTAATCCTCATATACTGGCACTCCGGCAACGGAATTGCACGCAGCTCCGTTTCCCTTATGCCGTTTAGGCTTCCCTAATATTGCTCTAATTCTTCAATCAGCCGGTTCCGCGCTGTGACCGTTAGCGGAAAAATACGCCGGCGCTGGGAGAGCAAAAAGCCGATCGTTGAATCGAAGCCGGCGATGAGCGCAAGATTGACATCCTGACCGGCCAGTTCCCGGATTCGCTCCACGCCCGGGAAATCGCGCCCGGGTTCGATATAATCCGCCAGACAGACAATTTTGTCGAGCAATGTCATCGGCGCCCGGCCCGATGTATGGTACCGGATCGCATCCAGCACCTCCTCGTCCTGCACGCCGTAGTCCCGTGCGGCAACGACCGCGCCGACGGGCGCGTGCCACAGCTGCTTGTCGTATTCCAGCAGCACAGGCGGCAAATTCTCTTCGCGAATGACGCGTTCCATCCGGTCGGTTGGCCAGTATTTGGCAACATCATGAAGAATCGCCGCCAGATCCGCCTTCTCCGGATCCGCTCCGAAGCGGCGGGCCAAAATAACGGCCGTATCCATGACGCCCTGGGTATGCTTCCAGCGCGCGGCCGGCATCTGCGCCTGGACGGATTCAATCAATTGCTGGCGCGTCAGCTTCATACAATCCCCACCTTGCCATATAATGTTCGACGGCTTCCGGAACAAGATAGCGGATCGAGCGTCCCGCCGCTCTTCTCTGCCGGATATCCGTCGAAGAGATATCCATCTGGGGCATGTCAGCGGCCAGGATGCGGCCTTGCCATGCCTGCGGCAGCTTCTCCTCGTTCCAGAGAATGCCCGGCCGGTGCAGTCCGACGAAGCGGATCAGACGCATCAATTCGTCGATCCGGTGCCACTTCGGCAAGTAAGCAACCATATCGGCGCCGATAATCCAATGCCAGCTTACATCCGGGTAGACGGCCCGCAGCGAGAGGACGGTATCATACGTATAGGACACCCCGCCCCGGGCCAGCTCCCAATCACTTGCCCGGAACGACGGGTTGCCCGCGATAGCCAGCCGGGTCATCTCCAGGCGATGCTTGCCGTCCGCCTGAGGATGATTCGTCTTGTGCGGCGGCACGTGAGCGGGCATGAACCACACCTCATCAAGATTTGCGGCTTCGCGGGCGCATTCGGCGGCCACCAGATGCCCCAGGTGGATCGGATTGAACGTCCCGCCCATAATCCCGATTTGTCTCACGTCTGCACCTCCGCCGGTTATGGCAGTTCAATCTGCTTATGTTCAGCCGATTCCTTGTAGAGCACGATCGTCTTCCCGATGACTTGGACCAGCTCGGCGCCCGAGCGGCTTGCCAATTCGTCCGCCACCTCGAAGCGATCGTCCATGCAGTTGTTCAAGATCGATACTTTGATCAGCTCGCGCACCTCCAGCGCTTCCTCGATATGACGGATAAGCTGATCATTGGTTCCCCCTTTGCCTACTTGAAAAATAGGCTGCACATGATGTGCGAGCGAGCGCAAATAGCGCTTTTGTTTTCCTGTTAACATGTTTGTCCCTGCCTTATATGTCTGATATCAAAATTGGTGTATTCAAATGATTTAGTCGTGACGCAATGTATTCCATACCTGCTCCCGCATCAGGGCGGCTGGCGCAGCGGCTCCCGTCCACAGCTCCAGCGCGATCGCGCCCTGATAGACGAACATGCCGAGCCCGCTATGCGTGCGGCAGCCGCGCTTGCTCGCTTCCCGCAGCAAGGCCGTCTCCAGCGGATTGTAGACAATGTCGCTTACGATCATATCCGGCCGCAGCCAGTCCGGATCGAACGGCAGCGCATTCACGTCCGGATGCATGCCGACCGAGGTCGTATGAATGACGATATCCACCTCGCGCGCATCGATCGCGGGCCGCTCGCCAAGCTGGACGGCAGATACCGTTCCGAAGGCGGACAGATCGCTTGCCAGCGCTTCGGCCCGTCCCAGCGTGCGGTTGGCGATATGCAAGCTGCGGCAACCCGCCTTCAGCAGCGCATAAGCGATGCCGCGCGCGGCCCCGCCGGCCCCAATCAGCAAGATCCGGGACTGGCGGAGATCGGAGATCATCTCCTCCTGCAGCGAACGGACGAACCCGAGCCCGTCCGTATTGTAGCCGATCAGCCGGCCATTCCGGTTGACGATCGTATTGACGGCGCCGATGACAGTCGCGCTCTCATCCACTTCGTCCAGATGCGCCATGACCGCTTCCTTGTGCGGAATAGTCACGTTCATTCCGCCGATGCCCAGAGCGCGCATGCCCTGCACAGCCTGCTCAAGCCGCTCGGGCGCGACATGGAACGCCGTATATACGGCGTTCAGCCCCAGCTCCCGCAGGGCGGCATTATGCATCAGCGGCGATTTGGAATGCTTGATCGGATCACCGATGACCGCGAACACAGCGGTCGAGCTGTCGATGGCCGCCGGAGGCCGAATCGTCCCTGCCTGTTCGTTCCGTACCATGGTAACCGCTCCCCCCGGTATATTGTGCTAGATCATCGCGCGGCGGGTCAGCACCTTGACCCCCTTGGGCGCGTGAATCTCCACGAGCGCCCCTTCCTTGCCGTTGCATTTGATCCAGCCGAGCCCTGAGATGAATATATCGGTCTCGGAGCCTGTCCCGATCCGATACTGATGCTTCGTCCAGCCCGGAAGCTCATCCAGTCGCTCCCGTGTCGGCGGCGCCAGCAGCTCCCCGCGGTGCTCTTCGTACAAAGCGTCTGCCCGCTCCAGCTTCGTCCGGTGGATCGGAAGCCCATTTGCGATATAGCATGTAAAGGATTGGCGTTCGCCTTCCACAAAATCAAAGCGCGCAAACGCTCCGAAAAACAGCGTCTGGCCTTCGTTCAATTGGTAGACCGCCGGCTTGAGCGGCTTGTCTGGCAGGAGGGCCCCCAGATCTTGCCGGCTGGCCAATTCCGTCAAGCGGCTCGTGTAGACGATGCCTGGCGTATCAATGATATGCTTGCCGTCATCCAGCGGAATATGTACGAGATCCAGAGTCGTTCCCGGGTAACGGGATGTCGTCAGCTCCCGATCCATATCGCTGTAATCGCCAATCAGGCGGTTAATCAGCGTGGACTTGCCTACGTTCGTCGCCCCGACGACATAGACGTCGCGGCCGCGGCGCCAATGGCTCATCTGCTCCACAAGCCGTTCGAAGCCGGCATTGCGCTTGGCGCTGACGAGAATGACGTCCAAGATGCGGAGGCCATGCTCCTTCGCCTGCCGCTGTACCCAGTTCGTCAAGCGGTTCCAGTTCGTCGAACGGGGCAGCAGGTCGATCTTGTTCACGACGAGCAGCACCGGATTGTTCCCAACGAACCGCTGCAGCCCGGAGATGACGCTGCCGTCAAAATCGAACAAATCGACGATATGGATGACCAGCGCGTCCTCCTGGCCGATTCGCCCCAGCAAACGCAAAAAATCATCCTGATCCAGCGCAACAGAAGCCGCCTCGTTATAATGCTTGATCCGGAAGCAGCGCTGGCAAATCAGCGGCGAGCGATTCAGCGCGGACGCCGGGACATAGCCGATCTGATCGGCCTGCCCGGTCTGCACCGTGACACCGCAGCCGCTGCATACTTGCTTTTCTTGATTGTCCTTCACCTTTTCTCCTCCTCGTGCCACAATCCTCTTCGCTTCAACCGTGCCGTGGCATAACGCTCAATGCGCCGATTGATGCGGGTTCCCCAGCCTTCGTCCTGAATGGCGATAGGCTGCACCAATATCGTAAATATGCCGAGCCGGTTGCCTCCCAGGACATCCGTCAGCATCTGATCGCCGATGACAGCTGTCTGATCCGGCTTCAGCCCCATCAGCGACAGCGCTTGGCGAAAAGCTCGCTGCGCCGGCTTGCGGGCCGCATGAATAAACGGAAGATCGAGCGGGACGGCGAACCGGGATACGCGCGTATGATCATTATTCGATACGATGACGACCTTGAATCCGCGGCGGTCGACTTCCTTCAGCCAGGCCGCCAATTCCGGGGTCGCTTCCGGCACCTTGGCGCCGACGAGCGTGTTATCCAGATCGGTAATGATGCCGCGAATGCCTTGTTCCGCCAACTTGTCCAAATCAATATCGTATACGGAGCTTACCCGAAGACGGGGAATAAGCCTTTCCAACAAAACAGTCACCTCGTTTTCATACGAAAAACTATACCATATTCTTTGATTTTCGTGCAAAAAAAAGCCGTTCCCGTGCGGAACGGCTTCATTTCGTCACATTCCGGCTCCCTGTCTCCCGCTTCCTGCGTGACATGGAAGCGGAGATTAACGTTTGCGGACGCGCCGGAACTGTCTTACCGCTTCCCGGAACCGGGCCACATCGGCTTGCTCCAGCGGTTCGCCGCTGTATTTCGCTTGCTCGAACATCGGCACGATCACCTGGAGGGAAGCCTCCAGCTCCTGCTGGCCCTCGCTCCAGCGGAAGGCCGCTTCGCGCACCGTCTCGTGCGGTTCCTTGCGCAGCCCGCGAAGCCGGCAGTAGCTCAGCCAGAGCTCCGTCTCGAGCACGACCCGATCATTCGGCGATATCCGCCGGCGGAAGGTGCGCAGCCAACGCAGCGAGAATCCGGCCTGGCCCCATTGCCGGACAAGCCATGCAATGGCACCGAGCAGCGCAGCGCCGACGATCGTTCGGGCTGCCGTAATCACCCAAGCGGGAAGCGCGGTCTCTTCTTCCGGCATGCTGGCCTTCTTCTCTTCCTTCACTTCAGGCTGTGTCTCTTCTTCCTGCTCGGCCGGCGTGTCGGGCTCTTGCTCCTCCGCCTGCTCCGGGCTCGGCATGCTGAAGCCCGGGGTCGGCTCGAAGGACACCCAGCCGTATTCCCCCATATATACCTCTACCCAAGAATGCGCATCCGCATTCGTGACGCGGAAGCGGCCGCCTTCATCGGGATCGAAGGAGCCCGTCATCATCGGACGATCCGCTCCTTCGCGGGCTCCGGGCGCATAGCCCTTCACCCAGCGCGTCGGCACGCCCACGCTGCGGAGCATGACGGCCATCGAGGTGGAGAAATAGTCGCAGTAACCTTCTTTGATTTCAAACAGAAACCCGTCGACGAAATCGTCGCTGGTCCGCTTCGAAATATTTGGAACATTCGTATAAGTGAACTGGGTCCGTAAATACTGTTCGATTTTTTTGGCCTTGTCGTAGTTGTTCGTCTCCCCTTCGGTCAGGCTCCTCGCGAGGTCGACGACTCGGGCCGGAAGGCGATCCGGCAGCTGCAGGTAGGCGCTGTCCGGCGCTTCGGACGGGGGCGCGGCTCGCAGTTCCTGTTCCGAGACGATCGGGACATGGGACACAATCGTATAGCTTATCGGATAGCGGGCAGCGCCTCTCCCCACGTACCGGACCTCGCTCTCTCTCCCGTTCCAGGAGAGTCCGTCCGGCTCGACGCCTTCCAGCTCCTCTACGGCCGCTACCGAATACATGCCGAACAGGACCGGATATACCTGATCGCTCTGAATCTGCACCGTCTGGATAATCTCCTTCGTCTGAATCCGCTTCGAAGGGGCGTCGTCGGCCTCGAACCGCTCGCCTAGACTCATCGGCTCCAGCCTCTCTTCCCGCCTCGCATCGACCCAGCCCTGACCGGTGTAGATATCCTTGGCTTCCCCCCGCCAATAGCCGCGGGCTTCGGAGGTTACCGTCATCACCGGCTGATAATCCATCTGGAAGCCATCCCCAAGCTGGCTGTCATGGTTGCTGTAGCCGGAAGTGGTGGGGCTCGTCGCTCCGGTACCGGTTACGTTCGAGACGATACGGTCGACGAAGGTGCCGCCGGTCCCGTTCCGGTTCGTCCAGGCCGTATACGGATCCGTCAGAATCGGCTCCAATCCGGGCACGCTCACCCCGACCGTGATGATCAGCGCAATAACGACGATGGCGCTTACGGCCATCTGAAGCAGATACCGCAGCGACGTTCGCTTCATCTCGGGATAGCTGTGCTTCATCTGGGAGAAATGAAGCCCGATGAGCCATACGAGCGCCGCCCCAACGATCCATGCGACCTGATCCCATAATATATCCTCGGTAAAAGAATCCAGGATGCCGAAAACGGCAACTTGAACGAGCAGCCACATTATGATGCGGCCCGGCCCGCGGACAATCTGGTTGATCGCTTCATAGCAGAGCCAGATGCCGATAACGAACCATATATAAGGATGAAAGGCTTGCAGCCTCTCCCATCGCGTTCCGTCCTCAATCCAGAGATGATTGCGAATCAGCTCCATATATATGACACGCATTACAAGCGGCAGCCCGATAAGCAGCCGGCCAAAAAATTGCCGGGGAAATAATACAGAAACTCCCCATATCATTAGGAGCGCGTCCTTGGACATCGCGATTGTCTCGTCATACCAATACGGCTCCAGCATCACAATCCATTGCCATACCATAACGGCGAGGCAAGTCCAGAACAGGCGCTCACTCCAACCGCCAAGCAGCCAGCGCTTCATCATTCCGGGCCCTGCCGGTTGAACGGAGCTTGCCGAGTAAGCGAACTCCGGCTGCCGGTTCACTTCCATGTCATCCCACCTCCAAGCAGCTTAGGAAGATGGTTCAGTTCATCCAGCCATTTATAGTCAAAGCCCTGCTTCGCCAAGTCGCGAAGCAGGCTGGCTTCATCAGGGCCTCTGCCGGGAGCGGCATGAATGAACGTGCCGCTGCCGCCAAGGGAGCGAAGGCCGCCGATAGCCGCCATATCGCCGGATGTCATCGTCCCGCTGATCCAGGCGACGGACGCCCCGCGCAGCAGTGAGGCGCGCTGCGCCAGCATCGTGCCAATCCGGTCATTCACTTGCGGATTGGGGATCTCCGGCTCAATGGTGGACAGCCACTGCTTGTAAGCTACCGGTTCGCGTGCGAGCGCCATGGCGTCCCACCAATGAAGTGAGCCGCCGATTCCGGCCAAATAGGCCGGATGCCTGTTCGCCTTCGCATATTGCGCAATCGATGCCGCTGCCGAGAGCGCCAATTCGAAGCTAGCCGGACTCTCATAGGAGGCGGTCCTGATATCGAGCACGATCAGGATTGGAGCTTGCACTTCCTGATCGAACTGCTTCGATTTCAAGCTTCCGGTCTTGGCGGTGGCGTTCCAATGAATGCGCGAGAGACGATCGCCAGGCACGTATTCCCGTATGCCGTTCAATTGGGTTGACTCCCGCTTCCTCTTATCCATCGCTTGCGTCTGTCCGGGCTGGACCGCTTGATGGCCGGCTTGGCTCCAGGCAGGGATCGGAACCGTGGCCGGCAAGATGGAGAAGGAGGACGGCGTATGGAACTGTCCGCGCTGCTCGAAAATGCCGAATAAATCTTTGGACAAGCATGTGGTCGCATCCAAATGGTATGCTCCGCGCGGAAGCGGCGGCGTCCGGTACGTCCAGACGGCCTGCCTCCCGGCGTTCAGGGTAACGGCTGACTCCGCTTGACTGTACAGTTCATCGAAGCGGTACAGCCCGTCCTGCACGATAACATAAGGTAGCGGAATCCATCCCGGAACGCGCAGCTCCACCGAGACCAGGATGCGGGATTGGGCGGGGAGGAACTGGCTTGTCCCTCTGCGGACCATACGCTGTCCCTGCACCTTATTCACGCCCCCGAACCACCCGCATGTCCAATAGACGGCAAGCACGGTGGCCATCGACAGCAGCATGAAGGATGTCTTGCCGCCCTGGAACAGAAAATAGAAAACACAACTGACATAAATGACGAACGCAATAAAAAATATCCGTCTCCGCGAACGCGGACGGCGGGGCACCAGCTGCGGCGAATTCATGCTACAGCTCCATCCGGACCGGTACCGGCACGCCTCGGACCGCATCCATAAGCACTTGCTCCGCGGTCAGACCCTCCATCTTCGCTTCCATATCGAGCACGAGGCGGTGAGCCAGGACGAACGGAAGCAGCGCCTTGACATCATCGGGAGTGACATATCGCCGGCCTTGAATCCATGCGCGGGCTTTGACCGCCTGCATGAGCGCTACGGAAGCGCGCGGGCTTGCGCCCAGCACGATGTGCGGGTGAATCCTCGTCGCACGGACCACATCAATAATATAGGAAGCGACGGCATCGTCGATATGAATGCCGCGAGCAGCTTCCCGCATCTGCTCAATCACCGAAATATCCGTAATCGGCTGGACCCGCTCGGATGGCTGTCCCAGCACATGGCGAGTCAGCATCGCCCGCTCCATCGCTTCATCAGGGTAGCCCAGGTTGATCTTGAACATGAAGCGATCAAGCTGAGCTTCGGGCAACTGGAACGTTCCTTCGAACTCGATTGGGTTCTGAGTGGCGAAGAGCATGAACGGAACGGGCAGCTCAAAAGTTTCGCCGTCCACCGTAATATGGTGCTCCTCCATCGCCTCCAGCAGGGCGGATTGTGTCTTCGTCGTCGCCCGGTTGATCTCGTCCACAAGAAGCACGTTGCACATGACCGGTCCGGGACGGAACACGAACTGCTGGTCTTTGGGATGGAAAATAAAAACGCCGGTAATATCGGTCGGCAGCAGGTCAGGATTGCATTGGACCCGGCGGAACACCCCGTCCATCGTGCGCGCCAATGATTTGACCAGCTGCGTCTTGCCCGTTCCCGGAACATCCTCGATAAGCACATGGCCGCCAGCCACCATGGCGGTAAGCATTAATTCAATCTCGAATGACTTCCCTAATATGCATTGATCCAACGTAGACTGGATCTGTTCCATAATCGAATGCAGCGATGATTGCGAATGCAAGGAAAAACCTCCTTCAATAATGTCAATACAAGGAAATTTACCTAAAATTTATAATTTATTAAGTATGGGGATCCTAAGCTCAGTTGCCTTACATTTCCTCATTTTACACCATTCTATGGTGAAGGTACATCAACAACTCATTTCGCCCTCAAGCTAATTAATCCCATAAAAGAAGCCCCGCACCTGTTCAGGTTGCGGAGCTTGTCTGCTCAATCCGCGCTTAGCCTTTGGGACGCACGAGGAGCGATGCCAGGAAGGAGAACACGATCGCCGCCAATATTCCCGCGCTTGTCGTCTTGAATATGCCGCTGACGGCGCCAATCCATCCATCCGATTTCAGATCGGTAAGCGCCCCGTGCACCAGGGAGTTGCCGAAGCTCGTGATCGGGACCGTCACGCCTGCACCGGCGAATTCGATCAACGGCTCGTACCAGCCCAAGCCGTCAACGATCGCGCCGGTGACGACCAGCAGCGCCATCGTATGCGCCGGGGTCAGCTTCGCGACATCGAACATTAGCTGCCCAATGACGCAGATCAGCCCTCCTACGATAAATGCCCACACAAAGATCATGATTCGTCTCCTCCCATCTCAATCGTCACGGCATGAGCGATGCAAGGAATGCTCTCTCCCTGCTGGTAGGACAGCGGGGACATAAGGGCTCCGGTCGCCACGATCATCACCTTCTTCAGTTCGCCCTGCCTCATCCGCTTCAGAATGTGGCCGTAGGTGACGACGGCCGAGCAAGCCGCCCCGCTTCCTCCCGCTTGCACATCCTGCTTCTGCTTGACCATGTCGTACATCATCAGCCCGCAATCCTGGTAGTTCGTCGTCTGAATGTTGATATCGTGTTTTTTGAACAAATCTTTGGCGATCCCGTAACCGACAGTAGATAAATCTCCGGTCACAATCATGTCGTAATAGCCGGGACTGCGCTTCAAGTCGGTCAAATGGGTCTGAATCGTGTCGACAGCGGCCGGCGCCATGGCCGCTCCCATATTGAACGGATCTTTGATGCCCAGATCGACAATCTTGCCGATAGTCGCGGCCGTAACTTTCGGTCCGTTGCCTTTTTTGCCGACAATCGCCACACCGGCTCCGGTCACGGTATATTGCGCCGTAGGCGGCTTCTGGGAACCGTATTCCGTCGGATATCGGAACTGCTTCTCTGCAGAGCAGTTGTGACTGCACGTCCCGGCCATGACGATATTCGCGTTGCCGGAATCGACTAGCAGCGATCCGAGGGCCAGCGCCTCCATCGAGGTGGAGCATGCCCCGAATACCCCAATGTAAGGCACTCCCAGCCCGCGAGCGGCGAAGGTGTTGCTGATAATCTGGTTCATCAGGTCTCCGCCGACGAAATAATCCAGGTCATCCTGCGTAATGTTCGCATTGACGATGGCAAGTTGGGAGGCCTGCTCCAGCAGCTTGCGTTCCGCCTTTTCCCAGCTTGGCTCCTTCAAATCCAAATCTTCGTGAACAAAGTCAAAGTCTGCGGCCAGAGGCCCCTTTCCTTCTTCGGGGCCTACTACGGTCGAGGTGCCGATAATAACCGGTTGATTGGCGAACCGCCATGTATGGCGTCCTGTACGCATCGGATTGCCTCCTTTACCATCTGGGAATGTCCGGCATCAATGCTGGAACTGTATCCCGAAAATGAAATAGATGAGCGCAATGAAAAAGGCCGCCACCGTTCCGAACACGATGACAGAGCCGGCCAGCTTGAACATATTGCCGCCGACCCCAAGCACGAGCCCTTCGCTGCGATGCTCCAGCGCCGCGGAGCACATCGAATTGGCGAACCCGGTCACGGGAACCGCCGTGCCCGCGCCAGCCCATTGCGCGAGTTTGTCATAGACGCCTAGGCTTGTCAGAATAACGGAAGCCAGCACAAGAATCACGACCGTCGGGCCTGCTGCGTCTTTTTTCGTCATATCGAAAAACGTGATTAATATTTGTTCAATGGCTTGTCCAATCAGGCAGATCGTTCCTCCCACCAAAAAAGCCCGTACGCAATTTTTCCATACGGGGCGGGAGGGTTCACGCTGCTTGGCGATCTGCTTATACTCTTTCTCCGAGATGGTCGTTCCTCCGGAAGTCCAAGTTGAGGACCCGGATGACCCGGATTTGGCCGAAGTCGCCATTGATTCACCTCCTGCATCCAGTCTGATTTTCAGTTATATGCGTTCAGTATTTGCCATTTGTGAAAAAAATATGTCCTGTTTTTAGGGTAGAGCCAAGTTACAGCCCTAGTCCGAACAGCAGAAGGCACACGATGACCAAAAGCACGAACAACACCAAGATGATATCCCATGCTCGCAGCTTCCTTACCATAAGCTCATCATCCTTTCCGGTTATCCTTTGCTTCTAACGTATGCAGTTGGGCCTGATTCGGGCACACATCATAATGACACGATTTATGAAGGAAGAGCAGCAGTCTCCTGCTGCTTCGCGCGTGCGGCGCCTGCTTCATGACAAAGGCTTCCCGCTTCGGCTGGTACCAGCCGCTTGCGAGAAGCCTTCTTCATTGGAATAGCTTATCGTGGACGCTTATCTATGCTTCGAACATGAACCGTCCGAACCGTTCCGGCACATGGAAATTGACCGCTCCCGTCGGCGACCAGGCATCGAAGGTCCGTATTCCGTCCTCCCCCTCGTCGATCCGGAACCAGTTGATGCGCCAACAGTCCCCGGGCTGGGGCGCCCGCTCCAGATCGTCGAACGCGATCGCCGCCTCATAGACAAGGAGCCGCTTCGGCTCGGCGACATAGGTTACCGCTGTCCGCAGCTGTCGGGCATCCCATTCAGGCTGGAACAGCTTCTCCTTACCGGGCTCACATACGATTCGCGAGTCGAAGACGATATTATGCGGGCTGATGTTGAATTCATAATAGACGGCTCCGTCTTCACCCGGCTGGATGAAGCATTCCACCACGTCAGCTTCGAACAGCGGATCATCCCGCTTCGTATAGGGGCTCACAACCCGCTCATCCTCGCATTCGAAGCGAAGATATAAGGTGTGCTCTGACCAGCAGGCCTGAACCTGCGTGCGATAGCGCGGAGCTTCCCCGGTGACGACATCGGCCAGAACGGCCGCCTCCGCCTCCATCCAATTCGGATTGCCGTCCGGCACGCGGCGGCATATGTAACGGGGCACCGGGCTGTCCGTTCCCTTGCTGAGTACTTCTGCTGTGTTCGCCTCTGATGTCATTGCCATCTTCCTTCCTCTCGTCCATCTCGTTGTTCCGGCTCGTTCATTATAGCAAATTCGCCCGGTCGGAGCAGGTGCCCGGTTTGCCGGAAGGCGCATTCGGGTAAAGTATGGACAACCCTATGCAGCAAGGAGGGAAGCCGAATGCCGTGGAATGAGCACAACTATCCTCCATGTCGTCCCGGCCGGGGAGGACTGGGCCGTTACAGCCGAAGGGCGGGAGCATCCGCTCATGACGGCGCAGACGAAGCAGGAGGCCGTCCAATACGCTCAGCATCGGAAGGCGTCTGACGGCGCCGATATTGTCATTCACAGGCAGGACGGCACCATTCAGAGCCGCCGCACGACGTGATGGGTCCCGCCGATCGCGAATGCCCGCGCAGCACGGCTCTGCGGCCGTGTTGCACGGGACAGCGGTGGGGCGTACTGGACCAGGACCGGGCTGGCCATTTCGTGATGCGGCTGCTACATGTGACCTTTATTTTTGTAGAATTCATGATAGAGCTTCATTAATGCCCGCTTCTCTATCCGGGAAACGTAGCTGCGCGAGATGCCCAACTCCTTGGCGATCTCCCGCTGGGTCCGTTCCTCTCCGCCCCCATCCAGCCCGAAGCGGCCGCGAATCACTTCCTGCTCCCGCTCATCGAGAATGTCCAGATTCCGGTAAATTTTGCTTTTCTCAATCTTGAGCTGCACTTTATCGACCACTTCATCGCCGTCCGTGCCCAGAATATCGATCAACGTAATCTCATTGCCTTCCTTGTCCGTTCCGATTGGATCGTGAAGCGAGACATCTTTGCGCGTCTTTTTCAAGGAGCGCAGATGCATCAAGATTTCGTTCTCGATGCAGCGTGCGGCGAAGGTCGCCAGCTTCGTTCCCTTGTTTGGCTGGAAGCTCTCAATCGCTTTGATGAGCCCGATCGTGCCGATGGAAATCAAATCCTCCAAGTCTTCTCCCGTGTTGTCGAATTTCTTCACGATGTGCGCAACCAGGCGGAGATTGTGCTCAATGAGCGTATTCCGCGACTGTGCATTGCCTTCCGCCATCCGCTGCAAATGCTTCATCTCATCCTCTTCCGCCAACGGTTGCGGAAACGCATTGTTCTTGACGTAGGATACAAGTAGCGTCAATTGCTTGATGAACACGGCGATTGCAGCAAATAAACCCGTCATGCTAGCCACCTCCAGGAGTCTGACAACGTTCTATTCTGCGTCTTGCGCCTAGCGGTATCTCCTCGCAGCAAGCCGAATCCCGGCGCAGTGATACATTGTATGTAGGCAATGGCCCAGAAGTGCATGTACGGAGAAAGCTGTCGTTGTATTTTTGGGTGGAGGGAGGTGGGAGGTGATCGTTAGGCATGAGGATAGAGGGAAAATCTGCGGCAGAGGCGCAGTAATAGGGGGATGCGGCTCCGCTGACTTTGTGAGTTAATTTTCTCGCAAGCGGGCTTTTATTACGGTATGCATCCGCGTAGGATGCGACCGAACATCAACTCAAGGTCTGGCCGGAGCATTTCATTTCAATCCACGCATCCGCGTAGGATGCGACAATCATCCTGCGCTTATCGTACGGCTGCCGGAAATTTCAATCCACGCATCCGCGTAGGATGCGACCAAGCTGCCTGATCATCAATACGAGCATCTAGCATTTCAATCCACGCATCCGCGTAGGATGCGACGTTGATGATGATGGCTGATATTTTGCGCCGCATTATTTCAATCCACGCATCCGCGTAGGATGCGACAGGCCTTGCGTGGGATTGTAAGCAGCAGCATCGAATTTCAATCCACGCATCCGCGTAGGATGCGACTTAGAGGTGTCAGTAGCGGGAACCGTTGTGTCAAATTTCAATCCACGCATCCGCGTAGGATGCGACAAAAACCCCTTACATAAAGTCCATCCAGGGGACTATTTCAATCCACGCATCCGCGTAGGATGCGACATAGTGGTCGAAGATGTACGCCCCACGCATGGGATTTCAATCCACGCATCCGCGTAGGATGCGACGTTGGAAGCACTCTAAGCTGCTCATCCGATTCTATTTCAATCCACGCATCCGCGTAGGATGCGACAATACCCTCTGCCATTAATGATTCAATTAATAAAATTTCAATCCACGCATCCGCGTAGGATGCGACCTGTCCGCAATAATTCTAACAAGCATCATATAAATATTTCAATCCACGCATCCGCGTAGGATGCGACGGGGTAAGCCAACACTGTATGTTTTCAGATTGCAAATTTCAATCCACGCATCCGCGTAGGATGCGACGCGATTTTGCGATCATCAAGATGAACAGCAAGTATTTCAATCCACGCATCCGCGTAGGATGCGACAAAGTCGAGGTGGTTGGAATGGCGAAACCAAAAGAATTTCAATCCACGCATCCGCGTAGGATGCGACGGTATCTTGCGGTATCAATCGTTAGAATATGGTATTTCAATCCACGCATCCGCGTAGGATGCGACAATGTCATGTATGTGATCAGCGCATCAAAGTACCAATTTCAATCCACGCATCCGCGTAGGATGCGACCGCGATCGATTATCTAATCCGCATATACCGCGAATTTCAATCCACGCATCCGCGTAGGATGCGACTCGTGAAGGATGACGTAAATGCCTACACTTGCTGATTTCAATCCACGCATCCGCGTAGGATGCGACATGATTCCCGCCTTTGAGCTTTTGTGTTAACTGTATTTCAATCCACGCATCCGCGTAGGATGCGACTAATTGAGGTACCGGCCCTTTCGGCCATGTTAAATTTCAATCCACGCATCCGCGTAGGATGCGACCTGATACTTGATAATAGATTCAGCGTTATCAACATTTCAATCCACGCATCCGCGTAGGATGCGACTCCAGCTAGTTGTCTTCCCTCACCCACTTTTAAATATTTCAATCCACGCATCCGCGTAGGATGCGACGTGCCAGGTCTTCGATTTTGTTCTGTGGCAAATTCTATTTCAATCCACGCATCCGCGTAGGATGCGACCTAGCAACATGACGGCGTGGGTGTGGCGTAGCATTTCAATCCACGCATCCGCGTAGGATGCGACGGAATAGAAATGAAATGGGTGTCATCGCGTAGATATTTCAATCCACGCATCCGCGTAGGATGCGACTAATTTTTGCATCAGGCGGATCGCCTGCCGGAAATTTCAATCCACGCATCCGCGTAGGATGCGACTACACAATGCCCAGCGACACAAAGAGCATCGACGATTTCAATCCACGCATCCGCGTAGGATGCGACGCAAGGTTGTAGAGCGGCAAATGACGCCAGAGATTTCAATCCACGCATCCGCGTAGGATGCGACTGTCCCCTTCTTTTTTTCGTGTGGTCTTAACCACGAATTTCAATCCACGCATCCGCGTAGGATGCGACTCAGTTAGTGGCTCGGGATGTAATTCCGAATAATATTTCAATCCACGCATCCGCGTAGGATGCGACTTTTCTTTGACCAGTTGGCGTGCGTACTCCAGCGTTATTTCAATCCACGCATCCGCGTAGGATGCGACAGCAAGACATCCAGCACAGCGGCAGCATGGACGTATTTCAATCCACGCATCCGCGTAGGATGCGACAAGCCAAATATTCTTAATAAGGAGGGCTTAACGTATTTCAATCCACGCATCCGCGTAGGATGCGACGTAAACAACCCGATGGAGGGCCTGACGACCGAAATTTCAATCCACGCATCCGCGTAGGATGCGACGTACGACAAAGAGGAAGTTGTCCGCGCCATTTATATTTCAATCCACGCATCCGCGTAGGATGCGACAGCGAAAAATGATTGTTACAATCATTTTTCGTTCTTACTATGATTCAATTAATCAAATTAGCTCTAGAATCAATATAAACTAGGTCATTTTTCACTCCCGCAACGAACCACAAAATGGTTATTACCCATAATACAGAAAAAACATGGTGCGAATCCCCCAGGGATTTCATGTGCACTACACATTCGCACTAAAAGATTAGCGTCCCTTCCATATCGATCGATGCCTTCACGCCGACATGCTCCAACTTGCTTTTGTAGTTATTTCCTAATTGATAAAATCGCAGGCTGTCTTCCTTTTCATCAATCATATCGATAAGTTGGATCTTCAAGCTGGCGAATTGAGCTGCGTCTACATTGCATTCAAAAACAGAGTTTTGCACTCTCTGACCATAATTTTGGCATAACTTTGCGACTTTACGTAACCTGCGCTGCCCGGCAATGCTGGTCGTGCTGACATCATAAGTGATTAGTACCAACAATTATACCACCTACTTCCAGAGAAATGGAGGGTATTCATCTAGATCATCACGTAAATGACGAGCTAGCAACAGGGCCTGGGCGTGCGGGACAAGCCCCCAACTGATTTTCTCTCCCAGATAGGGATGCATAATCTTTTCTTGTTTCCTATCTTGCCATGCGTGTAAAAATCTTTTTCTCGCCTCATCTGTCATCAAGATGGCGCCGTTTTCCTTCTTGTAAAAATCATCTTTGTTCACAATCTTTTTATTAATCAAGGTGAGAACAAATCTGTCCGCATAGATTCCCCGCAGCTCTTCCATCACGTCCAGAGCAAGTGATGCTCGCCCCGGACGATCGCGATGCAAAAATCCGACGTAAGCATCCAGTCCGACCGCTTCCAATGCGGAGGCCATATCATTCGCCAGCAATGTGTACGCAAGCGACAACATCGCATTTACATTGTCCAAGGGGGGCCTGCGTGAACGGGAATGAAAGTAAAAATCGTCTGTCTGTTGCAGAATCATTTGGCCAAAAGCCTTATTGTAACTGACTGCAGCTTGTCCTTCTAAACCTCGCAGACGTTCCAGATCTTCACAAGCCCGTACTTCCAGCATAAGGGACGATAACTGCGCGGAAAGCTCCTTGAACTGATCGACATTGATCCGCAGCGGGTAGTCTCGCGTCATCCGCTCAATCATCCACTTATGGTTATAAATTTTGCCGACAATAAAATTGCGTGCAATTTGCGCGGACAAGCTTTCATCCTCAGACACAATGTATTGCTTCTTCCGCAGCACTACATTGCCTTTGCTCTGTCCAATGACCCTGGCCAGAAATCTGCCGGTCATCGTCATAAAGGTGATCGCGATATTCCGATCCGCACAATACCCCATCAACGCAGGACTTGCTCCTGTATAACCGAAAGCGACGATAGCCTCCAGATTATGCAACGGAAGACGGCCCAGCTTTTCTTCTCCCTTAAGCAGTACAATATTGTCCCCGTCCAATGCCATATAAACGTCCGGCTGGTTTACATATAACGTGTTAAGGAGACGCTTCATCTTTCATCTTCCCCTCAATATAGCTTTTTACCGTCCGTTTGTTCATCAAGGCCGGCAGGCAGATAGATTGCAGCGAGCAGTTTTTGCAAAAGGGCCCGGTTTTTACTTTCGGCGTATGGTTGCGCTTAAAATACTTTTGCATCTCCGCCGCAACCGCTCTGACCCTTCGTTTCACCTCATCTGTAAGCGGCACCTCGATACGGCGCTTCAATTCTTGATAGAAAATATATCCGGTCTGCACATCGCACAACAACATTTCTTCCAGACAGACCGCCTGGGCCGCTAGTTGCAGCACATCCGATTCATCGGTCTTCGGCTTGCCGCGTTTATACTCCACCGGATAAGCCATGTACTTGCCCTCAGCTCCGTTAATCGGCACTCCGCGGCTATCCTGCACGAACTCTACCACATCACAGACGCCTGTCAGCTTCAATTCATGCGACTTCACAGACATAGCGCGGACGACAAGTCTGTCGCCGCGCTTTTCTCTTGTGAACGGTTGATCCGCATTACGATGAAGATGCTGCCCTTCAATCGTCTTCACATTCTCTTCCCACTGCTGTTCAATATGAATCAATGCCCATTGTCGCTTGCAAAATTGAAAATGCTGGATGCCCGATAGCATTAAATAACTATCCTCATCATTATAGCCCATCGATGATCTCAACCTTCAGACCTTCCAGTTCGTTCAGTGTAACGTCATAGTCTTCTTCGAACGATTTTGGTTCTTCCTTATTTTTGCTGACATGCAAGGAGCGGTGCACCTTGGCGGATGAATATTGACCCAACTTGGAGCTATGCTCCCACCAATATACCTTGTGCACTTCCATGCTTCCTTCCGGTCTGGCGGAAGACGCGTCGTTTTCGAACAGCGTAACGAGCGCCTGCTTGATTTTCTCCGCATCCTCCACAGTGAAGCCCGTCTTCTCCGCTAACTGCGTATTGATACTGCCATAGAAGACATAAACGCCGAAATCTACGCGGTGCTTCATGCCCATTGTGTCCGATCCTCTTTTCTCGCTCGGCTCCGAATTGACGCTCTTCGTAATCTGCATACTCGTAATATCAATCGGATCGACGCTCGTTGCCGTATGTATCGATACCGGACCGCGCACGCCAACAGACACCCCTTTATCTCCACTGCCCTTGAAGGCAAATACCTGTCCGAAGCTACGGACATCGATCCACTGTTCGCAAGCGATTTTCGCGAACTCTTCGCCGGAACCGTCTTTTTGTTTTAATATTTTTGCCAGTGCCTCGTTTGCTTCCGCCCGCTCGCGCAAACTTTTTAGCTGATCATCATTTCTATCATTGGACTGGACAAAAATAGGCTCGCCGAGATCTTGCAGCCGGTTTCGAATTTTCCGTTTCAGCGCCACATCCGACACTTCACCATGACCGTCATAGTTTTGACGCGGCCGGTTGCCATTCAACGGATCACCGTTCGGATTGGCTTTGGTCACAGAAAATACAACAGCAAAATCAATTTTATGATCGAGGATTGTCATGATTGATTCTCTCCTTCGGTGGATTGTTTGGTTTTATTTTCTTCCTTCTTCTTCCCTTGGAAAAAGTCATGTCTTTGGCTGGAGAGTCCCAGCAAGTACTTTCCGGATAATGGCTTGTCATTAAAGTCTTCATATTTGAATTTTGATAGAATCTCATCCATCAATTTCGTCAGATCCGTGCCTTTCGCGCCCAATCGCGCCTGATACGGCTGCAAGCCCGCTTGAATCACCCTCCACGTCCGCTCCGGATGCTGCGCAAACGAGTTCATATAGCGAATGGCATTCGTTGCGCGCGTCTCTTCCGAACCTAGCGCACGCCGTTCCAAAATATCAGCCACCGCCAGCAATCTCCCAAACAAATAGCTTCGGTCCGTATTCTCCTTGTCCAGTGCCACCTGGAACCCCTCCTTCTCATAAACTTTATTGACTAACGCGCAAGCAATGCTCAGCGTCTTCTCCCATTCCCACTTCTCCATCGCCACCGGATTGGACGCGCGGCGAACAACGCTATTCACAATATCCGCCGGAATTTTGACGCCGTCTACCATGCACGGCAGCATGCGTTCCATCAGCCCTTTTATGAGCTTGTCGCTGGCTGATGTTCCGTAAGCGGCATAAGCAATATCTTTCGTCGCCGGTGTGCCGAAAAATTGAACATAATCACCATTCTCATCTTTGCGATAACGGTGCAGCCATACACAACTGGAATGCCATTCCACCAGCTTCTCAAAATAATGCTTCTTGTCCAGATTGCGATAATAGAGCACCGCCATGCGCCCGGTCGTGGCAGAATCAAGGATAAGCAGATTTACAGCGGGATTCGGAAGCGACACCTTCTGTTCCGTTCCATATCCAGCCAAAGCACTGCCAATGTCCCGCGCCAGCCCTTCGTTCGTAAAAGACTCCCTTTTATGCGCCGCGCTCTGTTCCGGAAATAGGGCAAAGGTATCCTCTCCGGGAGCCGGCACGTCAACCGCATCGTTCGACCATACGAGAAATACGCGCCCATCAATGATTTTCCCTTGGCGGTGAATAAGCCATTTCAGCGCATTATGGGCTTTTTGCGATACCTCATAGCTAATGCCCGCCGCTTCCTGGCTGCTGCTGAACCGGCCCCGGAACGTAAAGCCGCTTGTATCGCTGGCCGAGATCAACTTCGCTTTGTCTGCCGGATTTCGTATTTTGTTCGCATGCTTGTCCGTACCTGGCACCAATTGCCCCGTCACATAACACAGCTTGGTGTTGCCCAGCTTGCTGTTATAGTAGCGGATGAACGAATCATAGACCTCCGGATCTTTCCACACTTCCTTAAGCGGCCGAACCGGGGAGTAGACCGTAAAACGAATGAATGCGCTTTCTTGTTCGCCATTGAGCACGCCAAACAACGGGGGTTTCTCGTCACCGTATTTTTTATCCCATTTGCCAAGCAGACAACCGTTGCCATCCAGGGACAACAGGTTCTCTTTTTCAACCAGATCGCGAACGAGCCTTTTTTTATTCAGGTACTTAAAAATACTGGCGACATGAGCATGGCGAAATGGCGACAAAGCCCATTCTTCCAGCTTTTCGATATAGGCTTTGAACTGATCCGCTTTCTTGGCTTGTCCGCCATAGTCAATGTAGTCTCCAGCCACATAGCTTAACTTATCATGCAGCGGATAAGGAAATACGGCAGTCCCCGAACGGCTCGAGGAGTCCTCTGTGCACGGAATCAAAGTACTGGCATCGCTCTTGTCAACGACGATGGCTGAATGGAATTCCCCGTCTTCCGTGACCCGAACTTCAATATGTGCCGTCTGTGTCGTATGAGAAATCGGAAGCAGCGTGAATTCCTGCCCGTTATGCTTCTTCTCGACAACCCCGACCCGATCCAGGTTCGATTCATACGTCTCATATAATTGCTGCAACCAGCTCATCGGCTTCCCTCCGCTTCCAGCCGGACCTCCAGTTCCTCAACCGCCTCGATCTCCCCGGCCGCGAACGTCTTCGGTTCCATCTCAGCCACGGGACGAACCATCTGACACTCTTCCGGCGTTATAAAGTAAATGTAGCCGTTCTTCATAACCGGATTCCACAGCCGCGTCTCCATCTGCTTCCTGCCCGTCTCATCCGGATAATTAATGCCATGTACCATCGTGCCAAAGTGGAGATCGCCATAATCATCGTAGAAGCCTTTTCCTTCGCCAAACTCGCATGGCTCCACATAACCTTGGCATTCTCTTGCTCCGAGGAAAATATCCCGGCGTCCTCCCGCCCGCAACGCGCGCTTCAAAATATTGTGGTGCTTATGTTCGTTGCGATCATACTCCAAGTCCGACCGGTTCGGGTTGAACACGAAATGAGCCCGGCATTGGTAACGAACATCTTTCAAATAGGAGTAATATGCCAGTGTGTTGCCGCCGCCGTAATCCAGCGGGCGAACCCCTTTGGACTCCATTCGAATCGGATTCATAACGCGAACGGCATCCACAACAAATAATATTGTAGGTTTCCAGTAAATGGATTCTACTATTCCTTTTAGCGCCTGAAAGGTCGGGACTGGATATGACATCTTCTCCCCGCCCAGTTTCGTTAACGGATCTGTAAACAACGCGTAAGTCCCGAACACTTCGAACTCAATGCTGTTGCGTATCAACGCGCCGCCCCCTTTCCATAATTTTCTTACATCTTTTATACTATACTCTCTTCTTAACAGGGTCAATGATAATCTAATAAAATATTATATGAACTTTTTGTTTCATACCTGAACAGAAAATCAAAAAATGTTCGCATTCTCAAATACCTTATTTGTGCTATAATAGCTTAAGTTGTCGCTAGAATAGCGCGGATTGAAAAATATAGTATTTTATTAGGAGCCTATCTGTAAAAGATAGGCTTCACTCTTCTAGAAACAACCTAAAAATCCCATCGCGCTGTCGCTGTTCAGATCCACGCCAAAATGCTCGCTGTAAGCCCCATCTTTCAATACGAGCACCTTTCCGTCCAGACAGCTGTCCAATCCGCCGCTACGATCCAACTGGCGAAGATCGTGTTCATACAGGTTAACCGTGAACTGCTGCGCCCGCTTCAGCAGACGCGTCAAATCATCGATCGTGCCGCTTCCGTTCAGGTCGGCAATCACTTCTGCGCCTCCTCCATAGGGAACAATCACAGCGCGAGTATAATCGTCAATAACATGAAAATATTTCGCGGCGGTGCCATAGCTATTGGCGAGAACTAGCGGCAACCATGTGTCCTTCGCCTGCTCCTCTTCCTTCTTCCTGTGATAGGCCTGGAAATAGCTGTCCGTTTCATACCGTCCGGCATATAGCAAGTCCGTCATATTTTTGCGCAGCTTAGGCACAAAATTATTCAAATCCGCTTCCAGCCTCATATAGAACTTCTGAAAATTAAATTCCATCGCCTGCTGCGACAGCAACTGGCCGCCATGCGCCTTCGCATCCCGCTTCATATCGACAAGCATCGTGCGTGTCAGTTCCTTGCCAATTTGAATCTCCTTCAAATGCTTCAGATTCTCTTCCGCGTGGTCGATAATGTAGACATTCCGGATCTCATCCTTGCCATGCCGATTGCATCGTCCCGCCGCTTGCGCGATCGAATCCAATCCGGCAAGGGAGCGTATAACGCACTTGAAGCTGACATCTACTCCGGCTTCAATCAACTGCGTGCTGACGCAAATCACTTTTTCCTCTGCTTCAAGATGCGCCCTTACTGTTTCTAAAATGGCAGACCGGTGGGCGGCACACATCGACGTACTCAAATGATACAAAAAGATTTCCTCGTCCTCGCCGAACTGATGCTGTTCCCGCATCGCCTGCAACCGCTCATACAACGACTTAACGACCGATTTCGTATTCAAGATGACCAGAATATTGCCTGCTTCCTGAATGGTGTCTTGGACAAAGCATGCCAATTCTTCCGTACTCCAGGCCCGCTCGGTAGCTTTATCGATCAAATCAACACGCTTGAACGCATCAATTACCTCATCGAGATTACTTATCATCTCAGCATCCTCTGCCAATTCCAGCTTCTGCTCCACGAACTGCAGCGCCGGTTGCGTCGCCGTGCACAGCACGATACTGGAGCCTCCGTACTCCTTCAAGAAGTTCAGCGCCTGGTTAAATAGAGAAATGCAATGTGTAGGCACCTTCTGCACTTCGTCAAATATAATGACTGCATCACACAAGTTATGGAGTCTGCGTATGTTCCGGCTCCCGTGCGCAAAAAACACGTTCAGAAATTGCACCATCGTCGTAAAAATAATCGGCGCATCCCAGTTGTCCTTAGCCAGGTTCGCCTTTTGCCGCGCAGTCAGAGCCAGTCCATCCTGATCCTCGTCGTCTTCCTCCACCTCCACTTCTACGACATTGGAATGATGCTCCAGAATATTCACTTCATCCTGCAATATTTCCCGCACCGTGGCAGCGTTCTGCTCAATAATCGTCGTAAAAGGGACGACATAAATAATCCGCTTTTTGTCAAAGGTTAATGCATGCTTCAAGGCATATCTCAAGCTGGCCAGCGTCTTGCCGCCCCCTGTTGGAATCGACAACGTATAAATAGAAGACGGCTTCGCGGCAAAACGTTCGCATAACTCGGACATTTCGCTTCGCAACAGTGCAATCGGGGTATGGGCGTCCTTCTTTTTCTTAAAAGAATGAAGTTGCGCCATCAGCCTTTCATAATAACTTGAAAACAATTCCTTGGTGTTCCGTTCTGGCTCGTCAGGCTCGCCCATTTCAAACCATCTCGTGTTCGTTCGATCAGCGTCAATTAATGCGCTAAATACGAACTTGGTCAGGAACATCAGCTTCAGTTCCAGACTCTTGGCAGGCACTCCGGCCAGAAATTGTTCCACTTCCGCAGTCGCCTGATCCACATATCCCTGGAATTCCTGCTCGCTCATGACAAGTGTAAAAAAGGCTTCGACGCTCTGATCAAACTCCTCTAACTTTTTGCAAGCAACCCGTCTCAAGTAAGGAGATTCCAAATCCGGATCCAGAAAATCATGCAAATAGGAATGATGCGAAATAATCGCATTGCCTACAACCTCAGCCAAAATCACTTTATAAGGCGCTTTCGCATCCGCATGACAACGATCATAAAGCAACCGTCCTCCGGCCGTAGAATGATCAACATCTCCCCGGCGCAGCCGATCCTCGGCTCCGCTCACAGCCGCCAATATGTATGTCCTGAACTTCTCCGTATATTTCCCCATATCATGAAGCATGCCCGCCAGCCCGGTGACATGAGGAATATTCAATTTCTTACCGTACTCTTCCGCCAACGTCTTCACTTCCAGCAAATGCCGTTCCACGGTCTGCACCTTCTCATCGCTTATGCGAATATGGGCAATTGATTGCATTTCAACACTCCTTTCTACACCGCTCGTATTTACGTACCCCGCACAGGTAACAACTAAATGACAGGGAACTTATATATTCCAGATGATGCATTAGTTATACATCTCCATCCAACGCTGTAACCGCTCGATGAACTGCTTCCTTATTGATAGCGGTTCCAGAATTTCGGCAGACGGGCCATACTGGGCGAGCCAATTCAAGAAGCCTTGCTCATGGTTGACTGTAGCTTCGAACAATAAGCTTCCATCGGGCAAGTCCGTCATTTTGGGGCGCACAAACATTTCCTCCTCCTTGATGTATCTCGCCACATCGGGTTGAAATTTGACCTTGAACGTAATGAGCGATTCGCCCCGATGTACCGACCAAGTATGTTTCATATAGTGGTGGATGTCGAAGTCGCCTTTGTCGAAGTTTTTAGTCGTTATTTCAACGCGATGAAACCGGCTCATGCGGAACATTAAAATGTCCTGCTTCCGATGACAATACCCGATTAAGTAGAAGCGTTGCTCGCGAGGAACAAGACAGTACGGATCGATCTCGCGCTCTGTCACTGTATTGCGGCTTTGGGTATGGTATACTGCACGGAGTGTCTTCTCGGCTATAATCGCTTCCATCACAGGGAGTAGGTAATTGGGACTATCATCATCTGCCTTGTAAGCAGGTATCCCCATCTGAATTAGATTCGTAAAGTTCTCCATTGCTTCCCTGCGTTTTTGCTTCTCCTTGACATGCGTCGCCATGACTTTGTCGTAGACCGAATCGAACAGGGGTGAAAGCTTGCTTTTGTCCAACATGGAAGGGAGGATAGAGAAGACCATCTCCTCTTCTTCTGTAAAATTAAGCGGATACATCGCAAAATTGCCTATAAAGCGATACCCTGTTCCGTATCCATCATTCGTTATAGGCACGACAAGATCTAGTGTTCTCAAATCCCGATATATAGTTCGCTCGGAAGTTTCACATTTGTCAGCCAGTTCCTGCACCGATATGCCAGGATTCGCCTGTATGATTATGACCATTTTCATGAGCCGAATCATTCTATCTGACATCGTTGTACTCTCCTCCAGATGCTCTCATAATATCCTATAAATATTGGATATTCGACATCATATATAGGTCCACCTGCCTACTTCCACAAAAAAATCAGACTAAACAACCTTTTCCTCGTTACCAATGAATGGGCATTTGGAAGCTCCTCTATTTTTATACCAATGTAAAAGCTGCTGTACATCCTCTTGGGATGCGCCGGTAAATACGTATTCCTTCGCTTTGGATGGCGAATCTATCACGAGTTCAATCTGGAAAATGCCAAATATACGTTGGATCCAAGTTTGACGACAGGTTATCGATTGGAGCGCTTGGCGCTGTACATAGACTGTAGTTCGCGTAAGACCCGGCTTCGCGATCACACATTGATTCCCATGAACTTCCCATAGCGTTCCCGAATATTTTCGGCTTCCTCGCCAATATACTGCTGCCGCGAACGGAATTGTCAACCATGCCCACGGAGTCAAAATTGCGGCGACTAATATGACAAGGCATACAGCAATTACCGGCAGCCATACAAAATATATCGCCTTTCCCGCCGGTAAATGACGCTGAGGCTGCACGATTGTAAATTCGGGCAACAGCAGCTTCAATGCAGCATGCATCTCTGACCTGTGGACCGCGGGCAGCAGCAGTTTCACCTTCCTCTCCCCTGCATACCCAACGCAATCCATCCAGATGGACACATAACCAAAATAACGACTAAACAACTGCTCCTTGACCCGGATCGACTGAATCTTCACAGTATGGAGGGAGGTTGATTTCCTCTCATACCATCCGTACTGGATATGAATATAGGAACTGTCTCGGATAACGGACCATTTGTGATAACGAATTTGCATCATGACCAAGGAAAACAACCAGGACGTGAATACGCACAAGGCAATAATGCCAAGAAGCGCAAGCAGAACGGGTATAAGCTCCGTCGTCAATAATTCATTCCATCTTTCATCTTGAAAAAAACGGACCATGCTTACTTCTTCTTCCGTGCTTGGTTCAACCCAATCCCATACATAAGTTACGATAGTGAGACATAGGGGAACCCCCAGCCAGAACGAATTGGAACTAATCGCCCTCATCAAAATATCCTTGGGTTGAAGGACCCAATTCGGCTTCGCTTGATTCGAGACACGCGACATCGGTCGATTAATTCTGGCAATGAGCATGTCTGCGTTGCGTTGAGTCAACACGAACCTAGCATCAGCTTCTTCGTTCGAATCTGAAGTGTGCAATTCGGAAGTAGCCGAACCTACTAATCGATCGGTCCAAGTCTGTTCTATCGATATATTCGTTATTCGCTCCAGCGGAATTGTTCGTTGGGTGGTGATAAGCACTCCTCTTTGAATGACGATCTCAGATTCCCCAATCTGATAAGTGTCTTTCCACCAGGAAATAATAGACCACAGCAAGATAGATAGACCAATGACGACAGCCACCCCATATACCCAATAAGGCTGTTGACCTGTGCCGGCCTTGATCTCCTTGAATAACAAGAGAGTATAGGGGATGATCATATAGCGGATCGTTCGATACAAATGTACGGCAATCTTGATCGGATGTTGTCTATGGATTGTACGCATCAGTTTCACCTATCTTCGCCAGTTCAATGACCTGCCGCCGCAGTTTATTCGCATCATCTTCCAATAAACCGACGATGCCAGTCGCATCACCTGCCGTTACGATAACGACTTCAGATATGCCCAGCTTTTTCTGAATGACGTCCTGTTCAATATCTACATGCTGAACACGGCTAAGTGGAATAACCGATGAATTAACGGTCCATATGCTGCCCCATCGAATCACAATTTCTTCCCTTGTCAGAACGTAACTTCTTCGGGCATAGCTGAAGCGAACTCCATATATGATATAGAATAAGTCCTTGCTCCAATGAAGCAAAAGATAAGCCGCAGAAGCATATATAATCCACTTCCATTGGGGCAACCACATCAAACAAACAATGATAGGAATGCTTGTCAGTGCAGTCCGCTTCAATGCAGAGAAAAGACGATAAATTCGCCAATATGGCACCACATTGGGATGCAATTGTTGCTGCTCGCTAACTGTCGTATTCATAGCTGCGTACATCCTCACCTTCCTACGTATTGATACTCTAAATTCTATTATGATTGAAGAAAGTGACAACAACCTGTCAGGGAACGTATGTTCTATAAAAAAGACAAGCATCCCACCCCCACGTCATCTTTTGATAAGGGGGTAGATGCTTTTTTGGTTTCATAATGGTTTTTATGCGTCGGTGCAAGATGCGACGCTCAATGTGAGCTTGACTGCTTAGAGAGGTCCACATTTCAATCCGCGCATCTGCGTAGAAAGCGACAAGGAATTCAGACCCGTGCAGGTTACAGTTCACGATTTCAATCCACGCATCCGAATAGGATGCGACAAGACGAAGCACGGCAAATGGCATTGGGTTATGGGATTTCAATCCACGCATCCGTGTGGGATGCGACTTTGAGTTGCGCTGATGTCATCCCGGCCACCGCTGGTATTTCAATCCACGCATCCGTGTAGGATGCGACTTCTACTGTCCATATTCTTCACTCCATTCATTTCCATTTCAATCCACGCATCCGTGTAGGATGCGACACACGGACAATAAACAGCAGCCACACGATCGCAAATTTCAATCCACGCATCCGCGTAGGATGCGACGTGCTTGGCACCTCCAAATTTCAATCTCCCTCGCAGATTTCAATCCACGCATCCGCGTAGGATGCGACATTGCCCCATCGCCACGTTTGATGCTCACGCCCGGATTTCAATCCACGCATCCGCGTAGGATGCGACCATCGAACCACAGTGCGCGGCTACCGTCCGCGTAATTTCAATCCACGCATCCGCGTAGGATGCGACCGAACCCGTTCGATAACCAGTTTGTCCGGATGGATTTCAATCCACGCATCCGCGTAGGATGCGACGCTGGAGCTCCGGCCGACCACCCTAACGAAGATGCATTTCAATCCACGCATCCGCGTAGGATGCGACTCAGGCCATCACGGACAGCCTAAACCTCTGGATATTTCAATCCACGCATCCGCGTAGGATGCGACGGCAATACAAAAACGCATCAGAGTTAAGGTAATAATTTCAATCCACGCATCCGCGTAGGATGCGACGCTCCTTCGGGGGCGGCACTTTTATTTCTTGACGATTTCAATCCACGCATCCGCGTAGGATGCGACTTATTACCTGAGCCTGCCATATACCTTTCAAGTATTTCAATCCACGCATCCGCGTAGGATGCGACTCCTGGAGAATTTTATAACGTTCGGCATACTTCATTTCAATCCACGCATCCGCGTAGGATGCGACGGCTCTGCGGGAAAGGATATGTCAGCTTCAAGCAGATTTCAATCCACGCATCCGCGTAGGATGCGACCTGCTGGATGGCTACTATCACAAACAAGGCAAGATTTCAATCCACGCATCCGCGTAGGATGCGACCCGACCCCCCTTTTATTTTTCCAACCGACCATCTTATTTCAATCCACGCATCCGCGTAGGATGCGACAATGGTTTTGGCCGGTCCCGATGTCCACGTTGATATTTCAATCCACGCATCCGCGTAGGATGCGACAAGCCCCGGATTACTCCAAGGCTTTATCATTATCATTTCAATCCACGCATCCGCGTAGGATGCGACAACAACGCGGTCTTGTTTGCGAGTTGTTTATATATTTCAATCCACGCATCCGCGTAGGATGCGACCAAAATGAGCCAAACAGCACAGGAAGTTATGATCATTTCAATCCACGCATCCGCGTAGGATGCGACCTCTTCCTCCTCGCACTGTAATCATAAACACTAGATTTCAATCCACGCATCCGCGTAGGATGCGACGAAAGGTTGATCATCGAAAAAAGATACATGACCATTTCAATCCACGCATCCGCGTAGGATGCGACGCAGCTGCAGGGGGAAGGATCGTATTCCCGAAAGGATTTCAATCCACGCATCCGCGTAGGATGCGACAGCGAAAAATGATTGTTCCAATCATTTTTCGCTCTTCTTATGAGTAAACAAATCAAATTAGCTATAGAATCAATTTAAAGAAGGTCATTTCTCACTTTACAACAAACCATAAAATGGACTTTGCCTAAAATATAGAAATTCTATGGTGCGAATCCCCCGGGAAATTCATGTGCACTATACATTCGCACTAGAACATGAGGGGCTTCTCTATCGTTAAATCTATATCTATAAGTTACCACATTTTGCAGTTTCATAATATAGTGCTTGTTGAGTCCGTATATGCAACGCTCCATCACTTCGTGCATTCATTCACATCGTACAGGGTTTCATTGCTCAACGTCATTGCTCAACGTGTTACCGAACCATTTCGACCCGAAATATCCCGTCCATTCGTTCCCGCACTCGCTTCCTCATCCTCGAACCATGCCGCCAGGATCGGAAAAGGACTCCTGTCCCAAGGCTCCACCCGTTCGAACGAGGTCACCGCAACTCCCCCAATCCAACTATGCTTCTTCTCTACTTCACAGGCTGAACCGCAATCTCCGCCTCTTCCAACCGCTCCCGAAGGCTGCGGGCAAAGGCCAGCGCATGAGCGCCGTCGCCGTGAATGCAGACCGTATCGGCCTGTATCGCCACGTCATGGCCCTGCATAGAGCGGACTACGCCTTCCCGCACCATGCGAACAACCTGCTGCACCGCTTGCTCTGTGTCCGTAATCAACGCATGGGCTTCCCGGCGCGAGGTCAATGAACCGTCCGCCTGGTACGTCCGGTCGGCAAATACTTCATGCGCAGTTCGAAGCCCTATGGCCTCCCCCGCCCGGACCAATTCGCTGCCCGACAGGCCGAACAGGATGAGCTTCGGGTCAATGTCATAGATCGCGCGAGCGATTGCATCAGCCAACGGCCGACGGGCGGCAGCCATGTTGTACAGGGCGCCGTGCGGCTTGACATGCCGCATGTTCCCGCCTGTCGCCTTGACGAATCCGGATAAAGCGCCAACCTGATACACGATAATGCCATAGGCTTCCTCCGGAGTGATATCGAGATTGCGGCGGCCGAAGCCCGCCAGATCAGGCAATCCCGGATGCGCCCCGATGGCGGCCCCGTGCGCAAGCGCCGCGGCCACCGTCTTCCTCATGACCGACGGATCGCCGGCATGGAAGCCGCAGGCAATATTCGCCGAGGTGACGAACGGCAAAATCTCCTCATCCGTTCCCATCCGATAGGCGCCGAAGCTTTCTCCCATATCGCAGTTGATGTCTATCTTATACATGCGAATCCCTCCTAACGGGCTTGCAGGGCCAGTCCCTGCCTGAATTGAGCGATGCTGTGCTCCCGCATCACATATAACTCCTGTGCTTCCTCCAGAGCAACCTCTTCGAACCGTATCTGCCCACCCGGCTTCACCTGGGCAATGAGCGGTAAATCGACGCTAATCACATGCGCGATGCGCGGATATCCGCCTGCCGTCTGCCGGTCGGCCAGCAGCACGATCGGGTTGCCTTCCGGCGGCACCTGAATCGTGCCCGCGCCAACGGCTGACGAGACCATGTCCAGCGGTTCTGTCAATGCCAACGGCACGCCTTCCAGCCGGTATCCCATCCGGTCAGATTGAGGCGTGACGCGGAATCGCTCCGTCCAGAGCTTCCGTCTGCTCTCTTCATCGAAACGATAATATTCCGGCCCTCTCACCACGCGCAGCACCGGATCGTCCTGATATGGCGGCCGAAGCTCATGACTGGCCCCCCACGGGAGCACGACGGCTTCGTCCGAAGCCATGCCCCGCCATAACATAGACGCTCCCGTCTCCAGCACATCCCCCGCCTGAAGCGCCCGTCCGCAGAACCCGCCCATACCGGCCCGCAAATACGTGCTGCGGCTGCCCATCACCTCCGGGACATGAATCCCGCCTGCGACCGCAAGATAGATCCGGCAGCCGGACACCGCCCTGCCGAAGGTGAGCGTCTTGCCGGCAGGTATATAGACTGGCCGCCATAGCGGAAGGGACACACCGTCCACGGCCGGGGACAAATTCCCGCCCGCCAGGGCAATGACGGCCGCCTTGTCAAATACAAGCTTGGGCCCTAATAGCGTAATCTCCAGAGCCGCAGCCCCTTCCTGATTGCCAGCCAGAAGATTGGCCAGTCTGAGCGCCACCGTATCCATGGCGCCGCTCGCCAGCACGCCGTATTTCTGGAATCCGAAGCGTCCGCTATCCTGTACCGTCGTAAGCAGGCCTGCCGTCTCAACCCGGATGCTCATATCGCGTCCCCCTCCCAGCCCTCGTATTCCTTCTCGGATATCGGGACGAAGCGTATCGTATCCCCCGCCCTTAGCAAGGTCGGAGGGGTTATGTCCAGGCGAAATAACGGAACCGGCGTCCGGCCGATCAACTGCCAGCCGCCTGGCGTGACAATGGGATAGACCCCCGTCTGCATCCCGGCAATCCCGACCGATCCCGCCGGAATCGCCAGACGCGGGGAAGAGCGCCTCGGCGTGGCAATCCGCTCCGGCATACCGCCGAGATATGGAAATCCAGGTGCAAACCCGATCATATATACCAGGTACTCGGCGCTGCTGTGAATGCGCACAACCTCGTCGGCCGTCAACCGGTTATGCGCGGCGACATCGTCCAGATCGGGACCGAATGCGCCGCCGTAGCATACCGGAATTTCGACGGTGCGCACTTGCTTGTCCAACCGCATCTCTGCCGTCTGCGCTACGGCCCGCTCCAGCTTCGCTTGCGCCTCTGCATATCGCATCGCCACTGGATCGTAAAATACCGTCACCGTGGTAAAAGCGGGGACATATTCGATCATTCCAGGGATCGGATGATGATCGAGATATAGCGACAACAATCGGACTTGTTCATGAGATGCCGGTCCGATGACCGTATCGAATTCCACCACGACCGCGGCATCTCCGAGCGGATAAAAATGCATCCCTGCTCCCTCCTCGACGTGCATTCTCTCATCTCCCATGAATGCCGTGAATATGAATACCCAATCCGTACATCTCTCAACTATGTCATACCAAAAAAAAGACGAAGGTGCAATTTACGCTAGACCCTCGTCTTTCTATTACGTACTCATTCATCTTGATAAAAATGCCCGTATGGTCAAAGATCCGGGACGCTTTTTGGAAGCAGCTTCTCGAATTCGGACACCACATTATCGACGGTAAATCCATATTCCTGAAGTAATCGGCCTGCAGGAGCCGATGCGCCGAATCGATCGATAGCGAGCACGCTCCCCTCGAGACCGGTATAGCGGCTCCAGCCCAAGGAACTGCCCATTTCTATTGCCAGCCGAGCCGTGACCTGGGCGGGCAGCACCGTTTCTTTGTAATCGTCCGGTTGCTGCTCGAATCGGTCCCAACTCGGCATGCTGACGACCGCCACCTGCCATCCTCTGGCCGCCAACGCCTTCCGGGCATCAAGCGCCAGACTCACCTCGGAACCCGAAGCCAATAATAGGCCGTGAGGCTCCCCCGCCGCTTGAGCCACGATGTAAGCTCCGCGCCTTACTCCTTCATCGGCAGTCGCTTGATCAACGACCGTAGGCAACTCCTGCCGTGTAAGCACGAGCACAGAGGGACGATTCTTGCTGCTCAGCGCCAGCTTCCAAGCGGCAGCCGTCTCATTGCCATCCGCAGGACGGTAGACAGACAGATCCGGCATGGCACGCAAGGAAGCCAGGTGCTCGATCGGTTCGTGAGTCGGCCCATCTTCGCCGACCGCGATACTGTCGTGGGTGAACACATACACGACAGGCAGCTTCATGAGCGCGGACAAGCGAATCGCCGGGCGCAAGTAATCGGAGAAGACGAAGAACGTAGCTCCGAACACTTTGACGCCGCCATGTAAAGCCATGCCATTCAACGCGGCGCCCATTGCAAATTCGCGCACGCCGAACCAGATGTTGCGGCCGCTGTAGTCTGTCGGGCTGAAGTCCGCCTCGCCTTGCAGCAACGTCTTGTTCGACGAAGCCAGGTCGGCGGATCCGCCCAGGAGCTGAGGAACGCGGCTGGCCAGTGCTTGCAGCGTCTCGCTTCCGGAAGCGCGCGTCGCCAGCTTGTCTTCCCCTGCACGATACACCGGAACCAAGGAATCCCACTCCGGCGGCAGGTCACCATCCATCGCCAATTGCAGCTGTGCCGCGAGGGACGGATACGCATTCGCATATCGGACGAACAGCTCGTTCCATTGCCGTTCCGCGCGTTCTCCCTTCAATTGCAGCTCAAGGAAATGGGCCTTCACCTCTTCTGGAATATAAAACTCGGCATCTGCAGGCCAGTCATACTGCTGCTTGACCAACCTGACCTCATCCGGCCCTAAAGGGGCGCCATGCGCATCCGACTTGCCTCCCTTATTAGGCGATCCGTAGCCAATAACCGTCTTCACCTCGATTAATGATGGCTGCTCCGCGTTGGCTCTGGCTTCGGCCAGAGCTTGGGCAATCGCTTCGAGATCGTTCCCGTCATCGACCCGAATCACCTGCCAGCCGCAGGCACGGAAGCGGGCCGCCACATCCTCGGTGAACGACTTCGAGAGTTCGCCGTCCAGCGATATATCGTTGGAGTCATACATGACAATAAGTCGGCCTAGCTTCAGGTGTCCAGCCAGCGAAGCCGCTTCCGCCGCCACGCCCTCCATCAGATCGCCATCTCCGCAGATGCTGTACGTATCGTGTTCAATGACCGGAAATCCGTCCCGATTGTACACAGCCGCCAGATGCCGCTCAGTCATGGCCATGCCCACTGCCATCGCAATGCCTTGGCCCAGAGGTCCCGTTGTCGCCTCCACTCCAGGGGTATGTCCATATTCGGGGTGCCCGGGCGTCCTGCTTCCCCATTGGCGGAACTGTCTTACTTCCTCCAGGGATAAGTCATAGCCGAATAAATGCAACATACTGTATAAGAGCATCGAACCATGTCCAGCGGATAAAATGAAGCGATCCCGATTCCACCATCCCGGATTCGCAGGACTGACGCTCATGAACCTGCTCCACAGCGTATAAGCCATCGGGGCCGCCCCCATCGGCATGCCGGGATGTCCCGATCCCGCCTTCTCGATCGCATCAATCGATATTGTTCGAATCGTGTTCACGCACCGCTCGTCAATGTCTATTCCTCTCTGTCGCACACGCTCCTCCTCCTTACCGGTCTGTGATCTCTGTGAATCGCGAGGCCGCATCCGGCTTAATGATAGGATTCAATGAACTGGAACTTCGCATAGCTGCCCCCGTAAGCGATAAAAGAATGAGTTAGCGCGGTTCCGTTCCTCTGTCGCACCCCTTGCAAAAGCATGCCATCCGTAATGCCTGTAGCAACGAACAGACAGTCGTCCGATTGTACCATATCGTCGAGAGTCAGGATTGTGCCGGGTTGAGGCAGCCCCATCTGTATACATCGCTCATACTCTCCGTCATGCTGCGGAAGGAGTTGAGCCTGAATATCACCTCCGAGGCATCTCAACGCCACAGCGGCAAGCACACCTTCCGGCGCTCCTCCCGTTCCCGCCAGCATGTCCACATTGTATTCTTCAATCGCTGTCGCAATGGCGCCTGTCACATCGCCATCGGAAAATAAGCGGACTCTGGCTCCTGTATCCAACACATCGCGAATCAACTGCTTATGTCTGGGACGGTCTTGAATCATGACCGTGACATCGGACACCTTTTTGCCAAGAGCATCGGCTACGGAGAGCACATTCTCCGACATGGGCCAGTCCAAATGAATGCGGCCTGCCGCCTGCGGCCCCACCGCCAATTTCTTCATATACATATCGGGAGCATGGAGCAGACTGCCTTCGGAAGACGCGGCGATGACGGCAATGGCGTTGTCTTGCCCCGTCGCCATCAAGCTTGTGCCTTCGACAGGATCTACGGCAATATCGACTCGAGGCCCTTGCCCAGTGCCAAGCAGTTCCCCAATATAGAGCATCGGCGCCTCGTCCATCTCCCCTTCGCCGATCACGATCCGTCCGCACATGCCGATCCGGTTCATGTTCTCCCTCATCGCTGTCGTGCCCGCTTCGTCTGCTTCCTGCTTGCATCCCTTGCCTATCCAGGGGTAGGCGGCGATGGCTGCCTGTTGTGTAACCGCTAGAAAATCCATGTGCATTTGGCCTGCCACATCATTGCGTTCCGCATTCGTTATCATGATACACACTCCCTCACGTATGGGAATAACCGCTTACGATTCGACCTGGGCATTTATCGTGTCCAGGAACGCGCGAAGAATCAGAAAAGCGGATGTTGCTCCCGGATCTTGAATACCCAGGGAACGCTCCCCAAGCCGGCTCGACCTTCCTTTTCTCGACATTATATCCTTGGTCGCCTCCATCCCGCGTCTGCCCGCCGCTACCGCGTCGGCGAATGCAACCCTGAACTCGCCCGTCATCCGGTAACGAATCTGGAGCACGGTGACCGCTGGCTCCAGCGTATCGATCATCGTCTTGTCGCCGATCTCCGCCTTCCCTCGCTCCTTGATTCCTTCCATGAAAGCAACCCAAAAACGCACCAGATCCTCGTTACGCAGCACCGCAACGTTCTGGATGGCCTTCGCGCCCCGCAGAAACCCCATAGCATAGAGCGGTCCCACGGAAGAACCTGCCGCGGAGAGGAACGCGCGTCCCGCAACGGTACAAATCTTGGCGCAATCCTGTTCGTCCTTCAATGCACCGCGCAATTGTTCGCCGATGGCCTGCCAACCGATCGACATGGTTACCCCATGATCGCCGTCGCCCAGCTTCCGATCTAACTCGGATAAGTAATCTTTATTCTCTTCTATTACAGCGATAACATGGGTCAAATACATCTTCAGATCATCCGCTGTCATGTTCATGACCGAGCCTCCTCACTTCTGCACATACATGGGGCAGTCGGCAGGGTAATCGATCAACTCTTCCAGCTCATCATCCAGATGCAACACGGTAACCGAACACCCTCCCATCTCCAGAGATGTGCTGTACTCGCCTACGTAAGAACGATGAATGATAATTCCTCTGTCCGACATCAATTGCTCGACTCTCCGGAACACAATATACAACTCCATTCGCGTCGTTGAACCAAGTCCATTCACAAGAACGGCAGTCCGGGATCCTGGCTCGAGCGGCATATCCGCCAAAATATCATGCACGAGACGTTCAGCTACCCGATCGGCCGTCTGCAGCGGCCCTTTCTCGATTCCCGGTTCCCCGTGATGGCCAAGGCCAATCTCCATCTCATCCGCTTCCAGCTCGAAGCTGGGCTGTCCCGTCTGGGGCAAGGAACACGGAGTCAGACCCACTCCCATGCTTCGAGTCCGTGCATTCGCCTTATTCGACACGCGGACGACTTCACTCAATGAATATCCTTGTGCCGCAGCAGCCCCTGCCACCTTCGTCACCAAGAACTCCCCCGCAATGCCGCGGCGATTATCGCGTTCTTCCGCCGGGGCGGAGGCGACATCATCCGTTACGATCACCACCCCCACCGGAATACCGTAATCGAGGGCGGCCAATTCCGCCGCCATGCCGAAGTTCATCACATCGCCCGCATAGTTCCCGTAAATAAATACGACCCCTTCACCTTTATCAATCGCCTTGGTCGCCTCCAGAATCGGATCGGGCGGCGGAGAAGCAAAAATATTGCCTACCGCCACGCCATCCGCCATCCCGGCCCCAACATAGCCCATGAATGCAGGTTCATGGCCGGCTCCCCCGCCAATGAGTATGCCAACCTTGCCTTCCGCGGTATCCTTCGCCGTGACGAGCGAACGATTATGTTCCGGAAGCCGTCGAACATGTTGCGGATGAGCCGCTGCGAAGCCTGCTATCATTTCCTCCACGACATCATTCGGAGCATTAATCAATTTCTTCAATGGTATGCAGCCCCTTTCAAGAAATCCTGCTCTTTATCATTAATCTGCTGAACCTTTCTCGCCGAATTGCCGCCGGTAAACTCCGCTTGCAGATATACTTTGACGATCTGCTTGGCCAGCTCAACGCCGATCACCTTCGCGCCCATCGTCATGATCTGCGCATCGTTACTCTTCTGTGCCCGTTCCGCTGAATAAGTGTCATGACACAAGGCAGCGCGAATACCCGGGACTTTGCCTGCGGCGATAGCCACGCCGATACCTGTCCCGCATATCAAGATTCCTCTGGCGATCTTGTTGGAGAGGATATCGCCGGCAACCCGGAAGGCAACGTCCGGGTAATCCACCTCCGTGCAGGAACTGCAGCCGTAATCATGCACTTCGTAACCGAGCGTTTGCACATACGCCTTGATCTCTTCTTTCATCACATACGCATTATGGTCAGAACCTAATCCGATTTTCATGGCCATGTTCCTTTCTGTTCAGGATTCATGATGGGAATTCGGCTTTCTTCGCTGACTAGGGGATAAGTACGACTTTCAACGATTGTGATCCGCTCTTCACCAGCTGGAATCCGCGCTTGAACTGGTCCAGCGGCAGTTGATGCGTGACGATGCCCTCCGTGGGAAGCTCCCCGCTGGCAATGCCCTTAATGACAGGCTCGTAGCAGTACGGCCCCAGATGCGAACCGAGCACATCCAGTTCTTTGCGATCGCTGATAATGCTCCAATCTACGGTTACGGGGTCAGTGAACACGCTGAATTCCACGAAGCGGCCAAGCTTGCGAATCAGGGCAAGCCCTTGCTCTACCGACTTTTGGGCGCCGGTCGCTTCAATATAGATATCACAGCCATACCCGCCGGTCAGTTCCTTAACGATGTACGCAACATCGTCCTTGCTCGGATTCAACACGAGATCGGCCCCGAACTGCTTGGCCAATCGCAGCCGCTCCTCGAACAAATCAAGAACGATCAGCTTCCCCGGACCCGATTGCTTAATCGCGCCGATCATTCCTAACCCAAGCGTTCCGGCTCCGGCCAACACGACGATATCCCCCAACTGAATCTGTGCGCGCTGCACCGCATGGTACGAGCAGGCAAAAGGTTCGATCAGAATCGCCTTCTCCAAAGGAAGATTGGCAGGCACCTTGTAATTGATCGCTTCCTTCGGGAGCTTCATATATTCGGCCATGCCGCCATTCACATTGTTCTGGAAGCCGTACAAGTCATGCTTCTCGCACATCCAATACTGCCCCCGATTACAGAAGCGGCACTTCCAGCAAGGCACGATCTGTTCGGATATGACTCTGTTGCCAATGGCGAACCCCTCTACCCCGGGTCCAAGCGCTGCCACATGGCCAATGAATTCATGCCCTGGTATCATCGGCGCTTTGATGTAAGCGGGCTGAGTCTCGTCCCCCCAGAAGCTCGGAGCCCCTTCAAATGCCTTCAGATCCCCCGCGCATATCCCGCAGCCTTCTACTTTGAGCAGAATCTCGCCTTCTCCGATCTCGGGAACCGGCACTTCTTCCAGCCGATAATCGCCAGGCGCATAAGCGACAATGGCTCTCATGGTCTTCGGAATGATGGCTTTCCCTTCCAACGTCTGAACCCATTCGTTCGTCATCATGGTTCTCCCCCTTAGATTCGAATGATCCGCCGTCAAAAGACCCGCTTCAGATCCGGTTACCCGATTGCGGATCGAACAGATGCATGCGATCCTCCCGGAATAACAGCCGGATCTCGTCCCCTGGCCGGTACACGGTATCCTGCATGGTAATCAGACTGAGCAGTTGCTCGTGAATGCGGATATGAATGCGGTTCTCCTCGCCCAGATGCTCGAAGATGCTTACACGGGCTGACAACGTGCAAGGAGAGTTCCCGTCAACCGGGTAGATATCTGTCGGACGAATACCGAGGCGATAGGTCTCGGACGCTCTCACCCGCTGGATGTACTTGTCAGGAACAGGAAAGACCAGCTCCGAATCTTCGATCTGGAATTGAAGCCTATCCTGCGACTGCACCGTCTTCACATGGAACAAGTTCATCGGCGGCTCCCCGATAAATCCGGCAACAAATTCGTTGACGGGGTGGTTGTATACTTCCAGCGGGGTGCCGTACTGCTGAAGCACGCCCTCATTAATAATGGCGATCCGATCAGCCAAGGCCATCGCCTCCGACTGATCGTGAGTGACAATGATGCTCGTTGTCTTCATTTCGGTATGCAGCCGCTTGATTTCCGTCCGCATCGTCTGACGCATCTTGCCGTCGAGATGAGATAATGGCTCGTCCAGCAGCAGTACTCCGGGACGTCTGACGATGGCCCTGGCGATATTGACCCGCTGCTTCTGGCCGCCGGATAATGCGGATGGCTTCATGGGCAGGAGCTCCGTAATATGGAGCAGCTCCGCGATCTGGCTAACCTCCTGCTTGATTTGACTATCCGGTATTTTGCGGGCCCGCAGATTAAAGGCAATATTCTCGTAAATGGTCAATGGCGGATATAACGCATAATTTTCGAACGCCAGACCGACATTGCGCCTGCTTGGATGCAGTCGGCTGACCGACTTGCCTCCGATCATAATGTCCCCCGACGAGATGTTCTCCAAGCCTGCAATCATACGTAATGTCGTTGATTTGCCGCAGCCTGACGGACCGAGGAGGGCAATAAATTCTCCGTCGCGGCAGATGAGATTGAGCGCTCGGACCGCGTGCACCTGCTTTTTATTTTTGGTGTACGCCTTGCACAAATCTTTAATGATGAGCTCCGCCATCCTTACGGTCCCCTTTCTCGCCAGAGCGTCCCAGGAAGCGTCTCGTACTGGAATCGAAGAACAGAGCCTCCGCTGTGTTGAATGTCAGATAGATCGGCTCATCCATCGAACATTCCAGATCCGCCGGGGCTGTCAGTCGAATCTGCCGGCCGTTCCGTTCCACGGTGAGTATCGCCTTGGCACCTAGAGGTTCGAAGCTGTAGATTCGGGCTTCAAGCGATCCTTCCGGATCTTCTTCGAAGGAATAGGAGATATCTCTGGGGCGGAAGCCTACGCGGACAGCCGGGCAACCCGCCTGATCTATCCGCTCTAACACGTCACCCGGAACGGAGAAGTGGCCGCTGTCCCCCAGGAGATTCAGATAAGCAGCTTCGGGTCTCCGTATAATATCCGCATCGAACAGATTGATCTCCGGCTCGCCGAATGCCTCCGCTACATATTCCGTGGCCGGCCGGTAATAGATATCATCAGGCTTGCCGACTTGTTCGATTCGGCCCTGATGAATGACCGCTATCCGATCGCCCAGACTAAGCGCTTCGAGATAGTCATGCGTTACGTAAATGGTGGTTGTATTCAAGCTTTGCTGCATCTCCTTGAACTCGGCCCGCATCTGATGGCGCAGCTTGGCGTCCAGATGCGTCAACGGCTCGTCCATCAAGAACACCTCCGGCTTCCTTACCAGGGCCCGTCCCAACGACACCCGCTGCTGTTGACCGTTCGACAGCTCCGACGGAAGCCTCTCCAGCAGCCCGTCGATGCGCAGAATACGCGCCACGCGCCGAACCTCCTCCAGGATGACGCTATCCGGCTCGCGGTATGTGGGGCTGCGCAAGGGAGAAGCCATATTATCGAACACCGTCAAGTGCGGATACAATGCATAGTTCTCGAATACCATGGCTACATTGCGTTCTTCCGGCTCCATCGCATTAATAACGTTGCCGTTCATGCGGACCACCCCTTCGCTCGGCAAGACAATCCCGGCGATCACATTTAATAATGTCGTCTTGCCTGCTCCGGCCGGGCCGAATACGACAAAGAACTCTTTATCCTTCACCTCAAGCGATACATTGTTCAAAGCCGCCTTCCCTTTATAATTCATCGTAATATTTGCTAGTGAAATATCCGCCATCCGTTTCCCTCCTCGCAAGCTTCCTATCCCTTGACGGCTCCCATGCTCAACCCGCGAACCAGATGCTTCTGAATGAGCAGCGCCAGAATCACCTCAGGCAATGCGGACAAGGTAACGGCGGCCGCCATTTGTCCGTAGTGAACCGTATCCGAAGAAATATACTTTAATGAAGCGACCGTCGAAGTGACGATTCCTTGGCCCGCGAGAAGCAACGCGAATGTGAAGTTATTCCAGACAAAAATGAATGACAGGAGTCCAGCAGCTACCATCCCCGGCTTGACTAGCGGCATCATGATCTTCATGAACACATGCCCCCAAGAATACCCGTCCACTCTCCCCGCATGCTCGATCTCGGGCGAGATATCCTCGAAATACCCTCTGAGAATCCAGATGATGAACGGAAGCGAGATGAGTTGATACACCCATATCAATCCGAAATACGAATCATACAGTCCTATTTTCTGATAAATAAGGAACAGCGGCAGAATGACCAACAGTTCAGGCGCGAAGCGGAAGGACAAAAAAGTGAAAGCCAAATTCTCCTTGCCTCTGAAATCGAATCGCGCCAGAGCGTATGCCGCCGGTACGCCGACGGCGATGGACAGCAGCACCGCCCCTACGCTGACGATTACGTTATTCACGAAGTAACCCAGGTACTCCCCCGTTGAAAAAAGCATCCGGTAATTTTCCAATGTGGGCGTAAACACGAAGACGGTATCGTACATTTCCCGATCGAACTTGAACGAGATCAGCAGCATCCACAACAAGGGGAACAGGGCAAATGCCGCATAGAGAACGAGCGCTACATTTTTCAACAAGCTTGTCAGTTTATTTGTTACTACCATCGTCACCCTCCTAATTGCCAGAGGCCCGTTGCTGCGCGCGGCTCCAATAACGGATCATGTAATGGCTCGCCACATAGACGAAGATCCATAGAATCACCATATAAGGCAGGGAACTCCCCATTTCCTTATAGATAAACGCTTCATTGTAAGCCGCAAGCGGCAGCGTCATGAGCGTATCGCCGGGTCCGCCTCGGGTTAAGGCGAAAATAATCGAGAACTCCTGAAGCGATATCATCATGCGGAACAACAGCGCAATGAAGAGCAGTGGCTTAATCATCGGCAATGTCAATGTCTTGAAGGTGAACCACGCTGAACCTCCGTCTATCATCGCTGACTCAAATGGCGCCTTGGGCAAGGAACGAAGACCTGCCAATACGAGAATGATAACGAACGGCGTATATACCCATACGTCAATCAAGACGACAGAGAACATGGCTGTAGCCGGATCGGCCCCCCACAAAAAATCGGTCACTCCAATGGCACGGAGCCAGCGGCTGATCACGCCTACGGAAGAGTTCGTCATCAGCTGCCAGATGAGCGTGGCCACGACCGGCGCAATCATTAACGGGAAGATAAGAACCATCCGCAACGCCCGCGACAACATATTGTCCCGATTCAACATCAGCGCAATCGCCAGTCCAAGAAGCATTTCAATCGCGGTGGCAAAAAACGCATACTGCCCGGTCACCGATACGCTGTGCCAGAACGACGGATCACGGAACATTCTCGTCCAGTTCTCCAATCCTACGAAGGAAGCATCCGGGTATTTAAAAGAATAATTCGTCAGCGAATAATACACGGAAGTAAAAAAAGGGATGAGTATGCCGATGGTCAGAAGCAGCGCCGGCGCCAGAATGAGATACGGGCGCGCCTTTCTTCTCCATGGTACGTTGATCGCATCGGCAGCGTTGTTGCGTTCTGCCGAATCGGCATGCGGCACCGCAGGGGCCTCCCGATACTTGTCGACCGAGCTCATGAGAGCCCTCCTTTCATTAAGACATCAGAAGCAAGACAGTTGATGTTCCCTCTGATCTGAGGCCCTCCGCTTACTCTGCCGTTCGAATCCTCGCTACGCGCTTATTGATGTCTTCAGCCAGCTTCTTCATCCGCTCTTCCGCCGGCGCTTGCCCCGTGACGATATCCTGAAGCGCAGCCGCCCATTCGGTCGTCGTGTTGAAAAATTCCGGTTGCGGCGTAAATTTAATCGATGTGTGATCAATAATGGTCTTGAACGTGTCCTCATAACCTTCGAATATAGAAAGACGATCAATGAATTCCGGATTATCCCATACGGATTGACGGACCGGATTGACGACGCTCGCCTGGGTCGCGCCCCACAGTGTATGTTCTTTGCCGGAGAAATACTGCATGAAGAGCCATGCCGCCTCCTTCCGCTTCGAGGAACTGTTCATGGCAATGGACCAGATCCATTCATTCGACCCCACATCCTGCCCGATCTTCATGGCGGGCGGCGGGGCGAACGCGATATTGCCTGATTCCGCGGATGCGCCTTCCTGGCCCTGGAATATACCGAAAATATCCGCGTCAAATGCCATGGCTGCTTTCCCCGCCCCGATATCGGTGGACACTTGATACCATGTATAGTTCGTCCAATCCTTTGGCCCGGCTTTGTTCACCAATTCCGCAAATTTCTTCGTTACCTCAATCGATTCGGGACTGTCCAGCCTGGACACCAGCTTCCCGGATTCAACCGCGAAGTCTTGCGCGCCGTTCAGGCTGAATGCGGTCATATAGCCGGGATGAATCGTGGCCCAGGACCGTGTTCCCCGGACAGCGATGCCATATGAGCCTTCTCCGTTCCAACCGTTCAATTGCGAGGCGGTGTCGATCAATTCATCGAATGTTGCGGGCGGCTTCACATTTTGATGAGCAAGCGCTTTCTTGTTATACAGCAGAACACTCGCTTCGAACCCGAGCGGCAGCGCCCACAAGCTGCCTGTTCCGACAGGATGCCCCGGCTTCCGGTCCCAGCGGACGCCATCCAATATTCCCTTGTAGATATCATCGAGATCGTAGTCCGGGTCCGTCAGTTCCTTATCTTCCACATATTCATCCAGGGGCTGAACATAATCGGCCGGAGCGTATTCCCACAATTGGTAGGATCCCGTCATGAAGACATCCGGGTTGCCGTTGCGGGAATTCAATGCCGTCGTGAGCTTGTCGAAATAGTTCTCCTCCGGCGTAACGGAATACTTCACGGTGATGCCCGTCTTGGCTTCAAATTCAGATAGTCTCTGTATGATCGCTTCGGCGTACGGATGCTGGTTCAGCATCACTTGAATCTCATGGCCTTCGAATTGCTTCCAACTGAACTCTGTGCCAGAGGGTCGCTGCCCGGCCTCAGGGGGCTTGTCCGTCGTGGTTCCTGCGTTATCTCCCGCCGAAGAGCATGCGGCAGACATGAACAAGACAAGCACCAACAACCAGAGCCCCATCATTCTTAACATTTTGTTCACGACTACTCCCCCGATCTTGGAAATGAAACCGTTGTCCAACTTTCATTGACGAGAAATAAGAATAAGCTGCAGAACATCGACATGTTTTCCTGAACTTTTCTTCCGAAGCCTCACCTTCATTTCTTGTTTTATTTACACATATCCTATCATTTATTTTCGTTTTGTCAATTTTATTTTCGTTATTATTTTCGTATTTTATTTTTTATTGATTATTTTTGTTTTCGATTTTCATTTTAGCGCAGTTTTATTTGAACAATTTGGCTTTGTTTGTTATGATGGGCACAAGCGAATACAACAACCTTGAAAAGGTGATCTCAATTGGAGAAGATGTTTCCTGCGGAAAGAAAAAGCAAAATTTTAGAATACCTGAGAAAGAAGCAACGCGCTACGGTGAAGGAATTGTCGAGCCTCGTTGGCGTGTCGGAGGCAACGCTGCGAAGTGATCTTCAACTAATGGAAGAGGAAGGCTTGCTGCAACGCACCCATGGCGGCGCCATGATTGCAGAAGAAATGCAGACTGACATCGCCTTCGCCGTACGAGAGAAGCGAAATAACGAAGAAAAATCGGCCATCGGAAGCACAGCGGCCATGCTGCCGCAAGACGGTCAGTGTATTTTGCTCGATGCAAGTTCTACTGCGCTGGAGATGGCCAAAGCTCTCAAAAGCAGGCAGATCCGCCTTACTGTCGTAACCAATGGAATTTATGCGGCTCTCGAACTGAAAGAAAATCCGAATTTCACGGTTATTGTAGTTGGCGGTGTCATCCGGGCCGGTTCCGTTGGTCTGGAAGGCATGTTGGGGAGTTCCGTTTTAAATCAGATCCATATTGATACCATGTATGCTTCCGCTCACGGGTTTACATTGGAAGATGGAATGATGGATTTCAACGTCTATGAAGTTGACCTGAAGCGGGCCATGGTACAGGCTTCCTCTCAAGTCGTCGGGCTTCTGGATCACACGAAGCTTGGGAAGCGCTCGATATCTTCATTCGCAAGCGCCCGGGACGTTGAAATGATTATCACGGATTCCGACGCGCCGCAAAGCTTTATCGATCAATTACAGCAGCGCAAAATAAAAGTAGACATCGCTCCGCCGGCTATATATATGAACTAAAATGAAACGGCGGCTGCCGTCTTCCCCTGCGGGTGCGCGCTTCGCTCGGCCTTCCCTGCCCCGGACATCGATTACCTATCGGTCCGCTTATTCCTCTGGTCCTCTATCCGTCCAGGCGTGCCTTTTGCATTCAGCAGCTCCGCTCCGTTGCCCAGATCGCGACAAGGGGCTGTCCCATAAGCAGATTTACCTGCTTGGAGACAGCCCCGCCCCGCTTCTCGCAGCACGACTTGGTGACTTGCCGACAATACTGCGAAACTACAGCTTTCCTTTATGACGTTTCCGCCGCTGCCGAAATTGCTGCGAAACTGCAGGAATTGAAGCCATTTCAATGAACGAAAGGTAAAAATGGGCAAAAATGATGTACTTTTGCAGGAATTGCATCAGATTGCGGCTTAAACAGCGTAAATTCCTGCACAAATGCAGGATTCGCTGCCTTAGCCAGCTTCCACCGGCATCCAACAGCTTATCCCACAGCTCATCCCGCAGCTATCCCCACTGGTTCCGCCGCTCATCCCAGCTCATCCTACAGCGTATCCCGACTCGTTCCGCCGCTCATCCCGCAGTTCGTCCCGCACCGCCCTTTCCCGCGTCTACCTTCTGTTGTCCCGTCTTGGCCTTTCCTCTACGAGCAGATTTGCAGGCTGTAACAAATTCCCTTCCTTTGCCGATAAGTATTAATGTGGTTAATTCAACAAGGGGGAACACTCTGCTTTGGAAAAGCCAAGTTTAATTACTATTTTTTCTTCATTCGGTTTACTTTTAGGTAATGGGATTATATATTCTACAGGTCAATACAGCATCATGTGGTCAGCTTTCATCAGCTGTTTTTTGAGCACCCTGTTTTCTCTCGTCGCGCTAAAATTAAATCAAAAAGGATTGCTATTTTCGGTTTTTCAAGTCATTGATCTACTTGTCGGTTTTCTACTTTTTTATCTGCTCTTTTACTTCATAACCGCCCTTGCAATCAAGGACCTTGGACTGGAAGATTCAGTTAGAGAGCTAGTGACATCCCTGATTGCGGTACCTGTCGCGCTGTTCATGATCATTAGGCACATCAAGAAGAAAAACTTCAAGATCCAAAGAATAAAGGTGGAAGAAGACTAAGCCGTGCTACAATCAACAACTCATGCTTATCTACTACCGGAAGGAGAGGAGCCTAACAATAATACTTGGCAGATTCCTTCTAATCCTAAAAACTAATTGTTTTTCTGGTCCTCTCTTATCTTTTTTACAACAATAATCAAGATTGACATCCAATCATTCCTTTCGTGTGATTGCGCGGGAGGACGGCGTGTTGCTGCCTATCGGGGAGTGGGCGGGTCATTATCATGTGGATACATTCGCTATGCCGGAGGGTATTTCCTTGAGAACAATTCACTTTCTTGATTGCCCCCTTACCTGCCGGTCATGTCCCGATTGCATCCCATGCGGCCTGATGTCCGCGCGCACAAATAAGCCCGTATCCCTCTTCACGAGCGAGGCGGGCCCTGTCTTGCTTCCTGTTTCGATTATTTCCATCTTATGTCGTCATACAGATCCATCATCACTTCATGAACGCCCCAGCCGAAGCCCGCTGCGTTCCATGCCGCGGCCTCTATCCGCTCCTTATATTCATGGAACAGCTCGGCGGTCTCATGTTCATTCAAGATATCGATGACATCTTCATACATCGACATCAGCTGGTCATAGAACCGTGCATCGATATCACCATACGTATTCGAGAACAAGACGGATAGTTCCACATAGACGAGCTTCAACTCCAGCGTATGCTTGACGCTGCCGGTCAATTTCTTGAACTCGGCAATCGCGTTCTTAGCTTCTTGAAGCCGCAGCTTCGCGTGACCGCGTTCAGGGAAAAACTCCTGCTTGATCTTATCCCGATATTCGTGAAAAAGCGACTCCACCGCCTCTTTTCCGATCAACCGGGCAGCGAGAAAACGCTGCATATCTTTGCTCGCGCCATAGCCGTCCTTTACCAGCTCCATCAGCTCTTCCCGGCTCAACTGCTTCAAATGCTTGTTCAAGCCGGCCTTCGTAAGCTTCACCGGCTGCTTCCGGCGTGATTGGGGAACCAGCTTGCTGCCCTGCTCCCGCAACTCCACATTCACCTCATCACAGGAAAAATGCTCAGGATCGTATCCTTCCGTCAACCAGTCCTTGAACATAGCATGCTGATCATGTCTGGGGTCTGACAATGCCTCCGCCATATGACAATAACCCGGCACACCGCCCACATCTTCCGGCGGACAGCTGCGCTCTCCTTCCAGACAGAGCGGGAGCAAGCACTCCTCTGTCTGTATGCTCATCACCGTAATCGTATGTTCCCATCCGTCGCCGAAATCATACAAATAGGAAAAAGCCGTCTTCTCCCGATTCACATGCTGTTCGACCGTCTCTTTTCGCGCATTGAGCTGTCTTCCTTCATCCGGTAAATTCGGGTCCGGCAGGCTGATGCGTGTTGAACCGAGCCGGAACTCATACAAATGATAATTTTCCCAGCCCATGACAGTTTGAATGATATTGTGCAACTGGTCAAACGTGACGTCTGCATGAAACTGAAACTGACGCCATATTTTCGGGGTGATGTCATTTAATTCAATCTGGCATATGTACATCATCGAACCGTTCCTCCTTGAATGTTGTCGCAAAGTGTAGGGCAATCGTTGCAGCAGATAAAAAATTAGTAGCTCTAGTATAGCAGAAGGAACGTTCATATACTTATTGCGATATGTCAGCAGGCCGAGCCAAGACCATCTTACGGCTCTTGACCCTCAGTAGAGCTCTATTTTTGTTGACTACATAGGTATTGGCAATCTTATCATGAAGCGCTTGCTTCTTCTCCGTAAACCCCGCCATGAGAAATCCGATATAGAGCGTCACGACCGAGACGCACTTGCTCCAATACCTGGCGCTTGCCCGGCCGAAGGACACCTTCTCAAAGCGTTCATCTACTACGGCAATTCCCAAGGCCAGCTTCCCGAGGGTTCCTTGGAAGCGAGAGGATTCCATGATGGCGTAAAACAGCCAGACGACGCATAGCACGCTTCCCCAGACTATTGTCAGAGAGAAAATGCCAACTAAAATTTCCATCGTTCTGTGTTCAAACGTAGTTATAAGTGGAATAAAAATAGTCTCAAACATTAATGATGTTATGAGAAGGGCAAGTATCAGTACAATAAGACGAGCAAGAATAAACATAATGAAGCTATCAATAAGATTTGCAAAAAATCGTTTCCAAAAACCTGCGTGCATGAAAGAACCTCCGTCTTTTTCATAAAATTGTTCGGGGTGCGCCGTATTCGTCCAGTCCTCATCTCCTGGCACATTATTCGTTTCCGCCATTCCCCTTCATACCCTGTTTTTTACATAGGATGTCATCGGAATAATCGGGACCTTCTAAATTAGTTCTCCAGACCCATTTTAGTCCGAAAGGAGCAGCAAAAGCAGCCCGCTGCCTCTCTCCATAAGCGATGCCTGAATCGGACACGCAGTACAACTTTTTCTTGCTTACCTAACGGACGGCGGAGTTGAAAAGATGGAACAGATACCTTCGCCGTTATTAATATGACATAAGATGACATATTTGAGGTCTATAATGAGTGGTAGATCAACGAAAGGAGAGGAGTACCCGTTCATGAAACCTCTAAATGGAAAAGTGGCTGTGGTGGCAGGGGCAACACGCGGCGCCGGTCGAGGAATTGCTATCGAATTAGGAGCGGCCGGGGCTACGGTTTATGTGACAGGACGAACGACACGATCTCAACGCTCTGAGTACAATCGCCCTGAAACGATCGAAGAAACCGCTGAGCTAGTAAGTAAGGCGGGGGGCCGAGGAATTGCGGTTCAGGTGGATCATCTGGATCCCGATCAGGTTCGGGCACTAATCGCCCGCATTGAGGATGAACAGGGGAGGCTGGACATCCTGGTCAACGATGTGTGGGGTGGAGAATATTTGACACAGTGGAATGTGCCCGTGTGGGAGCACTCCCTGGAACGCGGGCTTCGCATGCTCCAGCTTGCGGTTGATACGCATTTGATTACAAGCCACTTTGCACTGCCTCTGTTAATCCGCAATAAGAATGGGCTGGTTATTGAGGTAACGGACGGCACGGCAGAATACAACGAGAAAAACTACCGTTTATCCCTGTTCTACGATCTGGCCAAAACGTCGATCATTCGTATGGCTCAGTCTTTAGCCCATGAGCTTTCACCCTATCAATGCACCGCAGTAGCAGTCACTCCGGGCTGGATGCGTTCTGAAATCATGCTTGATCACTATGGTGTTACAGAAGAAAACTGGCGTGACGCCGCGGTGAAGGAGCCTCATTTCATCATCTCGGAATCGCCCCGCTTTGTAGGTCGTGCCGTTGCCGCGCTGGCTGGAGATCCGGAAGCTGCCCGATGGAACGGTCAGTCTGTGTCAAGCGGCCAGCTCGCACAAGAGTATGGTTTTTATGATCTTGACGGCTCACAGCCTGACTGCTGGAGGTATCTCGTCGAAGTGCAAGATGCGGGCCGACCAGCTAATGCTTCCGGTTACCGTTAAATAATACAGACCGAATTTAAGCGTTCAGCAGAAAATCCCGTGTCCGACGCAATGCGGACGCGGGAATTATGACTCACTTCATTTTCCAACTAGTGACTTTAATAATCGCGTCGTCGGCGTTCTTGAGATCCGCCTTCCCCATATCCCACAGCTGGCTCCATTGCTTCACGCGGTTCTTCCCATTTGGCGGCTGATTGTAGTCATTGGTGTCTACGATTTTTGTGCGCTCGGCATAAAATTTCTTCATAAATGTCTTCTCGTCGCTACTTTTGCCTGAGCGGGACAAAACGCCTTCAAGCGTTCCGGAACCGCCTGTAGCGCCCTGATTCAATGCCGTATCGACAAAGGAACCGATGGTCAGAGCGGAATTGAAGCCGCGTTGACGCGCTTGTTGGACGCTGTATTTGATGTAAACTTTGTAGAAGGTTTGCCAGATTGCCTCTCTCCATGCGTCATTGTTTTGCAATTTATTGATTTTGCCGCAAAACACTTTTTCGCTATCCTTTATTTTTAAAATCGAACCGTTCATCGACCCGTTAACGCCAATGCGTGCCAGACCGCCTTCCACCGAAGGATTGGCCGCTCCGCTGGCAGCATCGAATTCCTTGAACAAAGCCGGGCCATCCGGATGTTTGTCGTTGGATCCCCCTGTAGTGGCTCCGAATATGCCGATCGTATAGCCGCGGTTATCGCCAATGTCCTCACAATAACCATAGTACTTGGTCCAATCGAGCGAGTCCTGCTCAGGTTTGTTGATGAGCTTCATAATATTGTCCCACTGCTCGCCATCAAGCCCCGTATTGGCACGAAGGAACTTAAGCGTCTCCGGTGAAAAGTTTTCGTCGTGAGAGTTTGCGGCATAAGCTTTCGTTGGAAGCAGAGCACTTATTCCGGACAAGGAAACAAGAAAAGAAAATGAGAGCAGAACGACCAATAGTTTTGTCATTTTTTTGGCTGGTTTAGCATTTGTCATACCAAAAGCACCTCCTGAATAATGGGGTTATTGCGAAGCTTCATCTCCTTTCCGCCAGATAGACAATTGAATCTGTGTGAATCCGGCTGCAGGTAAGCCTACGGCATGCCACCCTCTGAATATTATGAAATTACGATGGGGTTGATTCTTATTTTGTGAAATATGGGAAAAACCGGGAGAGTATAATCCCCCGGCTTCCGCAGAATTGATGAATAAGAACCAGAATTCAGGAATGGATGAGCCCGTTCATTTTCACTGCACCTCTTCATGTAATATAGCTCTGACAACAGATCCGTTCTTGCTTGCTTCTTCGCCTTCCAGCATCTGTTCGTGCTTCCCGCTGCCTTGGTACAGTATTTGGTCTCCGGCAGTCCATGGCTTCCAGTAATATTGCTCCGGCGACTCTTCAACATTTTCCGATTGAATCAAATGAATGCGGGCCTGAATTCGCCCATCCGTCGCGATGCTGTCAACCCATGATTTATATTGAGTAATATTGTGAAGCACTTCCTCTACATCCGCTTCGGGCACATGAGCGATAAAGCGCGAGATTTCGTCCTGCAGCGACTCTGCATACGCTGCCTGATCCGCAGCTTGGAGCGCGCTCTTCCTCGGATAAGAGTCCAGCAGAATGAGATGAGCGACTTCCCGCCCTTCGCTCTCCAGTTGTTTCGCCACTTCGAACGCCAAATTTCCTCCTGCCGAGTAGCCCAACAGATGGAGCGCTCCTTGAGGCTGCAGAGTCTGGATTTTGTTCGTATAATGCCGGATCACGTCTTCCGCTTCGATAAAGTCAAATGCATAAATCGCGGCAGTCTCTTGCAGCTCCTCCGCCATTCTCATGAACACTTGCCCATACCCTACAATCGGCGGGAAGCAGAACAAGGATAATCCGTTGTCCGGATTCCACACGGATACTTCATTGTCTTCAACCTTGCTTCCCCGTGCTTCAAAATATTGCGCCAATTCCGACACGGTCGTATAGGCAAAAGCATCGCGAAGGGAAATGTCCAGCTTCAGGTTTCGCCGAATCTTCCCGATCACCTGAATCAGCTTCAACGACTGCCCGCCAATCTCGAAGAAATCATCCTCAATTCCAACGCGCTCTATGCCTAACACCTCCTGCCACAGGTCAGCAAGCGCTTGCTCCAACGCATTCCTAGGAGCCGCATAACTAGCTTGTTGAACGACAGGCATCGTGATCTGCTGCTTTGCCAGCGTCGCGCGATCCACCTTGCCGTTGGCTGTCAGCGGAAGCTTTGCAAGCTGATGGAAGCGGGACGGAATCATATAGTCCGGCAGCTGCCAACGCAATTGTTCCCGCAAGCCTGTCATGTCCATTTGACCTTCGGCCGCGACAAAAGCGCACAAATCCAGTACACCCTGGGCATCCGGTATGGCCAATACAGCCGCCTCCGCGATTTTTTCAATTTGCATCAGCCTCGATTCGATCTCTCCCAGCTCAACCCGGTAACCCCGGATCTTCACTTGATGATCGCTGCGGCCCAAGTACTCGATCGTTCCATCCGCCAGTACGCGGCCCCGATCTCTTGTCAGGTACAACCGCTGGTTCGAGGCACACGGTTGGCTCGCGAATCTCTCCTCCGTCTCATTCGGCAGGTTCACATAGCCCCGGCTCACTCCGTGTCCGCCAATCGCGATTTCTCCTGCAACCCCCATCGGAACCGGTCTTGCTGCAGAGTCGACGATATAAACCTGTTCACCCGCTATCGGCCGTCCTAACACCGGCCGGTTCCGGAAGAAGTGGAACTGCTCGAAATCCATCCTCAAGGCAATGGATCCGATCGTCGTCTCTGTCGGCCCATAATGCTGCATCACTTGGGCTCGCCCATACTTGGCAAAGAAAAGCTCCACATCCGCGCAGTTGATTGATTCCCCGCCGAGCACGACCAAGCGGATACAGTCGTTGACCGAATGCCCGGCAAAACGCTGACTTCTCACAAGCAGGCCGAACAGGGACGGCGTCATTTTGACGTAAGTGATTCTTTCCCGGATAAGGTACTCCAGCAACTTTTCCGGATCCATGTAGGTATCTTTGCCCGGCAAGTGCAGCGCCGCCCCGGACAATAAAGCTGAAAATACGGCCGTATATCCCAGGTCAAAGGCGAAGGAGGAAACAAGGGCCGTGCGATCCTCCTCCACAATGCCAGCCTCTTCGATAAACCATTCCGCATAGGCCGCCACATTGCGATGCATGACTTTAACGCCCTTGGGCTTCCCGGTGCTTCCCGATGTATAAATCACGTAAGCCAAATTGTCCAGGCTCCGGCTTGCTTCCATCCGACCCGTGCCGGTATCCGGCGATCTTGCAGGAATCCGATCCAGACTCAGACACTCGACCGGAAAATGCAGACGAGACTCCCATTCGCTCATCGTCAACAGCAGGGCAGCTTCCGAATTCTCCAGCATATATGTCACCCGATCTGAATTCGTGTCGGGATCGATCGGAAGATAGGCTCCGCCGGCTTTCCATATCGCGAGCATCCCGACGATCATTTCCGGCGATGGCGGCAGGACGAGTCCGACGATCCGATCCGGGCCTACGCCTCTGTCCCGTAACAACTCCGCGACATGCTCTGCTTGTTCGTCCAACTCCTTATAAGTCAACCGTCGCTCCCCGGAGATGACGGCGTACCGATCTGGCGTTCTGGCAGCCTGCTCTGCATACCACCGATCCAAAGTGCGCCCGGCACTCATATCCAGCCATGCGCCTTGCGAATAGGCTTGCATCCGCTGCCGTTCCTCTTCGTTCAGCAAAGGCAAATCCGCGAGCCGCTGCTTTGGATCCGAGACGACCGCTTCCAAAAGCACTTTAAAATACGATGCCCATTGTTCAATCGTTGCGCGGGCGAACAGATCCGCAGCGTATGCGAAAGTGAGGCTCATGCCTTTTTCATGCTCAATGACGGTTAGCGTGAGATCGAACTTCGCCGCGAGCCCTTCGTACGGATAGGCGGACAACCTGACATGCTCCAACTCCATTGGTTCTTGCTCTGTATTTTGCAGGACGAGCATGACATCGAAGAGAGGGCTGCGGCTCATGTCCCGCCGGGTGACGGCCTTCTCCACCAGATCTTCGAATGGATAGTCTTGATGGACGAACGCATCAAGCGTGCTCTCCTTCACTTCCTGCAAATAGCTTACAAATTCTTTTTCGCCGGCCGGGTAGGTGCGAAGTGCCAGTGTATTGACGAACATGCCCAGCATATCGGCAAGATCTGCATGCGGTCTGCCAGCAGTCGGCGAGCCGACAATGATATCGTCCTGACCGCTGAGACGCGACAGCAGCGTACTGTACGCCGCCAACAGCAGCATATATAAGGTAGTCCCTGAATGTTGCGCCAGCTGTGTTATTTCTCCGGTCAGACGGGAGTCCAATTCCAAGTGTACCCTGCCTCCGGCATAGCTGCGTACCGGCGGTCTCGGGAAATCCAACGGCAATTCCAATACCGGAAGTTCTCCTGCATATTTCCCCAACCAATACACTTCCTGTTTTTTGTAACCATCCATCGTTACATAGCTGCTTTGCCAAGTGCTGTAATCTTTATATTGAAGTCGTGGGGACGGCATGGACTCGCCGGAGTACAGCTTCCCGAACTCCTTGATCAATATGCTCATCGATACGCCATCCGAAATAATGTGATGCATGTCGAACAGCAGCAGGTGCCGCTCCTCTTGCAAGCGTATCAGTCCCACGCGGAGCAGCGGAGCACGGGTCAGATCGAACGGGAAGTAGAACGCGCGAATCGCTTTGCTCGCATCCTCCTCGTCCTTTGCTTCGGTATATGAAACCGCGAATTCCACCGTATCATGGATGATCTGAACGGGACTGCCTTCCATCATCTCGAAAGATGTACGCAGCACCTCATGCCGCCTAATCAAGCCCTGAAGCGCCTCATTAATACGATCCCGATTCACCGGCCCCTCCAACCGGAAGATGTTCGGCATGTTGTAGGTCTGTTCTTCTCCTTGAAGCTGCTGCAATACATACATCCGCTTTTGGGCAGAGGACAATGGATAGCAATCCTGATGCGGCGCAGGAAGCAAACCTTCATACGGTGAACCCGCCGATGATTCGATGACTTGACTCATCCGTTCGAGAGTAGGCGACTGAAACACATCGTGCAGCTTGATTTGCGCATTCAGCTTTTGGTGAATCCGCGATACTAGCGTCATTGCTCGCAAGGAATGGCCGCCAAGTTCAAAGAAATCGTCATTCAGGCCCACCCGCTGAACCCCTAACACATCCTGCCATAGCATCGCGAGCCTAATTTCCGTTAATGACCGCGGCGGCAGGAATTCATTGCACGATACAGCGGTCTCTTCCGGTTCCGGCAGCGCCTTGCGGTCTAGCTTGCCATTTCTTGTGAGCGGAAGTTCCGACAAATGCACGAAATGCGCCGGAACCATATACTCAGGCAAAGCGATGCTCAGATGATGTCTCAATTCGGCCGGCTCCAGGCGCTTGCTGCTTACGTAATAAGCGCACAAACCCTCGCTTCCCGGCCGCTCTGCCCAAGTCATGACAGCCGCTTGGCGAATGTCCGCGTGAAGCAGCAGCCGCGTTTCGATTTCGCCGAGTTCAATCCGGTAGCCCCGTATTTTGACCTGCTGATCGATTCTGCCCAAATATTCGAGCGTTCCGTCCGGCAACCAGCGGGCCAAATCCCCTGTTCTGTACATGCGTCCGCCTTCAATCCATGGATCCGGCACGAAGTTTTCCTGCGTAAGCTCAGGCAGATTCCAATATCCCGCAGCGACGCCTGCCCCGCCAAGGCACAATTCCCCAGGCACGCCGACCGGAAGCAGCTGCCCCCGAGCGCTCAGCACATAGGCTGTCGTCCCTTCGATCGGCCTGCCGATCGGGATGTTGTGTTTGTTACGGGTCTCCTCGACCGCGAATGCAGTCGAGAAGGTCGTGTTCTCGGTAGGACCGTATCCGTTCCAGATCGTAAGTCCCGGACATGCCTCCTTCGCGGCATAAGCATGCTTCGGCGAGAGAACCTCCCCGCCCATAATTAGATGCTCTACGCCGGCAAACAGGCCCGCATCCTCATCGGCCAGCTGATGGAAGAGCGAGGTCGTCAAGAACATGACCGTAATTCCGTGCTCTGCCATAAACGCTCCCATCCGGCGCGCGTCCAACAGTACGTCTTTTTCAACCGGATGCAAGGAGCTTCCATGCAGCAGGGCTCCGAATATTTCGAATGTAGCCGCATCAAAGCTTACCGCACCGGTCTGCGCAAAGCGGTGATCGGCATGGAAAGGTACATACCCATTGTTGTTCACCAGATTGAGTACATTTCCATGCGTTACCAGCACTCCCTTTGGTCTACCCGTTGTGCCCGAGGTATACAGGATATAAGCCGGATCATCGCAACTGCAGCCATTCGCTTCTCCACGTTCCAATGCCTCTAATGTCTCTAACGCTTCTAGCTCTTCTAATGCTTCTAACTCTTCGAATGCTTCTAATGCTCCATTCACAAGAGCTCCGTCATCAAGCAAGATGACCGTTCCCGGGTAAGACGCCGGAACACTGGAATCCGGTACGGCCAACAGGAACTCCGCGCCGCAGTCGTTCAATATATACAGGTGACGCTCCGCGGGCGCGTCCGGATCCAGCGGCACATAGACTCCGCCGGCCTGCACAATTCCCAGCACCGCCACGACGAATTCGATCGAGCGCTCCGCCAAAATAGCAACGGCTGCGCGCGGCCGCATTCCTTCCCTCCGCAGTCTGGCGGCTACAAGGCGCGCTTGAAGCTGCAGCTCCGCATAAGTGAGATGCCGATCGCCGCACACGATGGCCGTTCGCTCCGGATAGAGACCGGCTATTTCCTCGAAGCGTCGATGAATCGTCGTTCGAGGCTTGTCTTGGACAGGCAAGCCGCTGTAGGTCATCAACTGATTGAGCTCGGCGGATCCGCTCACTAATCTGGCTTCGGCAAGGGTTGTATCCGGCTCAGACGTCACATGATCCAGCAGCTCCGTCAAATGGCCCGCCCACCGTTCGACCGTGTCCCGCGTGAACAAGGCGGTAGCGAACTCCAGCGAACCGTAGTACCCCTCCGCGCCCTCGGATATCATCAAGGTGAGGTCGAACTTGGCCTGCGCATCGGCAAACGGATAAGACTCGACGGTCAAATCAGGGAGATTCAGCTGCGAGTTCTCCGCATTTTGAAGCACGAATACCGCATCGAAGAGCGGATTGCGGCTCATGTCCCGCTGGGTGACAACGTGGTCGACCAGCTCCTCGAAAGGATACTCGCCATGCTCAAACGCATCGAGCGCCGTTTGCTTGATTTCCTCAAGGTATTCGGCAAAAGCTTTTTGTCCGGAAGGGAACGTGCGCAAGGCCAGCGTGTTGACAAACATCCCCATTATGTCCGCGAGATCCGCATGTGGACGCCCGGCTACCGGCGAGCCGACAATAACCTCCTCGTCGCCGGAGAGACGGGACAGCAGTGTGCTGTACGCGGCCAAGAACACCATATAGACGGTAACTCCTGTGTCCAGGGCCAATTGCTGTACCGCTTCCGATAATGTTCTTCCCAGCTTGAAATCAACCCGGTCGCCTGCAAAATTGCGCAAGGTAGGACGTGCGAAATCGGTTGGCAGCTGCAGGACCGGCAGCTCGCCTGATAACTGATCGAGCCAATATTTCTCCTGCTCCCGGTAAGCATCGCTGAGCACGTATTCCTGCTGCCACACCGCATAGTCTTTGTACTGCAGCTTCAGCGGAACCAATGCTTCGCCCGCGTACAGCTTCACAAATTCGGCTACCAAAATGTTCATTGACGTGCCGTCTGAAATGATATGGTGCATATCCATCAACAGCAAGTGCTGCGTTTCTTCGAGACGCAAGACGGTTGCACGCAGCAGCGGCGCTTCGTTCAGGACAAACGGACGAAGAAATGCCTGGATAAGATCCTCGACTTCCCTTTCCTCCGCTTCTTCATAGGATACAGAGAAGCTCCACTCGTCCTGTACCTGCTGCACTGGCTCGCCATCCACGACGGCAAAAGAGGTGTGCAGCGATTCATGGCGGGCGATGAACGCTTGCAGAGCTTCCTCCAACCGCTCACGATCCAGTTCTCCTTCAAGCCGCAGCGCCACCGGCATGTTGTAGCTCCGCTCGGCTCCCTCTAGCTGCTGCAGGAAATACAGCCGTTTTTGAGCCGAAGACATCGGGTAATGTGCCCGTTCGCCTGCCGGGGATAACGAATGATACGCCGTGCTGCCATCTGCAGCATTCAGTGCAGCTGCCAGCCCTTCGACCGTCGGCGAGAGGAACAGCTGTTTTAGCGGCAGCTCGATTTCCAGCGCCTGATGAATCTTCGATACGAGCGTCATCGCCTTCAGGGAATGTCCGCCAAGCTCGAAGAAGTTGTCGTGAATGCCTGCGCGTTCAACGCCCAGCACCTCCTGCCACAACTGCGCCAGCTTCGCCTCAACATCGGTTCGCGGCGCTGTATATTCGACTGCCGCTCCGCTTCCCGGGCTTCCCGCCGGCTTCGGAAGTCCCCGGCGATCCACCTTGCCGTTCGGCGTCAGCGGAAGCTCCTCCAGCTGCACGAAGTGCGCCGGCATCATGTATGACGGCAGCGATAGGGCCAAGGCGGCGCGCAGCTCGGCTGCCTCTAGCGGATGCCCGCCCGTTACATAAGCGCACAATTCCTGCGCATGGTTTATCATTTCCACGGCAGTCACAACTGCTTCGTTTACGCCCGGAATGCGCAGCAACCTGGCTTCGATTTCGCCCAGTTCGATCCGGTATCCCCGAATCTTCACCTGATGATCGATCCGTCCCAAATGCTCCAGCCGCCCGTCAGGCAGCCAGCGTGCCAAATCGCCGGTTCGGTACAGTCGTTCTCCGGAAACAAACGGGCTGTCCACAAATTTCTCGGCCGTCAGCTCCGGACGCGTCCAATATCCGCGGGCGACTCCCGCACCGCCAATGCACAGCTCTCCTGCCACGCCGATCGGCTGCGGCTGCAGCGCCTCGTTCAGCACATACGCCTGCGTGTTCGCCATCGGCCGTCCGATGCTGATCCGTTCCTCCCCTTCTAAGCGGTCGAACGTGGACCACACGGTCGTTTCCGTCGGCCCGTACATGTTGTACACCGCCGCATCCGTATGTTCCCTTAGCTGCTCATATAAGGTGTAAGGGAAGGCTTCCCCGCCGACCAGCAGCGTCTCGATGCTCCGCAGGTGCGCCGCGCTTCGCGCATCGCCGAGCAGCAGCATGAGACGCGATGGCGTCATTTGCATCATCTGCACCGGGTGCTGAGCGAGCAGTTCCGCCAGCACGGCCGCATCCTGCTGCGCTTCCTCGCTTGCGAGGACGACCTGCATGCCGCAGCTAAGCGGCACCCAACTCTCCGCGGCAAAGATGTCGAAGGACACCGTCGTAATACACAGCATCGAATCATGTGTCCCGAACGGAAGCTCGCGAATCATTCCCGAGATGAAATTCACCACGTTCCCGTGCTCCACGACGACCCCTTTCGGCGTGCCGGTCGTTCCGGAGGTATAGATGACATATGCGCTGCCGGTTGGTTGTATTTCCACGCCAACGGGTTCGGAAGGATACCCTGCCAGCAATTCATGATCGTCCACACATAATGCATGACGCAGCGATGTCTCTTGAAAGATGGATAATGCCTCCGCATATGCAGTGTCTGTAAGCATTACTTGCATCCCGGAATCCCGGAGCATCGCCTCCATGCGTTCCTTAGGTAGAATAGGGTCGATCGGAACATAAGCGGCACCGGCTTTCACAATCCCCAGCAGCCCGGCGATGAGCCTCGGCGAACGGTTCATCAGAACGCCTACGCGGTCTTCCGCCGACACACCGTGCGCCCGCAGCCATTGGGCGATGCGGTTGGCCTGCTCCTCCAGCTCCCGGTAGGTCAGACACTGGTCCGCGCACACGACCGCCGGACGATCCGGCGTCTGCGCCGCCTGCCGTTCGAACAGGGAAGGAATGCTTGCCTCTTCCGCAATCGCTGCCTGCGTATCGTTGAACTGCACGAGAAGTTGCTCTCTCTCGGCCGTTGTCAGCAGCTCCAACTCCTGCACCGGAATGCTCGATTCCGCTGCAATCTGCTCCACGATGTGCAGGAGATGCCTTTGCAGACGCTCTATCCCATCTCGTTCATACACCTGCGCATTGTAGTCAAAATGAAGCGTTATCTCTTCCCTAGGCAAAATCATCACATTCAAGTCATAGTTGGTTTGCTCTTCCGCTTGAACTCCGGTAATGTTCAGTCCGGCCGCATCCCCCAGCGAGCCCGCTTGCTCCTCCACTGGGTAGTTCTCGAACACTAGAATGTGGTTGAACAGCTCCCGGTTCTTCCAGCTTTGGGCTTGGATTTCATGCAGCGGATAATAGTCGTGGGCTTGGGACGCGAGCGCTTGCTCTTGAACCTGCTGCAGCACGCGGGCTACCGTATCCCCAGCCTCGCATTTTACCCTGACTGGAATCGTATTGATGAACAGCCCGATCATCCCTTCCACGCCGGGAAGATCCGCCGGTCTGCCGGATACCACGCTGCCGAATACCGCATCGTGCGTCCCGCTGTATTTGTGCAGCAGCAGTCCCCATGCCGTCTGCAGCAAGGTATTCACGGTCACTCCCTGCTCTCGCGCTGCTTGGCTGATCCGTTCGGTCAACTTTCGACCCAGCGAGCAGGTCACGCGCCTTGCTTCATATCCCTGCGCTTGGCGCTGCCGTCTTGGAAGCTCTCCCGCTTGTTCGAAATCCGCAAGCAGGTCCGCCCAATACTTCGCGGCCGCTTGCCCGTCCTGCTCGGACAGCCAGCGAATATACTCGCTATACTCGGTTACGCGCGGCAATTGCGGCTCCTCTTCCTTGCACAAGGCCGTGTATATTTCGAGGACTTCCTTGACCACCAGCGGCAGGCACCATCCATCCATGAGAATATGGTGGAAGCTCCACAGCAGTTGATGCGACTCCGGCCCCGTACGCACGACCGCTACGCGCATTAAGCTGTCCGACTCTGCCCTAAATCCTCTCTTGCGGTCTTCTTCCTTGAGCAAGGCCAGTTCCCGCTCCTGCTCTGCCGCACTCTTCATCGAAAGATCTGCATAGGCAATCTTCAAGGTACGGCTGCGATAGACGACCTGCAGCGGCTGATCTCGCCAACCGCTGTCGACGCTCGTCCGCAGTACTGCATGCCGCTGGATGACCGTATTCCAACTGTGTTCCAATGCGGCTGGATCCGGCTCTCCCTGCAGCGCAATGAGCATTTGGTTCACGTAAGCGCCTGACTGAGGATCCAGGCGGCTGTGGAACAGCATCCCCTGCTGCATAGGCGTCAGGGCGTATACATTCTCGATGTCCCCGACAGGCCGGTTCCGCCGAACCAGCGCCTCCAGCTCCTCAATCGTCATGCCCTGCTGCAGCACATCGCTAGGCGTCAGCTCCACACTTTCTTTTGCCGCACAATGACGAATCACTTCCTGCAAATGATGCTTCAGCCGTTTGGCCAACCGCTGCATCGTTTTCTTGCGGTACTGCTCGGCGCTATAGCTCAGATTCAAAGTTAACGTTCCCCCGGCGATCATGCCGTTGAAATCGAGTGTTGCTGCTCTTTTTTGCCTGCGGCTTGCCGCATCCCCGGACGAAAGCGGCGAGATCCGCAGCCCGCTGTTCTGCAAATCCTGGTCGAACTGTCCCAAGTAGTTAAACGAGATCTCAGGCGCCAACGCCCGGATATTATCCTCACCCGGCGAGGCCAGATAGTGCAAAATGCCGTAGCCGACGCCTTTATGCGGGATGCTTCTTAGTGTTTCCTTGACCAGCTTAATGCGCCGCGGCAGATCCAGATCCGCTTTCATGTCCAGCATGACCGGATACGCACTCGTGAACCAACCCACCGTACGGCTGACGTCCACATCCGGCAGGATAGATTCCCTGCCGTGCCCTTCCAGATTGACGGCAACCTGCTCGCTACCCGTCCATTCTTGAATCGCCATTCCAAGCGCGGTCAGCAGCAGATCGTTAATCTCCGTCCCGTATGCCCGGTTCGCTTGAGTTAATAACTGCTGCGTTTCGCGCCGGGACCATTGCAAGGTCAACGTTGCGCTATTTTCGACCGCGTCTCCGCCTTGATCGTTATCCTTCGGCAATGGCATTTGTTCCCGTCCCGCCATCTGGCTCCAATATTCACGTTCCGCCTCCATAGCCGGACTTGAAGCATAAGCAGTCAGCTGTTGCGACCAGAGTTGGAACGAATCGGTTTTCAGCGGCAGACGAATGTCCTGTCCTTCTGCAGCCTGCTCGTACGCTATGGCGAGGTCCTCCAGCAAGATCCGCCAGGATATACCGTCAATTACCAAATGGTGAATCACGATGAGCAAATGATCACCGTCACCGCACTGGAATAAGCCCAGCTTCACGAGCGGACCAGTCTCTAAGCTGATGCCGGCCTGCAGCTCGCGGGCCTTCGCTTCGACTGACCGGCTCCACGCCTGCTCTTCCCGCTCTTCCTGCAAATCAGGATCCTGCCGATCATGATTTTGCCGAATCTGGTCTTGCCGGAAGTCGAAGACTTCCAAGGCGTAACATTCCCCTTCATCCACGGCACGGTTCCAAGCGGCATAACTGCCATCCGCTGTAGGCGTGAACACCATTCGCAGCGCGTCATGGTGTTCTGTAATCCCCTTCATCGTCAGGTGCAGCGCCTCCACCTCAAACCGGCTCTCCCGGTACAGCATCACGGCTTGGTTGAAATGATGCGCATCGGCCAGATCCCGCTCGGCAAACCAGTGCTGAATCGGCGTAAGCGGCACCGCTCCTTGAATCTCTCCCTGTTCCGCAATGCGGCTAACCGGGGCGATATGATCGCTCAGTTGGGCCGCAGCCGGATACCGGAACAGATCCTTCATGTCCAGCTTATACCCGGCCTGCATGAGCCGGGACATGGCTTGAATCGCCTTGATCGAGTCGCCTCCCAATTCGAAGAAGCTGTCATGGATGCCGATACGCGGCACCCCGAGCACCTGCTGCCATACCGTCACCAGCGCTTGCTCCGCCGGCGTGCGGGGCGAGACGTATGGCGCATGGGCCATGGCTGCATCCGGCTTCGGCAGCCCTTTGAGATCGATTTTGCCGTTGGCGGTCAGCGGCAATTGCTCCAGCCTCACGAAGAAGGAAGGAACCATATACGCTGGCAGCGTTGTGGACAGCAAGCTGCGCAGCTCAGAAGGCTCCAGCTCGCCGCCAACAACATAGGCGCACAGCTGCATGCTTCCCGCAGCATCCGGCAGCGCGGCCACGACGGCTTCGCTTACCTGAGCCGACCGCAGCAGCTCGGCTTCGATCTCGCCCGGTTCGATCCGATAGCCTCGAATCTTCACTTGTGCATCCATCCGTCCCATATACTCGAGATTGCCATCCGGCAGCCAGCGCGCCAAGTCCCCGGTTCGGTAGATACGCTCGCCCAGCGCAAACGGACTAGCAGCGAACCGCTCCGCCGTTAACTCCGTCTGATTGAGGTACCCCCGGGCCAATCCCGGCCCGCTAATGCACAGCTCGCCAGGTACGCCGATCGGCTGCAGTTGTCCATTCGCATCCAGCACATACATTTTCGTCTGGCCAATCGCTGTGCCAAGCATATGAGACTGCCGTGGATCGCTGACCGGTAAAGCGGCTGTCACCACACTGTTTTCCGTCGGCCCATACTCGCTGACAAACTTAATCTGACGGTGGGTCAGCATTTTTCTAATCAATGCAGCGCTGATTTTTTCTCCGCCGGTGACCACGCTCCGAACGGTGGCCAGCTGTTCCGGCCCGATCATTTCGAGCAGTGCCGCGAGCAGACCGGTTGTGAATTGCGCATGGGTAATCTTCTGCTCGGCAAGCGTGCTGATAATGGCTGCCGGATCGCTTAATTCTTCATCGCGCAGCATCACGACGGTCGCCCCCGCAACGAAGGGACCAAAAAAGTGCGTGATGGACGCGTCGAATACGAACGGGCTGGCATGCAGCACCCGGCCTCCGTTGAAGCCGTAGGTTGCTGTCTTCCACTGCAGCGTATGAACGATGCTCCCATGCTCCACCATAACGCCTTTCGGCTGACCGGATGTCCCGGAGGTGTAGATCACATAGGCCAAATTGTCGCCATTCGCAGAGCTCGGAAGAGCTTCCGGCGATTCCAACTCAATACGGTCATCATCCAAGCCTAGCACCGGACAAGAAGCCGCCTCCTGTGCCGTTCCGGACAGCAGCAGGGTTGCGCCGCTGTTCTCCAGCAGGAACCGCACGCGATCGGCCGGATCCTGCGGCGATATCGGCAGATAGGCTGCCCCGGCCTTCAACACGGCAAGCAGCGCGATAGCCATATTCACGGAGCGTTCGAGCTGCACGGCAACAAGGCTTTCGGGACCTGCTCCATAACGGCGCACGACTCGGGCCAGCCGATTCGCCCGTTCGTTCAGCTCCCGGTACGTCAGGGCGTCTTCGCCGCATTCCACGGCCAACCGCTCCGGCGTTTTTGCCGCCTGATCCTCGAACATCGCGTGCAGCGTCATGTCCATGCCTCGCGACAACACAGCAGCTGTTCCGTTATCGTGATTGAATTGCTGCGACTCATTGAACTGCGTCAGCAATTGTTCCTGCTCCGCTGCCGTCAGGAAGCCGACGCTTCCCAGTGTCACCTGAGGATTCATGGTACTCTGCCGCAAAAGCTCCGCAAAGTGACCGGCCCATCGTTCGATCGTAGATCGTTCGAACAACATGGCGGCATATTCCCACGAGCAGCGCATGCCGTTCTCTTGTTCACTCACCGACAGCGTCAGATCGAACTTGGCCACGTTGGATTCGAACGGATACGAGGTGAGCTGAAGCCCAGGGAGCTCAAGCTCTGCCTGATCCATGTTTTGCAGCACGAGCATCGCATCGAAGAGCGGATTGCGGCTCGTGTCGCGCTGCCGCACCACCCGTTCCACCAGTTCCTCGAACGGATAGTCCCCGTGCTCGAAGGCGTCGAGCGATGTCTGTTTCACTTCCTGCAGATAGGTCGCGAAGCTCTTCTCTCCGGACGGGTGCGTCCGCAGTGCCAACGTATTGACGAACATCCCCAGCATGCCTTCCATATCTGCATGCGGCCGTCCCGCCACTGGCGATCCGACAACGACTTCTTTTTGTCCCCCAAGTCGCGCCAGCAGCGCGCTGTAGGCGGCAAGCAGCACCATGTACACCGTAGTTCCGCTCGTACGGGCCAGCTCGCGCACAGCGTGCGCAAGATCGCCGTCCAGCTCAACGTCCACCCGGCTGCCCTCGAAGCTGCGTACGACCGGACGCGGATAATCGGCCGGCAGGCTCAGCACCGGCAATTCGCCACCTAACTGTTCCACCCAGTACGCTTCCAACTGCTCGTACGCTTGGCTATCGGCGTAGTGCTCCCGCTGCCATACCGCATAATCTTTGTACTGGAGCTTCAGCGGCTCCAACGCTGCACCCGCGTACAGCTTCGCAAATTCGTCTACCAAAATACTGATCGAGGTGCCGTCCGAAATAATATGGTGCATATCGAACAACAGCACGTGACGCGTTGCTTCGAGACGAATGACGGTCGTACGCAGCAGCGGCGCTTCGCTTAGGTCAAACGGACGGAGGAATGCCTGGATGAGTTCCTCGACCTCTTCTTCCTGCGCTTCCCTATACGACATGTCACATAGAACCTTATCCGACACTATCTGCACCGGCTCGCCATCCACGACGGCAAACGAAGTGCGCAGCGATTCATGCCGGGCAATGAGCCCTTGCAGAGCTGCTTCCAACCGCTCACGATCCAATTGTCCTTCAAGCCGCAGCGCCACCGGCATGTTATAGCTTAGCTCGGCTCCCTCTAACTGCTGCAAAACGTACAGCCGTTTTTGAGCCGAAGACAACGGGTAATGCATCCGTTCGCCTGCCGGGGCCAACGCTTGATACGCCGCGCTGCCACCCGTCGCCATCAGTTCAGCCGCTAACCCTTCAACCGTCGGCGAGAGGAACAACTGTCTTAGCGGCAGCTCTATTTCCAGCGCCTGATGAATCTTCGATACGAGCGTCATCGCCTTTAAGGAATGGCCGCCCAACTCGAAGAAATTGTCGTAGATGCCTACGCGCTCAACGCCCAGCACCTCCTGCCACAACTGCGCCAGCTTCGCCTCAACATCGGTTCGCGGCGCTGTATATTCCGCTGCCGCTCCGCTTCCAGCGCTTCCCGCCGGCTTCGGCAGTGCCCGGCGATCCACCTTGCCGTTCGGCGTCAGCGGAAGCTCCTCCAGCTGCACGAAGTGTGACGGCATCATGTATGACGGCAGCGATTCGGCCAAGGCGGCGCGCAGCTCGGCTGCTTCAAGCGGATGCCCGCCCGTTACATAAGCGCACAATTCCTGCGCATTCTCTTTAGTATCTTTTGCTTCTACGACAGTTACGACGGCTTCGCTTACGCCCGGAATGCGCAGCAGCCTGGCTTCGATTTCGCCCAATTCAATCCGGTATCCCCGAATCTTCACCTGATGGTCGATCCGTCCCAGATGCTGCAGCCGCCCGTCAGGCAGCCAGCGCGCCAAATCGCCGGTTCGGTACAGCCGTTCTCCGGGAACGAACGGGCTGTCCACAAATTTCTCGGCCGTCAGCTCCGGACGCGCCCAATATCCGCGGGCGACTCCCGCACCGCCGATGCACAGCTCTCCTGCCACGCCGATCGGCTGCGGCTGCAGCACCTCGTTCAGCACATACGCCTGCGTGTTCGCCATCGGACGTCCGATGCTGATTCGTTCCTCCCCTTCTAAGCGGTCGAACGTGGACCATACGGTCGTTTCCGTCGGCCCGTACATGTTGTACACCGCCGCATCCGTATGTTCCCTCAATTGCTCATACAACGTGGAAGGGAAGGCTTCCCCACCGACCAGCAGCGTCTCGATGCTCCGCAGCTGCGCCGCGCTCCGTGCATCGCCGAGCAGCAGCATGAGACGCGATGGCGTCAATTGCATCATCTGCACCGGGTGCTGAGCGAGCAGTTCCGCCAGCACGGCCGCATCCTGCTGCGCTTCCTCGCCTGCGAGGACGACCTGCATGCCGCAGCTAAGCGGCACCCAGCTCTCCGCGGCGAAGATATCGAAGGACACCGTCGTGATACACAGCATCGAATCATGTGTCCCGAACGGAAGCTCGCGAATCATTCCCGAGATGAAATTCACCGCGTTCCCGTGCTCCACGACGACCCCTTTCGGCGTGCCAGTCGTTCCGGAGGTGTAGATGACATATGCGCTGCCGGTTGGTTTTATTTCTACCCCAACGGGTGCAGATGAGTGCTCGGCTAGTTGCTTCGCGAAGGATAACGAAATCCTTTCCCCACCGAGGCTTATCTTGTTGCCTTCATTCTCTCCTGCCTGGTCGACTTGCCCCGTCCGTCCGACCAGTTCTTCCGTCAGCGCATCATCCGGGCACAGTACATGACGCAGCGATGTCTTATGCAGATCTGTTACCATCCCAAGCTGCACCGAATCCGTCAGCATTACCTTCATCCCGGAATCTCGGATCATGGCCACCATACGCTTTTTAGGCAAAATAGGGTCGATCGGCACATAAGCGGCCCCGGCTTTCAAAATCCCCAGCAGCCCGGCGATGAGCCGCGGCGAACGGTTCATCAGAACGCCTACGCGGTCTTCCGCCGACACACCGTGCGCCCGCAGCCATTGGGCGATGCGGTTGGCCTGCTCCTCCAGCTCCCGGTAGGTCAGACACTGGTCCGCGAACACTACCGCCGGACGATCCGGCGTCTGCGCCGCCTGCCGTTCGAACAGGGAAGGAATGCTTGCCTCTTCCGGAATCGCTGCCTGCGTATCATTGAACTGCACGAGCAGTTGCTCTCTCTCGACCATTGTCAGCAGCTCCAACTCCTGCACCGGAATGCTCGATTCCGCTGCAATCTGCTCCACGATGTGCAGCAGATGCCTTTGCAGACGCTCTATACCATCTCGTTCGTACACCTGCGCATTGTAGTCGAAATGAAGCGTCATCTCTTCCCCAGGTAAAATCATCACATTCAAGTCATAGTTGGTTTGCTCTTCCGCTTGAACTCCGGTAATGTTCAGCCCGGATGCATCTCCTATTGAGCCGGTTTGCTCCTCCACCGGGTAATTCTCGAACACTAGAATGTGATCGAATAGCTCCCGGTTTTTTGAGCTTTGAGCCTGGATTTCATGCAGCGGATAATAGTCATAGGCTTGGGACGCCAGCGCTTGCTCTTGAACCTGCTGCAGCACGCGGGCTACCGCGTCTCCAGCCTCGCTCTTCACCCGTACCGGAATCGTATTGATGAACAGCCCGATCATCCCTTCCACGCCGGGAAGATCCGCCGGTCTGCCGGACACCACGCTGCCGAATACCGCATCGTGCGTCCCGCTGTATTTGTGCAGCAGCAGTCCCCATGCCGTCTGCAGCAAGGTATTCACCGTCACTCCCTGCTCTCGCGCTGCTTGGCTGATCCGTTCGGTCAACTTCCGATCCAGCGAGCAGGTCGCGCGCCTCGCTTCATATCCCTGCGCTTGGCGCTGCCGTCCTGGAAGCTCTGCTGCTTGTTCGAAGCCCGCAAGCATGTCTGCCCAATACTCCGAGGCCGCTTGCCCGTCCTGCTCGGACAGCCAGCGAATATATTCGCTATACTCGCTCACGCGCGGCAATTGCGGCTCCTCTTCCTTGCACAAGGCCGCGTACGCTTCGAGGACTTCCTTGACCACCAGAGGCAGGCACCATCCATCCATGAGAATATGATGGAAGCTCCACAACAGCTGGTGCGAGTCCGGCCCCGTACGCACGATCGTTACGCGCATCAAGCCGTCCGACTCGACCCTAAACCCTCTCTTGCGGTCTTCTTCCTTGAGCAAGGCCAGTTCCCGCTCCTGCTCTGCCGCACTCTTCATCGATAGATCTGTATAGGCAATCTTCAAGGTACGGCTGCGATAGACGACCTGCAGCGGCTGATTCCGCCAACCGCTATCGACGCTCGTCCGCAGTACTGCATGCCGCTGGATGACCGTATTCCAGCTGCGTTCCAATGCGGCTGGATCTAGTTCTCCCTGCAGCGAAATGAGCATTTGGTTCACGTAAGCGCCCGACTGAGGATCCAGACGGCTGTGGAACAGCATCCCCTGCTGCATAGGCGTCAGGGCATATACATTCTCGACATCCCCCACAGACCGATTCCGCTGAACCAGCGCTTCCAGTTCCTCAATGGTCATGCCCTGCTGCAGCACATCGCTAGGCGTCAGCTCCACACTTTCTTTTGCCGCACAGTGACGAATCACTTCCTGCAAATGATGCTTCAGCCGCTTGGCCAACCGCTGCATCGTTTTCTTGCGGTACTGCTCGGCGCTATAGCTCAGATTCAGGGTTAACGTCCCTTCGGCGATCAGGCCGTTGAAATCGAGCGTGGCTGCCCTTTTTTGCCTGCGGCTTGCCGCATCCCCAGACGAAAGCGGCGAGATCTGAAGAGCGCTGTTCTGCAAATCCTGGTCGAACTGCCCCAAATAGTTAAACGCGATTTCAGGGTCGGCTGCTTGAATGTTCGATGAGGTCAAATAACGTAAAATGCCGTAGCCGACGCCTTTATGCGGGATGCTTCTTAGTGTTTCCTTGACCAGCTTGATGCGCCGCGGCAGCTCCAGATCCGCTTTCATGTCCAGCATGACCGGATACGCACTCGTGAACCAGCCCACCGTCCGGCTGACGTCCACATCCGGCAGGATGGATTCCCTGCCGTGCCCTTCCAGCAGGACGGCCACCTGCTCGCTGCCCGTCCATTCTTGAATCGCCATCCCCAATGCGGTCAGCAGCAGATCGTTAATCTCCGTCCCGTATGCCCGGTTCGCCTCGGTTAACAGCTGCTGTGTTTCGCGCCGGGACCATTGCAAGGTCAACGTTGCGCTATTTTCGACCGCGTCTCCGCCTTGATCGTTATCCTTCGGTAATGGCATTTGTTCCCGACCCGCCATCTGGCTCCAATAGTCGCGTTCCGTCTCCATAGCCGGACTTGAAGCATAAGCAGTCAACTGTTGCGACCAGAGTTGGAACGAGTCGGTTTTCAACGGCAGACGAATGTCCTGCCCTTGTGCAGCCTGCTCGTACGCTATGGCGAGGTCTTCCAGCAAGATCCGCCAGGAAATGCCATCCACGACGAGGTGGTGAATCACGATGAGCAAATGATCGCCGTCACCGCACTGGAATAAGCCCAGCTTCACGAGCGGACCAGTCTCTAAGCTGATGCCGGCCTGCAGCTCCCTGGCCTTCGCTTCGACTGACCGGCTCCACGCCGGCTCTGCCCGCTCTTCCTGCAATTCGTACTCTTGCCGGAAGTCGAATACTTCCAAGCCGTAGCATTCTCCTTCATCTACGGCACGGTTCCAAGCGGCATAACTGCCATCCGCTGTAGGCGTGAACACCATTCGCAGCGCGTCATGGTGAACCGTGATCTTCTTCATCGCCAGGTGCAGCGCCTGCACGTCAAACCGCTCCTCCCGGTACAGCATCACGGCTTGGTTGAAGTGATGCGCATCGGCCAGATCCCGCTCGGCAAACCAGTGCTGAATCGGCGTGAGCGGCACCGCTCCTTGAATCTCTCCCTGTTCCGCAATGCGGCTAACCGGCACGATATGATCGCTCAGTTGGGCCGCAGCCGGATACCGGAACAGATCCTTCATGTTAAGCTTATAACCGGCCTGCATGAGCCGGGACACGGCTTGAATCGCCTTGATCGAGTCGCCTCCCAATTCGAAGAAGCTGTCATGGATGCCGATACGCGGCACCCCGAGCACCTGCTGCCATACCGTCACCAGCGCCTGCTCCGCCGACGTGCGAGGGGCGGCATACGGCACATGGGCCATGGCTGCATCCGGCTTCGGCAGCGCTTTGGGATCAATTTTGCCGTTGATGGTCAGCGGCAATTGCTCCAGCCTCACGAAGAAGGAAGGAACCATATACGCTGGCAGCGTTGTGGACAGCAAGCTGCGCAGCTCAGAAGGCTCCAGTTCGCCGCCGACAACATAGGCGCACAGCTGCATGCTTCCCGAAGCATCCGGCAGCGCGGCCACGACGGCTTCGCTTACTTGAGCCGACCGCAGCAGCTCGGCTTCGATCTCGCCCGGTTCGATCCGATAGCCTCGAATCTTCACTTGTGCATCCATCCGTCCCATATACTCGAGATTGCCGTCCGGCAGCCAGCGCGCCAAGTCCCCTGTCCGGTAGATGCGCTCGCCGGGCGCAAACGGACTGGCAGCGAACCGCTCCGCCGTCAGCTCCGGCTGATTGAGGTATCCGCGAGCCAATCCCGGCCCGCTAATGCACAGCTCGCCCGGTACCCCGATCGGCTGCAGTTGTCCATTCGCCTCCAGCACATACATTTTCGTCTGGCCAATGGCTCTGCCGAGCATATGAGACTGCCGCGGATCGCTGACCGGCAAAGCAGCCGTCACCACGCTGTTCTCCGTCGGCCCATACTCACTGACAAACTTAATGTGGTTATATACAAGCATTTTTTCAATCAACGCCGCGCTGATCTTCTCCCCGCCGGTGACCACGCTCCGTACGGTGGCCAGCTGTTCCGGCTCGAGCATTTCGAGCAGTGCCGCGAGCAGACCGGTTGGGAATTGCGCATGGGTAATCTTCTGCTCGGCAAGCGTACGAATAATGACTGCCGGATCGCTTAGGTCTTCATCGCGCAGCATCACGACGGTCGCGCCCGCAACGAGAGGGCCGAAGAAGTGCGAGATGAACGCATCGAACACGAACGGGCTGGCATGCAGCACCCGGCCTCCGTCGAAGTCGTAGGTTTCTGCCTTCCACTGCAGCGTATGAACGATGCTCCCATGCTCCACCATAACGCCTTTCGGCTGACCGGATGTCCCGGAGGTGTAGATCACATAGGCCAAATTGTCGCCATTCGCAGAGCTCGGAAGATCTTCCGGCGATTCCAACTCAATACGGTCATCATCCAAGCCTAGCACCGGACAAGAAGCCGCCTCCTGTGCCGTTCCGGACAGCAGCAGGGTTGCACCGCTGTTCTCCAGCAGGAACCGCACGCGCTCGGCCGGATCCTGCGGCGATATCGGCAGATAGGCTGCCCCGGCCTTCAACACGGCAAGCAGCGCGATAGCCATATTCACGGAGCGTTCGAGCTGCACGGCAACAAGGCTTTCGGGACCTGCTCCATAACGGCGCACGACTCGGGCCAGCCGATTCGCCCGTTCGTTCAGCTCCCGGTACGTCAGGGCGTCTTCGCCGCATTCCACGGCCAACCGCTCCGGCGTTTTTGCCGCCTGATCCTCGAACATCGCGTGCAGCGTCATGTCCATGCCTCGCGACAACACAGCAGCTGTTCCGTTATCGTGATTGAATTGCTGCGACTCATTGAACTGCGTCAGCAATTGTTCCTGCTCCGCTGCCGTCAGGAAGCCGACGCTTCCCAGTGTCACCTGAGGATTCATGGTACTCTGCCGCAAAAGCTCCGCAAAGTGACCGGCCCATCGTTCGATCGTAGATCGTTCGAACAACATGGCGGCATATTCCCACGAGCAGCGCAGGCCGTTCTCTTGTTCACTCACCGACAGCGTCAGATCGAACTTGGCCACATTGGATTCGAACGGATACGAGGTGAGCTGAAGCCCAGGGAGCTCAAGCTCCGCCTGATCCATGTTTTGCAGCACGAGCATCGCATCGAAGAGCGGATTGCGGCTCGTGTCGCGCTGCCGCACCACCCGTTCCACCAGTTCCTCGAACGGATAGTCCCCATGCTCGAAGGCATCGAGCGATGTCTGCTTCACTTCCTGCAGATAGGTCGCGAAGCTCTTCTCTCCGGACGGGTATGTCCGCAGTGCCAACGTATTGACGAACATCCCCAGCATGCCTTCCATATCTGCATGCGGCCGTCCCGCCACTGGCGATCCGACAACGACTTCTTTTTGTCCCCCAAGTCGCGCCAGCAGCGCGCTGTAGGCGGCAAGCAGCACCATGTACACCGTAGTTCCGCTCGTACGGGCCAGCTCGCGCACAGCGTGCGCAAGATCGCCGTCCAGCTCAACGTCCACCCGGCTGCCCTCGAAGCTGCGTACGACCGGACGCGGATAATCGGCCGGCAGGCTCAGCACCGGCAATTCGCCACCTAACTGTTCCACCCAGTACGCTTCCAACTGCTCGTACGCTTGGCTATCGGCGTAGTGCTCCCGCTGCCATACCGCATAATCTTTGTACTGCAGCTTCAACGGCTCCAACGCTTCGCCCGCGTACAGCTTCGCAAATTCGTCTACCAAAATGCTGATCGAGGTGCCGTCTGAGATGATATGGTGCATATCGAACAACAGCACGTGACGCGTTGCTTCGAGACGAATGACGGTCGTACGCAGCAGCGGCGCTTCGCTTAGGTCAAACGGACGGAGGAATGCCTGGATGAGTTCCTCGACCTCTTCTTCCTGCGCTTCCCTATACGACATGTCACATAGAACCTTATCCGACACTATCTGCACCGGCTCGCCATCCACGACGGCAAACGAAGTGCGCAGCGATTCATGCCGGGCAATGAGCCCTTGCAGAGCTGCTTCCAACCGCTCACGATCCAATTGTCCTTCAAGCCGCAGCGCCACCGGCATGTTGTAGCTTAGTTCGGCTCCCTCTAACTGCTGCAATACGTACAGCCGTTTTTGGGCCGAGGATAGCGGATAATGCGCCCGTTCGCCTGCCGGGGCCAACGCTTGATACGCTGCGCTGCCACCCGTCGCTATCAGCTCAGCCGCTAACCCTTCAACCGTCGGCGAGAGGAACAGCTGTCTTAGCGGCAGCTCTACTCCCAGCGCCTGATGAATCTTCGAGACGAGCGTCATCGCCTTCAAGGAATGGCCGCCTAGCTCGAAGAAGTTGTCGTGGATGCCTACGCGCCCGACGCCTAACACCTCCTCGAACAGAGCCGCCAGCTTCTCCTGGACTTTGGTTCGTGGCGCCGTAATGCCCTCAGCCATCCCATGTTTCGAAGGCAGCGGCAGCGCCCGGCGGTCCACCTTGCCGTTCGGCGTCAGCGGAAGCTCTTCTAGTCTTACGAAATACGCTGGAACCATAAATCCCGGAAGCCGTGCAGACAATGCCTTACGCAGTGATGAAATCTCCGTTTCTTTGCTCGCAACCACATAGGCGCATAATTCGAGATCCCCCTGCTTCAACTCGCAAGCGACGACTGCCGAATCTGCAACGCCTTCCAGCTCGGTCAGGTGCTGTTCAATCTCGCCCAATTCGATCCGGTATCCTCGAATTTTTACTTGGTGGTCATTGCGGCCGGCAAATTCCAGACTGCCATCAGGCAGCCAGCGCACCAGATCCCCGGTTTTATACAGCCGTTCCCCTTCCATAAAGAAGCTTGGGATGAATTTCTCCTCGGACAGCCGAGGTCTGTTCATATACCCGCGTCCTACGCCTGCACCGCCGATATACAGCTCTCCATATACTCCGATCGGCTGCAAATTTCCATATTGCGGATTCACGACATAGAGCCTTACATTTGGAAACGGTCTTCCGATCGGTACGTACCCCGACGGCGTTAACGGATACTGTTCCGGGGCCCCTGTCCACTCATAGAAGGAAGAGTCAACGGTCGCCTCGGTTACACCGTAGCAGTTGATAATCCGCATCGTGTGACCGAACCGTTCAAGCAGCCAGTGGAAATCAGGGTGGAGACAACGGTCGCCGCCTAAAATCAGCAACCGCAATGACGGAATATCTACCTTCCGCTCATCGATGTATTTCATAATGGACATCACGAAGGACGGTGTCGAGTTGAGCAGCGTGATCGCATGCGTGCGGATCAATCCCGCTATGGCCGCAGGCTGCAGCCGCAGCTCGCTTGGACAAATGACCATCGTTCCTCCGAAAGGAAGCGTACGGGCCATATCTTCGACAAAGACATCAAACGAGAAGCTGGCCATCTGCAGCAGCCGGATTTCCTGTGAGTCCAGACCATAAGCTTGGTTCCAAGCAAAAATTCGTTCTATTAAATGCCCATGCTCGATCATGACGCCCTTCGGCTTGCCGGTCGTGCCCGAAGTGAAAATAATATAGGCCAAATGTCCGGGCTCAGGCAGTTGCAGTGAAATACCTTCCGCAACGGCAGCGTCATCGTCTTCCAGACATAGAACGTCATAGGACGCTCCCCATTCCTCGCCGTACTCCCGCTCTGTCAGCAGCAGCCGGGCTCTGCTTTCTTCAAGCATATATGCAATCCGTTCGGCTGGATAATCGGCATCCAGCGGCAAATAGGCAGCGCCCGCTTTCCAGACCGCCAATACGGCCACAACCAACCAAGCGGAACGAGTCACAAGAACGCCGACGATATCCTCGGATCCGGCGCCACGCTGCCTCAGTGCCTGAGCTAGACGGCTGGCACGATCATTCAGCTCGGCGTAACTCATGTCACGGTTGTTGAACACGACTGCCGTACGGTTCGGATTCAGCAACACTTGTTCTTCGAACAACTCGAGTATTGTCTTGCTGCCGACAGGCTCTATCCGAGGCGGATTAAACTCCTGCATCAATTGGCGCTCCTGCGCCGCTGTCAGCAGAGAGACTGCTCCTAACGCCGTGTCAGGCTGTCTCGCTACATGGCGCAAAAGCTCTGCAAAATGTTCCGCCCAGCGTCTGATCGTCTCTTCCGTAAATAATGCCGACGAATATTCCCAACGGCAAGAGAATCCCTCCCCTTGCTCGGATACGATCAGGGTTAAGTCAAATTTGGCAACCGTGTCCTCCAGAAGATACGGGGTCAACCGAAGATCGGGAAGCGCAAGCTCCGCCTGATCCATGTTTTGCAGCACGAGCATCGCATCGAAGAGCGGATTGCGGCTCGTGTCGCGCTGGCGAACTACCCGTTCCACCAGTTCTTCGAAAGGATACTCTCCATGCTCGAAGGCATCGATCGTCGTAAGCTTCACTTCCTGCAAAAAGGCCGCAAAGCTCTTCTCCCCGGACGGGTGCGTCCGCAGTGCCAGAGTGTTCACGAACATCCCCAGCATGCCTTCCAGATCTGCATGCGGCCGTCCCGCCACCGGAGAACCGACAATGACTTCTTCTTGCCCCCCAAGCCGCGCTAGCAGCGTGCTGTAGGCAGCAAGCAGCACCATGTACACCGTTGCTCCGCTCATGCGGGCCAGCTCGCGTACAGCGTGCGCAAGATCGCCGTCCAGCTCAACGTCCACCCGGCCGCCCTCGAAGCTGCGTACGGCCGGACGCGGATGATCGGCCGGCAGGCTCAGCACCGGCAATTCGCCCGCTAACTGCTCGACCCAGTACGCTTCCAACTGCTCGTACGCTTGGCTATCGGCGTAGTGCTCCCGCTGCCATACCGCATAGTCTTTGTACTGCAGCGGCAGCGGCTCCAACGCTTCACCCGCGTACAGCTTCGCAAATTCATCTACCAAAATGCTGATCGACGTGCCGTCCGAAATAATATGGTGCATATCGAACAGCAGCATGTGACTCGTGTCATCGAAGCGAACGACGGTTGCTCGCAGCAGCGGCGCCTCGCTGAGGTCAAACGGACGGAGGAATGCCCGGATGCGCTCCTCGACCTCCTCTTCCTCAGCCTCCTCATAGGACACAGAGAAGGCCCACTCGTCCTGTACCCGCTGCACCGGCTCGCCATCCACGACGGCAAAGGAAGTGCGAAGCGCTTCATGGCGGGCGATGAGCGCCTGCAGCGCCGCTTCCAGCCGTGCCCGATCCAATCTTCCTTCAAGCCGCAGCGCCACCGGCATGTTGTAGCTCAGCTCGGCTCCCTCTAACTGCTGCAGGACGTACAGCCGCTTTTGAGCCGAAGACAACGGGTAATGCGCCCGTTCGCCTGCCGGGGCCAACGCTTGATACGCCGTGCTGCCATCCATCGTCATCAGTGCAGCCGCTAACCCTTCAACCGTCGGCGAGAGGAATATTTGTCTTAACGGCAGTTCTACCCCGAGCGACGGATGAATCTTCGATACGAGCGTCATCGCCTTCAAGGAATGGCCGCCCAGCTCGAAAAAGTCGTCATGGATGCCTACGCGTTCAACGCCCAGCACCTCCTGCCACAACTGCGCCAGCTTCGTCTCCACATCCGTTCGCGGCACTACATATCCTGCTGCCGCTCCGCTTCCCGCCGGCTTCGGCAGCGCACGGCGATCCACCTTGCCGTTCGGCGTCAGCGGAAGCTTTTCCAGCTGCATGTAGTGCGCCGGCATCATGTACGACGGCAGCGATGCGGCCAAGGCGGCGCGCAGCTCGGCTGCCGCGAGCGGATACTCGCCCGTTAGATAAGCGCACAAGTCCTGCCCATGCTCTTGCATTTCTACGGCAGTTACGACGGCTTCGCTTACGCCCGGAATGCGCAGCAGCCGTGCTTCGATTTCGCCCAGTTCAATCCGGTACCCCCGGATCTTCACCTGATGGTCGCTCCGTCCCAGATGCTCCAGCCGGCCGTCAGGCAGCCAGCGCGCCAAATCCCCGGTTCGGTACAGCCGCTCCCCGGCAACAAACGGGCTGTCTACAAATTTCTCGGCCGTCAGTTCCGGACGCGCCCAATATCCGCGGGCGACTCCCATACCGCCGATGCACAGTTCTCCTGCCACGCCGATCGGCTGCGGCTGCAGCGCCTCGTTCAGCACGTACGCCTGCGTATTCGCCATCGGCCGGCCAATGGTGATCTGTTCTTCCCCTTCTAAGCGGTCAAATGTGGACCAAACCGTCGTTTCCGTCGGCCCGTACATGTTGTACAGCGCCGCATCCGTATATTTCCTCAACTGCCCATACAGGGTGGAAGGGAAGGCTTCCCCGCCGACCAGCAGCGTTGTGAGGCTCCGCAACTGCGCCGCACTTCGCGCATCCGCAAGCAATAGCATGAGACGCGAAGGCGTCAGCTGCGCCATCTGAACCGGGTGCTGAGCCAGCAGTTCCGCCAGCACGGCCGGATCCTGCTGCGCCGCCTCGCTTGCGAGGACGATCTGCATCCCGCAGCTCAGCGGTACCCAGCTCTCCGCGGCGAAGATATCGAAGGACACTGTCGTAATGCACAGCATCGAATCATGCGTCCCGAACGGAAGCTCGCGAATCATTCCCGAGATGAAATTGACCGCGTTCCGGTGCTCCACGACGACCCCTTTCGGCATGCCGGTCGTTCCAGAGGTGTAGATGACGTATGCGCTGCCGGATGGTTTTATATTCACATCAATAGACGCAGAAGAATACTCGGCCAGTTCCTCGGCGGAGGACAACGAGATGCTTTCCCCACCGAGGCTTATTTTGTTGCCTTCATGCCCCCCTGCCTGATCAACGACGTGATTCGTCCACCCGACCAGTTCTTCCGTCAACGCATCATCCTGGCACAATACATGACGCAGCGATGTATCCTGCAGGCCAGTCACCATCCCAAGCTGTGCCGAATCCGTCAGCATTACCTGCATCCCGGAATCCCGAATCATTCCCTCCATGCGCTCTTTAGGCAGCATAGGGTCAATCGGCACGTAAGCGGCACCGGCTTTCAAAATCCCCAACAGCCCGGCGATGAGCTGCGGCGAACGGTTCATCAGCACGCCTACGCGTTCTTCCTCCGTCACGCCGTGCGCATGCAGCCATCGGGCGATGCGGTTAGCCTGCTCCTCCAGCTCCCGGTAGGTCAGTCCCCGCCCTGCGCAGACGACCGCCGGACGATCCGGCGTCTTCGCCGCCTGCCGTTCGAACAGAGAGGAAATGCTTGCCCCTTCCGGAATCGGCGCCTTCGTGTCGTTGAACCGGACCAATAGCTGTTCTTGTTCGGCCGCCGTCAGCAAGCAGGCGCTTCCCAACTTTACCTGCGGATTGGCGGAAACTTGCCGCAGAAGCTCCGTAAAGTGATCCGCCCAACGTTCGATCGTCTCGCGATCAAACAGCATGGAACTGTATTCGAGCGAGCAGCGTATCCCTTCCTCATGTTCGCGCACCGATAGCGTCACGTCGAATTTAGCCGCGTTGTAGTCGAACGGATAGGAGGATAAGCGCAGGCCGGAAAGCTCCAGCTCCACCTGCTCTGTGTTCTGCAATACGAGCATCGCATCGAAGAGCGGATTGCGGCTCGTGTCGCGCCGGCGAACGACCTGTTCCACCAGTTCCTCGAACGGATAGTTCCCGTGCTCGAAAGCTCCGATCGCCGTCTGCTTCACTTCCTGCAAATAGGCCGCGAAGCTTTTGTCTCTGGCCGGATACATGCGCAGCGCCAACGTATTCACGAACATCCCGAGCATGCTTTCCAGATCGGCGTGCGGCCGTCCCGCCACCGGCGATCCGACGATAATCTCCTCCTGCCCGCTAAGACGCGACAACAGCGTGCTATAAGCTGCCAGCAGCACCATGTACACCGTTGCACCGTTCGCTCGGGCCAACTCGCGCATTGCCGTCGCGAGCTCGCTGTCCAGCTCGAAGTCCACTTGGCCGCCTTCAAAGCTGCGCACGGCCCGGCGCGGATGATCGGCCGGCAGGGTGAGCACCGGCAATTCGCCTGCAAACTGTTCCCGCCAGTAAGCTTCCAGCTCGCGGTACGAAGGCATCTGAGTATAATTCCGCTGCCATACGGCATAATCTTTATACTGCAGCCGCAGCGGCTCTAATGGTTCACCGGCGTACAGCTTCATAAATTCTTCGATAAAAATATTCATTGACGTGCCGTCCGAGATAATATGATGCATATCGAACAGCAGCAGGTGCCGATCTTCGGCGAGACGAACGACGGTCATGCGCAGCAGCGGGGCCTCGCTTAGGTCAAACGGACGGAGAAATGCCTGGATTCGCTTCTCGGCGTCCGCTTCCTCCGACTTCTCATAGATCACGCGCAATGCCGGATCTTCCTCCACCCGCTGCACCGGCTCGCCATCCACGACCATGAACGAAGTGCGCAGCGGCTCATGGCGCTCGATCATCGCCTGCAGCGCGTCTTCCAGCCGAACCTTATCCAGCGTTCCTTCGAGCTGCAGCGCCACCGGCATATTGTAGCTGAGTCCCGCCCCCTCCAATTGCTGCAGCAAGTACAGCCGTTTTTGAGCAGAGGATACCGGATAATACGCCTGCTTTGCCACAGGCAGCAGCGCTTCGTACGATTGACATGCTACGGCTTCCAGAGCCGCTGCCAGACCTGCGACCGTAGGAGCCTGGAATAACAATCGCAATGGAACTTCCACATCCAGCGTCTGGTGAATGCGCGATGCAAGGGTCATCGCCCTCAGAGAATGACCGCCCAATTCAAAGAAATTGTCATGGATGCCTACGCGCTCGACACCCAGCACATCCTGCCACAACAGCGCGAGCTTGGCTTCCATATTTGTTCGCGGCGCCTCATATGCTTTGCCTGCCTTGGCTCCATCCGGCTTCGGCAGCGCCCGGCGATCCACCTTCCCATTCCGCGTTACAGGCAGTTGCCCAAGCTGGACGAAGGATGAAGGTATCATATAATCCGGCATGACCGTCCCGAGAGCCTCCCGCAGCTCGGTATAAGAAAACTCGCGTTCACCTGCGATATAGGCGCACAGCTCATTGCTTCCGTACTCGTCCCGATGAACGAGAACGGCTGCTTCCCGAATTCCTTTCACCCCGAGAAGCCGAGTTTCGATCTCGCCCAGCTCAATTCGGTATCCCCTTATCTTCACTTGGTGATCCATGCGGCCCAAATACTCGATATTCCCATCCGCCAACCAACGAGCCCACTCACCTGTCCTGTACATCCGTTCTCCGGAAGAGAAGGGATTGGAGATGAACCTCTCGCGAGTACGTTCAGGCTGCTTCAAATAACCCTCTCCGACGCATGCTCCCCCGATGCACAACTCACCTGCAACACCTATCGGCTGCGGGCAGCCCAACGGATCCAAAATATAAACGGAAGAGTTGCTGATCGGTCTGCCGATTGGAGGAAGCTCTGTCACGACATCATTCGGCGTAACCGTGTACGTAGTAGCAACATGCGTCTCGGAAGGCCCGTAGTGATTATGGAGGGTCACCCCTCGCTCGCGCAAATAACGCTGCAGCGGCTTGCCAGCGACTAGCGCCTCGCCTGCCGTTATGATGTGACGCACGCTGCTAGGCCACGCGAATTCATAAGCTGGGTCATTCCATGCAAACTTTACAAAGAAAGCAGGCAAATAAATCGTCTCAATGCCCTGATCCTCGATATATCGGAAAAGCGCAATGGGATCCCGACGCATCTCCTCATCGACGACATGGAGCGTTCCGCCCGCAAGCAGCGTCGTGAAGATCTCCTGGTAGCTGACATCGAAGCTGTAGGAAGCATACTGAAGCACATTTTTATGAAAAGGTATGGAGGTATGCTTATGCTGATAAAGGACAAGGTTGATAAGGTTTCTATGCTTCAGAATGACGCCTTTGGGGTTGCCCGTAGTCCCTGAAGTATAAATGACGTACAGCGGCAGCCCATTCTGTTCGCCCAATGAGATCTCAGCCGGCTCGCGGTCCCCCCTGACATTATGGTTCGCGGCGAACAAATCACTAATAATTAGCGTTTCTCCGTCATACGCAAGGCGTTGGCCCGTCCGTGCCGAATCGATGAGCAGGCAGGCTGCCTGGGAATCCTCCAGCATGTAAGCAATGCGTTCGGCAGGATAGGACGGATCCACAGGAAGGAAGGCCGCCCCCGCTTTAAGAATCCCTAACAACCCGATCGTCATATAAGGAGAACGGCCGGCCATGAGGCCGACAATGCTGCCTGCCCCTATGTTGCGATGCTGCAAAGCAAGCGAGAGTTGATCGGATAGCTGATCCAGCTCTCGATAAGTCAGCATAGTATCGCCCACTACCAAAGCAATACCGTCCGGAGTCTTAGCCGCCTGTTCCCTGAACAATTGGTGTATCGTTGTATCCGGCAGCTCCGTGGCAGGTCCGTCATGCCATGCCGCCAGCGTATTCCGTTCTTGTTCACTCAGCAACGTTACTTTACCGAGCGCAATCCCCGGTTCATCAACCGCATGCCGCAGCAGTTGGATGAAATTTTCTTGCCAACGCCCGATGGTGCCAGATTCAAACAGGGCTGTGGCGTATTCCAGACTGCAGTGAAGCTGATCTCCCTGTTCGCTGATGAACAAGGACAAATCGAATTTCGCAGTGGAATTCTCCAGCTCATAGCGAGATACCTCGACCTCCTCCATCCGGAGTTCGGATTGTTCCATATTTTGCAGAGCAAACATGACGTCAAAGATCGGGTTCCGGCTGATATCCCGCTGTTGAACCACCTGATCGACAAGCTCCTCAAACGGGTAATCCGCGTGTTCAAAAGCTTCAATGGCAATTTGTTTGACTTCTTCCAGATAAGCCGCAAATGTTTTTTCCCTGGACGGCATCGATCTGATGGCCAATGTGTTCACGAACATTCCTAAAATATTGGACAGATCGGCATGAGGCCGTCCGGCAATAGGCGTGCCGACAATCATATCTTCCTGGCCGGATATTCTTGACAGAAACGCGCTATAAGCAGATAGCAGCACCATGAATAAGGTTGTCCCCGTGCTTTGCGCAAGCTTGCGCAATTTTCCGGTCAGCTCCGCATCAATGTTGAAATCCAGGCGGCTTCCTTCAAAGCTCTGTACTGGCGGACGAACAAAATCAGACGGCAAGGAAAGGATCGGAAGTTCTCCTGCAAGCTGTTCGAGCCAGTATTCCTTGTGCCGGGCGTACTCCTCGGAATGTTCCTTCGCGTTCTGCCATACTGCATAGTCCTTATAATGAAGGGAAAGCTGCGGCAAGCTCTCTCTCATATACAGACTTGTCATTTCCTTGATGAGAATCTCCATGGACGTGCCGTCTGAAATGATATGATGCATATCGAACAACAACAGATGCCGCATATCCGCCAGCTTTATCAATTGGATGCGCAGAAGCGGCGCTTGTCCCAGATCGAATGGCCGAATGAAGTTCTGAAGGATCTCTTGAAGCTGATCCTCTTCGGCATCGCGGAAAGACAGCGAGAAGTCAACCTCTGGGCAAATGATCTGAACGGGCTCGCCATTTACGAAATCAAAACGTGTACGAAGGACTTCATGACGTGCCGCCAGTTCCTGTAAAGCAAATTCCAATCTTGCCCGATCCAATTGTCCCTCGAGAAGCATCGCCGCGGGCATATTATAGCTCCGTTCCGCTCCTTCGAGCTGCTGCAGAACATAGAGTCTTCTCTGTGCAGAGGACAGGGGATAGTATTCCCGCTGCCCGGCAGGCCGCAGGGCTTCCTGCGCGTCTCTAGCCGTTCCGTCCACGGTCAGCGCCATGGCTTCAACGGTCGGGGACCGGAATACGTCCCGAATGGCGATGGGGATGCCCAAGCTCTGATGAATGCGGGATACGAGTATCATCGCTCTCAGGGAGTGGCCTCCGAGTTCAAAGAAGTTGTCGCGGATCCCCACTTGAGATACGTGCAATACCTCCTGCCACAGCTCCGCAAGCCGGGCTTCCGTGGCGGTTCGGGGAGCTATATACCGGGAAGCTGTTGCCATATCCTCTGCAGGCTCCGGCAGCGCCTTCCGATCCAGCTTGCCGTTTCTAGTGAGCGGAAGTTCCGATAAATGCACGAAATGCGCAGGAACCATATACTCAGGCAAAGCGATGCTCAGGAAATGTCTCAATTCGGCCGGCTCCAGGCGCTTGCTGCTTACGTAATAAGCGCACAGACCCTCGCTTCCCGGCCGCTCTGCCCAAGTCACGACAGCCGCTTGGCGAATATCCGCGTGAAGCAGCAGCCGCGCTTCGATTTCGCCGAGTTCAATCCGGTAACCCCGTATTTTGACCTGCTGATCGATTCTGCCCCAATATTCGAGCGTTCCGTCCGGCAGCCAGCGGGCCAAATCCCCTGTTCTGTACATGCGTCCGCCTTCAATCCATGGATCCGGAACGAATTTTTCCTCTGTAAGCTCAGGCAGATTCCAATATCCCGCAGCGACGCCTCCCCCGCCAAGGCACAATTCCCCAGGCACGCCGACCGGAAGCAGCTGCCCCCGAGCGCTCAGCACATAGGCTGTCGTCCCTTCGATCGGCCGGCCGATCGGAATGTTGTGTTTGTTATGGGGCTCCTCGACCGCGAATGCAGTCGAGAAGGTCGTGTTCTCGGTAGGCCCGTATCCGTTCCAGATCGTAAGTCCCGGACATGCCTCCTTCACGGCGTAAGCATGCTTCGGCGAGAGAACCTCCCCGCCCATAATCAGATGCTCTACGCCGGCAAACAGGCCCGCTTCCTCATCGGCCAGCTGATGGAACAGCGAGGTCGTCAAGAACATGACCGTAATCCCGTGCTCTGCCATAAACGCCCCCATCCGGCGCGCGTCCAGCAGCACGTCCTTCTCAACCGGATGCAAGGAGCTTCCATGCAGCAGGGCTCCGAATATTTCGAATGTAGCCGCATCAAAGCTTACCGCACCGGTCTGCGCGAAGCGGTGATCGGCATGGAACCGCACGTATCCAGCGTTGTTCACCAGGTTGATTACATTTCCATGCGTCACCAGCACTCCTTTCGGTCTTCCCGTTGTGCCCGAGGTATACAGGATATAAGCCGGATCATCGCAACTGCAGCCATTCGCTTCTCCACGTTCCAATGCCTCTAACGCTTCTGACGCTGCTGACGCTTCTAATGCTTCTAACTCTTCTAGCTCTTCTAATGCTTCTAATGCACCATTCACAAGAGCTCCGTCATCAAGCATGATAACCTTCCCCGGATATGACGCCGGCACTCTGGAATTCGGTACGGCCAACAGGAACTCCGCGCCGCAGTCGCCCAAAATATACAGGTGACGCTCCGCGGGCGCGTCCGGATCCAGCGGCACATAGACTCCGCCGGCCTGCACAATTCCCAGCACCGCCACCACGAATTCGATCGAGCGCTCCGCCAGAATGGCAACGGCTGCCCGCGGCCGGATTCCTTCCCTCCGCAGTCTGGCGGCTGCAAGGCGCGCTTGAAGCTGCAGCTCCGCATAAGTGAGATGCCGCTCGCCGCACACAATCGCCGTCCGTTCCGGATAGAGACGGGCTATTTCCTCAAAACGCTGATGAATTGTCATTCGAGGCTTGTCTTGGACAGGCAAGCCGCTGTATGTGATCAGCTGATTGAGCTCGGCGGATCCGCTCATTAATCTGGCTTCGGCAAGGGTTGTATCCGGCTCAGACGTCACATGATCCAGCAGCTCCGTCAAATGGCCCGCCCACCGTTCGACCGTGTCCCGCGTGAACAAGGCGGTAGCGAACTCCAGCGAGCCGTGATAACCTTCCGCGCCCTCCGATATCATTAAGGTGAGGTCAAACTTGGCCTGCGCATCGGCAAACGGATAAGACTCGACGGTCAAATCAGGGAGATCCAGCTGCGAGTTCTCCGCGTTTTGAAGCACGAATACCGCATCGAAAAGCGGATTGCGGCTCATGTCCCGCTGGGTGACAATGCGGTCCACCAGTTCCTCGAAAGGATACTCGCCATGCTCAAACGCATCGAGCGCCGTTTGTTTGATTTCCTCAAGGTATTCAGTAAAAGCTTTTTGTCCGGAAGGGAATGTGCGCAAGGCCAGCGTGTTGACAAACATCCCCATCATGTCCGCGAGATCCGCATGCGGACGCCCGGCTACCGGCGAGCCGACAATAACCTCCTCGTCGCCGGAGAGACGAGACAGCAGTGTGCTGTACGCAGCCAAGAACACCATATAAACGGTGACTCCTGTGTCCAGGGCCAATTGCTGTACCGCTTCCGACAATGTTCTCCCCAGCTTGAAATCAACCCGGTCGCCTGCAAAGCTTCGCAAGGCGGGACGCGCGAAATCGGTTGGCAGCTGCAGGACCGGCAGCTCGCCCGCTAACTGATCGAGCCAATATTTCTCCTGCTGCCGGTAAGCATCGCTGAGCACGTATTCCTGCTGCCATACCGCATAGTCTTTGTACTGCAGCTTCAGCGGTACCAATGCTTCGCCCGCGTACAGCTTCGTAAACTCCTCTACGAAAATGTCCATCGACACGCCGTCCGAGATAATATGGTGCATGTCCAACAGAACATAGTGAAGCCTGTTTGCCGCACGTACAATTTTCACGCGCAACAGCGGCGCTTGACTGAGATCGAATGGATGTATGAATGCTGCAATAATCGAATGAAGCTGCTCTTCCCCCGCTTCACAATAGTCAACGGCAAGCTTCATTTTTTCGTGTATTCTCTGTACCGGCTCTCCGTCTGCCATGATGAAGGAAGTGCGCAGCGAATCATGACGAGCGACCAGCTGCTGCAGGGACGATTCTAAAAGCAACCTGTTCAACTTGCCCTCCATTCGAAGAACCGCGGGCATGTTGTAACTAAGCTCCGCTCCATCAAGCTGCTGGAGCACATACATTCGCTTCTGTGCAGAGGTAAGCGGATAATGTTCCCGGGAATCAGCCTGTTCAATCCCGTGAAATGCTTTATTCTTCCGGGATGCTATCACTTCGGCCAATGTCTCCACGGTCGGATGCTGGAATAGATCCCGAAGCGTGATGTCGGCTTGCAATCGCTTTTGGATGCGCGAAACCAAGACGGCTCCTTTTAACGAATGTCCGCCTCGTTCAAAAAAGTCATCCCGCACGCCTAACGGACGGACGCCCAGCACCTCCTGCCACACCTCTGCCATCTCCTGTTCGGCCGGATTCCGCGGGGCGATATAACTGCTGTCTTTCTCCAATCGGCCGTCCGGCAAAGGCAATGCCCGCCGATCCAATTTGCCGTTGGCTGTGAGAGGCATCTGCTCCATCGGAATAAAATAAGCCGGAATCATATAAGACGGCAGCGTGTGGCCAAGCGCCGCCCGCAGTTCTTTTACCGGATAATCCCGCTCCGCTACAAAGTAAGCGCACAGACTGAGGTTGTCCCCCGCTTCTCCCACAACCGTAACGGCTGCCTCTCGAATGCCGGGAAGCGTCATTAGATGGGCCTCGATATCCCCTAGCTCAATCCGGTTGCCGCGGATTTTGACCTGATGATCGATTCTTCCCAAATATTCCAAAGTTCCATCCGGCAACCAGCGGGCCCAGTCGCCAGTTCGGTACATTCGCTCACCCGGCACGAACGGATCGGAGGTGAACTTATCTGCCGTTAACTGCGGCTGGTTGATATAACCGCGCGCCACGCCGGAACCGGCAATGCACAGCTCGCCCGGTACGCCGAGGGGAGTGAGCAGCCCTTGCGAGGTAAGAATATATACCCGTGTGTTGGGAATCGGCCGTCCGATGGTAACCGCCTTCTCTTCCACGAGCTCAGTTGCAGTCGTCACTACAGTATTTTCAGTCGGACCGTACTCATTCATCAGTTCCATGTCGCGATTCATCGCCTTCAAACGGCGGATGAGCGCCATTCCGACGGCTTCGCCAGCCAGTACCGCGCTGCGCACCGTATGCCAATCATCGGGATCCATGCTCTCCAGCAAGGCGGAATAGAAGCTCGGCGGACTCTGCATATGGGTAATTCGGCGCTTCGCGATGACTTCGCGAATGGCCGACGGTTCTTTGCTGTCATGATCATTTAACAAGACAACCGCCGCTCCCGACACGAGAGGTCCAAAAAAGTGAGTCACGAAGGAGTCGAAAATAAAAGGATTCAACATCAGCGCTTTGTCACCGGCGCTGAACCGGTAGTGGTCCGCTTTCCATTGAATGGTATTGGCAAGGCTGCCATGTTCGATCATGACGCCCTTCGAGGCCCCCGTCGTGCCTGATGTATAAATAACGTATGCCAAATGCGCGGGCGCGACGGTTCTTTTCAGACTCTCTGCAGCCCTATCCTGGCACTCGTTGTCTTCGAAATAAATAACGGGAATATCACTGCCGATCTCCTCCGCCAGAGACTTGTGTTCTATCGAAGTCAACAGAACCTTGGGACGACTGTCGCTCAGCATATAACGAATCCGCTCCATCGGGAATTGCGGATCGATCGGAAGGTAGGCTCCTCCTGCCTTCAAAACGGCAATTAAACCCACCGCCATGTCGCAAGAGCGGTGCATCATGACGGCGGCAATCGTCTCCGCCCCTACTCCTTGCGCGCAAAGCACAGCTCCCCGCTGCTCCGCCCGCTCATTCAGTTCACGGTAACTCAGCTCCTCGTCTCCAAAAATAACCGCCGGCAGGTCAGGAGTGAGGGCAACCTGCTCCTCGAACAGAGTGAGCACCGTAGCCTCAGGGCGATATTCTGCCTTGGTTCCGGCAAAGTGTTCAAGCAATAATTGTCTTTCCTGACCGGTTACCAAAATATATTCGTCCAATCGAGCGTGTGGCGATGCTACCGCTTGGCGCAGGAGTTCTAGGAAACAACCTGTCCACCGCTCTATCGTGTCGTGACTGAACAAGGCTGCGGCATATTCCCAGGTGAAGGAAAAGCCCCCGGCCTCTTCCGTAACGGTGAGCGTCAAATCGAACTTAGACGCAATGTAGTCGAATGGATAGGAAGAAAGGCGCAGACCCGGAAGCTGCAACACCTCATGTTCGGTATTTTGCAGCACGAGCATCGCGTCGAAGATCGGATTGCGGCTCGTGTCGCGCTCCCGCACGACCTGATCCACCAGCTCCTCAAACGGAAAATCACCATGGTCAAAAGCAGATAACGCCGTCTGGCGAATCTCCTGCAAATGAACGGAAAAACGTTTGTCCCCCGCTGGATGCGTACGCAGCGCCAGTGTATTTACAAACATACCGAGCATGCTTGCCAGATCAGCATGCGGGCGGCCCGCCACCGGCGTGCCGACAATGATCTCCTCCTGCCCGCTAAGACGGGACAGCAGCGTGCTATATGCCGCCAGCAGCACCATGTATACCGTACTGCCGCTCTCCTGTGCCAGCTTGCGGACACCCTCCGCCAATTCGCCTTTCAGTTCGAAATCCGCCCGGCCACCCTCGATGCTGCGCATCGCCGGGCGCGGATAATCAGCCGGCAGGCTCAGCACCGGCAGCTCGCCCGCCATCTCCTTGAGCCAATACGCTTCCTGCTTCGCATAGGCCTGCGACTGCCTGTATTCTTGCTGCCATACCGCATAGTCCTTATACTGCAGCCGCAGCGGATTCAGTTCTTCTCCGGCATACAAGGCGGCCAATTCTTCCGTTAGAATTTGAACGGAAATTCCGTCCGAAATAATATGATGCATATCGAACAAGAGCAGATGGCGTTCTTCCCCGAGTTGAATCACCTTCGTGCGCAGCAGCGGGGCCGCGCCAAGATCAAACGGGCGGATGAATGTCCGGATCTGCTCGTCCGCCCGGCCTTCGTCCGTGTCCTCGCAGGATACGGAGAAAGAGACTTCGTCATGGATCTCCTGCATCGGCTCGCCGTCCACGACCGTAAACGAGGTACGCAGCGCCTCATGGCGATTAATAAGCGACTGGAATGCCGCTTCGAGACGCTCCTTATCCAATGGACCTGCCAGTTGGAACGCCGCCGGCATATTGTAACCGAGGCCTGCCTCATCCAGCTGGTGGAGCACATACAATCGTGTCTGCGCCGACGATAGCGGATAATAAGCCTGCTTCGGTGCGGGAAGCAGATCCTCGTAGGCCCGTTCGGCTGCCGAAGTGACGGCTTGGGTCAATGTCTTCAGGTTGGTTGTCTGAAAAATGTCGCGCAAGCCGATCTCAGACCGGAACTCCTGATGAATGCGCGTTAGCAGCGTCATCGCTTTCAGCGAATGGCCTCCGAGCTCAAAAAAATTATCATGGAGTCCCACGAACTCTTTATTCAGGACCTCTTGCCACAGTAACGCCATTTTCTGCTCGGCGTCTGTCGTTGGACGAACGTATTCTTTGCGGGATGCAATCGCATCGGGTTTCGGCAAAGCTTTACGGTCTACCTTGCTATTTGGCGTCAAGGGGAGCCGCTCGAGCCTCATATATATGGCTGGCACCATGTAGTCCGGCAGCATCGAAGATAGGACGGACCGCGTTTCTGTGATCTCCAGCTCGGTCTCGCCCGTGTAATATGCACACAGCACAGGCTCTCCCTGCCGATCGGGCATTACGGCAACCACTGCCTCACGGATGCCCCCGAACTGCATCAACTGCGCCTCAATCTCTCCCGGCTCGACCCGGTAGCCGCGGATACTGAGTTGATCGTCCAATCGGCCGAGAAACTCCAAATTGCCATCCGGCAGCCAGCGGGCCTGGTCTCCGGTGAGGTAAATCCGTCCGCCTGCGGCATAAGGATCTTCGACAAAACGCTCGCTCGTCAACTCCGGCCGATTCAGGTAGCCCCGGGCTACTCCTTCCCCTCCGATGCACAGTTCTCCTGGCACGCCTACAGGCTGCAGGGTTCCTCCCCGCCCCAGTACGTACAGCTTGACATGGGGAAGCGGCTTGCCAATCGGCACATTCCCTTCTCCAGGCGGCTGCTCCCCCTGTTCCACTTCATAATAAGATGCATCGATGCACGCCTCCGTCACCCCATAGCTATTGAGGATGCGCATGTCGGAGCCAAACCGGCTGTGCAGCCGACGGAAGTCTGTGGCCGCGAGACGATCCGAGCCCAGGATGAGCAGTTCTAACCTGCCGGTGCCCAAGCGATGTTCGTAAATATAGTCCATTAGCGGTACTAGCAGGGCAGGTGTCGACTCCAACAGCGTAATGCCGCATTCGACGATCATCCGATGAAGCCGAGGCAGCTGGAGCCGAACCTCATCCGGGCAGAACACCATCATTCCCCCATTCGGCAGTGTTCTGGCCAGATCGCCGGCAAATACATCAAAGGAGAAGCTGGCCAGCTGCAGCAGCCGGATCTCCATCTCTTCGAGCTTGTACTCTTGGCGCCATGCCCAAGCCGTCTGCATCCAGCTCTGGTGTTCCACCATAACTCCTTTTGGCGTTCCCGTTGTCCCTGACGTATAAATGAGATAAGCAAGCTGCTCCGGACGGCACGGAAGGCGTAAATTCGAGGCGTCGCCGGCATAGCATTCCTCCTGCCGCAAATCCAAGACCCTGCATCCGTCGGGCAGAGCAAATCCAACAGAATCAACCATCAACAAAATGTTGGCTCCGCTATCCGCCACCATATAAGCAAGCCGATCGGAAGGCAAAGCGTGATCCAGAGGCACGAAGGCTCCTCCCGCCTTAAGGACAGCAAGAACGGCCGTTACGATTGCCGGCGACCGTTCCCCGAGAATCGCCACGGGTTGGCCCATCCCAATCCCCAGATTGCACAGGGTACGGGCCAGCTTATTCGCGCGTTCATTCAATTGGCCGTAGGTCAGCGACGTTCCGTCCAGTCCCGATAGAACAGCCATCCGTTCCGGCGTCTTCGCGGCCTGTTCCTCGAACAGCTCGTGCAGCAGACCGTCAGGCTGACGGCCGATATTTCGTCCTATGCTAAAGGCTTGAAGGATCTCGTGACATTCCTCCGGCGGCATCACATTAACTTGTTCTACCGCCTGCATCGGCGCGGCCATTCCTTCCCGAAGGACATGCATCAATCTCGCAAACAGGCGATCCATGTCCTCCGCTGCGAACAAATCGGTTAAATAATCGATTTGAACAGCCATCTCGCCGGTTTTTACATTTTCGCGGATATGGACCGTTAATTCATTATCCTGGTGTCCATTTCCGAGAGGCATCGTGTCATACTGTATCGGAGCATCTTCCGGAACAGTGTCCCATGCCAACGGATGATAATTAAAAAAAATGGGCAGCAAAGCTCCCGTAAAACCAAAGCGCTCGCGCAGCTCCGGAATGATTCGGTTGTAAGGATATTTCTGATGCCGAATCAGCTCGCCCTGCTTCATTTTCACCTGCTTCAAGAGATCGGCGAAAGACAAAGAAGCATCCACGCGCAAGCGAAAAGGCGTTGTGCTGACGAGCATGCCTACCATCGTTTTCTGATCAACGGACGTTCTGTTGGCATACATGGTTCCCAGCACAACTTCTTCTTCTCCGCATATTCGCGCGAGATACAGACATAGAGCGGTTACCAACAAATTGAAGGCAGAGACTTGATGTTTTTCGCAGAATTGATGAATGTCTTTGCATGCGGATAAGGGAAGCTGATGTTGGCTGTAAGAGGCTGCGCTGGTGGCAGTCTGGGCTGCCCGTTCGGAAAAAGCCAAGCTTGTGATTGGCGGCAGCGTACTGAATTCTTTGTCCCAGTATGCCTTATCTTTGAGGAAGCGGGAAGATGCAAGATAGGTGTCCTCGCTAGCAAGCAGTTCTGTAAAAGAAGGTGCTGGTTCCATCGGAGGTTCCTCATTGCGCAACAAGGACATATAAGTTTGAATGATTTCGTTGCCAAGCAGGTTCAAGGAATAACCGTCAGCAATCACATGGTGAATTTTCAAAAACAAGCGGGCCTCCAGCTCTCCTGTGCGGAACAACGTGAATTCAAACAATGGAGAATCAAAGAGAGCGAAGGGCTGGCGCGAACGCAAATCGACGATTTCTTGCCATGCTTCGGCTCCTTCCCCACTGACGTCTAATACATCAACATGGAAAGGCTCGAACGGAACGACATAAATTTGCGGCTCTTGACCATCCATCTGTTTTAAGCGCACTCGAAGGGAATCATGCCGGGAAGCCAGCATCTGTATAGACTGTATGATCTTCTCTTCGACAATCGTTCCCTGCAAGGTGAGTAAACTGTTCAACGCGGCAACGGTCGTATTGGGATTGAGCAGTTCCATATACCACACTCTTCGCTGCGCTTCTGTCAATGTCCAAGTATTTTTCAAGGTTAACTGTGATTCTTTTCGGTTATTTGACATATTCATCCTTCTCCCTATTTTAAATGAAGTGTGCACGGGCGTTCTTGGAAAGACTCTGTACAGCCTGATTGGGGTTCTTGGATGTCATTAGCAGTGCGGCTTGCATGGTGAGAGACGTATAGCCCTGGTGAGGAACGCGTATAGCCCATTAATTCTTTGGCTTCGGATCAGACTTATGGTTTGGCGGAATCACACCCGAGGTTCTAGCTTATCCGTTACGGTACGCTTCGCTTGAGCGACGACGTCAATGCGCTCTTGTAAAAAGATATCGAATGCGAATCCTCCCGTACCTCTCGCAACGGAAGCATCTTGATTGCGGATATATCTGCTGACTAGTCCCTGATGAACATTGCGGAATTTGATGATTTCATCGTAGATATCGACTAGAAGGGTCAATTCGGAAGATCGATCTCTCCCGGCTTTCAAATCGGCGGAATAGGTTTGCTTTAAAGAAGGAGCAGCCATCACATTTTTGATGCGGAATTGCTCGCATGGCTCCAAATACGGTAAAAGATCATGAGTCGTTGCCATATAGCCATCATCTGCGGTACCTGTAATCAGATCAGTCAGGATCACGCCCGCGATGTGCACGCCGCTAGGCGCATTGTAGCTAATCCCATTCACCTCGACGGGAAAAAAATAATCTCTGAAAAAGGTAATAAAAAAGACGGGATCCACCCCTTTGTGCACCTCGGCGTTTTCCTTGCGCACCTGCCTCATAGCCGCCTTTACTGCCCCAAGAATCTCCAGGCGCTCCGGCATGTCCGGAGCCGACTGAAGCTTCACCAATTCCTCAACCGCCGGCTTAAGCGCCAGTTCCGATTGTTGGTGCCGAGTGATAAAAGCGACTTCACTGGCATCCCCCGTAAACGTTCGCAGAGAATCTGCAGGATTGTAGGCAATATACGAAGCATACGTATCCCGTGGAATTAAACCAGTCAGCAAGGAAAAAAGGTCCAAAATCGAGTACACCCTGTGCAGTTCAGGAGCAAGGATCCCTTGCTTCAAGCACGAAATGAGGTAGATGCCCAAATCCCCCATTGCCAGCACCTTTTCATTGTATGGACGATGATATGCGAACTCGATGAGTTGCTGATCATCATCTGGCAGATGAGAAAGGCCGAGCCTCAACAGGTCAGCCGGGGAGCCCGTCTTATTCAGGGGAGGAAGTTCATTTACCACAAATCGACTAAAGGCACCCAATGGATAATGCAGATCTTCGCGCATGCAATTCACTGTAGTCATATCACTCTCTCCTTCTATCGAAGTTAGTAACGAGAAAGATTTCAAACTATCATTCTTGTTGGAAAGCAAACGACTTCGCTGAAAGAAAAACTATAATTATGAAAAGTATCATAAAAAGGTTGTTAAGTCAAATTTATCCTTTCAAGGGCGGCGATGAAGCAAAAAAAGTCGAGTACGGGAATAAATGCAAACCCTAACTCGACCTTTTCTCGAATCTAACGGTCATCCCACAGGTAAGTAAAAGCTACTTATGGGACAGCCTCTTCTCTTATTATAAAGTTAGTTGAATACGAATCTGCCAAAAGGTTCATGAGTATTCTAACGCTGATCGTGATCTGTTCCCCTGCCGTATCCAATTGCCAGCACTGCCCGTCCACATGCCCCGGCGGCCTGAGAAGAGCTAAATCCGCTCCAAAATGCCGGCCAATAAAGCCGTGCGGCGGGTCAGCTCATGCACCCAGATGAATTCGGACGGCGAATGCGCGCCGCCCCCGCCGACGCCGAGCCCGTCGAGTGTCGGCGTGCCGCAGGCGGCGATGAAGTTGCCGTCGCTGACGCCGCCAGTGCCGGCCTCCTCCAGCTCCAAGCTCAGCTCCTCCCGGGCTGCCAAGCGGGCAATCTCATACAGCCGGGCGCTTGACGCGGTCCGCTCCATCGGCGGCCGGTTCATACCGCCGCCGATGCGCAGGCGGGTGCCGGGCAGACTGGGAGCAAGCCCTTTCAGCCTCCCCGGGAAGCTCCGGAAGTTGTCCATCGTATCTACGCGCACATCGATCTCGGCCTCGGCATAATCCGCAACCACGTTGGCGCCGATGCCTCCGGCGATCTTGCCCACATTGATCTGGATGCCGCGGTCCGCATCAGACCACGAGTGCAGCCGGATAATCTGCCGGGCCAGCTCCTCCACCGCCGAGATGCCCGCCTCGGGATTCACCCCCGCATGGGCGGCTTGCCCTTGCACCGCCAGCAGGAAGCGGCCGCTGCCTTTGCGGGCCGTCTTCAAGGCCCCGTTCGGCTCCAGCGGAGGCTCAAGCACAAGAGCCGCTTCGCTCTCCTTCGCGTAAGCCTCGATCCATGCCCGCGACGTCGGGCTGCCGATCTCTTCGTCGCTGTTGATGAGCAGCACGATCGACAGCGAGTCGCGCAGCCGCCCCTCCGCCTGCAGCAGCTTCATCGCATACAAGGCCTGGATCAAGCTGGCCTTCATATCATACACGCCAGGCCCGTAGGCCCGCTTGCTGTCTGCGCGGAACGGGCGTCTGCCCGCTTCCCCGGCGGTCCATACCGTATCGGCATGGGCGACGAGCAAGATGCGGCGGGGACCGCTGCCTATGCGGACGGCAAGCCGATCGCCATATAATTCGTTCGGTACCCGCTCGACTTCGGCCTGCAATTGCTCGCGGAACCGCTCCTCATACCAGCCGATCAACCGATCCGTCAACGCCTTGTCCGCCGACGGGGAATCCATGTTCACGCTTTGCTCGAGCAGCGCCATCATCTCGGGCAGCCGCCGTTCCAACCGTGGTAAGTAGTTCATATCCGTTCAACCTGCCTTAATGAGAGTGGGAATGGGAGCCGAACAACCGATCAAGGCCGTATACCCGTTCCAAAAGGAAAATGAAGACCAGACTCAGCAAGATCATAATCGAAGAGATCGAAGCGACCAGCGGCGTCAAGGACTCCTGCATATAATTGAAGATCGCCATCGGCAGCGTCGTCGTCGAAGGCGAGATCAAGAACAAGGACACCGTCACATTATCGAAGGACGTCAGGAACGCGAACACCATTCCGGAAAAAATCGCCGGCCGGATAACCGGCAGCGTAATATCCCAAAACGTCCGCACCGGATGCGCCCCCAATATGGCCGCTGCCCTCTCCAGCGTGTAATCGAAGGAACTGAGCCCCGTCAGCACGAGCCGGACGACATAAGGCACCGAGATCAGGATGTGGGACAGCAGCAGCCCGGCGAACGTTCCCGCCAGCCCGATGCGGGTGAAGAACAGCAGCGCCGAGATGCCGATAATAAGCGACGGCACGGTAAGCGGCGACAGGAGCAGCGCGTTCAGCGCCCCGCTCCCGGGCGGCTTGTACTTGTGCAGCGCGAAGGCGGCCAGCGTGCCGATAAGCGTCGCCAGGACTGCCGTCACCGCGGCTAGCTTCAAGCTGACCCAGAACGATTCGATGAACTCCGGCCGTTCCAGGATTTTCGCATACCATTGCAAGGAGAAGCCCTCTGGCGGAAAGCGAAGCACCCCTGTCGCCGTGAAGGAGGTCGGCACAATAATAAGAAGCGGCGAGACCACGAAGAAGACGACGAGAAACGCAATGATGCCTAGGGGGGAAATGCGAAACCGCCCCGTTCGGTTCGTCATGACGAGAACACCTCCTTATATCGCTTCGTCTCCACCAATTTCGTAAATACCGACACCAGCCCAAGCGTCGATCCGAGCAACAGGAAGGCCAGCGCCGCGCCAAGCGACCAATCATAAGCGGCCATCATCTGCTCGTAGGCGATGACAGGCATCACCTTCACCGACGTGCCGCCCATCAAGGCCGGCGTGACGAAGGCGCTCATCGCCAGGCTGAACACCAGCGTCGTTCCGGCGAATACTCCAGGCATGCTGAGCGGCAAAGTAACGCTGAAGAACATGCGCAGACGCGACGCGCCGAGAATGCCGGCCGCTTTATACAGCGAGGCGTCTACGGCATAGAGGCTGGTGGCGATAGCCAGCACCATATAGACGATCAGGGAGTCCGTCAAGCCGATAACGACGCCGAGCTCGTTGTACAGCAGGCGCAGCGGGCTCTCGATCAGCCCCAGCGCGAGCAGGCTGTTGTTAATGAAGCCATTGTCGCTTAGAATGACGACCCAGCCGAAATTCCGAATCACGACGCTAATCAGATGCGGCGAGATGATAAGGAAGGTAATCAGCCCCCTAATCTTCGGCGTGGCCCGGGCCATATACATGGCGACCGGGTAGCCGAGGACAAGACAAGCCAGGACGGTATACGCGCTCAGCTTGACCGTTCGCCACAGCACCTCCGCATAGTACACATCCACGAAAAACAACCGGTACTGCGCGATCGTCCAGGCTCCCGTTCCCCCGTCCTCCCGGACGCTGATGAGGAACATATACAGCATCGGCAGGAGGAATACGCCCAGGATGAGGATAAGACTCGGCGCAAGAAGCAGCAGCGCAATCCATGACTTCCGTCGGCCCTGCTCCATCCGTCACGCCTCCCCTCGCGGGAAGACGAGCACATCCGCCTCGTCCCACGTTAGCTTGACGGCCTGTCCCTGGGCCGCAGCCATGGCCCGGCGCGGCGAGTGCGTCCGCACCGTGATGGCGCCGCCCGCCGTATGGACAACCATCTCGCCATAGGCGCCCAGATAGGACAGCAAGCTTATTGTTCCCGATACCGTATTCGGCTCCTCGCTCGCCGGCCCGCCGGCCTCCTGCCCGAATTCGACCCGGATATGCTCCGGCCGCACATAAGCGTGCACAGGCTCTCCCTCCCGGAACGGGTAACGCTGCCGCCCGGCTCGGAACCGCAGTCCGCCCGCCGTCCTTAGCTCGCCCCCTTGCTCGCCAGTGGAGATAACCTCGGCCGCGAACCGGTTCGACTTGCCGATGAATTCATGCACGAAGGCGGTGGCCGGCGCCTCGTATATCTGATCAGGCGTGCCGATCTGCTCCACGGCGCCATGATTCAGTACGACAATCCGATCAGACAAGTACATCGCCTCTTCCTGATCATGGGTGACGAAGATGGTCGTCACGCCGATGTCCTGCTGGAGCCGCTTCAATTCCTCCCGCAGCTCCTCCCTCAGCTTCGCATCCAGATTGCTGAGGGGCTCGTCGAGCAGCAGCAGGGACGGCTCGGTGACCAGCGCCCGGGCAATCGCGATGCGCTGCCGCTGTCCCCCGGACAGCTGCTTCGGATAGCGGTCCGCCACATGCGGCAGCTTGACGAGATCAAGCACCCTCCGCACGCGATCCGCTGTCTCTCCCTTCGGCGTCTTTCTCAGTTTGAGGCCGTAAGCGACATTCTCGCCGACCGGCATATGCGGGAACAGCGAATAGGTCTGGAACACCATGCCGAGATCGCGCTTGTTCGCCGGAACCCCCCGCATCGAGCGGCCCTTGATGCGAAGCTCTCCGCCGTCCGGCTCGAGGAAGCCGGCAATCATGTTCAAGGTTGTCGTCTTCCCGCAGCCCGACGGGCCGAGGAAGGTGACGCATTCTCCCCGCTCCACCGCCAAGTCGAACCGGTCAACGACGACCGTCCCGCCGAACCGCTTATGGATATTCTGCAATTCTACATCATACGTGATCGTCATGAGCCTGCCTCCGTCCTGTCATCGGTTTGCTTACTATTTGCCTACCAGAGGCGCGACCTCTTTGTTGAACGTGTCGAGCCATTGCTTCGTGTTGTCGCTGATCGTCCCGTAATCGAACGGGACGATGAGGCTCTTGTCGAAGTTCAGCAGCTTCGCCGTCTCTTCCGGCAGCTCTACATCGACGGCCGTGTTGTAATACAGCTTCGTCGCATACAGCGTCTGCACCTCATCCGTCAATAAGAAATCAATGAATGCCGCGGCAGCCTTCGGATGCTTCGCGCCCTTCACCAGCGAAGCAACGTTCGGGACGATATTGGCCCCTTCCTTCGGAATGACGAATTCCAATTCCACGCCCTGATCCTTCTGCACGATGCTGCGGGCCATCGTCCAGGCGGTATACACGGACGTATGGTTCTGCAGATTCTGCTGCAGCTGCGCCGCCGTCTTGGCGAAGGTCGGCATATATCCGGCAATCTGCTTCAGCTTCTCGAACCCCGGCGCCATCTCCCGCTCCGATCCGCCGTTCGCGTAAGCAAGCATAATCGTCGCCGAACGGCCGAAATTGCTGGACATCTCTGTTAATGTAATCTGGCCCTTCATCTCGGGACGGGCCAGATCATTCCACGATTCCGGCACGGGAAGCCCTCTCTCCTGGGCCAGCTTCGCATTGTACGAGATGCCCATCGGCGTATAATTCACCGTCACGCCGCTGTTCTCCGCCACGGCTAACGCTCCGTCCACCTTGGACATGTTCGGCACGGCGGAAGGATCAAGCGGCTCCCATAGACCTTTCCCCCGGCCCGCCTCCTGCTCGCCGCCCTCGATGACGACGACATCGATCTGCGGCGAACCTTGCTGCGCGGTCACCTTGGCGACAATATCCGTTGATACCCCGGACACGTAGGAGAGCTTTACGTCCGGATACTTGGCATTGAACTTTTTGAAAATCTCATCCTTCATCAACGCCTCCACGGTGGCGCCATTGCCCGCTACGACCAGTTCTCCCCCGAGCCCCTGCGAGTTGGAACCGCTTCCATCCCCGGCAGCGGATTTGGACTCCCCGCAAGCGGTCAACAGCGACGCCACTAACGCGCACAGCAGAAGCAGCGGCACCCATTGTCTTTTCATCATCATTCCCCCTCCATTTTGTTCACCATTAGTGAACATTGTTCATAATTAGTGAAACTTGGTTTGATTTTAGCACAGGGGCATGGTATGTTCAATATATAACAATGATATTTGTCACTTTTTAACACTTGATAATAGGGTATTATTCGACAAAATGATTGGCGATATCTAGCGCGCTGGCCTGCCGGAATCCGGCAAGTGCAATGGCTAGGCTAGCAGAAGTAGGAGAGAAAATATGGAGCATTATCTGACCTCCGTACAGAAATGCTGTACGCTGCTGAAATTATTTCTTCGTGGCGGCAAAGAGTGGGGAGTGACGGATCTGAGCCGGGAATTGACATGGTCCAAGGGCGCCGTTCACAAGATGCTGTCCACGCTGGAAAGCGAAGGATTCATCAAGCAGAACCCGCGAAACAAACTGTATTCGCTCGGCTACACCTTGCTGGAGCTGGGCAACAAAGTGAAGAATGACGATGATGTGGTCGGCTTCGCCCGGCCATATTTACAGCAGTTGGCCGACGCCACGAAGGAATCGGTCTGCCTGTGCATTCGTGATCATATGGATGCCATCTACGTGGACAAGCTGGACTCCCCCCTGCCGATTCGCTTCATTATTGACGGTTACCGGCGCTTCCCGCTTTATGCGACCAGCGCTTCGCGCGTCATTCTCGCCTACGGGCCAGAGGCGCTTCAGGAGGCGGTGCTGAACGAGCCGATGACGGCCTTCACCAGCCATTCCATCACCGAACCGGAGCAGCTGCGTCTCCGTCTGGAACATATCCGGAGCCAGGGCTATGAGATCAGCTCCAATATGCGCAATATCGGCGTCACCGGCATTGCGGCGCCTATCTTCCAGAGCGACGGCAGCGTTCTCGCCTCCATCAGTCTGATCGGGCCAAGCGAGCGGATGGAGCAGCATGTGGATCGCTGGCTCGCCCTGCTTCTTCAGACGACGCGGGAGATGTCGCGGCTGAACGGATTTCTGTGAAGCGCCTTCCAGCGCGAAAAAGCCGGAACTCGGGCTCCCATACCCGTTCCGGCTTCTTCCGCTGCACGGAGCAGCCGGGGCGTACACCATCCCTTCCGATGCCGCCCCCCGCTCCGTGCTGATTCGTTTCCGAATCAAATCAATCCATTTCGAATCGTAAAACTCATCCGTCTGCAGCCGCAGCCCATCAGGAAAATATTATTCCGTTCTCATTATGACGACCGAAGAGAACTGTGTAAAGGCAATAATTCAGGGTTCGCTGGCGGCGGCAGCGTACCTTGTTCAGCAGGCAATTGGAAACGGATTCCGCCCCGGCCCATGCGCAGGCAACGCCGCGATCCGGGGCTTTGCGTTCCAGCTCCTTTTAGCATAGAAGAATGGAAATATCCCTAGACGGAATAGGGAAATACTGCCCTTGTGTTTTTAGTTTACGCGGAGAGAATAGGAGTTGTCATCATGATCAGACGATGGTTCGCCGCTTCCATTGGCGCAGGGATGCCTGTTACAAGCGCTGTAAAGGTGTAAGTGCGCAGCGAAGTGACTGAAAAAACTGCATCAATTCCCGGCTATCCATTGGACTAAAAGCTAAGTCCATATAATTGTGTAAAAAGCAAATGGCAAAAAAGAAGAGCCATAGCAAGAATCCTCGTATAGAATGAGGTTGTCGAGACAACATTCCGAAGGAGGATCTAGCTATGACTTAATACCAGAATACCCTAGATTCACAACTTTTGCATCAACTGTTTTATCCGAATCAAGAGATGCGGGGATTGCGGCCCTATTAGGGTCCATCTTGAATCAAGTATTGCAGGCACAAGCAACGGAACAGCTGAAGGCGGGGCACTATGAGCGCTCAGAAGAACGTGCAGGTTACCGTAATGGATCATATCCGCATCGGCATCGGCTGACAGCACGGGTGGGGCAATTAACCCTGCAAGTGCCGCGTTTCCGCAACGGTCAGTTCTCCACGGAACTTTTTTCTCGGTACCACCGCAGTGAGCAAGCCCTTGTCTTAGCCATGATGGAGATGGTGCTTAATGGTGTCTCAACGCGAAAAGTAAGCAATATCACCGAAGAACTGTGCGGGACGGAGTTCTCCAAATCGACCGTTAGTGAGCTATGCAAGCAACTGGCTCCCCTCAAGATACAAAGAGGTGAAAATAAGGTGCTTTTGCAGGAATTCCACCAAATAGCGGCTCAAACAGCATAAATTGCTGCATTCACCAGGCTGTTGGAAAACCCTTGTTTTTTACGAAGGGCTGGAGATGTTAATTTACCTAATCAGAACTTGGCACTCAGAGCGTTTTAGGTCGATTTTTTCTACGGAGAGACGAGATCCACTAAATAAAAAATAAAGTGGCGAAAATTCCCATTAACTTCTCAACGGCCTGATTTTACGGGATAAAAGAGACCGCGTCGGATCCTGGGGGCATCATCGCCTTCAGGGCATCATCTCCTTCAGGAAGCATCGTTGCCTCCTGGGGCTTGAACGTGTGGAGGGAATTGCTGCTATTTTACAGGAATTTCGGCTCAATCAGTCCACATCCCGAGGAATTGCTGCAAATCTACATCATTTTGGGCCCTTTTGCTTCAAGTCGAAGCGAAACGGGTGAAATTCCTGCAGTTTTGCAGGATTCCCTTTCTAGTAAAGTCGTCCATATCGAATTGCTGTATTTACGCAGGATTTCGCTTATTGAATAGGTGTTGAAATCATGCAGTTTTGCAGATTTCGCTTACCGAACAGGCGTGTCTGGAGAAATCGTGCAGTTTTGCGGATTTCGCCTCCCGGACAAACGTGTCTAGGGAAATGGTGCAGTTTTCATGCCGTTGGAAACCCCCTGTTTTTTACGAAGGGGTGGAGATTGTCCATTTTCCTACTCAAAACTTGGCACCCATAGCGTTTTAAATCGATTTTTTCTACGGAGAGACGAGTCCACCACACAAAAATGAAGTGCTACAAAATCCCTCGGACTTTCTCATCAGCCTTATTCACGCAGGATTCATTCTCTCACCCATCTTCACATCAGCCTCGACCGTATGCCGCAGGAAGGCAGAGGCCTAATCTCCGTCTTCCACAAGAAGGCAGGCGGTCTTTCATCCGTCTTCCACCAGAAGGCAGGCGGCGGCCTATCATCCATCTTCCACAAAAGCAGGCGGCCTATCCCCCACCTTCCGCCGCTTTGCCCGCCGCCATTTTTCCCGCCTCCCTATTCTCTGTTGACCCGTTACCCCACTCATTATGCAATGCCTGCCTATGAGCCCCCCTTCCAATTGCTCTTTCCTGCTTTTGCCGCTCCTACTCACTCCTACTCACTCCTACTCGCTCCTACTCGCTCCTACTGCAAGAAGGTCAGCAACTGATTTACAGATAAATAGAGGAGCCAGAGAGAGGCTAGTCCCGCGGTGACATTCGTGAACCAGCCGTTCGTGCGGCTGCCGAGGACCTTTTTGTTGTTGCCGAGCAGCAGCAGCACGATGGCGATGAGCGGCGCTCCGAGAACTGTCGATGCCTGCGCCATAATAATCAATTGAATCGGATTGGCCTCGGCCAGAATCGCGATCAGCGTGCTCCCCGCCAACAGCAGGGAAGTGAAGATTTTGACGCTCTTGTCGTTCAAGGTGCGGCCCCAGCCGAAGCCATCCGACAGCAGCATTCCCCCTAAGACGGCGTTGGCGACGAAGGAGGAGAAGGAAGCCGCGAACAGCCCGAGAAGGAACAGCCATTTCGCTAGCGGGCCAAGCAGCGGCTCCAGCTGTACAGCCATGTCAAGGGCGCTGTGTACTTGAATGCCTTGGGGGGCGAGCACGGCTGCCGACGTAATCATAATAATGAGCGTCAGACCGCACAGGACCACGATCCCGACAATGGCGCTGGCGTTGCTCTTGCGCAGATCCTGCGGCTGCCATCCCTTGCCCTGAACCATATAGGCTTGCCCGGCAGCCCCGGCAATGCTGAAGCTTGTCGCCGAGATGGCAATGACCAGCCCCCAGATCGCGGGCGGCGAAGGGACGAAGCCGGCGGCCAGCGCGCCCAGGTCCGGCGATATGCGGAACAGATTCCCAATGAAGGCGATGATCATCAGAATGACCATCAGCATCATTACCTTTTCCAATAGCTTGTAAAAGTTGCTAGAAGTCCATATAAATACGAGGGCGATAACGAGAAAGACGCCTGCCCACAGGGCAATGCCTCCGCCAAATGCGGCGTCGAAGGCCAGGCCGACGCCAATGTTGTTCCCGGTCTGGAAGCCCGCCGTGATCAGGAACACGCTTAGCCCGATGAGAATGGCCAGCCAGCGCCCGTACTGCTGCTGAACGATGAAGAGCAGCGAATCGCGGTTCAGGCAGCCGATCTTGCCGGCAATGGCGGTGAACGCGGACATAAATACGGCAGCGATGACAAGCACCCACAGCACCGAGTACTCCATAAGCGCCCCGGCGCTGCTGCTGACCGTAATGCTCCCCGGACCGAGGACAGTTGCGGCAGTAATGAAGCCCGGGCCGAGAAGGAGCAAGCATTTCCTCCATAGACTGCTTGGATTGCGGGCTGGATTCAGCTCCGTGTCGAAGTTGCTCAACAGGTCCACCTCCCAAAATATAAAGCGCTTACATTCATTATACTCGGGAGATTTTCCAATCATTTGACTTTAAAATGTCTCTAAATTGATCCCTCAAGAACAGCCGCCAAAAAAAGCAGCCGATCCATGAATGAACATGAACCCGCTGCCTTCCGGCCTGTACGCTGGTTAAACTTATGTACTACAGCTTCATCCGATAGATCGCCTTGTTCTCCAAGCCGCGGATGAACGGCGTCCACTCCTCCGTCTCCGGCGTCGTGTCCAGCGCATCCTCGACCATCTGGAGCTTCGCGTCAAGCGCGTCGATATGATGGAGCGCCACCGCCTCCGGCGTCTGCGGCTGCACGGGGCTGCCCCATTCACCCAGATTATGATGAGACAACACGAGATGCTGCAGGCCGAGCACCTTCGGCGAATCAAGATCGATGTCGAGGCGCAGGGCTGCCTCCGTAATCCAGTTCGATGCCATCGAAATATGGCCGACCAGCTTGCCTTGAACGCTATATTCCGATACGATGCCGAGTTGGGCCACCATTTCCTCCGGCTTCGCAATATCGTGAAGAATGATGCCCGCCTTCAGCAGATCCGGGTTCAGGAACGGCCGCTGCCGGCACAGAAAGTCCCCGATTTCCAGCATGCGCACCATATGGTAGGCCAAGCCTGCGAAATAGGCATGGTGATGAGTTTTCGCCGCCGGGTAGTGCATCAGCTTCTCCTCCACCTTCTCTACGCAGAAGGAGACAAGCGCGCGAATCTCCTTATCGGAAATGCTGGAGATGGCCTGTTTGATTGCATGAATCAGGTCGATGGGACGAATCGGGGCCGAACGAATGAAATCGGTCAATGTCACCCCGTCCTCCTCCTTGGCCGGACGGATTTGCAGAATTTTCACCTGCAGCCGTTCCCGGTAGGTCTGCACGATGCCGCGCACCTTCACGAGCCCCATCGGGAAAAATGTCTCCTTATCGGTCGGGGATGCATCCCAATATTTTGCTGGAAGCTGCCCGGTCGCATCGCACAGGACGATGTCCAAATAGTCCTTCGGCGGATTGCCGTTCGTCTGCTTGACCTCCAGCTCCTTCAGCAAATAAAAGCCGATAAAGTCGTCCTGATTCGTCAGTTGCTTGATTAATGTCACGTGATAAGTTCCTCCTTGCCATGATACCTATATTATACAACGAGTTCGCGGCGGAGGGCGGGATCAAATGGAACACGCTTCTATCCTTGTTGCGGTCTGGGGGCCTCCAGCACAAAAAACGACCTTTTCCGTGCGTGCCGGAAAAGATCGTCCTCTGTTGGCAGCGTGCGCATTATGCATTTAGCATTTAGCATTTAGCAATTAGCGTTTAGCATTTAGCATTTAGCATTTAGCATTTAGCATTTGACGTTCAGCGTTCTACATTCTATGTTCTGCATTCTATGTTCTGCATTCTGTATCATGCTCCACGTTCTACCTTCTCTGTGTTATGCCCCGCGTTCTGCCTTCTCTGATATCTTCTGTGATATCTGTTCTGCCGTTGGCGCACTCTGTTGAGCGTTATGCGTTCTGCGTTCCGTGTCCTGCATTCAAGCGTTCTGCATTCAAGCGTTCTGTATTATGCATGTGTTATGCGTTCTATATTCTGCGTTTGTTATGCCACTTCTACGTCCTGCACACTACGTTCTGTTTTCTGCGTCATGTCTCTTGGCTTCTGCCCTCAACCGGATGCGCCGGTCTCCGGCTTGACCGGGATAAAGATCCGAATGATGGAGTCCTCATGCTCCGTTCCGTAAAAATCTTCTCCATACTGTTCGAAATCGTCGCGATCGTCCAGTTCCCAGGAGGCGGCTTGCATCCACGTTCCCCAAATGTACTCATAGCTGCTGCGCAGCAAGGAGGTTGGGCCCCGGTGGCGGAAGACCGCGTACTTGCCCGGGCGAATCACATAAGCCGCCATCCCTGGCGGAGGCGCCCCGTCCCCGGCCGCCTCGAAGCCGATGAATTGGCCGAATATCGTCTCCTCGCTCAGATCATGCAAGGGCATCGCCCCCATCGCCTGACAGATGCCGTAAGCCGTCGACCCCAAGCTCCCGGACGGGGCCTCCCGGCGCTGCCGGAGCAATTCGGACCACATGTCCGGGATATGATTGTCGCGCAGATTGCTGTGGCCCTGCAGCCCGATGACCGTGATGCTCCGCTCCAGCTCAACGATCTCCGGCTCGAGGCTGATACTGCTGACGCGATGGCGCAGCCGCGGGCCGATAAGCGCTCCTTTGCTGTTGACAACCGGACGGATCCCCTTGCGGCGGAATGCGTACGGGGACAGGCCGAACATTTTTTTGAATGCGCGGGTGAAGGCTTCATGCGACTCGAACTGATAATCGACGGCGATGTCCAGTATCGGCCGCTGTGTTCCCATCAGCTCCAGCGACGCTTCCGTCAGTCTCCGCTTGCGGATATAGTCTCCGAGCGTCTCCCCCGTCATCGCATGGAACATACGGTGGAAGTGGTAGTAGGAGATATGCACATGCCGGGCGACCTCGTCCGCGTGCAGCGGTCCCTTCAGATGGGTCTCGATATATTGGACCGCGCTTTCGATGATGGAACGTCTCATTTCCTATCCCCCGTCATCCGTTCATTGGTTCCTTCCATCTTCTTCATAACACTCAGCCATCTCACTCTGCTATCTCACCCAGCGCCGCTCCAGCCGGAACGTACGTGCCGGGAGCCTGCACTCGCTGCCGAAGGCTGCTGAGGTGCTGAGGTGCTGAAGGCAGCTGAAGTTGCCGAAGGCTTCCGCATCGCGTCAGACCAGCTGCCAGAAGCCGGGCTCGGGATCGCGATGCTCCATCCGCACCTTCACCTGCTCAATCGGGAAGCGTTCTCCGATACGGACAGTATACCATGGATTCTGGAGCGGCGAGCCGAAGCAAACATCCAGCGCGCGTTCGTTCAGATCGAACAGCATCGAATAGAGCGTCCCGAACCATTGCCGGTAATTATGCACGGTCAATCCATGCGGATATTCCTGCTGGACCAGCCCGCGCAAATCGTCCTTGCCGACCGGCGCGCTTCCTCCGAGCGCCTCATTCAACAGCTCGTGGCGCACGACGGAGTGATTCAGCCGGCGCGGCTCCAGCCGGGCGACTTCCGGGAAGAGCGGATGGTTCGTCGCCGTAATATAAGTCTCTGCCGTTCCGTCCGCTTCCTTGACCGCAATCTCTCCGTCGAACGTCCCCAACAGCGCGGCATGCCCGGACGCATCCGCGATAATCAGATTCATGTTCGAGGCGATCGGCATCTCGCGTATGGCGGCGACGGCCTCCGCGGCCGTCCGGCAGCGTTCCAGCACCATGCGCACGACCGCCCAGAATTGCAGGCCGCTCACCTTCGCCGCCCGCATGCCCTCAATATTCCCGACCGGTTGGCCGCACGCCGAGAAGGTGACGCACAGCCCGTGCTCGTTCATTCCTTCCGTTCGTCCGAACAGGACGGTCGAGAACCCGATATGCCGGTACCGCCCGTGAATCGCGGTATCGCAGAGCCGCATATCGGCAATCTCCGGCGACAGATCATAATTGCGCAGCACATAAGTCCGCCCGTCTGCCGTCTTCCCGGGGAGGACGGCGCAGTGGCTGCAGCCCGCCTGAATGTCGGTCCCCGCATAATAAACCATCCGGCCCGGCTCGACGCCCAACTGCTCGGCCGCCCCGAGCAGTTCGTCATTCATGCCGGGGCAGTAATCGTCCAGCAGCCGCATCGTCTCCCGCAGCCGTGCATCCGGCAGCGGTTCCGGAAGGACGAGCATCGGCATCCATCCCGGATGCTCGGCCGCGAATCGCCCCTGCTGCCGGCCCGCCTCCCGGCTCGTGCCCTCCAAGTGTGCAAAATACCCCGTTCTCTCTTGCATCAACTACCCTCTCCTTTACGTATCGTGACTCGTTCCCATTCATCATACCAAGCGGCAGCGGAAAAAATTTGATACTTATTGCGCTTTTCACCGCACAGACCCGCACGCGAACTTTGCAGGAACTTTTCCCCAAGTCGGCCGTACTTCCGTTATACTGGAAATAGACTAGCGTCGGGATACAACGGGAGGGTTCAACATGCAATATGCGCTGCGCATAGTTATGCTTTTGCTTGTCATTATGATGTCCGCCGGCCCGGGAACGGCGAGGGCGGAAGGAATTCCGGCCAAGGACGGACTGGTTCAGGATACGGCGCAGATGCTGTCGAAGAAGTCGATCGCCTCCATTGAGAAGGCGGCCAAGGGGAAGCTGTACACCTTCTACCTGCTGACCGTGGACAGCTTGAATGGCAAGGCGCCGGCCACCTACGCCAACGACGTGTACGAACATTGGGAACTGGGAGCGGACGATATCCTCCTCCTCATCTCCAAGCAGGAGCGGCGGGTCGAGATGAACTTCAACAATCCTTCTCTCCAGGCCGCAATCGACGCCAAGGTCGGCATTCGCGGCGACGCGGCAGGCAGTCTGACGTCGTGGCTGGATACGCATTTCATTCCGAAGGCGAAGGAGGGAGATTTCGCCGCGGCTTCGGTCTCGGTCATGAAATCGACGCATGCCTTGAAGCCGCAGACGTCCGCCGGCAGCAAGCCGGCCGCGAAGCCGGGCGCAAAGGCAGACGGAGCCGCTCAGACAGGAGGGAACTCCGCGAAGGCCGCCCTTGTCCAGGACAAGGCGCGCATGATCACGAAGGAGGCGCTGCCCTCCGTGAAGAAGGCGGCGCAGGGGAAGCTGTACACATTCCGCCTGGTGACCGTCGACAGCTTCAAGGGAGCGGCACCGGAAGAGTACGCGAACAAGCTCTATCAGGACCTCGGATTAGGATCCGATGATATTCTGCTTCTACTCTCGAAGAAGGAACGGCGGGTCGAGATGAATTTCAACAACCCCGCCCTCCAGGACCAAATCGATGCCGAGACCGGCATCCGCGGTGACGTCCCGGGCAGCCTGAAGGCATGGCTGGACGCTCACTTCATCCCGAAGGCGAAGGAAGGCGATTTCGCCGCGGCGTCCATCGCGTTGATGAAGGCGACGCATGCCTTGAAGCCGCTGGCGCCCGCCGCCGGCAAGACGGAGCCGGACGCGGTGAAGCAAGATGGGCCGCTGCAGGAGCCGCCTCCCACCAGGAGGGGGAACACTTCCGCGCTGCCGCTCGCTATTGACTGGCAGCTTGTGCTGCTGTGCGCTGGCGGACTGCTCGTCCTCGCCGTCGCCGGCGAGCGCGGGGAACTGTGGATCCGGCTGCGGCTGCTCCTCCGGCGCCAGCCCGCATTGATGGTGCGGGTGAACCAGGCGCTGGAGAAGAACAAGACCTATCTCGATCTGTCCCAGGGCGAGACGCAGCATGCCGCCAGGACCGCAGATCGGGAATTGGCGGACATTCTTATCTGGCTGAGCGCCAGACAGCAGGAGCTTGAGACCATTCCGAAGCGGCAATGGCTCATGCCGGCGCTGCGGAAGCAGGTTGCCGGTGCGGCCGCCGAATTGAAGGAGCGCACAGCGGATGCGGAACGGCTTGTCGCTGTGATCGACCATATCGAAGCGCTCGACCGGACGTTGAAGCAGACGATTGCGGATGCGGAGGAACGGCTGCTGGCCGCCGATAGGGACATCGCGGCGGAAATTCAAGCGCGAGGCTGGCCGCTTGATGAGCTGCAGCGGCGCTATCATGCAGTCAAGGCCGAGCTGGCGGAGAGCAAGCAGCTCGAGATTTTCGACCCGCTAGGCGCCGAGCACCGCGTCGTGCACGCGAATGAGGAACTGCGGCGGCTGGAGAACGACGTCGCAAGCATCGCCGAGCTGGCGGAGATCTACCGCCGCACCCCCCAGCAGATGGCGGAGAGCCGGGAGCGCGTCCGGTCCATCGCCCAGGAGTTCCGTCTGAAGCTCGTGCGGATAGATCCGTACGGCAATATCGAGGAGAGCGGACAGGTCAACGAGCAGATGCACGAGCTGCTGCGCCATGGGGATATCCCGGCGGCCATCCAGCGCGTCGAGCTGATGAGGCAGCTGCTGGCCGACGCGGTGAACATGACGCAGCGGCAAGCAGATTTGCAGGTCAAGAATGTGAGTGATATCGCCCAGATCAAGTCGAGACTGGAGGGGTACCGCCGGCGGGATCAGGATCTGTCCGAGGTGACCATGCGCGTCCAGGCCACCTACCGGACGAAGCATTGGGAGCAGCTGTGGCATCTATATCGCGGCAAATACCAGTACCTGTCGGATATCGCGCCGGCGCTGGGCCAGGCCGAGTATTGGTCCGGCATCGATGTTCAGGAATACGACACGGCGCGGGAGGCGCTGGATCGGATGCTGCTGCAGCTGGCCGAGCTGGATCATGCCATTGAGCGGTATGAGCGTCAGATAAGAGATCTGGACAGCGCGCACCAGGAGGCGCTGCGGAAGCAGGCGGCGGGCGAGTCCGCCTTCGCCACAGCCCAGCGCATCCTGGCCCGCCAACATCTCGCCCAGCTGTGGGGGCAGCAGGAGCATCGTCTGGAGCGGCTGCAGTCCGGGCTCCGGAACCTCGTCGCCGATCCGCCCTATGATGTCGATCTGATGAACGAACTGAGCGGGGAATTCGCCGATGAAGCCAATGAATACTTGGGCGTCATCGAACGGGCCGCCGTACAGAAGCGCAATGCGGAACGGGAGCTCGACCGGGCGGCCAGCCAATACCGGCGCGCGTATTCCAGGGCGAGAAGAAAAATCAACGTCTCGCCATTCGATTCCCGCTTCACTTCGATCCATCGCGAGGCCAGCGATCTGATGCGGCGCGGGGCCTATGACGAGGCCACGCGCACCATATCGGCCTTGAGCGGGATTATTGGGGCCATGGAGTCGGCGTATAACGATGTCCTGCAGGAAGAGCGGCGAGAGGAAGAAGCGAGGCGGGCAGAAGCGCGCCGGAGAGAAGAAGCAAGACGGGCGGAAGCGCGCAGCAGAGAGGAAGCCAAGCGGGCGGAGGAACGCCGCCGGGAGGAAGTCAAGCGAGCTCAGGAGCGCAGGTCGTCGAATTCGTCGGGCGGCTCCAGCTGGGGAAGCGGCAGCTCCTCCTCCGGCGGATCCAGCTGGAACAAGAACAAGAATTCCTCCGGCGGCTCGAACTGGTAGAGGTCGGAGCGGTCCGACGAATAAGCAAGGCTGTGCACCGGCAGCAAGATCCGGATGCACAGCCTTTTTGCGCGGGGAGACGCGGTCAACTCGGTCTATTTTCCACTCAGAATGGTGCTCTGCAACTGCTCGGCGGTCACCGGCGGGCTGAAAAAGAAGCCCTGAATGTCATCGCAGCCGTTCTCGCTTAAGTAATGCAGCTGCTCCTCTGTCTCGACGCCTTCGGCGATCACGCGCATGTTCAAATGATGGGCCTTCTCTTCCTTCCGTTTACTTCCGCTTCCTAATGCTTCTCGAACTCCCCTTCCTGCCGGCTAGAAGCCCAGCTTCTTCAGCCATTTGCCGCATTGGGTTGTCCACCCTCCGACGTACGGGTCGGACGTGGCCAAGCCTAATCCATGCGGCCCCTTATCGTAGACATGCAGATCAAAAGGGATCGCCTTCCGGCTAAGTGACAAGGCGAACTGGAGACTGTGCTCCACCTTCACATCATCCTCCGACGTATGCCACAGGAAGGCCGGCGGCGTATCCTCCGTCACATGGCGCTCGCTGGACAGCGCCTCGATCAGCTGCGGATCCGCATCGGGTCCGAGCAGATTCTCGCGCGAATGGAGGTGCCCGCTCTCTCCCATCGTAATGACCGGGTAGCAGAGCACCATCGCATCGGGCCGGCAGCTCTCCCGGTCGATCGGGTCTGCAGCATGCGGCACTCCGAGGTCATAGCGCGTTCCCGCCGTAGAGGCAAGATGCCCGCCCGCCGAGAAGCCGAGTATACCGACCCGGTCCGGCCGGACGTTCCACGCCCGGGCTTGGCTGCGCACGAGGCGAATGGCGCGTTGGGCGTCGAGCAGCGGTGCCGGGTGGCGGTAAGGGTGCACCCGGTAATCGAGCACGAAGGCGTGTATTCCGAGCGAGTTCAACCATTCCGCGACCGGGGCCCCTTCATGCTCCGCCCTGAAGCCATATCCGCCGCCGGGGCAGACAATCACGGCTCCGGCAGGCTCCGGGCCGTCTGCCGGGAAGAGGTGCAGCGCCGGTCCCGCTTCCGCCGGCTCCCCCATAGATAACGGCGCGCCTTGCGGCCATAGCAACATCCGATTCATCGTTCGTCCTCCTTATGATGCCTGTCGAATTCGCATCCTGTGCCAAGGATGGCGCACGATGCGCTAGTAAGAGCATGTCACGAGGCACCGTTCTTGGCAAGCGGCTGTGCTCCTAATTCGACAATAAAACACAAACCTCCGCAAAATACATTTCTTCTCTCACGGAGGTTTGTGCTCATTTGCTTCCTTATTGCGAGCGATCTGATTTAGATGATAAATTTCTTCATTTCCTGATCCAGCTCTTTCATTTTACCGCTCATTACCGCTGCGGAATCGGCAATCTCCTCAACAATGGCCAGCTGCTCCTCGGAGGAGGCTGCCACGCTTTGCGAGCTCTCTGAGGCATTCTTGGCGATCTCGGCCAAGTTATCAAGCACAGCGGCGACCTGCTCGCTGCCGGCAGACATTTCTTCCGAAGCCGCGGACACTTCCTGGATCTGATCGGATACCTCCTGGATCGAATTCCATACCTTCTGGAAGGTCTCCCCGGCTACCTGCACGATCTGCGTCCCTTCCTGCACTTCCTCTGCCGCCGATTCCATCGCACCGGCCATATGCCTCGTGCTGGCGACGACGGATTGCAGCAGTTCCGCAATCTGCTCCGTCGATACCTTCGCTTGCTCGGCCAGCGATCGCACTTCCTTCGCGACGACCCCGAAGCCCCGGCCATGCTCGCCGGCGCGTGCCGCTTCGATCGAGGCGTTCAATGCCAGCAGATTCGTCTGGGTGGCGATGTTGCCAATGACCGCTACGATTTGCTCGATCTCATTCGATTGCTGCGCCAGCTTCCGCACCATCGTGACCGACTCGTTCACAGAGGAGTGGATGCTGTTCATCTGCGCAACCGTCTGCTGAACGACTTCATTCCCTTGCTTCGCCGCTTGAGCGGCCGCTACACTGTACTCGGACACGTTCGACGAGGATTCCGCAATCCGCTGGATGCCGACGGCCATCTCGCCCATCGCGATCTTGCTTTCTTCCGTTCCCGTCAGCTGCGTCTCCGATCCGGAAGCCACCTCTTGAATGGCGCTCGAGATCTCGTGCGTCGATTGCGCCGTCTGCTGCGAGATGACGGTCAGATGGTTCGAAGCCTCCGTGACATGGCTCGTCGTCTCCTTCATGCTGCCAATCAGCTCGCGGATATCGGTTATCATTTCATTGAAGCTGGATGACAGCACGCCGATCTCATCCCGCGAATTGACCGGAATGCGGACCGTCAAATCTCCCTTGGCCGCCCGCTTGGCCAATTCCGCCAACTCATGCAGCGGACGGATTGTCTTGCGGATGAGCCACATGATAAGAAGGATAAAAGCAATGCCGGTCACGGCTCCGACAGCTATATTTCTCCACATCAACTGATTCAGATCGTGGTTAATTTTCGAATAATTAAAATCGATGCCCAAAAGCGCAATCGTGTTATCTTGATCATCTTGAATCGGAGATAATACGGTAAGCCATTCGCCCATCGAATCGGCATAGACCGCAGAGATACCGATACCATCCTTCTTCATATCATAATAGGCCTGGCGGAACGCTTCCGTCATCTCCACGTCACTAAGCGGCTTGCTGCCATGCTCGATCATATTATCGTTGGCCTGAATGACCGACATATACACTTTTCCGTCTTTCTCGATCAGATCCGGCTTGATCAGATAGCTGTTGGAAATATACCCTTCGCGAGTCATAGCCTGCAAATTCGTCTGGATCCAGTCCATTTCTTGATCTTCCATATACTGGTCATAACTCATCGTTTTCATTTTTGCCTCTGCCTTGGCAATGCCTTCTATCTCCAAGCTAATTTGCTGATCAAGCGAAGTATGTACATTTAATAGCTCATCGTAATAGATGCCTCGTTCGGACATATAAGAAAAGCTGGTAAACACAACCGACATGACCGTAATCAGCACGGACAGCACCAACACCGATTTAAATACTAAACTCTTGTTTCTCATTTCGTTCACCCCTTAGATGTAAGCAGGAAAAATACGGGTTTCTTCATCCATTTCGAACCGGCGGTTTGAAAACCGCTTTTGCTAATTCCGTATTTCTGCCTCGTGAAAATCCATAAATATATATCGTGATGATTCGACAAAAAATTTATATCATTATGCTCATAAGACAAACAAATGGGTATTTAGGCCTATAATTTACCATTGCAAAATAATCCAAAAAAACATGCATGGGGCATCCGATGCCGCCATGCATGTCCGCTAACAGTCGATGTCTCAAGCTTTACTTTTCTTCCGCATTGATGTGCATTTTCAGATTCAGGGCAACCTGTTCCAGCGTAATCTCTTCCAGCACACGCTCCATCGCGGACTGCGCCTGGGCCGTGATGATCTGCAGCACCGCTTCGATATTGGCGCCGACCGGGCATTGTGGATTCGGATGCTCATGCATGCCGAACAATTCCCCTTCCTCTACCGCTTCAACAGCGCGGTACACATCGAGGAGCGTAATCTCGCTCGCAGGATGCACCAAGGAGGCCCCTCCCGTACCGGTGCGGACCGCCACGAGGCCTGCCTTCTTCAGTTGGGATGTCACTCTGCGAATAACTACCGGATTCGTGTTCACGCTACCGGCCAGCCATTCGGAGGTATGATGAGCTTGCGGCTCCAACGTCAGCAAGGACAATATATGAACGGCCACACTAAACCGGCTGCTTATCTTCATCTTGCTCACCCTTTCATGCAACCATTATAGTTACAACTAATGTCCCTTGTCAATGCAGCCAGCCCCCTTGCAGGCAGACCAAAGGCCGCCCCGTGGCGGCCCTTCGGAATGTCATCATCCGACTACGCTATTATTGCGGCGCAAAATAACATACAATCCCGCTCCGATAAGCAGCAACGCGGCGAGAGAACTGCCGCCGGAAGCCCCGATCACCGTTCCGATGCTGAATAGCAGGAAGAAGATGACAGACATGCTGCCCAAAATATAAACCGGAACAAGCAGCCATTTATTGCGGCCGCTGAACAGATAGAATTCGAACAGGCCGAAGGCTACGGCTAACGGGAAGCCCGGCCACATCCAGGACCAGGCGTCGAACAGCATCGAGATCTGGCAGACGACTCCAGCCATGCACAGAACGCCGCCGGGTATGAGCAGTCCCGGAGCCCTTCCCCGGGTCATGCCGAAATACATGACGTGAAATAAAATGCCAAGCGGAATGACAAAAATGGCGGGCCAAAAATACATGAACACATTTCCCGGACTACTCAGCCTGATTTCGCCGTTCTGGAGCATATGCATCAGAATGATCAGTGAGCCTCCGGCAATAAGCAGTATGCCGCCGAAGCTTTGCTTTTGCAATGCGATCCCCTACTTTCCTTCATCTATTTTTATGTACTCAAATTGCATCGCAGCTATACTCCGGATTAGACGATGGCTCCCGGGGATACTACTTCTTTTTCCAATATAAAAAGTTATATTTTTGGCACAGGACCAAAATCTTTGCGCATATTGACATAAAATATGTCTTGTGTATAATAGAAAGTATATGAACGACATATTTTATGTCAAAGGAGTGAACAATGAATATGGAATCTGTTCCAATGATGACAACGTTGCAATACCTTGCTCTCCTTCATCAAGTTTCATACACCAGTGTATGCAAGGAGGCAGCAATAACCCCTCAACAATTTTCCGATTGGATCAAAAAGAGACGGCCTGTGCCAAAAGAGCGGCTTCATGCCTTAGGAAATTATTTCAACATGGATGCCGCAATCCTCGTCGATGATGATTATTATTTGAAAGACTTGACGGTCGATATGAAAATAAATATTCAAATTCTGTTCCTCACCCGATTATTAGAACATGCGGAAGATGGAACGGATATGGAAGCCTATCGCGAGAAGCTGAAGCAGCTTCAGACAGAAAAAGAACACCAAATGATCATCAGCCGGTTTGCTGCCATTGTGAAAGGAGCGGATGCCAGCACCCTTCGCCTGTGCCATGCTTTTTTAGATCATATCGAGGGCGGAGACGTAACCGGCCTCAACACAATGTTAAAGGAGTCTGAGTGATGAGCACTGTGTTTCAACTTCATCAGGATGGAAAAATAGTTGTATGCAAAAATCAAGATGTTATTTACGATGGTGTGTTCTTATTTACAAATCATAGAGGCATCCGCAAAACCGCACTTATGCTGCCGCCGGCCCTTCCTGCAACATGGGTATCCCGCTATGGCAGTCTAACCGTCTCCCAGAACGGCAAGGAAAGCCCTAATGGCGGAATGAATGAACAGGGCCTCGTCGTGGAGCAGACTACGCTGTGGACAACGGAACATCCCCCGGCGGATGACAAGCATACTGTGAATGAATTGCAATGGATTCAATATATGCTCGATACTTGCGCTACGGTCAGGGAAGTGCTGCAAGCAGCGGCAACGCTTCGGATTGACCAGAGCACATCCAAATTGCACTACCTGATTGCGGATCGAAGCGGCGACTGTACGATTATCGAATTTTTGAACGGAAATATGCAAATTTATGAAGATCATCTATCCGCTCCGATTATGGCCAATTCCCCTTATGCACAGGCACGGGATGAAATCATGTCCGGGATTACCGATTGGACAGGCCGGGACGAATACGAGCAAAACTCCATGAAGCGCGTTCTTGCCGTGTGGGAGCGGACAAAGAAAAAAACACTTCATTCGGAGATGGTCGATTTTGGATTTGAGACGTTGGAGAAGGCAAAGCGGGAAGACACAGTCTTTAGCATCGTTTATGATCTAGCAAACATGGAGCTCCATGCAAATACCAACCGGAACCGTGAAAGAAGGAAGATTCGGATAGCCGAGTTCGATTTTTCTAAAGAATCGCCATCCTTAGCAGCCGACCTGCAAAAGCTTCAAGGCCCCAACGCGAGGGAACAGTTCGTGGCCTATACTACACAGTTTAATCACAACGTCGTACATTCTTTCTTTAGAGACGAAAACATGACTTCTATATTTCATTGGGACATCTCAGATGAAGTAATCCGCTTTTTGGCGCAATACCCCGAATCGTTCGGTTAATGCCCGTTCTTTCCCGAAGCATGCATCATGCAAAAAAGCACCCTCCAGGGCAATGTCATTAAGTTTAGCTCCAAGACAAGAGCGGAAATAAAAATGGAATCCGAAACGGCATGGGAAAAAGCCCTGTGCCGTTTCTTTTTTGTATACAAGCAAGGAAAAAAGTGTACAGCAAACAAAGCGGAGGGATGATCCGCTTAAAAAAATGTTCATATGAAACAAATTATGCTACTCTATAGACGAAGCTAACCACTGATTTGTAGCGTATTTTGCGCGTATTCTGCTGCCCTGGGCGAATGGGTCGAATCGGCAAAATGTTTTTGCGAATCAGCGCTTCAACATCAGGCGGGGGTTCATCGTCCCTTGAGCGCAGGAAGTGTCTACACACGTGAACGGCAACCGTGAAGTTAACTTGATAGGGGTGCCGTTTCTCCATTTGGGAAATGACGACGTGCGAGGTTATCATTTCAGCGAAATTGTACAGGATCATTCTTGCGAATATCTCCTGGGTGATGGACTCTCGTTTCTTTGCATGAAAATTCGTCAGACCGACAGTGTACTTTAATGCCCGGAATGAGGTTTCAATGCCCCATCGCATGTTATACATTGACATGATTTCACCCGGTGGGAAATCCGTGGCGGTAAGATTCGTAATGACGGTCTCAAAAGCGCCACTCGGCAGGACGAAACGAACCACCCGAAAGGAAATCGGGTAAAACAAGTTCTCATGCAAATCCAAAAAATCAAAGGTTGACGTGGAAGGAACGAACTTGTAAATCTCGGGATTAGCCTTGACCTCTTTGGTTTGTTTTGGTGAGTGTCAGATGAACGTTCCTATCAAACTCTCCGCTAGAGGGCAAACGCAAGCCCGAAAGAATACCATTGGAATCCAAATCCTTTACCCGTATGACATAGTTCCACCCTTTGCGTTCAAGATGCGCGAAATTGTTGTAACTTTCATAACCTCTATCGGCAATCACAATGGTTTTGCCCTTGATTGGAGAACGGTGAACCATAGCAGCCAGCGCCCTTCCCTCGTTGCATAACCTTCGTGGCTGAACAATGGCATCCACGTACAGTCTGTTGCACAAGTCATAGGCAGCGTTCAAATGCAGAAGGTTATAGCCTTTCGTGTTCGGTTGACTTTGAAAATAGGTGTCCGTGTCCGCAGAGTCAGTTGCGATATGCAAATCCGAACCGTCAACGGCAAGTAGCCGATACCCTCGGTAGTCCTTGATATCCGTAACCGATTGCGTAAATGCGTGAAACAAGAATTCCACAGCAGACGGCAGCACTTTATTCCTCTGTTGGACAAAAGCGGAAGTGGTTGCGGTGTTTACGTCATAGCCTTGTGATTCCAAAGTTCCTTATATAGGCTGTTCCCTCCCATGGAGATCAGGAGTTGCATCACCGTTTCAAAGGGCAGCTTTTTCTTTCGGGTAAAATCTTTTTCAGGGTTTTTGACATAAGGAGCTGGTGCGGCTGCCATTTCTCGTATGAGGGATGTCAGCGTTTTTTTTAGCGAATTCGCATACTCATTCATGGACGTGGCCTCCTCGTGTTTCAAGGGTCTTCGCCACACATATCCATCTACCTGTTAAGTCTTGATTTTCTTTCAAAAAAAGAGCGGGCTATCTTTTCGATAACCTGCTCTTGTGCTTGATTATGGTTTCCACGCCTTATCTTAATGACATTGCCCTCCAGGGTGCTTTTTACCTTATACCGCTGTATATCCTCCATCCACGAGCAAAGTTGTGCCCGTAATGAAGGAGGCGTCGTCGCTGGCTAAGAACAGAACCGCTTTCGCCACCTCTTCCGGCCGACCCGCTCTTCCCATCGGATGAAGTCCGACCAAATAATTGGTCACCTCCTCGCCAAGCCCCCGCATCATAGGCGTATCGATATATCCGGGACATACCGCATTGACGCGAATGCCTCTCGCTGCATAAGCGACGGCCGTCGATTTGGTCAACAGCTTCACGCCGCCTTTCGCCGAAGCATAGGCAGAGACTCTCGCTTTGCCGACATGACTGTTGACAGATCCGCAATTGACGATAGCGCCTTTGCTGTCCTGCTTCAACATTTGCTGGATGGCATGCTTGTTGCAGAGAAACACGCCGGACAAGTTAATATCAATCGTACGCTGCCAATCCTCATAATCGACCTGATCCGTGGGTCCATCACTTGCGATGCCGGCGCATGCAAACAATACGTCCAGCCTGCCATATCTCTGAACGGTCTGATCGACCATTCGGATTACGTCAACTTCTTTGGATACGTCCGTATGAATAAAATAGGAATCAAAGCCGTCTGCATGTAATTCATTGGACAATCCTTGCCCTTGTTCGGAACAATCCGCGATAACAACCTTCGCTCCCTCTTCGGCAAATAGTCTGACTGCCGCAGCCCCAATCCCGCTGGCTCCGCCGGTGACGATGACAACTTTCTGCTCAAATCTCTTCATAATAATCTCCTTTGATCGATATGATAGTTATCATTCTGCTTCCGACATGAATGTACGCGACTTGATGCCAAGCATCACTCCTTTCGCCGAGCTTTTAACTAACCAGTTGGTTAGAAATAGGGATAAAAGGACGCCCCTAGATTAGGGACGGCTCCATTACTCCATGCGTCACGAATGTTACAATCTGTTCTCGGAAGCGTTCCTGCGACATCGTCCATTCCAGGTCATCATCCAGCATATTGTTGAGTCTTCTATAGGACTGCACAAATGGAATGACTGCATTCATCATCACGATCGGAACCATCATCGCATCCAAATCCTGACGAATGATGCCGTTCTCTTTTGCCCTTTGCGCCAGCTTATAAAATTGAAAAATATCGTCCGGGGAGTACGAGATTTTTTTCCATGTCTTCCACTCCTCCGCGGCTTCCCAGGAGTAGATTTTTAAGTAACTGGGGTGCTCGGACATGAACTGATATGAACTGGTGATCACTTCTTCAAGCAACCGCTTGAATTTGGCAGGATCCGAGAGCGTAGTCTCATCCGACAGCAAATCACCCGCTGCCTCTTGGAACATTTGATTTCCCAGCCGATCGGCCCGTTTGACGACTTCAGTATAAAGCCCCAGCTTATCCTGAAAATATTGATAAATAAGGCTCTTATTATATCCAGCCGCACTTGCGATCGCATCGATTCGCGTAGCAGAATATCCAAGCTCGGCAAATATTTGTTCTGCGGCGTCCAAAATGATCTCCTTCGTTCTTGCCGCATCATACGTCCTTTTCTTTCTTTCCGTCATGACCAAAAAACTCCATTCAGCCAAAAGTAACTAACTGGTTAGATTATAGAATGGAGCGGCGTTCTTGTCAAGCCGCAACCCGGAACCCGCCTGCGAGGGTTTCTATGGGCAGCTTGCAGAACGTCTGTAAAAAGGAACATTAATGAGGAGCCTCAGGCGCGTCTGTCAGCGGAAGACGGACTTCAATAAGCGTACGAATGACATTGCTCTGGGCTGCAATGGTGCCTTGATGCTGGGTCACAATATTTTTAGCAATGTATAAGCCAAGACCGGTATCCTCCTCCGAATCCGTTTGCGCTTTATCGCGGTTGTAAGAGATATCGAAAATATGCGGCAGCTCCTCCGGGGGAATGCCGTCTCCATAAGTAACCACTTGAACAACAGCATCGCTTGCATCAATACCGCAATGAATATCGATGAACACGCCCTTTTTGCCATACCGGGCAGCATTCGTCAGCACGTTTTCAAATACACGCGCCAACAGTTCTCCATCCCCCTGTACCATGACATGAGGAGTCACATTCATGCGCATTTTGAGCCGGTTTTTCTGGAACAACGGTGATAATTGCTCATTCGATCGGATGAGAAGCTCGCTCAGATCGACTGTTTTTTCGTCGATTATAACCTTGCCGTAAGTCAATCTCATAATTTCGTCTAATTCATCAATGAGCTTATCCAGCCGTTGAGACTTCGTCATCGCATTGGTCGCATAATGTCTCATTTGTGCGCCAGACATCTGTTCGTCCTGAAGAATCAAGTCCAAATGGCTCATCGCAGAGGTCAGCGGCGTACGCAAATCATTGATCAAATTCAAAACCGCTTGCTCCTTGCTGTTTTCCGCGAAATCTCCCCTTTCCAAAGCTTGCTGCAGCTTTGCGCTTGCCAGATTGACGTCTCGCGCAAGACCCCCGAGCTCATCCTTGGATGGAATCTCGATGCGGCTGTTGAAGTCGCCCTTCGCCAGCTGATTGATTCCGTTGGAAATGACGCGAAAATAAGCAATATAACGTCGGGTCAGGAGAAAGAACAACAACAACGAGAGCGGAATAAAAACAAGCAAAAAGCAGTTGAAATCCCCAATCTCTCTCATGAAGTACCGAATCCGGGTCAATCGCGGGTATTCAAATTTGACCGAAAGATAATAGAGTTGGAGGATTTTATAGAGCATAAAGGAAAGCACGCCGGATAAAAGCATGCTCAACCCAAAAAATAAAACCATTTTAAATCGAAAACTTCGGATTGTATTCGTCATTGAATATGTATCCCACTCCCTGTATAACTTTAACAATACTCCTATTGTAACAGATTGAATCTCTTTCTGGTTCGACGGACGGAATAATTAAGATTTGTTCTACGATTCTACTGCAGGTTCGCATACGGATGAGTGTGCAACGCACGTACCCGGCAAGACCAATCCGTCCGTAGCGGATTATCTGCCGGGTAGTAGGCATCTTTGTATCGGTTTATCCGTTTCCCTCCGCCTTGCTTATTTCTTAGTCGCCGCCATTTTTTCGATGATGCGGACACAAGGCTTCCATCAGGACCACCGTATCCCGGTCCAGCCCCTTATCCCGCTCAAGCAAGCCCGCGGTGACTTTTTCGTAAGCGGACGGCTTCATGTTTTGCCCGAATTTATACTTGGCTGACAGGTCATGAACCGTGATCCGAACAACGGAGGTGCTTTTGATCCGCCCGGTATAAGCCGGGTCTTCCGGATCGATCGGCACATAGCCCCCTTCCGGCTGAAGCTTGCGCATAAATGCTGATAACGCCTCCGCTTTTTCCGTAAGATCCGTCAAAATTTCCGCATGCCCCTTAATAAGCACGGACTTAAAAAAAGCGGTCGCCGGGCAGGCCAGCTCCGGATCCGTGAAATAGGACGGAACGATGGCGTATTCTTTGGCTACGGCAAACGTCACTCTCTGGTCGGCTTTTATATTTTTCATTTTTTGTCCGGCCACGCTGCCATGGAAATACAAACACTCCTTATGATAAACAAAATTAAGCGGAGTAAGCTCAGGCCAGCCATCCGGATGGATCGTTCCCAGTATGCCGAAGCTCATCTCCTGTAAAAATTGTTCCGTCTCCTCCCTGTCCATCATTTCAAATTCTTGTCTGCGCATACGCTCTTCTCCCTCCGGCTTCGCCCTGACATCTCTTTATTTAGGATCCCGACATGCAATTTCATATACCTTACCATATCTACACCCAAAAGTATCCTACCAAGCGCCTCGCGCTCTATTATGCCATTCGCGACTGTATTGCCTCGGGCGTGCTCGTGATAGACAAGAGACTGCCGTCGAGCCGGGAAATAGCGGCCCCTCCGGCTCCATCCGTTACGGCGCATACTTTTATTTCCCACGCCTATCGGAGGAGGAAATGGTGCATGGTGTCAATCCGATGCGGGACATTGGGCTGGCGATGGAGACACAGCGGTGAGCATCGGCCTAAGCGGCATCGTCCACACGCCAAAAACATGCCATGGCTGGCATGTTCCGATCGTTGCCCAAATTGGGAGTAGGCGCCTCCCTGACCGCGGTCAGGGAGGCGGAATCCCCACCGTTGTCCATAGCTCAATCGCTTGTCAACGGAGGAGTCAAGAGAGTGTGTGCCGCATCAGCTCACATTGCCCGCTATCCGGTGGGGCTTCCACCATCGCTTACGGGAACGGATGCGGATAAGGATTAAGCTCCTGCGGCGTCAGCCGGCGATTGGCATACCCAAGCCTCATCGGCACTTCCAGGATCCTGTCAAGGCCCTCCAACCGGCGCAGATGATGTCCGAACGTCATCGGCAGCATTCCCGGAATCAGCACTTTCACGCAGCGCAGCCCGTTGCGGAGCGTCTCGCTTGACGACTGATCGACGACAATAACATCCAGCTCAAGGCTGTGGAACACCTGAAGAACCTGTTGCAAATCATCCGTCAAATCGGTATGCATCGGCACGGAGGGGAACTCCTCAGCGAAGGTTCGGACAGGGCGCCGTTCGTCCAGCAAAAATCGGAGTCTTTCCTCCGCTTGCGGCAGGCTGTACAGCAGGGCATGATCCTCCATTTGCTGCACCTGGAAGGAATCCTTGAACATGGATTCCGCTTCCGGCTTGCGCCTTCTCCATCGCTCTTCCGTCATCGAGATGATGCCGGAGAGCTCATGTATGGCCCCCTTGGCCGCCCGAACCGGGTCGAGATGAGCTCCTGCGGCACAGACCAGGTTCACTTGATGCTCCGCTCCTCCCTTCGCTATCGCCCATATGCTCGGAATACCGTTCTCCATCGTCGTATTGTATAACAACACCTCATATCCCGTGACCGCCCGCAAGCGATGAAGCATTATCGACAGTTCCCGGTCTCCCGACGAGTCAGGATCGAGCCGCGGAACAGGCAGCCTCGCATACCAGGTCATCAGGAAGGAATCTCGCTCGACCACCTCGAAAATCCCGTACAAAATCGCCTCTTCCAGGCTTCCTCCTACGGCGCACCCGTTGGAGGTCTCATAGACAAAGCCCCCTCCGTAGCCCAAGCTGTAATAGGCTAACAGATGGGGAACGAGGATGGGACGTTCCTGCAGGAACGAATATCCCCACACCCACTCCATCGGAGCTTCAGGATCGAACGGCGTGAACGAAAAGTCCGGAAGCTCGAATTGCTCCCTCGCATGAAACCCTGCCTTGGACGGATCCATCGCCGTATCCTTAAGCCGGGAATAGCTGTCGAAGACCACCGTTCGCTTGCCGCGGGGCGTCGTGCCGCAAAATCGCTCCAACCCCTCCAATATCGCGGCGAGCTGGCTATCCGCATACGAATGCGAGCGGCCTCCCGTCACCTCATCATAATAGCCTAGTGGAAGATTGACGGCCGCCCCGGCAAAGGCAGATACGAGATCGAACTTCTTATCATTCAAGATTCCGATGCGGCTGTCCCAATAATCCTGGAACAAGCTCTCCCGTAACTCGCTCATCGATCGGCAGCGGTAGCTGTTATGAAGCTTAGGGGACGGCCTTAGCGTTATTTCTGCCGCTTCCGGCGAATCATCCGGCAGGCGGCCGCAGACCGGACAAGTCCCATTGGGCAGCACATAATGGAGGCTGCCGCTCAAATTGCTGAAGTTGATTATATAGATGTGTCCTTCCGCATTCGCTGTGACGCCCCGCAGCACTTTCTCCGTGTCCTCCGCGATGATATGCGCCATATACCGAAATCCCGCCGGGGATATCTCTGCCGCAAAATCAGGAACATAATCCGGCGTGACCAGCTTCATCAGCATCTCCTCTACCTCTTTGCGGTTGCTTCCCGCCAATGAGAGCCGCGTTTCTGCACATTGGAAGCATCCGGTCGTTCCCGGGCGCATGAGCGGCCCGACCACCCCTTCTCCCAAAAATACATAAGCGCATAACCAAGGAATGCCGAGCGGCCGCAGCGCCGCATCCGCTTCAAGATGCAAGTCGGAGTTATCTTGTTCCTGAAGGACCAGCACCAGCTCTGCGCCGTCTGGAATACCTTCACTGAAATCCGATCTGCGGGCTACGGAGAAGCCGGACAATCGTCGGCACACCATGTCCGCAAGCATCCCCTCCCCAATGATAACGACAGTACTCAAGGGGAATCCTCCTCTCCGAGTCGCACTCCATATATCACGAACGGTCCCGTTCCCAGAAAAGATTCGCTCCGCATATCGAACACCTCAAGGCGTTGATGGCGCTGCTTCAATCTCTGAACGGCCGCTAACATCGATGACTCATGCTTGAGCGGATCGCTATTGGATACTGCGATGTCTCGCGCCTTCTCCGCCTTCCATATGACAGAAGAAGAGGCCACGCCCTCCGTCTTCGTCAACGCCTTCTGCAACGATTGGCGAAGAGCAAGGGTGAGGTCAAGGTCTGCGCTGCCATACCATGAGGAACCGGAATGGACCCACACGACCGGACAGCCGAGCAGCGGCTCGCCTACGGCAAGCTGAGGTTCCCCCTCTGCAATGCGCAGCGCCTGTAAATAATATCGGCATCGCACATCCTCGATCTGCCCGCATGCGATGTGTGTCACGGCCAGCTTGTCAGGAAGCATTCGCATCCGCTTGCCCCATGCTGTGGTTAGACACGCTCTGACTCCCCGTTCAACCGCTTCCGCGATGGAGCAGCCTGCCCCGATGCCGATGTCCTCCCGCTGAGAGGAGGCCAAGCCAGGGAACAGCAGCGGCATCAGACGGGCGGCATAGGCTTCCAGTCCCGCCAGTCCCGCCTCCCTCCGCGCCTCTTCATGCGTCAGTCCGCTGCGGATGATCGCCGGCAAAAGCTGTGCAGGCCCTTCCGACAGCGGGTCGACCGGTTGAGCAAGACATTGCGCCAGCGGAAGCTGGATTAAATCCGCCTCCTCCCATGCATGCAAAATGCCTGTTGCCGCAGAAGTCAAACGGTTGAAACAAGAGAACCATTCCTCCGGTTCCACAGGTTCATGACTTGTTTCCAGCTTAAGCTCGATATTTTCCACCAGACAGGCAGTCTCCACCCCGGAGACAAGAGGATGCGGGCGGATTGGATGCCAGATTCCGGTTAACGTATTCGGGTCCAGGATATAACATTGATTTATGCAGTCCGTTTCTTTCTCTTCTGCCACCGCTTTCTGCCATTCATGCACGATAAGATTCGATAACACGGCTGCGGCCGCAGCGGAGAACCTGTGCGGCTCCCGCACCTCGGGGAACACGGACGCATGGAGCCCCCGCCATGCCGAATCCCACCGCCCGTCCCCGCCGGGATGAAGGAGCGGGCCTGCCATCCCTCTTCCTTGTAAGGCTACGGCAGGAAGCATCGGTTTACGCTCAGCTATACAAGCATGCTGAAGCTTCCGAAGCTCCTCCATATTGCCATGCCGCGACACATACAAAATAAATGAAAACGGCTGAATGATCGTCCTCCACTTCAGATCCTCGTCTTGGGCCGCGGTTAAAATATGCAGCGAAGCTTCCGGGCCGCTGCGAAGCGCATATTCCCGCAGCTTCACGAGTTCAGCCGTGTCTGCAGGCTCCGGGCTGGTTACAAATACCGTGAGCTTGGATAATCCGGATTCATACCATGCTTCAACAAGGGAGTGCAGAAATGGACCGGAACCGACGGCGAGCACACCTTCTTCCTGACAAGACATCTTGACAACCTCCTTCCTCGGCGGTTACACCGTAATGCAGCTGTTCAAGCCGTCAAATTCATCGTTTTCCCGACCAAAACATCATTTTCAAGATATGTCGCCGCCCTGTTCCCTATGACATATTCCCGCCGCCTGAGTTTCTTCGCATAGACATAAGTCGGGGCTGCCTCTGCGTCAGTTCATGACGCCGGAGACAGCCCCTTCTCACGGCAGCTACAGCCGCGGGCCGGCAAGCTTGATAGTATCCGCTACACCGCTGAATTTTTCGAAATTTAGAGCAAAGAGCTGCGCCAGCTGCCTCGCCTTCCGATCATAGGCCGCTTTATCTGCCCATACGTTCCTCGGATCGAGCAGTTCATGGGGGACGAACGGCACCGCATCAGGGATAAGCATGCCGAATACAAGATGAGGAGTGAAGGATGCCTTCTCGATACTCCCATTCATAATCGCCTTGACCATCGCTCTTGTATACGACAGATTCATCCGCTCGCCAATCCCGTAAGGACCGCCGCTCCACCCGGTATTGACCAAATAAACCTTTACGCCGTGCTGCGTGATTTTGTCGCCGAGCATTTCCGCGTACACATTCGGTCTCAACGGAAGGAAGGGACCTCCGAAGCATGTCGAGAAGGTTGCTTCCGGTGCGGCGACGCCGCGTTCCGTACCCGCCAGCTTGGACGTATAGCCGGACAGAAAGTGATACATCGCCTGCTCCTTCGTCAGCTTGGACACTGGAGGGAGCACGCCAAAGGCATCTGCGGTTAAAAAGATAATGACGTTCGGATGGCCGGCGGTTCCAGGTATGATCGAGCCTTGAATATAATCAATCGGATAAGCGGCCCGCGTGTTCTCCGTCAGTGCATTATTATGGTAGTCCGCCTCGCCGGTTCCGGCTTTAATCCACACGTTTTCCAGGACGGATCCGAATCGGATCGCATTCCAGATTTGCGGCTCTTTCTCCTGCGACAGCCCAATGCATTTGGCATAGCAGCCGCCTTCGAAGTTGAATACGCCCGCATCGGACCAGCCATGCTCATCATCGCCGATTAAGCGGCGTTCCGGGTCGGCCGACAGCGTCGTCTTGCCTGTCCCCGATAATCCGAAGAACAACGCCGTATCTCCAGCCTCCCCTACATTCGCCGAACAGTGCATCGGCATGACGCCGCGGAAGGGAAGCAAATAGTTCAGCACGCTGAATATCGATTTCTTCATCTCCCCCGCATAGTGGGTTCCGCCGATCAGGACGGTCTTTCTTTCGAAGGAAATGGCAATGAAGGTCTCGGAATTTGTCCCGTCCACAGCCGGATCCGCCTTCATGCCAGGCATCGCAATCACGGTAAATTCAGGTTTATGGTACGGCAATTCATCTGCCGCAGGGCGGATGAACAACTGGTGAACGAATAGATTTTGCCACGCATATTCATTAATAAAGCGGACAGGAAGCCGATAGGCCCGATCTGCCCCTGCATAGCCATCGAATACGAAGAGCTTGCGGCTCTTCATATAATGGATCGTTTTGTTATACAGCGAGTCGAACTGTTCGGGAGTAAGAGCCTGATTCACTTCTCCCCAAGCAATATGGTCTGCTGCGCTCGGATCCCTGACGATGAACTTATCCTTCGGGGAACGTCCCGTATATTTGCCTGTCGTCACTTGCAGCGCGCCTGTCGAGGTGAGATGTCCTTCTCCGTTCAGGACAGCGGACTCCACCAGCTTGGCAACCGCCATATTTCGGCAAGATTCATCCACATGAAAACTAGCTAATTGAGTTTTTTCATTGTTTTGCGTGATCACGGTTATCCTCCCCATTCCACTACTACCGGGTTCTTGATTCATCTCGACTCCCCCAAATAGAAGATGTATATTTTATCCTTACGAATTAATGTATAATATAACTAAATAATACGCAATATATAAAAGCGTATTAGCGATATCTAATTATTTATGACGTCATTTTGAAATTGTTTTCATAATTGTCACATAGAAAAGTCCAAAAAAGTCCACGAATTGTCGTGGACTTGAATAATTGGTTGATGTTGGTCGAACCTACAATCCCAACTTATGCCCTCTTTCCAGGCGTTGAATCTGCTTCTCGCCGTCATCGGCCAACTCCCGGAACTGGTTGATAGTGTGGCGCATCTTAGGCAGCGCATCCTGCTTATAGGCGCTAATCGAATCCAGAGCCGACATGACATCGGAGAAGGCCTGCTTGAGCGTATCGACCGAAATATTGGCTTCAAGCGATTGCTTCTGGATTTCGGCCCCTTGGTTTTTCAGCATGCGCGACGTGCTGGCGATGAGGTTGTTCGTTGTTTGATTTAACAGCTCGATTTTTTTCAAGACGATCTTTTGATTGTAAAGCGCGCTCGCGACGGTTACAGAGATTTTCAGCGCCGATATCGTCACGTTTTTCGCTCTGTCTACGCCGCGAATCAATTCTTTATTATTCCGGACGACGACCTCGATCGCCATAATCCCCTGCTGGTTGACGACCAGCATCTGCTGCAGATCCATCACCCGTTGACGCAGCGGGAACAGCACTTCCTCGGTAATAAACCGGATTTTGTCAGGGTCTTCATTGCGCAGCTTCGCCAACTCGATTTGGGCTTCGATCGATTCATCCATCATTGTCCCCAGCTGTATTTCCTTTTGCAGCTTTTTGGTCAGATCCCGCAGCGTCTGCTGCTCGATCTCCAACGTCGTGTTATCGTTTTTGAGCGTGGTCTTGCCCTTCTCCAAGGAGACGACGATATCCGCGATGACGGAATCGGCTTTTTGGTACTTGAGGAAGTAGGCTCGCAGCGGATTGAACAATTTGCCCAGGAACCCGGTCTTCGCGAAATCGACTACGCCCGGGTCCAGATCTCTTAGCTGCGTGTGAAGCTCGGCCAGCCCCTTGGCCACGTCCCCGCCTTCATCGCCGGTCTTGGACAGCCTTCCGATCGACACCTGGAGCAGCGCATTTTTCTCGGATGATGACCGCATCGTGTTCATACCAAAGGCGTCAATCGATTGCAAAATCTCTTTGCGGTTCTCCAGCGACTCGATATCGAGCGTCATAATGGTGGCGACATTGGCATCCGCCATTTCTTTGAGCTTCGCCACTTCCTCGGGGACCGGCTTAACCTCCTGTTCAATCGCCGCTTGAATTTCTTCCGGACTGGCTACTTCCATTGAAAATGACATCGTAATCCCCCTTTGGTTTCCCTTACATTTGCACGTTGAACAGGTTGCCGAGCTTATAGACGACATCATCTGTATCCGCGTTAATGCTGGCCGCTTCATTGATGCTTGAAATCGTCTCCAGCGCGTCAATGTTGGCGTTATATCCGATCGTATAGATCGGGACCTGATAGACCTCGATTAATTCCTTGGTATCCTTCAACGAATAGCCCTCATTCGTCTCTCCGTCGCTCAAGACAAAAATAAGAGGCTTCTGATTTGGATTCGCCGCCAATTCATCCTGAAGCATCTTCAACGCCACAACGATCGCATCGAAGGTCGCCGTGCCCCCGCCGGCTTGGAGGCTGTTCACCGCGCCTACGAACATGGACTGGTGGTTCGCGTCGTACTTGCCGATAGGCAGATTGATGGAGACAGAGCTTGAATAAGAGACAAGGCCGATGCTATTCTCTTTCCCTAAATATTTCTGGCCCTTCAACAACGATTCTTTCAAACGGTTCAGAGGTTCGCCCGCCATGCTGCCGGACACATCGGTTACGAACACCGCGGCAATCGGCTTATTGACGTTTTTCTTTTCTTTCCATAATTTTTGGGCAGCGGACAGAAGGTTGCCGTCTACGGCATCAAGCTCCGACTTGTAATCTTCGAGCTCATTAAAGCCCTTCTCCTTCCCCAGCTTCTGATATTTATCCTGCGTAACGAAGTCCGCGAACTTTTGAATAATATCCTGCTTGCCCTGCGGCAGATCGCCCAGCGCATAGAGCGGACTGTCATGCCGTACGCCAAAAGGAGTGAATACATATCCCCCCTTCAAGTCCGGCGCATTGGCATATACTTGATACTCCAGCACAAAGCCGTCCAGCACGCCCGACTTGGCAGCATCCCGCATCTGAAGCGTCGTGGACGCAATAAACGGCACATTCGCCTGGAATTGCTCGAACCCCCGGACCGCCTTCTCCCCGAGCATATTGGAACTGTCGAATGCCGACAGCGCCGTTACGAGAAAATTGAGGCCGGTAGAGCTGGCAAACGGATCGGTATATCCCATCGAAAACTCATTATTGGCTATCGCTTCCGTTATCGTGTTGACATTCACGGCACCGTACTTGTCTATCAGGGCATCATACTTCGGCTTGGCGATGACGATGCCGGGAACGTTGCCGACAAGCCGTTCGGACACCTGCTTCGTCTTGACGCCGCTCGCCTTGACCATTTCGCCCCAGAACTCGTTGGAAGGGGTGAAGGCGTCCGGTACGTATTTGCCGGATTTGATATAGTCAGTGGCCGTGCCGGAAGCGATATTGCGAATCTTGACCGAGACAGGCTTCCCGTTCACCATAATGTTGGCCTTATTGAAGTCGGTCGCCGCCTCAGTCAGCCAACCGTCAATGCCGGTGCCCGCTTTTTCAATCGAAGAAAAGATCTCCACATACTGATTCGTCGTGTTTTTAACGGTAATCGGGAATTTCGAAATATCGGGCAGCGACGCGGCCAGGTCGATCGGGTCCAGATCGATCTGCCCCTTCACCGGAGCCTCGGTCGTTACCGGGATATTGGAGTACAGCTTGCTTAATTGCTTCGCCGCCTTTTCCGAGCTGACCTGGACCTGCGGCTTCCCCCAGTTCGAGGTCATGTTAATCCCGAAGTACACCAGCCCGAACACAACGGCCAATATTACACCAGATACAAGAAAAAACTTGTTCTTCTTTGCCAAACCAAGCACCTCTCACTGTTTATAATATTTTGTCTGCTTAATCAGTGAATCAATTTCCTGCATGCAAGGCATATTTTCAATGTCACCCGGATCGAAGCTATCCAAGCGGGAAATCTCCAGCAGCAGCTTATCCAGCTTCAACAAGATTTCCTCATTCGTGCCTAGAGAATCGGCCATAAAAGACAGAAAATCCTGATACAGCATTCTCTTTTCCTGGAGAAGCCTCTGAGAGAAACGCGGCGTTTTCTGACTCATGACACGCTCGAACTCCGCTTCGTCAAAGACGTGGAGCCGGTTCAAAATACTTCTGACGTTGAGGTAGAACAGCTTCGCTACCTCCTGAATGACGGAGGCGAATTTCTTGTAGCTTAACTCCGCCGGATCGAAGCGCTCATTCAGCACCCGGTAGAGCGTGTCGTTCTTTTTGGTTAACCGCTCCAACTGCTCCAGCCCAGTCACAACATCCCCTTCCAGCGATCTGACCTGCCGGTAGCGGGCGAGCGCTTCCACATACTCTTCATGTGTGGTGATGTGCCGCACAGGCCGCACGTCAGGCGGTCTGAACAGCCAGATATAGCTTCCGTACAGCAGCGCCAGCACACTGGCTAGCAGCAGCGTTACCCCGAACGCGGACTGAAGCGCGTCTCCGCCGATCTCCACCCCGATAATTCCGGGCGAGAACACGAGGATATTTATGATCACAACAGCGAAAATAAGTCCCAACAGCTTTATGTACTTGGTGTCAATCAACGGGCTACACCTCCTCTGTTCTCATAAGAAGTACGCTCAGCTGTTAAATAAGTCACATTTTTTCAATGCAAATTCGTCAGAGTCCAATAACGCATCGACGATTCACGACGGCAGGCCTCCGCTTATTGCCCGGCCGCTTGTGCACATACGAGTCCGCAGCGTTCATGAACGCTTGCCCTTCATGCCTACGATATGCAAAAGAAAGGGGCGAGTGCACTCTTTCTTATCGGCGTAGCTATCCTCTCGTGCCCCCTCCTGCCGCATCACTTCGAAATGGAGGCTTCGAAACATTAAAAAAATTTAATGTACTATTCGACAAATTTCCTCAATTTCCTTTTTGTAACTTCATTTTTGTGATTTTAGTTATGGATTAGTGACGCGAAATGATATTGGAAGCTGTGTTTTGGAAAAATAAAAACAAAAAAATCCCTTGGACTTTCTCAACAGCCTGATTTACGGGATCCAAGAGACGCGTCGGATCCTGGGGGCATCGCCGCCTTTTGGAGGCATCCTTGTTTACTGGAGGCATCGTTGCCTGCTGGAAGCATCCTTGTCTTCCGGGGCTTGAACGAGTGGCGGAAATTGCTGCTATTTTACAGGAGTTTTGGCTCAATGAGTCCACGTCCCGGTCAAGTCCAAATTTATGTGTAAAATCCTCGATGAGATTGCCAGAGCAAAAAGATGCCTAAGCTGCAGGCCTGTTGAGCTTCTTCCGCCACTCATGGTACTCTTTCATCTCGATATACTTTTTCCCGGCGGACCACTTTTCGTCCTGCTCCATTAACAAGGCTCCAAAAAGACGAAGGACAGAGGCTCGGTTGGGAAAAATGCGAATGACGCGTTCTCGACGCCGCAACTCGCCATTTAGACGTTCTACAGCATTTGTGGTGCGCGTACGTATCCGACAGGCAGCCGGAAGTGCCAAGATCGCTGTCGCATCGTCAAAACCCTCTTCCAAGACCCTCATGGCCTTTGGAGCTTTGTCTTCAAATGCTTCTTGTGTCCGCTTCAGCAGTGTACGGGCACTGGTCTCGTCCGCGGCTTCGTAGATGGCCCTCACATGGGCCTTCAATTCATCACGGCATGCTTTAGGAGCAGCGTCCAGAATATTACGCATAAAGTGGGTTTGACACCGTTGCCAGGTTACGCCTTGGAAATGTTGCCGTATCGCACTTACCAAACCACCGTGATGGTCGCTGGTAATGACATCAACACCGTGCAACCCGCGACTTTTGAGGTGCGTAAAGAAAGCTCCCCACGTTGCAGCTGACTCGGTATCATCTACGGTAAGTCCAAGCACTTCCCGGTAGCCCTCCGCATTAATCCCTGTTGCAATCATTACGCCACGTGAGCGCACACGACCGTCTTCCCGGACTTTGACGTACAGGGCGTCGACAATAAGAAAGGGATAGGCCTTGTCCAGTTTTCGGTTATTCCACTCCTCTACGAGGGGATCCAGTTGTTTGCATAGCTCACTAACGGTCGATTTAGAGAACTCCGTCCCGCACAGTTCTTCGGTAATATTGCTTACTTTTCGCGTTGACACCCCATTGAGCACCATCTCCATCATGGCTAAGACAAGGGCTTGCTCACTGCGTTGGTACCGAGAAAAAAGTTCCGTAGAGAACTGACCGTTGCGGAAACGCGGTACTTGCAGGGTTAATTGGCCCACCCGTGTTGTCAGCCGATGAGGGTATGATCCATTACGGTAACCTGCACGTTCTTCTGAGCGCTCATAGTGCCCCGCCTTCAGCTGTTCCGTTGCTTGTGCCTGCAACACTTGATTCAAGATGGACTCTAATAGGGCCGCAATCCCGGCATCTCTTGATTCGGATAAAAACAGTTGATGCAAAAGTTGTGAATCTAGGGTAATCTGGTATTGAGTCATAGCTAGATCCTCCTTCGGAATGTTGTCTCGACAACCTCATTCTATACGAGGATCCTTGCTATGGCTCTTCTTTTTTGCCATTTGCTTTTTACACAATTATATGGACTTAGCTCACGTCCCGAGGAATTGCTGCACAGCTACATCATTTTAGGCCTTTTGGCTCCAAGTCGTAGCGAAACGGGTGAAATTCCTGCAGTTTTGCAGGATTCCCTTTCTGGTGAACTCATCCATATCGAATTGCTGTATTTGCGCAGGATTTCACCTACCAGATAGACGTATCTGGACAAATTGTACAGTTTTGCGGATTTCGCCTACTGGATAGGCGTGTCTAGGGAAAGTGTGCAGGTTTCAGGACGTTGGAAACTCCTTATTTTACGAAATCGTGGAGATTGTCCATTTCTATACTCAAAATTTGGCACCCGTAGCGTTGAAATCGATTTTTTTCTACTGATGACGAGTCCAAATGAAGTGCCGAAAAATACATAGCGCGCTGTTTTGCTAATTCAATGTGCTGCTTCTCTTCAGCGTTCTGCTTCTTCAGCGCCGGCCACGATTCACGCTGAGGCGGAAGACCTGCTTCCCCCGTTAAAAAATTTATAAATTCTATAATATACAAAAAAACGGCATTTCTGCCGTCTTTGCGAACGAAGCTCAATCCTCGATTTCCCACGCGGGATTCCAGACGATTTCCCACAGATGACCGTCTGGATCCATGAAATGCCCCGAGTAACCTCCCCAAAATGTTTCATGGGCCGGATCCGTTATCGCAGCCCCGGCCAACCGGGCCAGTTCCATAATCGCATCCACTTCTTCTTTGCTGCTGACATTATGGCCAATGGTCATTTCGGTCGAGCTCGGCGGTGACAATGGAACCTTTGCTTCATGGGACAGATCCTTGCGATTCCAGATGGCCAGCTTTACACCTGCTTGCAAGTCGAAAAAGGCCACCGCTCCATGTTCAAATTCTTGGCCTATAATTCCTTGTGTCGGCAAACCCAGCCCATCGCGATAGAAAGTCACCGCTCTTTCCAAATCATCTACACCTAACGTAAGTACCGTAATCCGTGGCTTCATCATTCCGTCGTTTGCCTCCAGTCATTTTTTTCTTAAGGTATATCATAGCTTATTCCACTTGACCATTCCAAATTTTACCTTCATAATAGACAGTATAATGTCATTTATGAGGTGAGGTTATGAAAAACAGGTTGAACAGGGAAATTTTTTTTACCGAATATGTATCGATCAATGGTATCGATCAATTCCTGTTTCACTCGGGAACAAGCTGCGATAACCCGGTAATGCTATTTTTGCACGGGGGGCCCGGAGCAGCGAAATCATTGTTCACGCGGGTCTTTCAACAAAAATGGGAAGAAATCTATACGGTAGTCCATTGGGATCAGCGCGGGACGGGAAAGACCTTGACTCGAAATCCCGATAAGCTTCCTTCCATTGCTTTGATGCTTCAGGATTTGTTCGAGGTTATCCAATATTTGAAGCGTCAATATCACATGCCAAAGATCGTGTTATTCGGCCACTCCTGGGGAAGTGTGTTGGGGTCCGTATTTATTAAGCAGCATCCCGAAGACGTAGCCTATTATATCGGTGCTGCGCAGGTTGTGAATATGCTTCACAATGAGCAGGTAGGGTACAACAAGGTGAAAGAATTGATCGAACAGGCCGGCGACAAAAAATCGCTGAAGAAGCTGGAGAAAATAGGGGAATATCCCGGCGGCAAAATCGTTTTTGACCGTGCTTTTCTGCAAAAATGCGAAGCCGTACGCAAGCTTCAGGGCCAGTACAACTTGGCGCTAAAAATCGATCTCGCGATCTGGCTAGCCGCTGTGACAAGTCCGATTTTTCAGCTGTCTGATATCTCTTCATTTAAAAAAGCATTCCAAGCCAATCAACAAGTGTTGGATTATTTATCCGACTTTGATCTGACCTCGGAATCCGCAGAGTACCAGGTGCCCGTCTACTATGTATTGGGTGAATGCGACTGGCAGGCCCCATTTATCATAGCCGAGAAATATTTTGCAGAGATAAGCGCTCCCGATAAAAATTTATATATCATTCCGGGTGCCGGACATTCACTCATGATGGATCAGCCTCAATTGTGCTTTGAGGCCCTAGCGGATATTCACGGCAAAGGAGAACAAAGACACTAGCACCGGCGCGTCGGTTTGAGCTGCGATTGCATCCTCTCAGGCACAAAAAAACGCAGCCGTAGCGGGCTGCGTCTTATTTTAAACTTCTTTGAAATGGAGCACAAAACCGGGGCGTCCTGCGTTTTCAACCTGACATTGATACACGACATGATCTATTGAGATAATTGCAGGTCTATCACGTTCGATAAATTCGTAGGTCACCTTTTCCTTTATGCAATAGCGCTCAATTTCATTTAAAAACTCTTGCGTATTTTTGGGGAGTTGATCTAATTCAACCGAGAACCCCTTTTTCATTAACTTCTTCCAAAGACGTTCTGACATGAGTCCTTCCCCGCCTTCATAATTAAACGATCATTGCTTTTGGTACCGCCTAATACAAATTCCTCATAAAAGGCCAAACCAATATCCCGCCACACAATCGGCGTTTACGGCTCCATTGTTCTGCTGCTGGTTATTCCTGTAGGGTTTTATCATAGCCGTAGACCTTTCTCAACGACTTCTAGAGCTTCATCCAATAATTTGGCAAACTCTGATTTGGTAGCCTCGGCATTATAATCCATTAACGATATATTTACCCCAACGACCACCCCGGCAAAGGTTCGTACTGCCAGATCATCGGAATTTCTGCCTGTTCGTGTGGCGACAAGCTGTGTTAACAGCTGCATCATCTGAGTTAAGTTATTCATCGCTGCCGCGCGAAGCTCCGGGACCATCAAGATCAGTTCATTTCGCTGACGTGTTGTCTCCCACTCATCGTCAGTCATCCCGGCAATTCCCGAAATCATTGCATTTCGAACGGCTTGTAAGGAACTCAACTCTGACGGTTGATTTTCAAATGCGGCGACGAGAAGAGGATCATAATTATCGGTTAACACTACGGCCTCTTTTGTTGCAAAATAACGAAAAAATGTACTCGGGGAGATCTCTGCAGCTTCTGCAATTTGTTCCACCGTTGTCGCATGATAACCATTTTCCCGAAAAAGCCTTAATGCATGCATCTGAACATTGGCCATCGTTTTCGCTTTTTTTCGCTCACGCAATCCGACTTTTTGTTTCGCACCTTCAGACATCCTTTTGCACTCCTAACCAAGTTCAACTCAAACCCCGAAACGGTGACTTCAAGCATATTGTCACTTACATTAGAGTCAATGTCAACTTACACTCAAATTCATATTTTACAAATCTCTATGAACTAACCTCCTCCAGCCCACGCAACCGCCGATCACAAATACGGCGAGCGCTCCAATCACAGAGCCCCCTGCAAGCCCGGCCCCCTGGCTTATTGCGTACACATCAAACAGGTTAAAGAGCGACACGGCCCCCAGCCATTCTAATGCTGTCAAATCAGAAAGCATGTAGAGCAAGAACATGAGAAATACTATTCCGATTCCAAGCGATAACGCACCGCGTTCGGAAGTAAGCCAAGACGTTAGCGCATAACCTATTCCCATAAATCCGAGAATGATCAACAGACCAGCCGCCATGACGCTGCTTACAACTGCAACGTCATTCATCACGCCTAAACCTTTGCCAATCAGCAGCACAATACCAGTGGATACACCAGCGATAATCACGACTTTTGCAACATGAGCCGCACATTTTGCCAGATAGATATCCGTTCTACTGCGGGGGGTTGCGAACAGAAATTCGGCAGTATGACGATCCCGCTCCTTTACAATGGATCCGATTGACCAGTTTATTGCGAAGCATCCTAGAAGAAGCACGAAAAACATAAACGGTTGACCGGCCATCCATCCTTCAAAAGTTGAAAGTGCAGTGGAACCCGTATGATCTGTTCCGCTGGAGATTTGGCTATCTAAATAAGCCTTAGATGCGGCGGCCGGGATTGCTTGAAGCGCTGCAATCACACAAAGAGCGATCCAAAAACTCCGTTTATTTTGACGCCACTCCAACTCAAACAACTTGCTCATCATTGGGCCCCTCAACTTTCTTTTCTTTGTTTTGGCTGTACTTTTCCATAAATCTCTCCTCAAGAGACAATTTTCTAAGGTTCAAATCTTTAATGGGCTTATCAGCAAGAAGGGAAAGCAATCCATTCAGGCAATGATCCTCTACCCTTCCGCTACAAACCCCATCGATATATTTCGAATTGGGATCTATATTTAGCAGGCCATATGTTTGCCTTAGATCACCTGATTCTTTAAAGATCACCTCGTAAAGATGAGCCCCTCCTCTGGATAGATCGGGAACAGAAGAATCTTGAATGATCTTTCCATCTCGTATAAATGCGACCCTGTGGCAGAGCTTATCCACCTCGGTTAATATGTGAGTCGACAAGAAAACCGTTGTACCGTTTGACTCATTTAATTCCCGAACAATTTCGAAGAAGCTTTGCTGAGCGAGGGGATCAAGCCCGGAGGTAGGTTCATCCAGGATAAGCAATTCAGGCTCATGCAGAAGTGCTAGCAGTATGCCTAGTTTCTTGCGATTTCCTAAGGAGTAGGTTCGGATCCGGGGTTTCATCTCCCATTGCAGTCTCTGCGCATATTCGGGAATCCTGGTTTTTTTCACATCAATTCCATGAATGCCTGCTGCAAGCTCCAGCATCTGTTTTCCGGTTACATCCGGGTAAAGTCTAATCTCGGAAGGCAGATACCCGATTCGGCTGCGTATCAGTGGATTATCCTTCTTTATTCGTTCGCCAAGAACCGAGATATCCCCGGACGTAGGGCTGATCAGCTGCATGAGCAAACGGATTGTAGTCGATTTTCCTGCGCCATTTGGCCCAATAAATCCAACGATTTCACCTTTTTTTACGGCTAGATTTAAATCCGTCACCCCTCGTTTCAAGCCATAAGATTTATGTACATTGTTCATATGAATGGCTAACGTCTTTTGGCGCTCCAACGCGATCACTTCCTTTCCGCAATTGATAAGACACAACGAAACTATTCCTTAGCTTCAAGACTCTCGTGTCGTTTTCACCATAAAAATGCCGCTGCAAAAATCCAAATAGAAGTAAATCCATCCGGCCGATATATCGGTGACCCATTGCCAACCCATTTCCAACAAGACGCCGAATCGAGGATCAACCAACGGGTGAAGGGTTCGAGTCTGATATACAACAAACATAATAGAATTCCGAACGGAAGCGAAGCCAGTACCCACCTTCTTTACCATTGCGAATTCAAGCTGAAAGCAATTTTATTTTGACATAAGCTTTCATTTAACAATCTATATCTTTTTAGTCTTACTGTCAATATTCCATTTATCGAATGACAAACCGAAGCGAAGCAAAGAACCTTTTGGTTCGTTATCAGCGCTGGGAAGGATGAACAGGGTAAGCGAAGACAAATCAAATGTCGTGGCTTTCGAACGGAGAAGGAAGCTGCCAGAGAGATAAGCTTGCTCGCTACGTTGGTATCGGGCAAATTTAAATAGTTCTAAAGCGGCTGCCCTCTTCACGGCAGCCGCTTCTCTTAACTGTCGCAAATACATTGCGGCAGGCATTGTATGTTAAATTTCAGACTAATCGGTTCGGTATAACTGACCGCATGCCGCATTAATGTCCGATCCGAATTGAGTTCGGACCGTAACGTTCACACCATGTATCTTCAACGTCCGAACGAACGCTTTGATCCTTTCGGGGTCAGATGGCAAGTAGCTTTGAGGCGTCACTTCTGTCGAATTGTAGGGAATTAGGTTCACGTGGTAGAGATGTTCCCAAGATCCCCTTCCCCTCAACAGAGCGGCAACCGCTTTCGCATGCTCCGTCGAATCGTTGAACCCTTGAAGAAGAATATACGCGATATACACCTTTCTCCCCGTATGCCGGATATGGCGATCCAATGCATTCAGCACGTCGCGGAGCGGAAACCGCTTATTGATCGGCATCAGTTCGCTCCGTTGATCGTCGAACGGCGAATGCATCGAGAAGGTAAGATTGACCTGGGGAAACTCCCGCGTCAACCTATCAATTCCTGGCAACAGGCCGATGGTGGAAATCGTAATTCTTCGATGTCCTAAACCGAAGAGATGCGGGTTGGTCAAAATCGCCAGCGCATCGAAAAGGTGCGGGTTGGCGAGCGCCTCCCCCATGCCCATGAAGGACACGCTGTCCAAGGCGTGGCCGTTCAAGTGAAAGTGAAGCAATTGGTCGGTAATTTCGTCGGCGGTCAGATTTCGTTTCAGGCCGATGGTACCCGTGGCGCAAAAGCGGCACCCGAACCCGCAGCCGCACTGAGTGGAAATACAATACGATTTCCACCCCCGTTCGTAGGTAAGTCGTACGGCCTCTACGCGTTCGCCACCCCCGATGGCAAACAGCACCTTGCTGACCTGCTGCGATGTGAGTTCCTTTACTGGAATAACGCTGGAGACGTACGGACCAAGCGACCGGGTCAACTCTTCTCGCAAAAATTTCGGCAGGATGGTGATCCGTTCGTATTCAGCAATTTTTTGTTTGAAAATAGCATCCATAATTTGCCCATACCGGTACGCAGGCTGCTTGAAGTCGGACAAGATCTGTCCAATCGTTTCATATTTCGAGGTTGGTTTCATGTGTTCTCCTTACCGCCGGAGAAAATGCAAAAAAGAACCGTCGAACGGCGCTTAATGCGTCATTAACCAACTACGCAGGAATAAACACGATGCGCTTGCGGACATAATCGCTACGTGCATCTGTCGATAGATTGGTAAACCTCCGGCAACAGATTTATTTTTTTGTGAACCGGGTCAACCGGAAGGAACCGGTCCACATAATCATCTACAACCTCAACCTCAATGATCATCGCTTTCATCCTCCTAGAGTGTGTTAAACTTTCAGTTCCACAATTTTTGTCGCGATATGTTTACAAAACTCGCTGTCGTGCTCCACAAAAAGGATAGTCGGCGAATGCTCCAGCAGCAGTTCTTCGATTTGCATCCTGGAAATGACGTCGACAAAATTAAGCGGTTCATCCCAAACATGCAAATGAGCGCGTTCACAGAGGCTTTTCGCGATCAGAACCTTCTTCTTCTGACCCCCGCTAAAAGAAGCGATGTCCTTTTCGAATTGCAAGCGCGAAAAATCGAGTTTTCTCAAAATCGCTTTGAACAAGCTTTCGTCAATCTCGCTGGATCTGGCGAATTCCGACAAATTGCCCCGCAACTGCGAGGTATCTTGTGAAACGTAGGAAATTTTCAACTGGCTCCCTTTTCGAAACACGCCTGAATGAGGAATCTCCTCGCCGCAAATCAGTTTGAGCAAACTGGATTTGCCTGACCCGTTCGGACCGGAAAGCACGATGCGGTCCCCTTGCTCGACAGTAAAGCTGATGTCGCGGCAAACGTTCTTCTCTCCATAATGAATCGAAATGCGGTCAAGCTCGACCAATTGGTGTTTATGATAAGTCATCTGCGATATTTTCAGGCTTTCCGAGCTATCGACGTTTCGCAGAAGCTGGGATCTTTCCTCGATCGCGGAATGCTGTCTTTGCTCGATTGATTTGGATCGCTTCATCATTTTGGCGGCCTTGTGACCGATGTATCCTTTGTCGACCTTGGAGCCGGAGTTACGGGTGCCGTTTTTCGTTTTTTCTACTTCGTGCGACCAGTTGCTTGTTCGCTTGGCCGCTTCGGACAGCCTCTTGATGTCCTTCCTCAGCTTTTCGTTCTCGGCCAGTTCGAAATTGTCCTGTCTTTGTTTATTCTCCCACCAGTCTGAAAAATTTCCGTTCTGGATTTCGATATTGGTCTTATTGATCGAAATAATGTGATCCACACAATTGTCGAGAAACGCCCGATCGTGTGACACCAAAATAAAACCGCTCTTGTCGTTCAAATAATCACTTACTAGCTTCCGAGCATGCAGATCCAGATGATTTGTCGGCTCGTCGATCAACAAAAAGCTGTTTTCCTTCAAAAACAGGACCGCCAGCATTACCTTCGTCTGTTCTCCATTGGACAACGAGTCGAACGGTCGGTACAACACATCCTCTGACAACTTCAGCAGCGAAAACTCGCGCATGAGTTGCCAGTGCTCGTAGTCCGGATAGATGTCGGCTACCACATCGAATGTATAATTTTCCTTGTGTTCGACGTGGAACGGGAAATACTCGAAGCTGACGTTAGAGGAAATCGTTCCGCTGTATTCATACCTGTCAAGCAGCAGATTGAGAAACGTAGTCTTGCCCCGGCCGTTCCTCCCCGTAAAGCCCAATTTCCAGTTGGTATCGATTTGTAAACTTACATGCTCAAAAATGTTGTCGTAACTGCCGTCATAGGCAAACGTCAGGTTAGTTACCTTGATCAATGACATTCCAGAAACCTCCTTGGTTCACAAATAAAAAAGAGCCGCAAGAAAGTTGACCTTTCTTACAGCTCAAAAAAATAAAGCAAATCCAACCCTAGACAGAGTCAGATAAGGAACTATTTTTTGAGTGAAAAGAATAAGGTAACTTTCTTGCCAATAAAGAACAAAACAGAGCAAACAGAACTTGTTTTATTCTTTAAAATTAAGCAAGAAATTTTACATTATCCTCTTCAACTCCTATCGTAAGCGTTAGCGCAATAGTAACATACCCGATATTTCATTGCAACTAACTCTTCGATGAAGACACCATTGATTACTAAGCCTTCGATCTTGCTCGATAAGCCGGCGTCATCTCTGCCAGTGAAAAAAACACGCCCTTGATAGGCGTGTTGATGACATAAAGAAACAATGATTTTGTTACATCTCAGTTGATAGATGCTTCGTAGATGGATTGAATGGAGCGGGACAGTGTCGCATTGAATTCTTCGTCTGTCTGCTGAGCAGTCAATCCCTCCGACAAGGCGCGTGAAAAGCTGGCGATTAAGCCGTGATTCCGGGCCAGTTTTTCATTCGCTTCCCTTCGTTCGTATCCGCCCGACAAAGCGACAACTCGGAGCACATGCGGCTCCTCGATCAACTCGCGATAGAAATTCTCTTCGGTCGGTATGGACAGCTTCAGCATCACTCGTACGTCCTTATCCAGAGCGGACAATTGCTTGAGAAGCTCATCCTTCAAGATTTGTTCCGATTGCTGCTTATCCTTGCTATAAATATCAACCTCAGGCTCAATAATCGGAACGAGCCCCATCGACAAAATCTGTTTGCCGATTTCGAACTGCTGCTCGACCGCTTTACGAATTCCTTCCGGGTTGGCTTCTTTAATCACCGAACGCATTTTTGTACCAAATATATGCTTATCCACCGCCCGCTTCAACAGGTCGTTCAAATCCGGGATTGGCTTCATCATTTGAACGCCATTCTCCAGATCGGCCAGTCCTTTATCAACCTTCAAAAAAGGAACAATGCCTTTCTTCTCCCACAAATAATCGGCGGTAAATTCATCATCAATCTTGCGATCCATCGTATTCTCGAACAAGATGGCGCCCAAAATATAGTTCGAATCAAATGCCGGACTCTTAATAATCCGCGTTCTCATGGCGTGAACCAGCTCGAACATCTCTTCGTCATTGGAATAGCTGTCTTCCTTAATGCCATACTGCAGCAGCGCCTTTGGCGTGCTTCCGCCGCTCTGATCCAACGCCGCTATAAAACCCTCTCCCGTATGAATTCGCTCCATTTGTTCTTTTTTCATCAGTGTTTCTCCTTCCTTTCCGTGGAATGGATGACCTCTAAATCCGGAAAGCTCGTTAACCAAACCCGTCGGTCACAATAGAAACAGAACTTGACGCTTCACACTAGCCTCGGACGCGCTCACCGTATCGGGCCGAATACAAGAGTAGCCGGCGATCAGGTTCGGCATGCCCGTACGTCAGGTAGAGTTTCCTATATTGTACAATAAATTCACGAGCGAAGCACGGTGATCGGTCGAAGCCGCGGCAGGCGCTTATGTCAGAGTATAAGCCGCAGGATGAACGGAGGCGTGTCAGGCTGCGCTGCAGGCTAAATTCATCACTGCTCTGTTTACTCGTCCAACCCGCTTCCTGCCCGTTCGCATATCCTAGAGGTGTCAAGAAAACATACTCTGCTAAAGGGAGGTGTGATTCATGCCCTTTTTGGGACAGACCGTTGTTGCTAGTGGTGCAAGCACTTATATTGCAGCTGACCAGCTGACAGCTATTAACCTTGCCGCGACAGTCGATCCAGACCATAAGGCAACCGTCATTCCGCGATTTCCCGCATGGCCCAGTATCACGAAGTACGTTAATGATAACGGAGGATTTAGTGATGTGGTCCCAGAGTATATTTGGGATTCAACGACTACCGATAATCAGGTAAGGGCGTTTGCAGCACTAAGCGGCGGGGTTGGCAGTCAGGTGAGCCCAGTAACGATGAGTGTAAGTCTCACTGTTTTTGCAGATAACGCTCATATTGCGCGCATCGATGTTTACGATTTCTCCGGATCCTCTCCCGCTTTTGTCGAAACCCTGACTCCTCCCGTTCTTACGGATGGAAGTCTGGACGCCAATACTGGCCTGATAGAGACTCCTCCTTATAACTGGCAGGACATTCGCATTTATAATAAGCAAAGCAGTCCGCTTCCTGCAGGAGGCATATATGGAATTATCGTTTCCTTCACGGTTGTAAATTACTTGGGTCCTACCCCGCCAATAACACCTGGCAACCCGGCTGGCTTAATGTTTTATGCTAATGTGGAGTTTTACACCTGACCGTCAACGGACTACCCCATGATAGACAGACAACACGGAACACAAAAGAACCCCCTGCCGTCCTTCCGTCGCAGCGGGTTCTTCCCATCATCAAGCCATACTCATAAGTAGACAATCATTCCGTTAAGAGACTTCCCTCTTACCTCACAAAAGTCAACGTCTGCTCGCTCCATTCAGTCTGGCGATACGCCTTGCCGATGCCTGTCGCTTCAACCAGCGAGTCCGGCACCACCTTGGAACGCAGCTTCGTCGTGAACGGCGCGATGAATGGGAAGGGCGTGACCCGCACCTCCGTCTCGCTCGCCCACTCCGCGATAAGCTGGGTGCCCGTCTCCGGATTGAACGCCTCTGTCCGTTCGAACCCGTCCTGGTACCACGGGAATTCGTCTTCCTTGGCTGCCCCGGGCTCATTCAGGCAGACATATAAGGAGAGATCATCGCAGAACTGCAGCAGCCGAAAATGCTCCATGACCGCTTGATCGTCAAGACCGCCCAACTGCGCGCGAATCCGCGCCTGACGCGCCCGTTCATGCCGCAAAAATTGAATGATCTCGGGCTGCTCCTCCGTCCGGAAGAAGGAAACGAAATGCAGGCTGCACAGCAGCGCCGCATACGCATTCATTTGTTCGATCTCATCCAGCCCAATGCGATAAAAGGCAAGCTTCGGCACAATCGGGTAATCCATAAAAGTAAATGGCTCCGCATCCGCATCGTTCCATATCGGTGTATGATCGAGTCCGATCCAACTGCGATCATGCTCGTAGGCAGCCAATACGACCTCCTCCCAACGATCCGTTCCCCCGACGCGGGCAGGATCGAAATGCTTGGCCGCTTCTCCGGAAATAAATCCGTGGTCATGCTGTTGAATAAGAACCCGTTCCCCATTCCGTGTACGCATTATCATGGCTTAACGCTCCTTTTGCGAATCTGAATGCCATTTCGCTTGAATTGCCGTTCAAGTTGAGCTACTCTGATGTATGGAGGATCTTTTTCGCTCTTCCTATTCTATGTATAGTGTAAAGGAGGCTGCTCCAATGAGCAAAGCCAAACGCCAACGCCGCAAAATCGAGCGTTCCGGCGGCATCAACCCCGACATCGTCCGCAACACCTGGACACGCAAGCCGCACACCCAGATTGTGCCGAATAAGAAAGCCGAACAGCGCCGGATGGCCTGCCGGAAGGGCGGGGGCGCTGTTCCTTATTTTTCTGCCGCTTCTTGCTCCACTCGGTTCCGGTTCCGTTCCATCCACTCCCGCCTCCGCAATGCTTGACGCTCCTTCGCATTGACCTCCCCCCGCTGATTCATTAGCACAACGCTAATCATTCCGATCATCGCTCCGATTCCAATGAAGTAAGCGAACTCTCCGATGTACGAATACATGATTATTAGCGCCATCGCCGCGGCACAGCCGATTGCCGTACCTATCATCAGTCTGTTCATCTCTGTCCTCCTCTCCAGAGTCCTGAACTCCGCTTCGTTCCCGGCAACAACATACATATCCGTCTTGAGCTCGTTAAAAAATAGGTAAAGCCGTGCGCAAGGATTTGCAGACGCCCCCATCGTCTTATACAATGAAGGTATCGAATACCAGCGGGCAGAGAGGAAGATTCGCTATGGCCAATACCCATACTTATTCGCGGGGTGAAGAGATCGCCAACGCCATTACCCACGGCATCGGCGCCATTCTCAGCGTTGCCGCTTTGACCCTGCTTATCGTCTTCGCCGCATTGTATGGCGAACCGATCCACGTTGTCAGCTTTACGATTTACGGCATTTCCATGCTGCTGCTCTATACGTCGTCGACCTTGGTGCACAGCTTCCCCGAAGGCAGAGTGAAGGATCTGTTCGAGACGTTCGATCACGCCTCGATCTATGTCTTTATCGCCGGAACGTATACTCCGTTTGTCCTTATCGCACTGCCGAAGATGCTGGGGTGGAGCCTGTTCGCGGTCATCTGGACGCTGGCCGTGGCCGGGATCGTATTCAAGGCCTTCTTCACGAAGCGCTTTCTCTTCATGTCGACCATCCTCTATATCGCCATGGGCTGGCTCATCGTATGGGCCTGGAACCCGTTGTCGGCGGCGATGCCTGGAACCGGATTAATCCTGCTTGTTACGGGAGGGCTGCTCTATACCGTAGGCACCGTATTTTATGTGTGGCGGGGATTTCCGTTTCATCATATGATCTGGCATTTATTCGTGCTTGCCGGATCGGTCGCTCATTTCTTCGCCGTGCTGACCTTGGTGCAAATATGAAGACGGCTTGAATGCCATTGATGGTAAAAGATTCGCCAATCTCCGTTCACGGGATTGGCGATTTTTTTAGGCGTGCGTATGGTTCGAATGCAGGCAGGGCCCGGTCGAACGGCCGATGATCAGCTTAGGCTCGAGAATGACTTTGCGGTACTCGGTGTCTGTCTCCTGCCGCTCGATGATCTCGGTCAGAATCGTCGCTGCCCGCCGCCCGATTTCCATCTCATTTTGATAAATATAAGTGAAAAAGCTCTCCTCGCCCTCGTCATTCTCCGGATTGTCGAAGGTGAGAATCGACATATCTTCAGGCACCCGCAAGCCGAGCCGCTTCGCCATCTGCACCATCCGCAGGCCCAGCTTCCCGTCCAGCGCGATATACGCGCTCGCGATCCCGCTCTTCATATGGCGCGCCAGCTCCGAATCATCCGCTTCTTCCCCGGCAGGGAGCGAGAAGCCGGTGACGATGAGCGACGGATTGATCATGCCGCCATGCTGCTCGAATGCACTCATATATCCGGAGATCCGATCATGCACGCTGACGCATTCCCGATACGCATTCGTGCAGAGCGCAATATGGCGGTGGCCGTTCTCCCACAGATGATCGACCGCCATCCGGGCTCCGGCCCGGTTGTCCGAGCAGACAAAATGAGTCTCGACGCCCCGTAAATACCGATCGATAAGCACAAACGGAAATCCGTTGACCTTCAACGACAGAATTTCTTCATTATAAGTCTCTTCATCGGCCGGGAACAGCAGCAGGCCTCGGACGCCCATCGCGATAAAATCGCGGATCTGCTGCTCCTCCCGCTCCTTGGAGCCGCCGCTGAACGCGATAACCAGCGAATAACCATGCGCCCGCAGCGTATCTTGAATCGCATTGATAAGACGCATCGCGAAATAATCCTCCAACGTCGGCATCACAAAGCCGATCGTTCGGCCCGGCGCAGGCTCAGTCCGATTCGGCTGACCCGGGCCCACCGCCGGAACGGCCAAGGCCGCCGGTTCGGAAGCTTCCCCATACAGCCCGGCCGGCAGTTCACTGGCGACAAAGCTTCCTCTGCCGGGGACGCGGTATATCCAGCCTTCCTTCACCAGGGCCGACAGCGCATTCACCACCGTGATCCGGCTGACCTTGAATTGCTCCATCAGTTCCTTTTCCGTCGGAATCCGGTCATTCGGCTTCAAATCGCCTTGACGAATTCGATCCTCGATGTAGCGGTGTACCTGAACATACAATGGTGAACGAGAGTCATAACCCATTCCAATCCATCCTTACTTGTTTTGATATAACATATATGTTATATCATTTGTAGCTGTCTGGCAATGACTGCCCCGGAGCGCCAGGCTCCAAGCGAGACGTCGTGTACGCCTGCTTACTTCCCCAGCACGACGCCGATTTTTCCATTCGCAATCTCCAATTCATACTTCTTCACCCGCGTCCGGTCGCTGAACAGCGACTTCCCGGTCTTGATATCGAACTCCCACCCGTGCCACGGACAGCGCAAGATTTCGCCCTTCCGGCTGTATTCGTACTCATAGACGCCCGATGGAAGATTCGTGCCGGAGACAAGACCGGCGCACATCGGCGCCCCTTGATGCGGACAATAATTATGGAGCGCATAGAACTCCCCATCGATCCGGAAAATTCCGATTTCGCGCCCTTCCACTTGAACGACGACATGACCGCCTTCGGGAACATCCGCCGCATCCAGCACAACATGTACCGCCATAATAAGTGGCCTCCGTTTACGGTAAGTTATAGAGCTTTTTCGCGTTCTCGTAAAAGATCTTGCGCCGGGCCTCCGGCTTCAGCTTGCGCAGAATCATATCCGGCGCATCGAAATCCCAATGCGGATAATCGCTGGAGTAGAGAATCATGTTCTCCGCATCGAACATATTGAACAGGTCAACCAGATGCTGCGGGTTGTCCGGCTCCTCGATCGGCTGCGTCGTCAGGAAGCAATGCTCCGCGACATACTGGCTCGGCATCTTCGTCAGCCACGGCACGGTGGAGCGGAGCGCCTTGTAATTTTTGTCGAGCCGCCACATCAAGGGCGGAAGCCAGGCAATGCCGCCCTCGACGAGCACCACCTTCAGCTGGGGGAACTTGACGAATACCCCCTCGCATACGAGGCTGACCAGGTGGGCCATGAACATTTGGGAGAGACAGGTGTGCCACTCGATGTATCTCGCCGGGTACCCGGCTGCCGTCGGAGCGGTGGAGCTTCCTCCGCCTTCCGCCCCCGGATGAATCGCGACGGGCAGCCCGTGCCGTTCGGCCGCTTCGTAGATCGGATGATAGAAGCGGTGCCCCAGCGGCCAACGCGCGGCGCTGGAAATAATCACTTCGACGATGTCGGGATGATCCCCGACACGGTCGATTTCCTTGGCGGCGAGATGCGGGTCCAGCGTGGACACCGCGATCGCGCCTTTGAACGCCGGATGCTTGCCCAGCCATTCGGCAATCAGGAAGTCATTGTAGGCGGAGCAGATGGCCGCCGCATAATCCGGGTCATGCGTCGTCGAGATGTTGTAGACGACGCCCGTCAAAATGGCATACTCGATATTGTATCCCTCGATCAACTGATTGATCAGGAGGCCGGGATCGGAGCCGGCTTTGCCGCCCCCCGGCGGGATCGAGTCCTTCTTCATGACGCCGATCGGCGAATAATAGCCAGAGCCTGCATACCCGATGCCTGATGACGCTACCCTCGACTTCCACGGCTCCGGCAAATACGGCACCAGGGCCGAATCGTCCTGCTCATTGTGAACATCCGTGTCAATGACCTTGAATGCTTCTCCTGCTCCCACAGCGCTTCCTCCTTCGTCCCCGCGATTTACAAGGCGCGAACTTATTTCTTACCGTATGTCCGGGTATACGCGGCATCATACATATGGAGCAGGTCATCGGCGCCGAGCTTCTTCGCCTGATCGAGGAATTGCTGGTACGTCTCGTCATTGATTGGCGTTTTGCCGGTGACGAACTCCGTTAATTTTTGCTCCAAATATTTATTGAGATTGTTCAGCTTCGATTTTTCCAGCTCCAACTCCTCCTCCGTCTTCACGATTTGCTTCGGTGCCGGCACGATGTACGGCTCATACTTCTTGTTGATCTCTTGGCTCTTGTCGCTCAACCCGCGCTCCCAGACCTCGCGCGACTTGGCATTGTCCAGCGTAATCAGGTCGTACCATACGCCCCACTCCTTGCGCAGCGTATTGAACGGAGAAGTGCCGAATTCCTTCATATATACCGGCTTGCCGTTCTCAATCGTGTACGTCTTGCCTTCAATGCCGAGCGACAAATAGTTCGAGCCTTCCTCGCCGACGAGATAATCCAGGAACTGGACCGCCCTGTCCTTATCCTTGACCTTGGCGGATATCGCGCGCCCCATAGCCCCGATGACCGGACGGGAGAACTGGTAGTTCTTGATGCCGTCTGCGGCGACCTGCGGAATCGCATCCAGTTCGAATGAGGCGGTGCTTGCCTTGCGTCCCTTCTCCGTCAGAGATTCCAGGTCCGCTTTCCAGAAATACGTCACGAACGACCTACCCTTCAGCATGCGCTCCTCCCACTGTGCCTGTGTCAGCAAGGAATATTCCGGGTCAAGCAGCTTTTCCGCATACAGCTTATTCAAAAAGATCAGCGACTCTTTATAGCCGTCGCGGTACGGCGCAAAGGCATATTTATCGGTGGCCGGGTCGATGTTGAAGAAGCCCTGAATGCCGGTGAACGCCCGGCCGAATACCGTGTACAGTCCCGTATCGCCTACAATCCCGTTCGAAATAAGCGGGTAGGAGTCCGGTTCTTTTTCTTTGAGCGTCTTCAGGAACTGGTAAAATTCATCCATCGTCTCCGGCGCCTTCAGCCCGTGCTGATCCATCACGTCTTTGCGGGCATACCAGATGAAGTTGAACCCTTTTCCTTCGGCATCCCCTTCAATGACGGGCACCGTATAGATGCCCCCGTCCGCGCCGGTGGCGACGGCTGCGGCTTCCGGATATTTTTCATAAAAAGCTTTCAAATTCGGAGCTTGATCCAAATAGTCCTTCAAATTCAGAAATATGTTGTCAGGTCCATGATCCCGGCCCTCCTGGGTCGTAACCTGAATGAAATCGGTGACCGAGTTGGTCGCAATCATAATCTGTCTTTTCTCGATGAGCCCTTCCTGGCTGACGATTTGAAAATCGACACTGACGCCGGTCTTTGCCTCGATCTCCTTGAAAATCTCCCAATCCTGCCGCACCTTCCCCTCCACCCGGTCATACGCCAGCCAGGAAAATTGGATCGGGCTCTTGCCATCCGAGCCCCCGGATTCGCCCGGCGAAGCTCCTTTGTCCTTGGTAGAGCATCCTGCCGCAGCCACGATAACAAGCAGAGCGGCGGCTAACATCATTGCGAACGATCTTTTCTTCATGTCTGAACCTCCTTCATCTTCATCGCTTCAGATTTCTCATTACCTTCGGAACGGCCAGATCTGTCCAGCCCTTAATGCCGCCAATCATGCTGTCCTGCACAATCAACCCTTAATGCCGCCAATCATGCTGCCCTGCACAAAATATTTCTGGATAAACGGATATACGCACAGAATCGGCAACGTAGCGATGATGATCATCGCGTACTTGAGCGTCTCCAGATGATTCATATCCCCTTCCCCTTGCACGGTCGTTCCGGCAATGAGAATATTCCGGAGCATAATCTGCAGCGGGTACATGCTCCTGTCATTCAGATAGATCAGCGCGTCGAAGAACGCGTTCCACTGGTTCACGGCGGTGAACAAGCCGATGGTGACCATGACCGGCATCGACAGCGGCAGCACGATCCGCAGCAGCACCTGCAGGGAATTGCAGCCGTCAATCGTGGCGGCGTCCTCCAGCTCTTCGGGCAGCGCCTCGAAGAACGTCCGCATGATGAACAAGTACCACGTCGAGATGAGAGACGGAAGCACGATCGCCCAGATCGTATCGAGCATGCCCAGCTTTTGCACGACCAGGAACGTCGGAATCATCCCCCCGCTGAACAGGAGCGTGAAGGCGGCCAACAGCAGAATCGTCCGCCGGCCCGGCAGCCATTTTTTCGATAGCGGAAAGGCCATGGCCGCCGTCACGATAAGCGTAAGCGCCACATGCAGCACGGTGTAGCGGATCGTGTTCCAATAGCTGATCCACAGATCAGGATTGGTGATCAGCCGCTCATACGCCACCAGCGTCACCTGCTTCGGGAACAGGAGCACCTCTCCGCTGGCCACCAGCGCGTTGTCGGAGATCGAAGCCGAGAACACATAGACCATCGGATACATCATCATCATGACCAGCAGAATCATCAGCATGATGTTGATGGCGTCGAAGATCCGGGAACCTAGACTGGCTCTGATTTTCACGAAATCCCCCCCTCCTACCACAGACTCGTCTCGGAATATTTGCGGACGATCCGGTTCGCCGTCACGACCAGAATGAGCCCAATCACGGACTGGAACAGCCCGACGGCCGTCGCGAAGCTGAAATCGGCATCAAGAATTCCCCGACGGTAGACAAAGGTATTAATGACATCCGATGTCTCATAGTTCATGGAGTTGTACAGCAGCAGAATCTTCTGGAATCCCGTCTCCATAAAATGGCCGAGCGTCAGCACGAACAAAATGATCATGACCGGCAGCATGCCGACCAGCGTAATATGCCGGATTTGCTGGAACCGGTTCGCTCCGTCCATTTTGGCCGCTTCATAAAGCGTAGGATCAATGCCGGCGATCGCAGCCAGATACAGAATCGTGCCCCAGCCTATCTTCTGCCAGATCTCGGAGCCGACATAGATCGTCCGGAACCATTCGGGCAGACCGAGGAACATAATTGGCTCCATCCCGAACACCTTCACGAGCAGGTGATTGACCACCCCGGTCGTCGGCGACAAAAAGGTAACGAGAATACCCGCGATAACGACGGTAGAGAGAAAGTGAGGCATATAGCTGACACTTTGGACAAACCCTTTGAACCATTTGTTGCGCAGCTCATGGAACAAAATGGCCAAAATAATCGGAGACGGAAAATGAAACAGCAGATCGTACACATTCAGCATGATCGTGTTCCGAATCAGCTTCCAGGAGTCCGGCGTGACGTAGAAAAATTCAATGAAATGCTTCAGCCCCACGAACTTGCTGCCGATAATCCCCTTGCCGATAGAGAAATCCTGAAAAGCGATAATGATGCCGTACATGGGCACATACTTGAAGATAATGTAGTATAAAATCCCCGGAAGCATCAGCAGGTAGAGCACTTTATGCTTCTTGACGAGATGCCAGAATCGGGCTTTCTTCGTCATGGCCTCCCTCCTTTTAAGTAAGCGCTTGCAAAAAAGCGATGGCCTAACTATAAGGAACCGGACCCGCCGCCGTAAAGCGCCCGTATTTGTATCGGGGTTCATTTTCCCGGATGCCGCGCCAGTTGGGCTTTCCACGTTCTTTTGCGCAAAAAAAGAGACTCCGGAAAAAAAGGAGTCCCGCTTGCGTGTTACTGATGGAGCGCCCGGTACTTTGCCGGGGTAATGCCTTCATATTTACGGAACACGCGGATGAACGAGTTCCGGCCCCAGTAGCCGACTTTGGCGGCGATGTCGTCAATTTTCAGATCCGTTTGCAGGAGCAGCTCTTTCGCTTTGGCTAACCGATGTTTCGCAATATACTCCACATACTTCTCCCCGACTTCCTCCTTAAAAATGCGGCTAAAATGGCCGGCCGACATGTTCATCGTCGTAGCGAACTGCTCGATCGATAATTCTTCATCATAATGGTCATGAATGTAGGCCAAAATATCGTTCAACTTGCGGGATCGTTCATCCGGCCGGGCCGACTCGAACAGCAGTCCGTGGAACTCCCGGAAGCAGCGCTTGACCTCTTCCACCGTCATGCAGGCATTCACTCTCTCGAACCATCCCGCATAAAAAGGCACATTGAAATCTTTGCGCTCCGTCTCTACGGCACGCACCCATGTATTCAAAATATCCGTGCACAAAAATTTGATCTGACTGGCCGTAGCGTGTTGGCAGACGCCTTCCTCCACCAACTCATAGGCCGATTGCAGCAGCCTGTCATATTCCCGTGTTTTGTACTGGTTCAGAATCCGGTTCACTTCCTGTACACTCAAAAACGTATCGAACGGGGGCGCATCCCACGAGCTTTGTCCGCTGCATATTTCCACATCGGCATACAGCCCCCGGCGCTGCAGCATCGAGACCGCATGCTCATAAGACAGATGCAGCTCCTCCATCCCGTGCACCGTGCTCCCGATGCCGATCGTGGCTTTGAAATAGCTGGCATACAACTGGAGAGCCACCTTAATAATGTTCGCATCCTCCTCCGGGCTCAGGTTCAGGAGCGGATCCTTGTGAATGACGCAGGCCAACAGATCGGGCTTCATCTGACAGATCCACGTCGTTGAAGGCACGAGCTGCATCATGCGCTCCTTCAGTTCCGCCATCAGAAATGATTTGGATGTCTCCGACAGCGGTCCATATACCCCCGGATCGAAATGCAAGGCAATGACGAGCACGGTCCGCGCCGCTTTTTTCGCATAGGGGAAATCAATTTCTGTGGCATACGTCTCGATGGACAGAGCGTCTCTATACTCGCCTTGCACAATTTTCGTGACAAAATACTCCTGCACAATCGGGAGCATCCCGCTCACCCTTTGGGACAGCTCTTTATTTTCCGAGATGATGAGCCGGGAATAGCGCTTGATCACATCATAATCGTTCCCCTCGCCTAACTGCAGCGATTCAGTCGCCCGGTGGGATTTCAGACCTTCCTTAATCTCCGCGATAGGCTGGTAAATCCGCCGGCTGAAATAGTACGAGACGAAGCTTCCCACAACAGCAAAAAAAGCAAGGAAGATCCAGCTAATGAGGCGCGTCATATGAGCAGGCTTCATCAGAGTAGGCAGATCCACGAGACTCAAGTAATAGGAAGAATCGTCGAACCGGGATTTCACCAAGGAAATGGCCTTGTCCTCCGCAATCAGAAAATGGGATGTTCCGGCCGTCGACGGCATCGGAAGGTGGCGGATCCCGTCCGTAACAAGCCCGTTCTGGCTAAGGATATCTCCCCCGCTCCCCAGGATCGCAGTACCGGCAACCCAATTCTCGCGGATATGAATCAGGTCTTTCAGTTTGTCCCTATTCACATCCACGACCAGATATACATCGGGAAGCGGCGTATTGAAGGGGTAGCTCATCAGGGCCGACAAGCTGCTGTTGCTGCTGTTGCTGCCGTTACTGCCGTTGTTGCCGTTGTTGCTATTGCTGCTGTTGTTGCCGTTGTTGCCGTTGTTGCCGTTGTTGCCGTTGTTGCCGTTGTTGCCGTTGTTGCCGTTGTTGCCGTTGTTGCCGTTGCTGCCGTTGCTGCTATTGCTGCCGTTTCTGCTGCCCGGTATCGTAAACTCCATCATTTTTTTATTAGTAAACTGGGCCAAATAAGCCGTCTTCTCCGCCTCATTCATCGGATAGCGGAAATCGAAATAATACGCCTTATCCGTGTACGTATCTGCGTCAATGACCAAATCATGATGAACAAAATACAAATATGCTCTCGTCACCAGTTCGTCGGACTGAAGCTTAATTAACTGCTCCCGCAGAGAGTGAATCAGCTCCATGCGCCGCTGGCTGTCCCAGGAATCATCCTCCGCCTCTTTCAACAGACTCCGGATATTGGAGGTGCTGAGCATATTGATCATATTCGTTTTCAAGGCATTCAGGGCGGTGTCCGTCTGTTCGGAAAAATGACTCAAGACAACGTTATTCAGCTTCTGCGCATCCTTCTCAATCAGAGATACGATCAGGAAGTGGGCCAACAAGCAGGCGACAATGACAGGAATGAGAATGATGACGAAGTAGTTGGCAAAATGCCGCCAAAACAAAGCGATTTGAAAAGAACGAGGCTTGCGAATCGGGTTCATGGCCGCCTACCCCCTAGATCTTCATCGTTATACGAAGGGAACAGAGGAGGAAGGTCAAGACCAAGCAGGAACCCCTTCGTTAGATGTATTATACATCACATCTCCCCCTCCAACCGGGTTCATACCAATTTCCTCTCAACCGCTCCGTGAGTTCAGGTCAAACCATATCCTTTCATGTCCTTATGCTCAATATCCCGTCTGGTCAGGGTAGCTCGCTCCACTTTTTGTGCCTTATGCCCAATATCCCGTCTGGTCAGGGCGGGTCCGCTTCTCTTTGTGCCTTATCCTCAATATCCCGTCTGGTCAGGGCGGGTCCGCTTCTCTTTGTGCCTTATCCTCAATATCCCGTCTGGTCAGGGCGGTCCGCTTCTCTTTGTGCCTTATCCTCAATATCCCATCTGGTCAGGGCGGTCCGCTTCTCTTTGTGCCTTATGCCCAATATCCCGTCTGGTCAGGGCGGTCCGCTTCTCTTTGTGCCTTATCCTCAATATCCCATCTGGTCAGGGCGGTCCGCTTCTCTTTGTGCCTTATCCTCAATATCCCATCTGGTCAGGGCGGTCCGCTTCTCTTTGTGCCTTATCCTCAATATCCCATCTGGTCAGACGGACAGCTCCACTTTTGCGCCCTATGCCAATATGCCGACCGCTCAGGGGCAGACAACTCCACTTTTGTGCCTTATTCTCAATATCCCACCTGCTCAGGCCGTCAGCTTTATCTACTTACTCTACCCGCCATCGGGATACCGATCAAAAGCGGGAACGAGGATACTCCACTTTCCTGTGCGACGGGGATACCAGCTATATGTACGGACGAAGATACTTCACTTTCCTGTACGACGGGGATATCGACTATATCCACGTACGAGACGGGGATAGCGACCACAAGCGCGAACGAGGACACCCAACTCTCCTAAGCCATGGGGATAGCGATCATAAGAAACAAAGAGGAGCTTATTCATAAAAAAAAGACGGCTTGGGGCCGTCTTTTGGAGCGAACATTATGTTTATTCAGGAGTTCCCGGCTTCGGGACAAAGTGAAAAATTTCGCCGCTCTCCAGTGCATCTATTAATTGATCCAGCCAGTGGTAATACTGCTCCGCTTCCCGCATCTTGGCAATGTCCGCCTGAACGATGCCGCTCAGCGTCTCGTCCTCGCTATTCGCTGCGAGCAGGTTCTCCAGTTCTCGCTTGGAACGCCGGATGGCGGATAAGTTCACTTCGATGGCCTTGCGCCACTTAATGCCGAAGTAATCGGCAAATGTCTGGTACCAGTCCGGCTCCACTTGATACAAGTCTTTCCGCGTGCCTTTGCCCCATACCTTGTGCACCATCTTCATATCCACCAGCGTACGGACCCCTGTGCTCATGCTCGTCTTACTCATTTCCATTTCCTTGCCCATCTCATCCAGCGTCATCGGATGATCGCTGAAAAATAGCAAACCGTACAAATGGCCTGTGGATTGAGTCATTCCGTATAGGTCCATATTTTGACCGATCGCTTCTATGACACGATTGCGAGCTTTTTCCACCGCCCCTTGTTGTTCCTGCGTCAACTGCGCGAACGTTGCCATGTGCTAATTCCTCCTGTGCCGAACCTGGCTGCTGCTAGTTATTCGACTCCTTTTGAATGATACCGTAGTCATTGATTATATAGTGGAAGATGAGGTCGACTCGGGACGGCTCGGGAATCCCGCATCTCCTAACGGTATAAGGCGTCATCGAACATTGTATGAGAGATGGATTCAAAAGTAAAGTACCGGATAGGTCAGCATTCTTTAGGAAAGATGAGCATATGACAGCATAAGTTTGTACAGTTTTTACTGAACGTAATTTACAAACAGTTTTAAAGGTTGTTATTGAAAATTTTCAAAGGTTACAATAGAAAGCGTTGGAAAAACGAATTCGGGCAAGACCAAGAGAGGTGAAACGATTGTCTATCATTAAAGTCAACGGAGTGACCAAAATCTTCGGTCCGCAAGCGCAACGCTCGCTCACTCTGCTGAAGCAAGGGTGGTCCCGGGAACGGCTCGCCACAGAAAAACAAGCGACTGTTGCCGTCAATCAGGTCTCTTTCTCCGTCGAGCCAGGCGAAATCTTCGTTATCATGGGCCTCTCCGGCAGCGGAAAGTCCACGCTGGTGCGAATGCTGAATCGTCTTATCGAACCGACGGACGGAGACATCTGGTTGAAAGATCGGAACATCTCCAAGCTAAGCGAGTCGGAGTTGCGGGAAGTTCGCCGCAAGACGATCGGCATGGTGTTCCAGAAGTTCGCACTCTTCCCTCATCGCACCGTCCTCGACAATGCCGCATACGGCCTCGAAATTCAAGGAATGACGAAGGAAGAACGCTACCGCAAAGCGCGGGAAGCTCTCGGATTGGTCGGACTCGACGGCTGGGAGCAGAAATATCCTGACGAATTGAGCGGCGGCATGCAGCAGCGAGTCGGACTGGCCAGAGCGCTGGCTAATGATCCGGATGTTCTGCTGATGGACGAAGCATTCAGTGCTCTTGATCCGCTTATCCGGCGGGATATGCAGGACGAACTCCTCGCATTGCAGCAAAAAATGCATAAAACCATCATTTTTATTACCCATGATTTGGACGAAGCTCTCCGCATCGGAGATCGAATCGCGTTATTAAAAGACGGGAAGCTGGTTCAAATCGGCACCCCGGAACAAATGCTGATGGATCCGGCAGACGAATACGTGGAGCGATTCGTTGAAGGAGTGGACTTATCGAAAGTGCTGACGGCAGCGCACATCATGCGCCGGCCGGAGACAGTATCCCTTGATCGGGGACCGCGCGTCGCCCTGCAGCTCATGCGGGATATCGGCATCTCAACCCTGTTCGTCGTGGGCAAAGATAAGTCTCTTCAAGGGGTCGTTACAGCCGAGCAGGCCAGTGAGGCGGCACGCGGCGGCAAGTCATTGCAGGAAGTCATGTTCACCGACGTCCCTGCCGTATCGCCGGATGTGGTGTTGAACGATCTGTTCGCATTGTCAGGCGAAGCCAAGCTTCCAATCGCTGTCGTCCAGCCGGATGGCAAGCTGATGGGTGCGATCGTGCGTGGAGCGGTTCTCGGCGCGCTGGCGGGCAATGTGCCAAATGGAACGAATGGAGCGAATGACACGACTGGAACGGATACTGCCGCTACAGACACGGAAGGGATGGTGATGTCGCATGCGACTGCCGATAGGTAATTGGGTTGAAGAGGGAGTGAATTGGCTCGGAACGAATGCCGATGGATTCTTCCAATTTCTGTCCAAAGTAATCGAACGCAGCGTAGAGAGCATCACCGATCTGCTCACCTGGCCGTCTGCCTACATTTTCATTGCGATCTTCACCGTGCTCGCATTTCTGATCGGACGCTGGTCCTTGTCCTTATTGACCTTGATCGGACTGTTCATCATCGAAGCGCTCGGCTATTGGGAGCCGACGATGAGCACGCTGGCCCTCGTCATCGTATCGACATTATTGTCTATCGTGATCGGCATTCCGCTTGGCATTGCCTGCGGCCGTTCGGACAACGTATCCCGGATTGTGCGGCCGGTGCTCGACTTCATGCAGACGATGCCCGCCTTTGTCTATTTGCTTCCGGCCGTATTTCTGTTCGGACTCGGCATCGTGCCTGGCGTCATTGCATCCGTCATTTTCGCCGTGCCGCCGACGATCCGGTTGACCGAGCTTGGCATCCGCCAAGTGCCTGAAGACATGATGGAGGCCGCTTCCGCCTTCGGCTCCACGCCGATGCAGACCTTGTGGAAGGTGCAGCTTCCGGTCGCCATGCCAACCTTGATGGCCGGCGTGAACCAGACGATTATGCTGTCGCTGTCCATGGTCGTTATCGCCTCCATGATCGGCGCCCAAGGGATTGGAGCCGAAGTCTATCGTTCCGTTACCCAGCTGAAGATCGGCCAGGGCTTCGAGGCTGGCCTCGCTGTCGTGCTGCTGGCTATTATTTTGGACCGGTTCTCTCAGCATAGTTTCAAAAAAAATAAATCAAAAAAACAAGGAGCGTGATGTGCATGAAGCATAATCGAACGAGACGTTGGATGTTGTTGGGACTTATCGCGATGATCGGATGGACGCTGGCAGGCTGTTCCGGTTCCTCCAGCCCATCTGGAGGAGCGGATAGCGACGGGGCTTCCTCCGGTGACAGCCAGTCGGCAAGCGTAGGCGCGTCCGTCGATTACAAGATCGTCGGCATCGACGCCGGTGCGGGGATTATGCAGGCGACAGAGCAAGCGATCCAGGAATACGGCCTCGACAAATGGAAGCTCATCGAGGGCTCCGGCGCCGCCATGACCGCTGCCTTGGATAAAGCGATCAAGAAGCAGGAGCCAATTATTATTACAGGCTGGACGCCGCATTGGAAATTCGCCAAATACGATCTGAAATATTTAGAGGATCCGAAAGGGGTCTACGGCGGAGATGAGCAGATCCATACGATTGCTCGCAAAGGATTAAAGGAAGACGATCCGAACGCGCATAAGGTGCTCGACCAGTTCGAATGGACGGCAGATGATATGGCGCAGGTGATGGTTGCCGTTCATGACGGCAAAAACCCGGAAGAAGCCGCCAAAGAATGGGTCGATGCGAATGCGGACAAGGCTGACAAGTGGATCGAAGGCGCACAACCTGCAGACGGCAAAAAGCTGAAGCTGGGCTATGTGGCCTGGGATTCGGAAATTGCGAGCACGAACGTCATCGCGTACGTGCTGCAGGAGAAGCTCGGCTATAAGGTCGATCTGCTCCAGGTCGAAGCCGGCCCGATGTGGACGGGTGTCGCCAACGGGGATGTCGATGCGATTGTGGCTGCCTGGCTCCCAACGACGCACAAAGACTATTACGACAAATTCAAGGATCAAATCGATGATCTCGGTCCGAACCTGGACGGCACCAAAATCGGTCTTGTCGTTCCAGCATATATGGACATCAACTCCATCGAAGATCTGAAATAAAGAAAGGGGCCCGAGCGGGCCCCTTTTAGCTTGCCTATTCCCTCAACGAGACATGCGTCCCTATTCCGTCAACGTGCGGAGATGCGAGGTGTGCAGCTTCGCTTCCCTTACGGGCTCAGCCGTGCAAAGTCCCGGCGCTGCTCCCCCGCTCCTCCTCCGCATCCGCGTAAATGATAACGGTTCGCAGCGCTTGCACGATCGCCTCCAGCGACATGCTCGGCTTGCCCGCATAAGTCGCTGCCTGTTGCGGCAAAAATGGAATATGGATAAATCCTGCCGGGATGCGCCCCGCCTCCTGCCGGGCGGCCAGCTCATGCATCAGCGTATAGAAGATGGCGTTGCAGACGAACGTCCCGGCTGTATACGACACCGAGCACGGGATTCCTGTTTCCAGCACGGCGCGCCGTAAGGCCTTCACCGGCAGCGTCGTCCAATAGGCGGCAGGACCTCCCGGCACGACCTCGTCATCCGTCGGCTGATCGCCGTCATTGTCCGCAATGCGGGCATCCGCCAAATTGATCGCTACCCGCTCCAGCGTGATGTCCGGTCGGCCGCCGGCTTGTCCGACACAGATGACGGCGGCGGGATTGCAGCCGGCCATCGCTTCGCGCAGCGTCGTCCCGGCCCGCGCGAACGAAGTCGGCAACTGCGCCGCCTGCACCCGATACCGTCCCAACGCCGCGCCGTCGAGCGCGCGCACCGCCTCCCAGGACGGATTGATCGACTCGCCTCCGAACGGATCGAAGCCGGTCAGCAATAATGTGTTACTCATAACCTCCACCTCCGATGGCGTGCTTCATTTTCAAGTTGGTATAAATATGCTATCCTTGTGCTGTCTGAAAGAGGTCGTCACATGAACTGAAAGGAGCTGCGATTCTAATGGCGCAAATCGATATTTCTTCGCTTATTTTATTGGGGCTGGCCGGACTGGGCATCATCAGCGGCAACTCCACCGTCACGATCGCGATGGTCATCCTGCTGCTGCTGCGCGTCACCCATCTGCAGAGCCTGTTCCCCTGGATAGAGAAATATGGCCTCACGATCGGAATTATCATTCTTACCGTCGGGGTTATGGCCCCAATCGCCAGCGGATCCATGTCCATGGAAACGATTCTGCAATCGTTCCTGCATTGGAAGTCGCTCCTGGCCGTCGCGGTCGGGATGCTGGTGGCCTACCTGGGCGGCCGTGGCGCGCATCTGATGACGCAATCGCCAACCGTCGTCGCCGGACTGCTCATCGGGACCGTGCTCGGCGTCGCACTGTTCCGCGGCGTCCCGGTCGGGCCGCTGATCGCGGCGGGCATTTTGTCGCTGCTGCTGGGCCGCTCCTGAAGAGACCTGGCACGGCCGATCCACCGTTCCCGGATGACCGTTCGGACGCTCTGGTCCGTACCACGGGAATCGTCTGTCCCTCCTTGACCGGATGAGATATCGTCCGCTTGCTTCGCCACCATCCATCATACGACGAAAGCGGACGATCCGGCAATGGTGAGGGCTCCGGGACGTACACGAATACGGCACGCAGCCGTTCATTTCAAAATAATGGTTGACAATGCCGGAAGCTCGATGCTAGAATCTACAATCAGATAAGGTAGCGCGGTGATGCGCTCGGCCTATCCATACTACTTCAGAAAGGCAGGTAAATCCAATGCGTAATACAATTGTTATGGCGCACGCGGCGCATGCGGCGCGGACTCGAACTTCATATCGCAGGAGCCCTGCCGGAAGCTGCGCCCCTCCTTGCTGAGGAGAAGAGCGCAATTCTGAAGCGGGAAGCGCGGCGAAGTGATCCGATCACTCGCTGTCCCTTCGAACTTGCCGATAATGTGCAAGCCGATTCCGCTTCCCTGTACATGCGGGCGCCACGTCGCTCGTACATATCGCCTTACGCAACCCAAGGTATATCGTTCACGAACGGTATACCTTTTTTGTTTTCCCATTTTGCAAAAGAGACAAGGAAGTGACAAGATGCTATCGGTTTTATTCAAGCTCGGCTGGTTCTTCAAAGAACATAAGACGAGGTATATTGTAGGTGTCGTGATGCTGATCGTAGTCGGCATCATCGAGCTCGTCCCCCCTCGCATCCTGGGGCAAGCCATCGATGACATCGTCCGGGGGGCCATTACATGGGACAGATTGACGTTCTATCTCCTCCTCATACTGGGCACGATGGTCGTCATTTACGCCATCACGTATGTGTGGATGTATCAAATATTCGGTGGAGCGAACCTGGTAGAGCGCAAGCTTCGCTCCAAGCTGATGCGTCATTTCCTCAAAATGACGCCGCCGTTCTTCGAGAAAAACCGCACCGGGGACCTGATGGCCCGGGCAACCAATGATCTCCGTTCCGTGTCGCAGACAGCCGGGTTCGGCATGCTCACCTTGACGGATTCGACTGCGTTCCTGCTCATCGTACTGTTCGCCATGTTCATGATTCAATGGAAGCTGACGCTGGCCGCGCTACTGCCGCTCCCGTTCATCGCCATCGCCATGAGTGTGTTCGGCAAAAAGATTCACGAACGCTACATGATCGCTCAAGATGCGTTCGGAGGCATGAACGATCAAGTGCTGGAGTCGGTCGGCGGCGTGCGGGTCATCCGCGCCTACGTGCAGGAGGGTTCGGATGAAGCCCGCTTCCGCGACATTACCCATGACGTCTATAACAAGAACCTTGCCGTCGCGAGGGTCGACGCCCTGTTCGATCCGACGATCCGGCTGTTCATCGGGCTGAGCTACGTAATCGGGCTCGGTTACGGCGCCTATCTGATTATTCATAACGAGCTCTCCCTCGGGGAGCTGCTCGCGTTCAATATGTACCTTGGCATGATGATCTGGCCGATGTTCGCCATCGGCAACCTGATTAACGTCATGCAGCGCGGCAATGCCTCGCTCGATCGGGTCAACGAAGTGCTGAACTATACGCCGGACGTACAGGACGGCGAGCATACGAAGGATGTCGCCGTGCCGGAGACGCTGACGTGGAGCGACTACAAGTTCCGCTACCCGACTTCGACGACAGACAACCTGAATCTCGGCGCCCTCACGCTTCGCAAGGGGCAGACGCTCGGCATCGTCGGCCGGACCGGAAGCGGCAAGTCGACCTTCGTCAAGCAGCTGCTGCGGGAATATCCGGTCGGAGAAGGCGGCTTCTGCATTAACGGCATCCCGGCGGAGCAGATTCCGATTGATCGGTTGCACAACTGGATCGGATATGTGCCACAGGAGCAGATTTTGTTCTCCAAGACTGTCAAGCAGAACATCTTATTCGGCCGCTCCGGGGCTGGTGATGAGGACGTGATGAACGCGATCGAGACCGCCTCCTTCACCCATGATGTGCCTACGCTTGTGCACGGGGTGGAGACATTGGTTGGCGAGCGGGGCGTCGCCCTGTCCGGAGGCCAGAAGCAGCGGGTCTCGCTGGCGCGGGCCTTCATCAAGGATCCGGAAATATTGATTCTCGATGATGCGCTCTCTGCCGTTGATGCGCGCACCGAAGCCAATATTATCAGCAACATACGCGAGCAGCGCTCAGGCAAGACGACCCTGATTACGACGCACCGGTTGTCGGCTATTGAGCATGCCGACTGGATCATCGTGCTCGATGACGGCAAGATCATCGAAGAAGGCACGCATGACGACTTGCTGAAGCAGGACGGCTGGTACAAGGAACAGTACGAGCGCCAGCAGCTGGAATCCGGGCTGTAGGCCCGGCTGCTCTATCCCTGCACACTGGCATTTACGATTACAGGAGGATTTCATATATGGAAGCAGAACAACAGACGGCGAACCCGAGACATGTCGGCAAGCGCCTGTGGCAATACGCCCTGCAGTTCAAAAAGAGCTTCATCATCGGTCTGCTTATGCTCACCGTGGCTGTCGCCGCCGAGCTGTCCGGGCCGTTCATTGCGAAAAATATAATAGATAAGCATATACTCGGCATCGAAAAGCCGTACTACGAGACATCCGCGGAAGCGAAGGGCGCCATTCTGTATGAAGGACGCCACTTCAAGCGGGAGGATCGCTTCGCGGAGGCAGAAGCGAAGGGAGAGCAGGTCCGCATTCTCCAGATCGGGACGGAGTTCGTCTTCGTGGATGGACCGATCCCTTCCGAGACGGGAGAGCGCCAGTTCGAGGACGGCATGCTGACGATCCGCGCCGGGTCGGATACCTGGTCCGTTCCGGCGTCGTCAATGAGCCTGAGCCAGCTGCTCACGTTCTACAAGCCGGAGATCGTTAGCATTATTCAAAATATGGCGCTTTATATCGGTCTGCTGCTGGTCAGCGTGGCGGCGAGCTATGGCCAGATTATGGGGCTCCAGACGGCGGCGAACCGGGTCATCCGCAAGCTGCGCGGCGATGTGTATGCCCATGTGCAGCGTCTGCCGATTCCGTACTTCGATAATTTGCCTGCCGGCAAAGTCGTCTCCCGGGTCACCAATGACACCGAAGCGGTCAAAGATCTGTTCTTGTCCGTGCTGGAAAGCTTCACGTCCGGGATCATTACGATTACCGGCATTTATGTCGCCTTATTCATTTTGGATGTGAAGCTTGCACTCATCTGCATGTTCATTTTGCCGCTTATCTATCTATGGGTTGTGCTGTACCGGAAATTCGCGACGAAATATAACAAAGTGATACGTTCGCGGCTCAGTTCTATCAATGCCATGATTAACGAATCCATCCAAGGGATTCCGGTCATTCGTTCCTTCCGCCGCCAGAAGGATACGATGAAGGAATTCGAGGAGCTGAACGAGGAGTACTTATCCTATCAGAACAAAATGCTCAATTTGAACGCATTCACGTCCCATAACCTGGTGAACGTGCTGCGGAATATCGCTTTCGCGGTCGTGCTCTGGTATTTTGGCGGAGCGTCGCTGAGCGCGAGCGGCGTCATCACCCTCGGCGTACTGTATGCTTTCGCCGATCTGCTGAACCGCCTCTTCCAGCCGATTACCGGCATGGTGAACCAATTAGCGAATCTCGACTCCTCCCTCGTGTCCGCAGGACGGGTATTCGAGCTGATGGACGAACCGGGCGAGCCGCTGGACGAAGGCTCGATGCCCCGGTACAAGGGACATGTCGAGTTCGATCGGGTCTCCTTCGCCTACAAGGAAGATTATGTGCTGCGCGACATCTACTTCGAGGCGAAGCCGGGCCAGACGGTGGCTCTCGTCGGCCATACCGGTTCCGGGAAGAGCTCCATTATGAATCTGCTGTTCCGGTTCTATGACCCGCAGCGCGGCGAGATTCGAATCGACGGCACGCCGACCACCTCGGTGCCGAAGCAATGGATTCGCGAGCATATGGGCATCGTGCTGCAGGATCCTTATCTGTTCACCGGAACGATTGCAAGCAACGTCAGCCTGAACGATCCGCGCATCACGCGAGAGATGGTAGAGCAAGCGCTGAACGCGGTGGGCGCCGATCGGGTGCTCAAGCATTTGCCGCAAGGAATCGACGAGCCGGTGATTGAAAAAGGAAGCACCTTGTCGGCCGGGCAGAGACAGTTGATTTCGTTCGCCCGAGCTCTCGCCTTCGAACCGGCGATACTGATTCTGGACGAGGCGACGGCCAATATCGATACAGAGACGGAAGCCCTCATTCAAGAAGCGCTGGAAGTGCTGAAGCGGGGACGGACGACCTTCATTATCGCGCACCGGCTGTCGACGATTCGAAGCGCCGATCTGATTCTCGTGCTGCATCGCGGCGAGATCGTCGAGCAAGGAACGCATGATGAATTGATGCGGCTGAAGGGCCGCTACTACAAGATGTACCAGCTGCAGCAAGGCTCCGGGGGGCCCGGTCAAGCTCCATCCGAGGCCCAGGCTGCGGCGCCGCAGAGCCAGACGGCCGCGGCCATCCCGTCAATGCCATAACTGATCCAACAGCAAGCGCCGCTATCCCTATAACGGGAAGCGGCGCTTCTATATACCTTATTTTTAACGAAGAGAGCATTTGTTTTTGATGAAATGAAGCTGATTCTCGACCCGATTTATGGCCTCTTGGAGTTCCTTCGATGAAGTCTCCGTGTGCGCTTGCCGCTTCAAAGACGCCAGCTCGGACTTGAGCCTCGGAACATCCTCCGCCGTCAAGGAACAATCATAGCTGCTGTCCAGATTATGCATCTTTATCCCTCCGCTGGCAAGCCGTTATTTCTTTTTGCCTTTTGCGTTGTTGGCGTCGGACGTCCGGGTCGTTGTATTTTGTCTGGAATGTCCCTGCTGCTTATGTGCCATAATGAACACTTCCTTCCTGTGCAAGATATGATGGAGATAAGTCCGGTTGGTTCGGGTTTGCCGTTCTATTTCGGAATGCGGTTCAGACTCGGCGCGCGCCCGGCTTGTTTATCCGGCCGCAGCGGCGTGATCTTTTCCATGATACGGGAACGGTTCTGCTGATGGTGAATACGCTCTGCTTTGTTATGCGGCATGCCGCTCACCTCCCGATCATTAGCTTGCCCCGGCACCTTCCCTTCCATCATACCCTGCGGCAGGTAATTACTGCTCCTTCACGTTCACCTTGAATTGCTCCAGCATCTTCTGCAAATCCCGGCTTAAGGAGAGCAGACTGTCCACGGAAGCCGATATCTCCTCGGTCAATGCCGACTGCTGCTCCGTCGTGGCCGCGACACGTGCCGTATGATCATTGGATTGCTCCGCAATATCGTTCAATTGGCGAATCAGTTCAAAGACTTCTTCGCAGGAGGCCGACATCTGCTGAGCGATGCTGCGGTATTCCTCCATGCGGGAGCTGGCTTGTCCAATCGAACCGGCGATAACCGTGAACGTCTCGTCCGCCGTCTTGACCGTTGCCATCCCTTTCTGGACGGCCTCCTGCTGATGCGCCGTTGCCCGTTCAGTCAGTTCGCGCTTCGTATGAATCACATCAATCAGCTGCATAATAGACTGTAGCGATTGCTTTGAATGCTCGGCCAATTTGCGGACTTCCGTCGCGACGACCTGGAAGCCGCGTCCATGCTCTCCGGCGCGGGACGCTTCAATCGAGGCATTCAGCGCCAGCAATTCCGTCTGCTTCACTGTATTCTGGATGAACACGACCGCGCCCGAAATCTGCTGGACCGCCTCCGTCCAAGCGGCGATAGCCTGATTCGTGTCGGCCGAAGCCGCTTCGATGCGCTCCATCTGCACGACCGTCTCATCGACAATGACACGGCCTTCGCCGGCCTGGGCGGCCGCTTCCCGCATCCATTCGGCAACTTGCTCCGAGGTGGTGGCGATCTGCTCCGCGCCGGCCGTAATCTCGCTCATGGCCGACTTGGTCTGCTCGGTGCTGTGCTGCTGCTCCAGCGATCCGTTCGCCACCTCGGACATGGCGCTCGCCACTTCCTGCGCGGCAATCGCCGTCTCCTCGGCGCCCCGCTGCAGCTCGAGCGATGAGGTGGAGACGTCCTTCGCCGCCCGCTGCACTTCCGCCAGCAGCCCGCTCAACCTCTCCGTCATCCGGTTGAACACATCGGCCAGCCGCCCGATCTCATCCTGCCGCTTCGAAGCGAGCTTCACGGTCAAGTCCCCGTTAGCCGCTTGTTCCGCCAGCTTGTGGATATCATTCAGCGGCTTCAAGCGGCGCTGCACATACACGGCCACCAGTAAGATGCCAATCAATCCGATTATTCCTCCGATGACAATGGCTTCGACCAAGAAGCCTATCAACGTTCCTTTGATGATGGAATAATCATAATCGGTAACCAAGTAGGCCATGCTATGGCCAAGATCGTCTCTAATCTCCGTTAAGCCGGTAATATAGACCGCATCGCCCATATCGAATTCATCGGTCATTATCGTATTGTCTTCTGTGGTCAGCTTAAGAAAGGCGTCCTGGATAGCCGCTGGCATGTCGTATGCCGTGTTCGGCTTGTACCCCAGCGACTCCAGGTTATCATTCGCTTGTAGAATACGGAAGGCTGGCGCTCCGTCCTTCGCCTCATTCTCCTTAATGATCAGAAAAGCATTAATAACGTCGTCGCCCGCGATCTTATTCATGCGGCCGCGCAGCATTCGGAAAAGCGAGTCTGTCATTTCCTCGTTGATCGGTTTGTTTTGGACCATGCTCGATGCCTGTTTGATCGCGCCCATCATGTCATCGAGCTTCATTTCTGCGATGAGCTCCTGCCGTTGATGCAGGAAATCCATATAGAGCGACTTCTCGCTGTAATACTCGCGGAAAATGAAAAGGCCGCTGATTGTCATAATCAATACAAACAATACAGCGATCATTCTCGGAATCATACTGCGATTGAACCAATTCATGACGTTCCCCTCTTTTCGACAATTTGTTCTTGTTGTCGTTTCTAAGAACCCTCATGGATTGTATCATATTTTTGGCATTTCGTGATGGAATTACAGGAAATTATCCTCCTAAAACAACGCGATCATCGACAAATTTCTCTCCGCGAATCCGTTCGAACTCCCGCAGCAGCTTATCTACCGTGAGCGACTGCTTGGATGCAGCCGGGACATCCAGCACGATGCTGCCTTTGTCCATCATGATGAGCCGGTTGCCCAGCCGGATCGCCTGCTCCATATTGTGGGTCACCATCAGGGTGGTTAGCGAATTCTCCCGCACGATCTCGTCCGTCAGGCGGGTAATCCATTCCGCCCGGGACGGATCGAGCGCCGCCGTATGCTCATCGAGCAGCAGAATGCTCGGCTTCGTGAAGGTGGCCATTAGCAGGCTCAACGCTTGCCGTTCGCCGCCCGAGAGCAGGCCGACCTTCGCGTTCAGCCGGTTCTCAAGCCCGATGCCCAGCCGGGACAGCTCTTCTGCGAACCATGCCTTGCGCTTCCGGTTCACCCCGGGTCTCAGCCCGCGGCCTCCCATCCGCTTCGCCGCAATGGCCAGATTCTCCTCGATGGTCATATCCGGAGCCGTGCCGGCCATCGGGTCCTGGAATACGCGGCCAATCCAGCGGCTGCGGCGATGCTCAGACATCAGCGTGACATCATGCTCTTCAATGTGAACCGTGCCGGCATCCGGGATCAGCATGCCGGAGATGATGTTCATCAGCGTCGATTTACCGGCACCGTTGCTTCCGATAACGGTCACGAAGTCTCCAGGATTCAGATGCAGCCGGATATCGGTAAGCGCCGCTTTCTCGTCAGGGGTATTCAGATTGAAATATTTACTGACCTGATTCACTTGCAGCATCGCTCTGTCCTCCTTTCGCCAATTGCATCGCCCGCTGGCGGCTCATTGTGCGCTGATTCGCGGAGCGCCGCATCTTCGGCACGGTTAGCGCCACAATGACGATGAGAGCGGTAAACAGCTTCAGATCCGTCGCATTCATTTGCAGCTGCAGCGCGATAGCGACGATAACCCGGTACAGCACGGCGCCCAGCAGCACCGCGAACGTCGCGCGGGCGATTGTGCGGTGGCCGAAAATCGCTTCCCCGATAATAACCGACGCCAGTCCGACGACAATCATCCCGACGCCCGATTGAATATCGGCGAAGCCCTGATACTGGGCGACCAGCGCGCCGGATAACGCGACGAGCGCGTTCGAAAGGCTGACCCCGGCGACAATCGTCGTATCGGTGTGCACGCCGAAGCTGCGAATCATGCGCGGATTGTTGCCGGTAGCGCGCAAGGATAGGCCGACCTCCGTCCGCAGGAACCAGTCCAGGGCCAGCTTCACCAGCACCGCGAACAGCCCCATGACGATCAGGAACAGGAAGCCTCCGGTAATCGGCGTAAGCAGCGTATCGCTGTTCATTAAGCCGATGTTCGCCTTGCCCATAATCCGCAAATTGATAGAGTGGAGGGCGATCATCATCAGAATGCCCGATAACAGCGGATTAATCTTCCCTTTCGTATGAATGATGCCGGTCATCATGCCGGCGAGCCCGCCGCCGAGGAAGGCCAGTGCCGTTCCTATCCAAGGCGAGATATCCGATGTAATGCACAGGGCCGCTATCGCTGCGCCTGTCGTGAAGCTTCCGTCTACGGTCAAGTCAGGGAAATCCAAAATGCGAAACGTCAAGTAGACGCCGAGCGCCATCAAGGCGTACAGCACGCCGAGCTCTACCGATTTTTGCATCGCCAGCATAAATCCGCTCACTATGACTCCTCCTCTTCTGTTTAGTCTTGTTCCTTCACTTCTCTATTCGAAGAGGTTGTCCGGCTTCACTTGCTTCTTCAGATCATCGGTTACGGCGAAGCCTTGCGCTTCCGCCGCCTTCACATTCAGCGCCAGATCAAGAGATTCCGGAATTTGCACCGGCGTGTCTTCCGGCTTCTTGCCGTTCTTCAGCATATCGACGGCCATTTTGCCGGTCGTGTAACCAAGATCGTAATATTCGAAGCCGAAGGAAGCGACACCGCCGTTCTTGACCGAATCCTTCTCCGCGACGAATAGCGGAATCTTATTCTCATTCGCCACGCCGACGACAGCCCCGAGGCCGCTTACAACCGTATTGTCGGACGGAACATAGATGGCCTGCACCTTGCCGATAAGCGATTCAGCCGCCTGCTTCACTTCCGAGCTGTTCGTCACGGGTGCCTTAACGGCCTTCAAGCCGAGAGCGGTCAACGCCTCTTCCGCCTTCTGCACGTTCACGACCGTGTTCTGTTCGCCTTCATTGGCCAAAATACCCACCGCCGTAACGCCATTCACCTGCTCCTTAATAAATTCCATCAAACGCGAGACGGCCTCCGGATGCAGATCCGTCGTCCCGGTTACATTTGCGCCCGGCTTCTCCATGCTCTGGACCAGACCGGCGCCGACCGGATCGGTCACTGCGGTGAACAGGACAGGCACGTCCTTCACTTCCTTCGCTGCAGCCTGGGAGACAGACGTGCCGATGCCCAGCACAAGATCGACCCCGCTCGTGGCGAACTTCTGCGCGATGGTCGCCGCGTTCGTATTATCGCCCTGGGCATTCTGATAATCGATGACCAGGTTGTCCCCTTCCGTATAGCCATTGTCCTTCAACGCTTGCACGAAGCCTTTGTACGCTTCATCGAGAGAGGCATGGTTCACGACCTGGGTCACCCCGATCTTCACCTTTTTCCCCGCGCTGCCCGTATCTCCTTGCTCTGCTGTGCCTTCCCCCGGCGCCTGATTTCCGCATGCGTTCAGCATCAGCAGCACCAATGCCAGCGCACATGCCAGCATGACATGACGTTTTGCTCTCATCTGTTCGATCCCCTCTCGTTTTGCTTGTTTACTTTCTTTGTTTTGCTCGTTCACTTTTTTCGTTTTGCTCGTTCACTTTTTTCGTTTTTGCGATTCGTCTTTCTTCGAAAAGAAAGTTCACCCATGGAATGCGTTTATGCGCTTGTCTGATATTTCGTTAACGTATAAACTGATTAGTGCATAGACTGTTTACTGCATAAAAGCGAGAAAACAGCAAAGTGCCTTAGGCATATTTTAACTGGTTATTCGCCGACGTCAATACTTTTCGCAAATAAAACGCGGTTGGAAACCATTTCATCGACTAGATCCAAAAAAGCCACCTTCTCCGTAAACGAAGAGAAGATGGCTGTCTGCCAGGCTTACAATCGCAGACGATCGGGCGAGGGAGGCTAGCTCACCGTCCACCAACATCTGTCAGCGGCTACTGCTTAACTGTATTTTCCCGATAATCGCGGCGGCGCGCCACGCCGTCCTCATAGGCGGCATTGACAACGGCGTCCCGTACCTTCGTCACGACAAGCGGGTTGAATACGCTCGGAATAATATACATTTCATTGAGTTCTTCTTCAGAGACGACCTCGGCAATCGCCTGAGCGGCCGCCAGCTTCATGTTATAAGTCACTTTGGATGCGCGGCAATCCAGCAGTCCGCGGAACAGGCCCGGGAAGCAGAGCACGTTGTTAATCTGGTTCGGATAATCGGAACGGCCCGTTGCAATGATGCGGGCAATATCCTCGATCTCGTCCGGATCGATCTCCGGCATCGGGTTCGCCATCGCGAAGATAATGGGATCTGCGTTCATCGTCTCCACATGCTCCCGCTTCAGCACGCCAGGACCCGAGACGCCGATGAACACATCCGCCCCTGTGATGACATCCTGAATGCCGCCCTCCTCTCCGTTCGGATTCGTCTTGGCGGCGTAGCCGTTCCATGCCTCGTTCTCGTACTGCACGCCGCGGACCAGCGCTCCGTGGCGATCGACGCCGATAATATTCTTCGCGCCTGCCGCGAGCAATATATCGGTGCAGGCCATGCCCGCCGCGCCGATCCCGCACAGGACGATTTTGCAATCCTCCAGCTTCTTGTTCACAATCTTCAGCGCATTAAGCAGACCGGCCAGCAGGACGACAGCGGTTCCATGCTGATCGTCATGGAAGACCGGAATATCGAGATTCTCCTTCAGCCGCTGTTCGATCTCGAAGCAGCGCGGCGCCGAGATGTCCTCCAGATTAATGCCGCCGAAGGCCGGGGCAATCGCCTGAATCGTCCGCACGATCTCATCCGTATCCTGCGTGTCCAGACAGATCGGGAACGCGTCGACGTTCGCCAATTGCTTGAACAGCATCGCCTTGCCTTCCATGACCGGCATCGCCGCCATCGGTCCGATATCGCCCAGACCGAGCACAGCGGTTCCATCGGAGACAACCGCCACGGTATCCCGTTTGATTGTCAGCGTGAACGCGCTGGACGGATCTTCATGGATGGCCATGCATACCCGCGCCACGCCCGGCGTATAGACCCGGGACAAGTCGTCGCGGTTCCGGATCGGGACCTTGGGCTGCATCTCGATTTTGCCCCCGAGGTGGAGCAGGAACGTCTGATCGGAGACGTTCACGACTTTCACGCCTTGCAGCTGCTTCAGACGCTTCACGACCCGATCGCCGACACTGCCGTCATATACATTGACTGTAATATCTCGGACTGTGGATACCGGCGTGCCGCGAATGACGTCGATGGCGACGATATCGCCGCCGCTCTCGCCAATGGCGGCGGCAATTTGCGCGAAGGTGCACACATTTTTGTCAATTTCCAAGCGAATAATAATGTTCGTACTGGATCCTAACGATTTAGCCATTCATCCACACTCCCTGAAAGTGCTGCGTTATTGGCGGGTTCTCGATACAGCTTGTCCCATCGGGCCCCGGCCAAGGCAAAGTCTTTGTTCCGCCCAGCCCGCCGGACAGCGCACCATCCCCCGGAACGTCCACAATCGGCTCCCATCGGCATCCCGCCGCATTGAGAGGGTTTTCCATTTTGACGTCCCTCTCTATTAATAACATAAACCCGCTCACTTGTGAAACCCTTTCCATCGGCGGACGCGAAATATCCGCTAGCCGTTCATAAATAGGCAAAAACCCTGCCCCGCAGCGGCTTTGAGTCGTGCAGGACAGGGCTTTCTTTTGGCAGAGACCCTAAGATTATGAAAAATTTAAGATTTCGATTCTATCAATTTCGTGTGGAGATATTGTTCGATATCCGTGCATGGCGCAAGCTTCCATATCTCCTTGTGAACGGCCTGTCCGCCAGGCGCCAACACTGCAAGCGGGCCCAGCGTCTCCAGCTCCAAAATTTTGTCGTTCGTATACAGCTCGAAGGAGCATCCGAAGTCGGGATAAACCGCTTCTTGCTGCGGTTCATAGCGTTTTTCGAACACGGTGCCGTTCACGGCATAGGCCGCCCAGCCTTCCTCGTTGTGTATGCCGAACTTGAATGCCCGCTCGATATCGGCGCATTGGCGGACCTGAATGACATCACCGCCCCAATCGACACGCTCGTCATTCATCTTCGTGTACGGCCACAGCGCGAAGTTCCGGTTCGGGAGAAATCCGGTCTCCCGCTTCGTCTGCGGCACATAGGCGGTTCCGCCCGGAGCCATGACAGACAGCGCCCACGGTGCCAGTTCAATCGGCCATGGTCCATGATTGACTATCCGGTGAATGACCTCAATCTGATCATCGCGGAATTGGATCTCGATTTCCTTGGCCGTCTGCGTCCACGGCTCCACGGGAGCGAGCAGCTTCACTCCGTGCCCGGTAAGGACATATTGAATCGGCTTATCATCCGGGCCATAGGTGCGCGGGTATACCTCCGGGCTCGCCCACAGCCGATGCCCGCCGCGCAGCTTCCAGCCTTCCCCGCCCAGCGCCGCGAATTCCTCGCCCTGTTGCTGAACCGCTCCTTCCGTATCCTCGAAAAAGACGTTCTCGCCGCCCATAAGGCTTAGATGCATAATCCGGATGCCGAAGCCGAGCGGAACGATAACGGTATACATCCCGTTCTCCAGCTTCAAGCTCTCTCCCCACCGCTCATGGGAAATGACGCCGATCTGCACTTGTGTCATCGATGGACCTCCTGGCCTGTTCTATATCTCGACTATATCTCTATATCACCGTACATCTCTATATCACCATACATCTCCATATCACCATACATCCCTATAGCAAATATATCTCTCTATGTCGCACATATCCGCACCTATTCCGGCACGCTTGGAAGCGCGTGCTCCGTTCCGGCCAGACGGCAGAGCCGTCTCAGCCCTGCGCCTTGAACCCAGCCTGCGCGAGGAAGCGGGCGCAAGCCTCGCGCCCCGCGCGATCCCGCTTGAAGACGCCGGCATGGCCAAGAATTTCTGCGAACTTGCAGCCGATATCATGGCGGATCACCCGGTTCGCTTCCGCTTCGTCCAGCCGGGTTCCATACCGGCCGACCAGCTCGTCAATCCATGCGGCATGCGGCTTGAGCGGATCCTGATCCGTCAAGCTTGCGCGCTCCGCCTCCCGATCTTCCCGCCCGGCCAGCAGCCTGGCAATCGCTCCGGTCTCCGCCAGCAGCCGTCCGGGAAGAATCGCCAATCCCATGACTTCAATCAGACCGATATTTTCTTTCTTGATATGATGAAGATGGCGATGCGGATGGAAAATGCCTTCCGGATGCGTCTCATCCGTCCGGTTATTGCGCAGTACGAGATCCATCTCATACCGCTCCCCCCGGCGGCGGACGATTGGCGTAACCGTATTATGCCGCGTCTGTCCGCCGGGGCCTTCCGTCCAGGCGAGGATCCCGGCTTGCTCATCACTGTAGCCTTGCCAGAACCGGTACAGATCGTCGGCAGTATTCAGCAGCGCTTCGCGATCGTCCGCCGTCAGGCGGAGAACGGACATCGGCCAGTCGACCACCCCGACGCGGACACCCGGATGCGCCGCATGAACATGCGCTTGTCCTGTCGGCGCCTTCTCGATCGGGAACGTATGCCGCCCCGCCTGGAAATGATCATGGCTCAGAATCGATCCGCCCACGATCGGAAGGTCGGCGTTCGAGCCGATGAAATAATGCGGGAACTGCTCGGTGAACGCCAGCAGCCGCGCGAACGTGTCCCGGGTCAGCTTCATCGGCACATGCTCTCTTCGGAACACGATGCTGTGCTCATTATAGTAAACATAAGGAGAGTATTGGAAAAACCATGCTTCACCGTTCAGTTCCAGCGGAATAATCCGCAAATTTTGGCGCGCCGGATGATTGACCCGGCCCGCATAGCCGACATTGTCCGCGCACAGCAGACATTTCGGATAATCGGCGGCCGCGGCCTGCCCGGCCTGAGCGATCTCCTGGGGCGTCTTCTCCGGCTTGGACAGGTTGATCGTCATCTCCATCTCGCCGAATTCGCTCGGATGCAGCCAATACTCATTTTTCCGAATGCGATCCATCCGTATATAATTGCTGTCCTTGTTCAAGGCATAGAAGTCGTCCGTCGCGGCGGCAATCCCCTGCTCGGCCCACAGCTTCCGGAACCGGGCCTCCGTCTCCGACGGGCGCGGCATAAGCAACCCCATCACCTTGGCGTCCAGCAGATCCCGCCAGGTCGTCGTATTGTCCGGCAGCAGTCCGCTTGCGGCCGCCATATCCAGCAGCGCCTCCAGCAGCTCCTGCGGTTCATCCGGAACACCGCTCCACTCCGGGGCCAAATATCCTTCACATGGCTCGTCTAACCGGAACAGCTCCAGCAACTGATTGCGCGCATACGTCATGTCCAACGTTCCGAGCATATTCCGGTTCCGCGCGTAGCGAACCAGCTTCTCGATCAGCTCCGCCATGCGCGCCGTATCCGTACGTTCTGCCGTTCGCCATCCATCCGGAAGCGTCGGCGCATCCGGCCGTAGTGCCGTGCGTCCTTCATCCAGTTGCTCCGATGCTGCCTTCCCTGCTCGTTGATCGTTCGCCATGATGTCCTCCCCCTCTATTTGGCGTATCCGTCCGGATGAGCCTGATGCCAGCGCCAGGCGCTCTCAATAATCATCTCCATATTATCCCGCTTCGGCTGCCAGCCGAGCACGGCCTTCGCCTTGCCGGCGGACGCGATCAAGACTGCCGGATCGCCTGCCCGGCGATCGCGCAGCGCCGTCGGAATCGTCAGACCGGTCACCCGCTGCGCCGTCCGGATCACCTCGAGAACCGAGAAGCCGTTGCCGCTGCCCAGATTGAAAATCTCGCTCGCCCCGTCCTTGCGCAAATAGCCGACAGCAAGCAAATGCGCGTCCGCCAAATCGCTGACGTGAATATAGTCGCGAATACATGTGCCGTCATGCGTCGGATAATCGCTGCCGAAGACCGCAATCTCACTGCGCTTGCCCAGGGCCGTCTCCAGCACAATCGGCACGAGATGCGTCTCCGGCTGGTGGTCTTCCCCGATGCGTCCGCTCTCATGTGCGCCAGCGGCATTGAAGTAGCGCAGCGAGACGTAGCGGATGCCATGCACCTCGTCGAACCAGCGCATCATGCGCTCCATCGTCAGCTTCGTCTCTCCGTACACATTCGTCGGATTCGTCGCGAAGGTCTCCTCGATTGGCGTCCGTTCGGGCTCGCCATACGTGGCGGCCGTGGAAGAAAAGACAATCCGCTTCACGCCGAACTGCTGCATCACCTCCAGCAGCACCAGCGTGCCGTGCACATTGTTATCATAATATTTGGCCGGATTGCTCATGCTCTCTCCGACGAGCGAGTACGCGGCGAAATGAATGACCGCATCGAACTTATGCTGTTGGAACACGCCTTCCAAGAAGGCCTTATCTCGAATATCCCCGACATGGAGCGTGCCGCCGAGAACCGCGTCCGCATGACCCGTCTCCAATGAATCGACGACGACGACCTCTTCGCCGCGATCCAGCAATTCCGCCACCGTATGGGAGCCAATATAACCTGCCCCGCCTGTAACCAGTACTGCCATCGCTTATTCCCCCTCCGCTGCCAGCTTGTTGCTGCAGTCCTGTTCCTTCACGCCGTCGCCGACGCTGCATACATAGAATTCCGCCGTCAAGCCGATGCGCCGCTGATACGCCTCTCCGACCTGCTCGATGAAGCGCGGGACGGCGCTCTCCTTCACGAGCGAGACGGTGCAGCCGCCGAATCCGGCCCCCGTCATCCGCGAGCCGGCCGTGCCTTCGATGCGAAGCGCCTCCTCAACCATTACATCCAGCTCTTCGCAGCTGACCTCGTACAGATCCCGCAATGATTCATGCGATGCGATCATAAGCTGGCCGAACCGCTCCAATTCATGCTGCTGCAGCGCCTCGACCGACTGCAGCACCCGCTCGTTCTCCGCGATGACATGCGCGGCCCGCTTGCGTACCGCCTCATCCTGAATGAAATGCTTATTCGCTTCATAGCGCGCGGCGTCCAGCTGAGCGAGCAGCTCCAGTTCAGGGAACGCCTGCCGCAGCTCCCGCACGGCCTCATCGCATTGCGCCCTGCGTTCATTATATTTGGAATCGACGAGCCCGCGCCGCTTGTTCGTATTGCCGATAACCAGCTTGTAGCCTTCCGTCCGGAACGGAACATGCTTGAATTCAAGCGTGTCGCACATCAGCAGAATCGCATGGTCCTGCTTGCCGTTCGCGACGGCGAACTGGTCCATAATGCCGCAGTTGACACCGACGAACCGGTTCTCCGCCCGCTGCGACAGCTTCGCGATATCCGTCCGGTCGATCGAGTGGCCTTCCAGCGTCAGCAGCGCATAGGCCGCGGCGACCTCGAGCGATGCCGAGGAGGATAACCCCGCTCCGTTCGGAATATCGCCATGCACCAAAATATCATAGCCCCGGCTCAACGCCCGTCCCGCCTTCGCCAGCTCCACCATGACCCCGACGGGATAATCGGTCCATTCCCCGGTCTTGGCATTGGCCGCCTCATCGGCCGCTACCGTCAATTGATATGGGAAATTCGTGGAAGACAGCCGGATCATCCGATCGGACCGCGGACGGATCAGCAGTGTCGTGCCGAACTCCAGCGCTGCCGGAAGCACATACCCTCCGTTATAATCAATATGCTCGCCGATAAGGTTTACACGACCTGGAGCATGGAAAAAACGAACCTCTCCCTCACCACTTCCATATTGTACCTCAAAATGAGCCGCCAATTGCCGAGCGTCCATGACGACGACCTCCTCCATATGTTTGCATTTTTATTTGCGTTTTGCTTCGCTTGTGGACAATATGCCGTTCTGTTACAAGCATACTCAATCCGAGCCGGGCATGTAATATAATGATGTGCGCATGATATGGATAAATATGACCTCCATCATGGACTGTGATATAATGCTTATAGCACGTGTTCACAAAGGTTGGTTGTCAGCGCCGAGAAGGTTGGATGAACTTCAAGAAGGAGGACATGTCATGACAGACCATGCTGCCCCAGACCGATCGGGTCAACCGGTCTCCGCCGCGGAGGTGACGGGAGCGGCCGCGCCAGAGACATACACCGTCGCCTCTAACCCGATGTTAGCCGGTTGCGGAGGCCTTCATGTTTTGTTTTCCGGCGAGAGCCAGACCCGGCCGTCTCATAAGCTCGGCCCGAAGCTGGTCGATTACTATTTGCTTCATCACGTAATGGGCGGGTACGGAACGTTCACGAGCGAAGGCGTTACGTACGAGCTGGGACCGGGCGACGCCTTCCTCATCACGCCGAACCGCCTCATCAGCTACGCTTCCGATGCGGATAAGCCCTGGCACTACCGCTGGATTGCGTTCCAGGGAGAAGGGGCGGCCGATCTGGTGAGCGCCGCCGGGTTCGCCTCCGCGAATCCGATCGTCCATGCCGGGCCTGACTCGGAGGCGCCGGAATGGATGGAGCGCATCCGCGCGTCGTTCCAGCTGCGGCGGCCCTCCGCCCATCTGACGGCCCTCGGCTGCCTCCATCTCATCCTGTCGGCTTATGCGGACCGCCAGGCCGGACCTGAAGCCGGGCAGCGGCTGAAGCCCGAGTCCGAGATCGAGCATACCGTGCGGCAGATGATTCACATGATGTCCACCCAATACGCCTATCCGCTGTCCATCGAGCAGATCGCGGACAGCCTCGGCTACAGCCGGGCGTATCTGTCCCGCATCTTCAAGCGCGTGACCGAGATGACGCCGGTGACCTACCTGCTGAAGCTGCGGATCGACAAAGGCCGCCAGCTTCTGCGCGAGCGCGCGGATCTGACTATCGAACAGATTGCCGCCTCCGTCGGCATCCCGGATGCGCTCTATTTCTCCCGGCAGTTCCGCCGCTTCTATGACCAATCGCCAACGGCGTACCGGTCCAAGTTCTCCCCGCCGGGAGACTCCGGGAACAGCTCGCGGGGGTAGGCTCCGTCAGTGTCCAGGGACAAGCCGTAAGCCGTCGGCTCCACTTGTCCCAGACACCATGTTCCCCGTGCCCCTGCTTGAACTGCCTTCCCCCTGCGTTCCATCCTCACTCCCCCGCTCCGTCAGGAATCCACTGGCCAACTCGCGGCCCCTGACCAGAGGGGATAGTCATGCAAAAAGCGGCAACCCTGTGCCTGCTTGCCTGACTGAGGAGGAGAATGTAATAAAAAGACTTGTCTGCCGCACACCTAATCTCCAATCCCGTACCTTCCATCCTCCCGTTCAGATCCCGCATCGAACCTTCTCCCAAGCCTGGCCTGCTCCCCAACGCTTGTCCACGCGCAAAAACGCCGCAGCCCGCGGCAAAATCATCCTCCGCGGCTGCGGCTCTCGTTCCATAACGCATTATCTATTCAGACTGCGCAAATGCGCCGCCATCGGCACATACAACCCTTCATAGGCCTGACGGTACCGCTCATGCCGCTCAGCGTCCGGCTCGTACGCCTTCAAGCCGCGGCTCTGCAGCGCCTGGCGCACCTCGGCCGCGCTCCCGAAGTGACCGCCGCCCAGCGCCGCCGCGCAGGCCGCCCCCAGCATCGTCGCTTCCTCAATCGGCGGCACGAGCAGCGTGCTGTGCGCGATGTCCGCCTTCATCTGCAGCCAGGCCGGCAGCTGCGTGCCGCCGCCGACCGCGTTCATCCGCCGAATCGGATGGGCAGATGTGCGCTCGGCGCTCTGCCGGATCATTTCGAGCTGATAGGCGGTCCCTTCCAGCACGGCCCGCAGCAGCTCCGCCTTGCCGTGCGATTTCTCCAGGCCGATGAAGGCCGCCCTCGTCTTCGAATTCGGATGCGGCGCTCCGCTGCCCGACAAATACGGGAAGAACATGACTTCGCCCGGCCCGTCGTTAATGCCGGCGGTCAGCTCCTGAATCTGCTCATAGGCAAGCGCCTCATCAGCCAGCAGACGGCGAATCCATTCGACCGCCCCGCCGGAGGAGGCGTTGCCGCCCATCCAGAAGCCGCAGCCCGGCACGACGTGACAGCCGTACGAGAGGCCGGTCTCGAACTCCGCCTGGCCGAGCGGCTGCATCGCCATCGTGCCGACCAGGGTCTCGGCCGTCCCCATCGAGACATACACATCGCCCGGCTCGATGGCTCCTACCGCCAGCGCCGCACAGACATGGTCATGCCCGCCGATGGCGACCTTCGTGCCGCCGCTCAGCCCGAGCCGGTCAGCCAGATCCGGATGGACCGTTCCGAGCGTCGCGCCGCTCGGCAGCACGTCCGGGAAGATCGCCGGATCGAGGCCGAAGCCGCGAATCCAGTGCTCGTCCCAGCTATTCTGCCGCATATCGTAGGCGAAGGTGCGCGTGGCGAGCGACGGATCGAAGGCCATCGCCCCGGCCAGCCGGTAAGCGACATAGCCGGAGACGGACAGCCAGACCGCGTCCTGCAGCATCGCCGGGTCCCGGTCCTGAAGCCAGAGCAGCTTCGCGAGACCGTGCTTGAACGACAGATGCAGCCCGGTCCGCTGGAACAGCTCCAACGGGGTGCCCTCCTTCCGGATGCGCTCCGCTTGCGGCGCCGAGCATGTCTCGAACCAAGGCAGCAGCGGGGATTGTACCTCCCCGGTGCGCCGGTTGACGAGCAGACCGCTCTCCGCCATGCTCGTGATGCCGATGTAGGATACCGGCTTGTCCGCATGCACGTCCGTCAGCTCGCGAATCATCTCGGCGACATCGTTCCACATCGCCTCCGGCTGATAGACGACATAGCCTTCCCCGCTGTCCTCCGTCAAGGTCGGACGGCTCGTCTTGGCGACAAGCCGTCCGTTATCTTCATATAGGCCGACCTTGCGGTTCGTCGTGCCCAGGTCGATTCCCATCATCCACATGATGCCTTACCCCTTTCGTTGAGACAGGATGTCGTATGCGGCCTCGAACAACGCACCCATCGGCTCCCGGTACACGGCGGCCGCGCGATAGTCCATGCTCGTCGGCGTCCGGTTCGCAATGACGATATCCGCCCCGGAGGCGAGCCGGACGAAGCTGGCCGCCGGCATGACATTCAGCGAGGTGCCGCCCACGATCAGCAGGTCGGCCCGCCGGATATGCTCCACGGCGCGGTTGATAACCTCTTCATCCAGCGCCTCTTCATACAACACCACATCCGGCTTCACCATGCCCCCGCAGCCCGGACAATGCGGAATCGGATCCTGGCTCTCCGCGACGAGGGGGAGATCATGCTCCGCCCCGCATGCCATGCAGCGGTTCCGGTGCACCGAACCGTGCAGCTCGAGCACCTCGCGGCTGCCTGCCGCTTGGTGAAGCCCGTCAATATTTTGCGTGACGACCGCCTTGACGATCCCGTCCTCTTCCAGCTTGGCCAGCGTCCGGTGCGCGCCGTTCGGCTCTGCGCCGGGGTGCAGCATCTTCGCCCGGTAATAGCGGTAAAAGGTCACCGGATCCCGCTCAAAGAAGGAGCGGCTTAATATCATTTCCGGCGGATACGCGAACGCTTCCGCTTCTCCTGCCGAGAACAGCCCCCGGTCAGAGCGAAAATCAGGGATTCCGCTCTCCGTCGAAGTCCCGGCCCCGCCAAAAAATACAGTATAACGGCTGCGGCCCAGCCGGTCTGCCAGCTCGGCGGCATGGGCTTGGCCGTCCGCATCCAACATGTCCATCTTCATTTTTGCATCGGCCCCCCTCACGTATTCTTCATCCTCTCCAGTATAGCTGAACGAAGACGGGAGGAAAAGGAACGGGTCTCCCCGAACCAAGAGAGGCCTCCGCCCTTCTGAACGGGAAAGGCGGACCAACCGCAACAGGGCGAAGCCTCCTTCCGGAAGCCCGCCCTGTCTCTGTATCTATATTTCTGTCGCCCAACCTAACCTTCTTCCTGCTTACAAATCAGGATGCGCATGCTTCGCCCGCAGCACGCTCCAGCGCCGTTCGACCTCCCGCTCGAACACGCCCAGCAGCTCCTCGTTCTCCGGCTTCGCCAGATGCTTCGTCTTGCCCATCATCGTGAGCCAGTCGAGGAGCGGAATTTTTTTGTTCTTCTCCTCCGGGTCGTACGTAAGCGTCGTGACGCCCCGCTCCACTTCATACAACGGGAAGAAGCAGGAATCGACGGCCGCCTGGACGATCTGCGCGCCCATCCGATCCTCGGACAGCCAGTTGAGCGGGCACGTAATGAGAATCTTCCCGTACACGAGCCCTTCGTTGCGGGCGTACCACTGGGCTTTGGCCGCTTTCTTCAGCAGGTCCTGAGGGAAAGCCTCGCTTCCCGTGAACACATAAGGAATATGGGTCGCGGCCATAATTTGCGCCGTATCTTTGTGGTGGAACATCTTCCCCGTCTGCGCCTTGCCGACATTGGAGGTAGAGGTCCGGTGCCCGATCGGCGTCGAATAGGACAGCTGGGCTCCGGTATTCATGTAGCCTTCATTGTCATATTCGAGAATGATCATTTTATGATTGCGCAGCGCGGCTCCGATGGCCGGCCCCATGCCGATATCCATACCGCCGTCCCCGGTGATCATGACGAACGTGAAGTCGTCCGGCAGATTCAATTCGTCCAGCTCGCCGCGGCGCTTGCGCTCCCAGAACATCTCGACGACCCCGGACAGCGTAGCAGCCCCGTTCTGGAACAGGTTATGAATATAGGTCGCTTTATGCGAGGAATACGGATAGCCCGTCGTTACGACCATCGCGCAGCCGGTATGGAAGAGAGCGACAATGTCCCCTTCGATCCCTTTGAAAAAGAGCTCCAGCCCCGAAAAGATGCCGCAGCCCGGACATGCCCCGTGACCCGGCGCAATCCGCTTCGGCTTCTTCGTCAGCTGCCGCAGCGGCGGAATCCGTACGTTCAGCTTGCGCGTCTCCTCATCCTGCTTCACCGTAATGAGGCCGGAATTCAACTCCTCATACTTCATCGGCTCCAGCACGCGCTTCGGCGCGGCGTCCGGGTCGCCCGGCGTATGGCCGATATAATCGAATGGCTGCGCGACCGCGCCGGCCGCAGCCGCGTCCATCGCGCATTGGAACATCGCCTGCCCGTCCTCGGCATAGAAATCTTTGCCGCCCAGGCCGTAAATGCGGCTGATGACGAGCGTATCGCGGTTGCCGTGCGTGAAGAGCGCCGCCTTCACCTCGTTCACCATATTGCCGCCATGGCCGCCGTACGAATCGGCGCGGTCGCCGACAGTCACCGCCTTGACGCCGGCCAGTGCGGCGGCGATCTCCTTCGCCGGGAACGGGCGGATCATATTCGGCGAGACGGCGCCCGCCTTGATGCCCTGCTCCCGCAGTTGATCGACGACGTCCTTAATAATCTCGGCCGCGGAATTGAGCAGGAAGACGGCAACCTCCGCGTCTTCCATCCGGTACAGATCGAGCACCGGATAATCGCGTCCGGTCAGCTCCGCATATTCCCGGCGGATGCGATCGAACACCTCTCCGGCCTTGTACATCGCCATCGACTGCTGATAGCAGTTATTGATATAATCCGGCTCGTTCATATACGGGCCGACGGTGATCGGATGGTTCCGATCCAGCGTATCGGCGAACCCCCTCACCGGCTGCTCGCCGATGAACCGCTGCACGTCCTCGCGGCGGGCGAAGGTCTGAACGCGCCGCTTCTGATGCGAAGTGAAATACCCGTCGAACGCGACCATCACCGGCAGCCGCACCTCCGGATCCTCGGCCAGCTTAATCGCCATAATATTCATATCATAGACAGCCTGCGGATCCCGGCAGAGCAGGATCGGCCAGCCTGTGTTGAGGGCGAAATACAGATCGGAATGGTCGCCGTGGATGTTAAGCGGTCCGGAGACCGAACGGCAGACCAGATTCAATACCATCGGGAAGCGCGTCCCCGATTGGACGGGCATCTGCTCCAGCATGTACAGGTAGCCGTTGGCGCTCGTCGCGTTGAATACCCGTCCTCCGGCCGTCGACGCGCCATAGCAGATCCCGGCGGAGCCATGCTCGCCGTCGGCCGGGATCAGCTTAATATCATGCTTCCCGCCCGCCTTCATTAAGTCCAGGAACTGGGCGACCTCCGTAGACGGCGAGATCGGATAATATCCCATGATGTGATAGTTGATCTGATGGGCGGCATAAGCGGCCATCTCATTGCCCGATTCGTATACCATGCGCTGCTCCACGCGGGATGGCATGGCGTCCTTATCATACTCGATTGCCACGGATTCTCTTCCCCCTTACCATTCATACTGTCGTGGGCGGCTCCAGCAAGCGTCTACCATCGGCATGGCCATTCTGGAAGCCGCCCGCTCCGGCGGAAGCAGGCGCGCCCGATGCGAATCGCCTGCCTGCACGCCGTCCTGCCGGTTACTGCTGTGCTGTATCCACGAACGCGAACCGGTGCGGCATTCGATGGGCGTCCGCATACCCTTCCTCTTCCCGTTCGCTTGACAGCGCTTCGGTCGGACACGCGTAGACGCACTTCAGGCAGCCCTTGCAATATTGATAATCGATTCCTTGCAGGAACATATGGAGCCGGCCTTTTTTGTCCGGCTTCTCCTCCCAGACGAAGCAAAAGTCGGGGCATACATTGTCGCAGGCGGCGCAATGAATGCATTTATCCTCGAAGAAATGCGGCATCATTCCCGCGCGGGAAATGCTCAGATCCTTCAGCACGGAGTTGCCCGGATTGATGACCGTCCCGCCGATCGGCTGAGTCTCATACCCCAGCGTCGGCGTATCCCAGCGGACCGGCCCGGGGAGAGTCTCTCCTTCCGGCAGCGCGAATGTCTGGAAGACGACCTCGTCGTACCCGCGCTGGAACGTATTAAGCGCAGGCTGAACCGCTTGCGGGTACTTCGATTCCAGCGATTTGCGGATGACGCCCTTCATATGCTCCGCATCCAGGAAGTCGCACAGGCGGAACAGGGCGCCCAGCATCGCCATGTTGACCCGGTTCCCTTCCTCCAAGGCGATGCCGATCGCGTCGACTACCGCGATCGTGCCGCAAGGAAGGCGAAGCTTTTCCTTCAGACGCGCCGGATCGGACGAGGAATTGACCAGCACCAGGCTGTCAGGGTAGATTCCGTTCGTGACATGGACCGTTTTCGCAAGGGCTTCGTGGAATATGCCGACAATATGAGGCCGTTCGACAGGAGTCGTATCCCGGATGCGGGTCTCGGGCTGGCAGAAGCGGATATGCGCTTTAACGGGAGATCCTTTCTTCTCGGAGCCGTAGGAGGAAAAGCTGACGCCATTCAAGCCGCTTCCCGTGACGCCGGCTTCGGCCAGCATTTTGCCGGCCAGATTCGCGCCCAGGCCTCCAATCGATTCCAAGCGAATTTCATAAAATCCGAGCTCATTGACTTTGGGCAGGTTGACCATTGAAATGCTTCATCTCCTTTCCCCCGCTCCAGCTGCTAGGCGAAACACGCCAGGGGACGGGGCCAGAATCGGATGAGGACGGCCTGTCTTGCGGGACAGACCTCCTGCTGGCTAATCTCGTAACCGGTCTGAATATGACGTGGTTGAATACAGGTTATATGGGAAGCCGGCCGGCAGGTATGATATTGATCACAGGCGGCCGGAAGCCGAATGGACATCTTGTGACAGGAAAAAAGTACACAGAAGAGAGGCGCATCCGACACATTGATGCCCTCTTCCGTATGTACATGCAGACTGATATATCGCGGGTGTCATATTGTATGCGGCAGGCGGACGCCATATGCCTCCAGGCGATGAACGTTCTATGACTGAGCCGGATGAGAGGCGCTTGCCAAGAGGGGGAATGGGGAGCCGAAGCCATACATAAAAAACCCCTCTCCGCCCGGATTCCAACGGTACCGGACAGACAGGGGATTCGCTTATCCGCGGGCGATCTGCTCCTTCGCGCGGCGGAATGCCTCCATATACTGTTCTGCTTTGCGGCGAACGAGAGCAAGATCGCCCGACGCCTTCGCTTCCTTGGTCAAATCCGATCCGATCCCGACGGCAAACGCGCCCGCCCGGATCCAATCGCCCAGATTGTTAACATCGACGCCGCCGGTCGGCATCAGGTTCGCCTGCGGCAGCGGGCCTCTGATCGTCTTAATGATGGACGGATCATACAGGTTGCCCGGGAACAGCTTCACCACGTCAACCCCCAGCTCGAGCGCGCGCTGCACCTCCGCGATCGTCATGACGCCCGGCAGCACGGGCACGCGATACAGATTGCACATCGTGATCGTCTCGGGATGGAGCGACGGACCGACGACGAACTCGGCCCCAGCCAAAATACTGGAACGGGCCGTAACCGGCTCCAGCACAGTGCCAGCGCCGATGACCGCGAAGCGGTCGCTGCTGGAGGACTTCGAGGAATACATTCTCCGCAGCTGCTCTATCGCATGAAGCGCATGGGGAACGGTCATCGTCACCTCGATAATGCGGATGCCGCCCTCGATGGCTTGTCCAGCCATCTCCACCACTTCATCCGGAGAGTCTCCCCGCAGTACGGCGACGACGCCATGCTCTTGAATTTGCTGAATCACTCTAATCTTATCCATCATGATGATTCTCCCTTCTTCGCCCTCTACGGCGTCTATGCTTCCGGGACATGAGCCCGCATGGCGATCACGGACTGCGGTCCCGCGGCGGCCCTCTACCGTTCGATATGCACCGCCTGGTTCAATACCGCCTGCAGCTGCTCGGCCGTCGGCAAAGCCTCCCAATCTCCGAACGCCTGCACGACCATCGCGCCGGTAATATTGCCGAGACGAACCGCCTCCACGGCATCAGCCCCCTGCAGCATGCCAGACAGGAATCCGGCACAGAAGGCATCGCCGGCGCCGACCGTATCGACGGCATGCTCCACCAGCTCGTACGGAACCTTGTCTATCAGACTGCCCTGCACTACATAATTCTTGCCCGGTCCGCCCTTGACGATACTGACTCCGGGCAATTCGGACAAGCACCGGAAGATGCCTTGCTCATCCTCTGTGCCGTACAGCAGCTTCAATTCGTCCAGGCCCGGCAGGAAATAGTCCGCCTGGCGCGCCAGCGGCAGCAGCTTCTCCCGGGCGGCTTCAATCGTCCACAGCTTCAGCCGCAGATTCGGATCGAAGCTTACCTTCACCCCGGCGGCCTTCGCGATGGCGACCGCTTCATAGACGGTCTCGGCGCAGCTGTCGCTCAAGGCGCAAGTAATCCCGGTTACATGAAGCAGCCGGGCCGAGCGGATATAGTCCTTGTCCAGATGCCCCGGCGTCATGCGGCTTGCCGCGGAGCCGGCGCGGTAATAATAGACGGATGATTTCCCGGCGATCAGCTCGCGCATCATCAGTCCGGTCGGCGCATCCGGCGCCATCTCGACACGGGAGACATCCACACCTTCGCCGCGAATCGCCTTGACGATATGCCGGCCGAGCGGATCCCGGCCCAGGCGGCCGCACCAGCCGGCCCGGTGTCCGAGGCGGGCCAGCCCGATGGCCACATTGCTCTCCGCTCCCCCGAACGATTTCATTACCGTCTGCGCATATTCCAAGCCCCTCGTGTCTGCGGAGCTGAACAAGGCCATCGCTTCGCCGAACGTGACAACCTCCGGGGCATTTCCTGACAACGCTTTCATTCTGCCGTTTCCTCCTTCTGGTCTGCCATGAAGCTTTGTCCTCTATCTTAATCCGTTGTCTGCCATACCGTCAACGGCCGACGGTATGGCAAACCTGCCATGAACCATTAATTAAGGAACGGATATGACAGGCTACGGAGTGATGACAGCGATTAGCGGAATCGCCGTCACGATGCTGAAGACGATCTCCGCAATACCGACCTGCTTGATCGTTACCTTCTGGCCAGGCATCCAGACCGCGCGCAGGAACAGCGCCACGAACGGGAGGCCCGCCCAGAGGGGAAGCATGAGGCCCACGGCTGCCGCAGCCACGATATGGACGCCGACAGACAAGCCGTAGTACAGCCGGCTCCCTTTCTCGCGAATCATCGTCTTTACATAAAAAATCGTTCCGGCGAAATAGAGCAAGCAAGCGGCAAAGGCCCGCCAGGCCAGGCTCCAATCCGTTCCCCCGCCTGCCTCGTAAGCAATCGGGAGCATCCAGCAAAATTGGAGGACGGCCAAAAAATCATTGAGGAGATGGCGTTCCCGATTGCGCTTGGCGAACGCCGCGTTCAGCAGCAGCAGCGGAACCATGACGGCGCCCATCCACCATATATCCGGCCGCATCACCAATACGGCGCTCCCGGCGAGCGCGCATGCGGCTCCGTATATAATCACCGGGCCTCGATATACGCTGGCCCGTCCGGTCTTGATCCACTGCAGGCCGGCGAACGATCCGCAATAGGCGGCCAGCCAGGCGATTCCGATCCAGGCGTGAATGGCTTGCGGCTTGCTGGCGAACATGCCCGCCGCGAACGGAATGATGAGCATCGCCCACGCTCCGTGCTGATTCGGAATATAAGCCCGCAGAAGCTTCGCTCTGCGGTTGGGATGTTCCTTCGACATCGTTCCTGTCTCCCCCTTGAAAGAAATGTTGCTTCAATCTGCATCTGTACTGTATGTTACTTGAATTGACGGGCGCTGTCTAAGCTTGGGCAGGAACTTTCGCCATTCTGTCAAAAGTGGACGACGCTTTCATCCTGTTTTATGTGACGTAAATCACAATCCCGAAAACGGCGCTATGGTACGTTTACATCGTAAATATAAAGCCGCAGCCAACATAGACAAATCGATGCGCGGCAGGAGTTGTAGGAGGGAAGGACAATGCAGGAGCGCAGGTGGAATCAAGCCTCCTCCGGGTTGAAGTCGGCCGTGTCCTTAAGGAGTGGAGAGACCTTCGGATTGAATTTGCGGTTCATGCTCATTGTATGCGTGTTTATCGCCAATGCGATTGAGCCGCTCATCGGCACCATGCCCGAGTTGAAAAGCTTGTTCGTTTGGATTTTTACGTTTCATATGCCGTTGTTTGTCTTCGTCACGGGCTATTTCGCCCGCAGCAATCTGAACGGCCGTGCAGGCTGGGCCGTGATGAAGCAAATCGGCATCCAGTATGTCATTTTTCAATCATTATATTCGCTGCTCGATGTCACGCTGTTCCACGTTCCGGGAATGAAGCACTCGTTCTTTATTCCGTACCTGCTGTTGTGGTTCTTGATCGGACATTTGATCTGGCGCGCCATCCTGATGCTGTTCAACCGCTGGCAGGTTCGCCATCCGGTCATCCTGGCGGCCATCATCGGTATTGCCGCGGGATTTCTGCCAATAGACGGAGCGTGGCTCGGTCTATCCCGGACGCTGGTCTATCTACCATTCTTCGCGTTCGGATACGTCTTCCGCGACGACGCCATTCAGCGGTTCGCCGCTTCCCGCTACCGGAAGCTGGCCGCAGGCTTGTCCGTCGGATTGCTGATTGTGCTTCTTCTATGGCCGAACGTGCTCCATCCGGAATGGCTGATGAACCATATGACGTTCCGCGAGCTCGGATGGCTGGAGCAATCCCCATGGTATGCCATCGGGATGCGCCTGTTCATATACGCGCTGGAGATTGTCGCATCGGTCGCATTTTTGGCCTGGGTGCCTCTCCATACCGGTTGGATTACCGGATTGGGGCGGCGAACGCTGTACGTGTTCTTGCTCCATGGCCTCATTATCCGGCTGCTTGTCGTCTCCGGACTGTACCATTATATTACGACCGGCCCGCAGGCCGTTCTGCTGATTGCGGCTTCGCTTGCCTGCACCGTGCTGCTGGCGCAGCCCGCCGTACGGTCGCTATGCCGCCCGATTATCGAACCGCATTGGAACGGTCTCGGCGGATGGCACCGCATGTCGGTGTTCCATCGCGGCATGAAGCAGGGTTAACCTTTTATCAACAGCGCCCCGTACGCTTGAAGCGGGGCGCTGTTCTCATGTTACCGGGCGCTTGGCGAGATCAGGCGCGCCACATACCGGTTCAGCAGCACGCCGCGCGGATCCGCCGCTTCTCTGATGCGGGCGGCATCCTTCCACTTCGGATACATGCCAACGAGCTGCGAAGCGGTCCGGGAATGCCATTTGCCCCAATGCGGCCGCCCGTCATAAGCGAGCAGAATCTGCTCCATATCGCGGAAATACGGCTCGTAAGGCATCCCTTTATACATATGAAGCGCGATGTAGGCCGAGTCCCGGCCGTAGGCGGGCGACAGCCAAATATCATCCCCCTTGACATATCGGCATTCGATCGGAAAATGGACGGAATGCCGCCGCCGCTCCAACAGCCGCTTCATCTCCAGCAGGACGGGCCGCATCGCGGCGGCCGGCACGCTGTACTCCATTTCCATGAACTTGACATGCCTTGGCGTCACGAACAAGCGAGCTCCCCGGCCGACCTCGTCGCTGACCGGCACGAAGCGCGCCGACAGGCGGCTGATGCCGCCGCTGAGCCGCGGAGCGATGCGGCATGCTTCCGACATCCCCCAGAACAGGCCGTTCTCCACAGCGTAGGCGCTCCACTCCTTCCATCGGCCGCGCTTCGATGCCGGCGCGTCGGTCGGATTAATCGTCTTCACCTGCGTCCCGCTGGAATAAGGGAACCAGAAAAATTCAAAATGGCGGTTCCCGCCCCGGTATTCCTCCAGCCTCTCCAGCGTCTCTTCCAAGGTCGAGCGGAAGCTGGCGAGCCGCATCCGCTCCGCGGGAACGATCCGCAGTGTCAGCTCGGTCATGATGCCGATCGTCCCGAAGGAGACCTGCATCGCCTTGAAAAGCTCCCTTTTCTCTCCCGTATCTCCTTCGCTAACTTCGGCGATGCTGCCGTTCCCCAGAACGGCACGGATCGCGGTCACCTGGGTGGACAGGCTTCCGAAGCCGCTTCCCGTTCCATGCGTCCCCGTCCCAACCGCGCCCCCGATCGTCTGCCGGTCGATGTCGCCTAGATTCTCCATCGCCCAGCCCCGCTCAAGCAGCCGTCCGCCTAATTCGCGCAGCGTCATGCCGGCCCGCACCGTCACCGTGCGGGCGCTCTCGTCCAGCTGCACCAGACCGGTCATCCGCGGCAGCCGCACGATCCATTCCTCCGTCTCCCCGAGCGGAGTGAACGAATGGCCGGAGCCGACGATACGCACCCTGCGGCCTTGCCGCTGCGCTTCCCTGAGCAGCTCCGCCACATCCGCTTCTCCCTCCGGCTCCCACCACCGTTCCGGCTCGCAACGGACATTGCCTGCCCAATTGCGCCACGGCTTCATCCGAAGCACCACCCTTCTCCGCGATATGTAGCCCATGTCCCGAGGCAGGCTCCCTGCTTGACGGCGATGAACTCGCGGAACCGCTCCGCCAGCTCCCCAGCCTTCGCATGCCGGAACCAGATCAGATCGCCCGGCCGGAGCGGCTCGGCACCTTCCGGGTAGCGGACGGGCGTCTGCACCTCCCCCGCGCCTTCCCGCGGCAGGAGCTGCCCGCCGGGGGGCCAGAACGGCTGCGGCAGCCGGTCCGCCCCTGCTTCGCCGGATGCGGGATAGCCTCCGCCGAAGCAGGTATAAATGCCGGGCGCAGCCACCCTCACCACCGGCAGGGCGAAGACGGCTGCCGGCTGCAACGGCAGATCCGCATAGCCGTCGAACAACGCCGGCGCATAGAACGCCGAGCCAGCCGTCAGCTCCGTCACGGACTCATCGGACGCCGTGAAGCGCAGGCTGCCGCTGCCTCCCCCGTTCACGAAGCGGAGCTCGTGGCCTTCACGGCGAAGCACGCGGACGATCGCCGCCCGGCGCGCCGCCACCTCCGCCTCGGACCGCCGCTTCAGGTAGCGGATGGCGGCACTCATCAGCTTCTGCCCGGGCTTCGCATCGGGAAAGCCCGCCAGCTGCGCTTCATAGCCCATCACGCCGGACAGCTGCAGATGCGGGGAACGGCGGATCGCGTCCGCCAGCTCCAGCACGGAAGCTTCGCTCCGCAGCGGCGAACGGCGCACGCCGAAGTGCAGGCCGCCGAACGCGGAGGACATGTCGATATCGAGACAGATATCGAAGCAGATCTGCTGCTCGCGGGCGGCTTGCTCGGCGGCCCGCAGTTGGCTGTCGTCATCCGCCATCAGGACGATCTCCTTCCCTTGGCGGCGCAATCCGGCCAAGCGGGCCAAGGCCGGCCGGTCTAGCGTCGGGTATCCCATCAGCACGTCGGAGATGCCCGCCTCCAGGAGAGCGGCGGCTTCCCGCGGATGGTAGCACATGACGCCCTGGAAGCAGGGATGCAGCGCCAATAGATGCTTGACCGCCTGAACGCAGCGCAGCGATTTGGTCGCCAGACGTATCGGCTTCTGTCCGCTCAGGTCAAGCACCAGGCCCGCATTATGCTCCAGCGCATCCAGATCGAGGCAGGCCAACGGCGTGCCGGAGGCGGCCGCTCGGGCCGCTTCCCGGTTCCCGTCGCGATAGCTGCCGGCGCGTACGGAACGGTCCATGCTCTCTCCCCCTTTTCCTCAGCTTGCCGCCGGGCCAACTCAAGTTACCGCTAATATATTCCGGGAGACGGCCAACGATTCTCTCTTTTTTTTCTCTTTGTAAGAGGTTTTCCGGCAGCGACGGCGCTTCATCCCGAACCCGCTCCGGCTCGGCCGCTAACGATCAGTGACGCTTTAAACCGCTAGAAAAAGAAAGGCAGTTGTGATAGACTCTATAGAAATACTCAAGCACTTATGAGAGGTATCATTCCAATCCCGGCAGTCGGGTAGCAAGAGATGGAGGTTCACACAGAATGACAGCCAAAAAGAAAATGCGCTCAGACATGATTAAGAAAGGCTTCGATCGTGCGCCTCACCGCAGTCTGCTGCGTGCAGCGGGCGTGAAGGAAGAGGATTTTGACAAGCCGTTCATTGCAGTATGCAATTCGTATATCGACATCATTCCCGGCCACGTCCATTTGCAGGAATTCGGCAAGATTGTCAAGGAAGCGATCCGGGAAGCGGGCGGCGTGCCGTTCGAATTCAATACAATCGGGGTCGACGACGGGATTGCGATGGGCCATATCGGCATGCGGTACTCGCTGCCAAGCCGCGAGATTATCGCCGATTCGGTAGAGACGGTCGTCTCCGCCCACTGGTTCGACGGCATGGTCTGCATTCCGAACTGCGACAAGATTACGCCGGGTATGATTATGGGCGCGCTGCGCGTCAACATTCCGACGATGTTCGTCAGCGGCGGTCCGATGAAGGCGGGCAAGGACTCTTCCGGCCGTTCGATCTCCTTGTCCAGTGTGTTCGAGGGCGTCGGCGCCTATCAAGCAGGCAAGATTGACGACAAGGGATTGATGGAGCTGGAGCAGTACGGCTGCCCAACCTGCGGCTCCTGTTCGGGCATGTTCACCGCGAACTCGATGAACTGCCTGGCGGAAGCGCTTGGCATCGCCTTGCCGGGCAACGGCACCATTCTCGCCGTATCCCCGGAACGCCGGGAATTCGTACGTCAGTCGGCGCGTCAGCTGATGAGCATTATCGAGCAGGACATCAAGCCGCGTGATATCGTCACGATGGAAGCTATCGATAACGCCTTCGCGCTCGACATGGCGATGGGCGGCTCGACCAATACGGTCCTGCATACGCTCGCTATCGCGCGGGAAGCCGGATTCGAATACCCGATCGAGCGGATTAACGAAGTGGCGGCCCGGGTGCCTCATCTGGCCAAGGTAGCGCCGGCTTCCGATTATCATATTGAAGATGTGCACAACGCAGGCGGCGTCAGTGCTGTCTTGAATGAACTGTTCAAGAAGGAAGGCGCCCTTCACGGCGAGTGCATCACCGTGACTGGCCAGACGCTGCGCGAGAATGTCGCCGGCTGCGATATCGTGGATACCGATGTCATCCACACCTTGGCCAATCCTCACAGCGAACAAGGCGGATTGGCCGTATTGTTCGGCAATCTGGCACCGGAAGGCGCTATCGTCAAGGTCGGCGCCGTCGATCCATCGGTAGGCGGACGCCATGTCGGCCCGGCTATCTGCTTCGATTCCCAGGACGAGGCCCTGGCCGGAATCGCGAACGGCAAGGTGAAGGAAGGCCATGTCGTCGTTATCCGCTACGAAGGGCCGAAGGGTGGTCCCGGCATGCCGGAGATGCTCGCCCCGACATCGCAGATCGTCGGCATGGGTCTCGGCGCCAAGGTCGGCCTCATCACCGACGGCCGCTTCTCCGGAGCGTCCCGCGGCATCAGCATCGGCCATATCTCGCCGGAAGCAGCCGAAGGAGGTCCGATTGCGTTCGTGGAAGACGGCGACATCATTGAGCTCGATCTGACGAACCGCAAAATCGAGCTGCAGGTGCCGGACGAGGTGCTCGAGCAGCGCCGCGCGGCATGGAAGCCGTTCGAGCCGAAGGTGAAGACCGGCTATCTGGCCCGCTACTCCAAGCTCGTAACGAATGCCAGCCAAGGCGGCATTCTCAAAATTTAATCCCTAGAAATCGAGGGGCTGTCTTATAAGCAGTTTTTAGCTGCAGCGAGACAGCCCCACATGCCTGCTTCTCACGCCTCAGCGTTGTGAAAATACTGTAAATATACAGTTTTCCTTTCTGACGTGGACTCCGTTACAGGAGTTCCTGCAAAACTGCATCAATTTCAGACTTTCCAATAGATTAAAGATAAGAATGGCTGAAAATAATGTACTTTTGCAGGAATTTCATCAGATCGCGGCTAAAGTCACGAAAATTGCTGCATTCACGCAGGATTTCGCTTCCTCCTCCACCATCCGCCGCTCCCCCGCTTGCCCGCCGCCACTTTACCCGCTACCACTTTGCCTGCCACTACTTTGCCCGCTACTACTTTGCCCGCTCCACTTTGCCCGCTACCACATTAACCGCCGCCACTTTGCCCGCCGCCACTTTGCCTGCCACCACTTTGCCTGCTGCCGCTTTGCCCGCGCCGTACTTTTCGTACTTTCCGCCTTTTCCTGCTTTCCCCCGCCTTCCCTAGCTTTCCTCTCCTTTTTTTATCCTCCTTTACTTTTCTTTCCCCTGCTTTTCCTCTTTTACCTCCTTCCCTAGCTTTCCTCTCCCTTTCTATCCTTTTTCCGCTTTCCCCCGCCTCTCCTTTTCTATCATTTTCTCGCTTTTTCTAGCCTTTTCTCGCCTTTCCCCGCCGCCTATTGTCCGTTCATGCGTCACTCCAATCATCATTTTCGTCAATGCCTATGAAACACCCGCCTTTGCGGTTTCCGCCCTATTTCCTTGCTTATTTTTTTCTCCGTAGTCCGCCATTTGTATTGCCGCACATCGCCATGCCGAACACGTCTATAGTTGAACGTCTTTCCAATCCCGGACGGATAGACGGGAATGAATATGAATTCGCCCGGCTCTATTCATCCATTGACGGCTTTCCAGGCATGCGCTATAGTAATAAATGTTTACCTAATACAACTTATTTGTACCGGACTATTTTTGTTGCGAACGGGAAAGGTGGTATCTATGTACTCCAAGACTGAAGCAAGCAGCCCAAGCCATCTCCCCGTCCAGCGCCGCCATCCGGCCCGTGGACATGCGCGCATCGTGCTGCTTGGCGCCGCAGCCTTGGCGGCCTTGCTCTTGTCCATCATCGCCGGCTGCTCCATCGGCCCGGTCTCCATCCGGTTCGCGGATACGCTGCAGGCGATCCTGTACGCCATCGGCTGGTTGGACCATGCCGGCATTCCGGAGCGCGAACTGACGATTGTCACGGCGATCCGCCTCCCCCGCGTCTTGGTCGGCGTCTTTGTCGGCGCCGCTCTCTCCGTGGCAGGCACCGCCATGCAAGGCGTATTCCGCAATCCGCTGGTTGAGCCGGGCTATCTTGGCGTATCCTCGGGAGCGGCGGCAGGGGCCGTCATCGTGATTGCTTCCGGCTTCGCGCAGCACGCTTCCTACGCGCTGCCGCTGGCCGCCTTCGCCGGCGCCTTGACTGCCGTCATCCTTATCCTTGCCATTTGGCGGGCCAGCGGCAAGCCGAATGTGACGACGCTGCTGCTGCTTGGCATCGGCATCAATGCGCTCCTGTCCGCGGTCATCAATGTCGTGATTGCGAGCGCGCCCCATGAGCAGCAGCTGCGCAGCATCGTCTTCTGGCTCCAGGGCGGGCTGGAGGCCAGAACCTGGGAGCATGTGCAGCTGATCGCGCTCCCGATTGCGATAGCGGTCATCCTGATCGCGTTGTTCAGCCGCACGCTGAATCTGCTGCTGTTGGGAGACGAGCATGCGCAGGCATCCGGCGTTCCCGTGCAAGGCGCGCGCTACGTCATCCTGTTGCTCGCCTCCCTCCTGACGGGAACCGCCGTCTCCGTCAGCGGCATCATCGGCTTCGTCGGATTGGTCATCCCGCATCTGATTCGGCTGGTGGCCGGAGCGGACCACAGGTACCTGCTTCCGCTCAGCGCGCTGTTCGGGGCGTCCTTCCTCGTGCTGGCGGATCTCGCATCACGAATGATCCTGCAGCCGGTAACGCTTCAGGTCGGCGTCGTCTGCGCCTGCATCGGCGCCCCTCTGTTCATCATGATGCTGCTGCGCCGAAGAAAGGGGAATCTCGCATGAAGGACAAGCGAAGGACAGAGCCCGGCACGGACAGGCTGCTGCAAGCGGAGCGGCTGTCCTGCTCCATGGAGGGCAGAACCATTATCCATGATATCTCGTTCGAGCTTCGGCGCGGCTCCCTCGTCGGCATTATCGGCCCCAACGGCAGCGGGAAATCGACTCTCATCCGCATGATGTGCGGACTGCTGCGCCCGGCGCAGGGGCGGCTGCTGCTCGGAGGCCGGCCGCATGCCGCCTACTCCGCCACGGCGCGGGCCCGGCTCATCGGCTATGTTCCGCAGGATTGCTCGCTTGACGCCGACTTCACCGTCGGGCAGATTGTCGCGATGGGCCGCCATCCCCATCGTTCCCTCTTCCGCAGCCTGTCCGCTTCAGACAGCGCTTGCGCTGAGCAGGCACTGCGCCAATGCGGCATCGAGCCGCTGCGCGACCGTTATATTCACGCCTGCTCCGGCGGGCAGCGCCAGCTCGCCTTCATCGCCAAGGCGCTGGCTCAGGAGCCGCAGCTGCTCCTGCTGGATGAGCCGATCTCGGCGCTCGATATCCGCCATCAGCTTCGCACGCTGTCCCTGCTGCGCGGATTGGCCCGCGAAGGCTTGGCGGTAGCCGCTTCCCTGCACGATCTGTCGCTGGCTTCCCGCTATTGCGATCGGCTGCTGCTGCTTCACGAGGGGCGCATCCTGGCGATCGGACCGCCGGAGGAAGTGCTGACCGCGGAGCATCTCTATACGGTATATGGCATTCACGCCGTCATCCGCCGTGAGCACGGGACGAGAGGCTTATCGATTCTCGCCTTCGATCCGGCGGATCCCGAGTTTGAACCATCGATATACACATCATTAGCTAACCAGGAGGAATTCATTTAGATGAGACAACATGATACAGCGAAGCGGAATATGATCATCGGGCTGGCGGCGGTCATCGTCGTCATCGGCTTGGCCGCCATCCTGACCAACCGAATGTCCGGCGCTTCGACCACGGTGCCGCAACCCGCCCCCGCTTCTGCATCAGAAGACAATACCGAGCTCAAGGTCGCTCCCGTATCACTCGATACGGCGGACGCGGTCTTGGAATTCATCGCTCCCGCGCAGCTGGTCGCGATTCCGAAGAGCATCTCCAACCCCTATCTCGCAGTCAACGCGGACATGGGGAAGCAGGCCGGCAACCCGATTAGCGGGGCGACCGGATTGGATCCCGAAGCGATCCTGTCCTTCCAGCCGGATCTCGTGCTGCTGACGAAGGTTCATCATACCGAGAGCGATGCCGAGGAATTGCTCCGCCAAGCCGGCGTCAACGTGATTACCTTCGATCAATGGGGCACATTTGAAGCGGTGATGGGGAACTATCGGAAAATTGGCGAAGCGGTGGGAGAAGCCGATAAGGGAGTGCTTATCGCGGAGGAAATCGAGGCCAAATTACAGCAGGCCGCGGCGCGCACTGCGAAGCTGACGGCGAAGCCGACCGTGCTGGTGCTCTCCCCCGTCGGCCCGAATACGGGCCCTTATGTGATCGGGCCGGGCAATATCGCTTACGATATGATCCGCCTGGCCGGAGCGAACCCTGCAGCAGATGCGCTCGGCATCGCCAAATCGATCAAAGCGTCGATTGAAGATCTGATCAAGATCGATCCCGATTACATCGTTCTCGGCGATTGGGACGGCACGGGAGAAGAATGGCTGGCCGGCTTGAAAGCCGATCCGCAGTGGAATACGCTGACCGCCGTACAGCAAGGGCGCATCACGACGATGAAGGCGAGGGATCTGCTCGCGCCGAATCGTTATACCGTAGACGGCATGCTGCAGATGTCGGCATGGCTTCACCCGGACTTATGGAAGGATGAGGAAGCCGATCATGATTGAGATGGAGCAGGATCGGCTGGTGGCGGGAGATCCGCCCGGGCCGGCAGCGGCAGGGGCTGCGGCTGAACTGCCGGAAGTGGCGGGGACTGCGCATGCACCGCCGGCAGCAGCGAATGCGGGCAAGCCGGCGCAGGCCGTCCTGCTAGCCGCATATGGCGCCTGCCGCTCGATCGATGAGGTGCCGCAGCTGTATGAGCATATTATGCGCGGCCGCTGTTCCCCCGGCGCCTTGGCCCAAGGCGTGAGCCGTTACCGGCAGACGGCGGCATGCGATCCGCTCTATGCCGTTACCGCGAGACAGGCGGAAGCGGTATCGCAGCGGCTCGGGCAGCTGTGCAGCGCCCCGGTTCCCGTCTATATCGGCTACAAGCACTCGCCTTCCTTCGTCTCCGAAGCCGTACGGCAAGCGGCATCCGACGGCATCTCCCGGCTGGCGCTGCTGCATCTGTCCCCCTTCAGCGCCGGAACCGGAATGTATATGCACGAGGCCGCGCGGGCGGGAGATGGAGCGGACCCGCCTATCCGGGTAACCGCTGTGGCGGACTGGCAGGAGCATCCCGCCTTCATTCGGCTGATCGCCCGCCGCCTGCGCGATGCTTACCGCTGGCTCCCTGCCGCCAGCTTGCCCGCGGCACGGGTCATCTTCACCGTGCACAGCAAGCCCGGCTTGCCTTCGGCCCATACTGCGTTTATCGCCCAATATGGCCGCCTCGCCCGGCTCATCGCGGAAGCGGCGGAGATCGGACGCTGGGACATCGCGTACCGGAGCGGCTTGCCCGCGCCCCAGCGCTGGCTCGGCCCGGATGTGAAGGACGTCATCCGGCAAGCAGCCGGCCATGGCTGCCAAGCGGTCGTGCTCTGCGAGCTGACCTCGCTGACAGACAATGTCGAGGTCTATCACGATCTCGGCGAGGACGCGAAGCGGCTGGCCGAAGCATGCGGCATGCAGTTCGTGCGGACAGAGCCTGTCAATGATGCCTGGGACTTCATCGAATTCATAGCAGACATTGTCTCCCGTCATCTGCTCGCCGGACAATATTCAGCCTGACACGCCGTTCATTCAGGGATCTTCCTTGCCGGCAGGAACCTCATAACGCCATTCAAGCGCGGATGCATTCCGCGCTTTTTCTTTTCAAGTTCCGTGTTTTCATTTACGTTTCAAATGTAAGATTACTGAAAGAATGATGAAAGCGCCGAGAAAGAATACCCTTGTAACATGAACTATAGTTGCTCGATAACTATACATGTCTTTAGGAGGATTCTTGGTATGGAGCGGATGATAGAGAGAGCCAGGCAGTGGGCCGGCAGAGTAAACAGGGATCGAATGAAAGTAAAGCCCTTATCAGCAGGATGGATGGGTGCTTCGATCGCTTTGGGAGCCATCACGTTGTTTTTCGTTCTTTTACAAGCCAATTATATGTTAGGAGCGCGCGGTTTCCCCGACCTGGCTATCGGCACGATCGTTTCATTGATTTTCGTCGCTGTCGCGGGCGGCATCCTTGCATTGGTGCTGCATCTGGCCAAAAAAATCCCAACCCGGTATTTATGGTTGTTCTTCAGTGCCTTCATGCTGTTATTTGTCTGTTTTATGGGACCGATGTACACGACGCTCGTTTATATTCTTGGGTTAATCGTTCTGCTCTCGCTATGGGGCGCGGCCCTGTACAAGGTTGTCAAGGGCGGATACAAATATGCGACCAAGACAAAAAAGATTACGGCACTGGTCCTGTTGCTTTCGACAACGGCCATGATCGGATTTACGGGTTACTGGACTATTCATGACGGCGAAGCGCAGGTTCGCGGGGTCCATTTGAAAGAACTTAGAACAGCAGCTCGTTATCAGAACGCTCTGTTAGGCAATCCGGCCGAGGAAGGAACCTACAAGGTTAAAACACGAACGTATGGCAGCCAAAACAGCTATCGCACGCAATTTAATCAAACCGAGTCGCTCGTCACCCAACCTGTAGATGGTTCAGCCTTCGTCCAGAAGTGGTCGTCCCTGAGAACGAAAACCGTAGGCTTTGGCCCGGATGCGATGCCGTTAAACGGCTTGGTATGGTATCCCGAAGGGGATGGGCCGTTCCCGCTCGTTCTGATTGTGCATGGCAATCATCTCATGACAGACTATTCCGATCCGGGCTATGAATATCTTGGCCAACTGCTGGCCAGCCGCGGCTACATCTTCGTGTCGATCGACGAGAATTTTTTGAACGTCTCGCCGTGGGATGACATGTTCATGTTCAGTGCTCTGGAGAAGGAGAATCCTGCACGAGGAATGCTGATGCTTGAACATCTTAAGACGTGGAAGGCATGGAATCAGGACTCAACCAATCCATTTTATCAAAAGGTGGATATGGATCAAATTGCGCTGATCGGCCACTCCAGAGGCGGAGAAGCGATTACGATTGCCGCTGCTTATAACCAATTAAGCGCACATCCGGATAACGGCAGCATCACATTCGATTATAACTTCAATATTCGTTCCCTTATCGCGATCGCTAGTACGGACTTGCAGTATCGGCCTTCCGGCAAGCCGATGCCGGCGGCAAATGTCAATTACCTGGCCTTGCAGGGATCACATGATATGGATGTGAACACCTTCCGCGGCTCAAGCCAATATCATCGGACCCATTTTAGCGGCCAGGACGATTACATGAAGGCGGCCGTATACATCTACGGGGCCAATCATGGCCAGTTCAACCGGGTGTGGAGCAGGGGCGATAGCGTAGGATTGGGGAACCATCTCTTTAATTTGAAGCAGTTGATGCCGAGGGAAGAGCAGGAAACGGCAGCCAAAGTTTTGATTTCTTCTTTTTTGGATGCCACATTGAAAAATAAGAAGGAATATGAAGCCGTGTTCCAGGATCTCGGCTATGCCAAAGAGTGGCTTCCCGATACGATGTATATTAGCGACTATAACGATTCCCGGACAACGATGATCGCTTCGTTCGATGAGGATATCGATTTACGCAGCACGACGCTTCCCGGAGGCAAGCTCATGGGAGAGAATTTACGGGACTGGAAGGAAGCAAGAGTCAAAATGAAATTCGGCGAGGATTTGTACAGCGCTGTGCAGGTAGGGTGGGATCGAAGCAACAATCCACAGGCCGCTTCCTATACGGTCGTCCTGCCCGAGAAAGGGCTAGATCTGGCAGAAAATGATTCTTTCGTGTTCTCGATCGCTGACAAGAGCGAAAGAAAGAATGCCTCCTATCAGGAAGGCTTACTTGATTTCACAATCAAAGTGGAAGATAAAAACGGGAACCAAGCGAGTCTTCCGTTAAGTCATATTTCAAAGCTGGTACCGATGATTGAAGGCAAGCTGCTGAAAGCGCCTTTTGCCAATTCCGGTGCTGCCACAGAGCCTGTATTCCAAAATTACGGCTTTCCATTGAGTGACTTTTCTCAGGTTAACACTCGGTTCAACCCGCAGCTATTGAGCAGGGTAAGCTTTGAATTCGATCGAACCGAGACCGGCGCCGTTCTCATTACGGACATTGGCATCAGAAAGTAAGCGGGAACAGTGTTAGTTTATTGTAAGGAAAGTGAAAGCGCAGGGACAGATTCGAATAATACAATGACGTTATCCATGGGAAAGGATAGCTCTTATGAAGCAGAGAAAGGAGAGTTTATTTTGAAAAATGTACGCAATCGGCAAAAAATAATGGCCCTATTGGCCGGGCTGTTACTAGTTTCCACGCTATCGCCAAGCGTTGCTCCGGTTCAAGCATCGTCCTCAGCAGCAAGCTCAACAAGCAAGTCACAACCAGCTATGAATGCTCAGGACGTGGAAGCCTTCGCTGATGAATTTTTCGCGAGGCAGGATGTTAAGGCATTGGGGGTGCCGGGAGCGGTATTTGTCGTGGTAAAAGACGGGAAGGTGCTGCTGCAGAAAGGGTATGGGTATGCGGACGTCGAGAAAGAAATCCCGGTCGATCCCGAGAAAACCTTGTTCCGCATCGCATCGGTGTCCAAAGTCTTCACGGCAGCGGCGGTAATGCAGCTTGTCGAGCAGGGGAAAATTGAGTTAAACCGTGATGTTCAGAATTATTTGGGGGATATCAAAATGAAGAACAATACGACTTCCCCCGTCACGATGGAGCATTTATTGACGCATACGACCGGATTCGATATCGTCGATCCCCCTGTCGGAGATTCGATGTCCGATGATTTGTCTACAGAAGTGAAGCTCAAAGATTATGTAAAAAGCTGGATGCCTACCGTCACCCGAAAACCTGGTGAAGTGTATAAGTACGATAATATGGCGTCCATGCTTCAAGGCTATATCGTTCAACAAATGACCGGAGTTCCGTTCCATCAGTATATGAAGGAGCATATGTTCAAGCCGCTCGGCATGAACGACAGCCATTTTCTCTTGACGCAGGATCTTATCCCGCGGTTAGCTGTAGGGTACGGGCCTGACAACAAAGCTACACAGCCTTATAATTTTATCCCGAATGATATGCCCTATGGCGGCATGTTAACGACCGGAAGCGATATGGCCAAGTTTATGATGGCTTACTTAAATAAAGGGAAATTAGGTGACAGCCGAATTCTCAAGGAAGAGACCGTCAAAGAGATGAGTAAGACACATGTCGCTATTCATCCGAAGGTGCCGAATATGGCGTATGGCTTCGAATATAGTTATCAAGATTCCTATAACGGACAATATGTAATCGGCAAAGGCGGTGCTGCGCCGCGCGGCTTCCATTCATGGCTGTGGCTGCTGCCGGAGCAAAATGCAGGCGCATTTATCGTTTATAATAAGTCCGGAAATTTGCGCGAGAAGCTGTTTGAGGCTTTTATGGATCGGTATTATCCAGAGCAAGAGCAAGAAAAGCAAACCTATATTACGCTCACGCGAGACCAGCTGAGACGCTTCGAAGGCGTATATCGGGATGTACGGATAAGCTACCTTATTACTCGAATTCATGCGACCGCCGACGGGCAGCTTGTACTAGAGAATGTGAAGGGCAAGCAAACCGCCCAACCGATCGAGCCTCTCTTATTCGAAGATGAGCATGGCAGCAAAATTGCCTTCAAGGCCAATCCGGACGGTTCGATTGGGTATATGTACTCCAATACCGATCCGCTCGTCTGGGTAGAGAAGCTCGGCACGCCTCAGCGTTTTACAGATATCGGGGATCAACACCCTTATGCGGAATACATCAATGGCTTGCATCAGTTGGGAGTCGTTCAGAGCAAAGCGGATGGAACCTTTGGCGCGGAGGAGCCGCTAACAAGAGCGGAATTTGTGGAACAGGTGATGACATGGATCGGGATTCCTCCTTCCAAAAATGCGGCGAAGCTCAAAGATATCAATGGGGTCCCGCAAGCAGGATGGATTCAAAGCGCTTTAGAATATGACTTTATTACAGCGCCTGCGGATCAATTATTCAGGCCGAAGGAGAAGATTTCGCGGCAAGAGGCAGCGGCAATGATGGCAAAAGTGATGCTGTCCATGGGCGCCAAGACGGTCGAAGGCAGCACGGCCGAGGATACAGATGCCTGGGCCGAAGATGCGGTCAAATTTATAGTAGGCATGAAATTTTACGGCCCTGAGGTAATCCTGTCGGCCGACGGAGCGGCAGATTACAAATCCAAGCAAGCAATGACACGCCAAGAGGCTGCCGCGCTGCTCTATTTAGCGTCGAAATGGAGTCTTGCCCCTTAAATTAACTGAATAACGCAATAAAAGCGCGGAGTTGCTTCCGCGCTTTTGCTTTCCAAGTTAGGTGTATGCCATGATGACTGGCAACTTGACTACTCGACCAGATGACAAGCCACGTGGTGTCCGCTGGCAACTTCCCGGAATTCCGGTACGGCTTGCTTGCAAATATCCTTTGCAAACGGGCAGCGCGTATGGAATTTGCATCCTGCTGGCGGGTTGGCCGGGCTTGGAATGTCGCCCTGAAGCACGATCCGCTCCGACTTGCGCGTCGGATCCGGAATCGGGATGGCCGACAGCAGCGCTTGCGTGTACGGATGCAGCGGGCGTTTGAACAGCTCGTCACGCGGAGCCATTTCAACAAGCGAGCCCAAGTACATAACGCCAATTCGGTTGCACAAATGTTCGACAACGGACAAATCATGCGAAATGAACAAGTAAGTCAAGTCTTTTTGTTCCTGCAAATCGCTCAGCAGGTTAATGATCTGCGCCTGAATCGATACGTCCAGGGCAGATACCGGTTCGTCCGCCACGATGAAGTCCGGATTCATGATAAGCGCGCGCGCAATTCCGATGCGTTGGCGCTGACCGCCGGAAAATTCATGCGGATAGCGATCGATATGGTATGGAGCCAAGCCGCAAATCGTCAAAATCTCTTTGACGCGGTCGCGAATATCGCTCTTGCTTGCGAGACCGTGATCGAGCAGCGGTTCGCCAATCGCATCCCCGATCTTGATGCGGGGATTCAAGGAACTGTACGGGTCCTGGAATACAAGCTGCATTTGCGGCCTCATGCCGCGCAATTGCTTTTTATTTAATGAATGAATATCAGTGCCTTTGAAAATGACTTTCCCTTCCGTCTTGTCAAGCAGGCGAAGAATCGTCCGTCCCGTGGTCGACTTGCCGCAGCCGGACTCGCCTACCAAGCCGAGCGCTTCCCCTTTTTGCAGGGTGAAGCTGACTCCGTCAACCGCACGCACATGTCCGACCGTCCGCGAGAAGAGACCGCCCTGGATGGGGAAATATTTTTTTAGATCTTGAACTTCGAGTAAGGCTTGTTGGCTCATTGTGCTTTCCCCTCCTTCTCATACAGCCAGCATGACGCCTTATGTCCTTTCTCATAGGTCTTGAGCGTCGGCTGCTTCTCCGTACACACCGCCATGCAATGCTCGCAACGGTCATTGAAATAGCAATTTTCGCCCAGTTCAACCGGATTCGGAACTTGTCCAGGAATCGTATAGAGCCGTTCCCGGCGCTCATTGATAATCGGCTTCGCCTTCAGCAGCCCTTGGGTATACGGGTGCTTCGGATTTTGGAACAATTCGATGACCGGCGCCTCTTCAATGACTTTGCCGGCATACATAACGACAACATGATCGGCCATCTCGGCCACGACGCCGAGATCGTGGGTAATCAGCATAATCGCCGTCTTGAACTCGCTCTTAATGTTGCGCATCAGGTCAAGAATCTGCGCCTGGATCGTAACGTCCAGCGCCGTCGTCGGCTCGTCGGCGATGAGCAGCTTCGGATCGCAGGTCAAGGCCATCGCGATCATAATCCGCTGCCGCATGCCGCCGCTCAGCTCATGCGGGTAGGCGTCGAAGATTTGCTCTGCGCGCGGAATGCCCACGAGCTCGATCAGATCGATCGCCCGCTTGCGCGCTTCCTTCTTCGTTCCGCCCCGGTGCAGCAAAATCGGCTCAACCAGCTGTTCACCGATTTTCAAGACCGGGTTGAGCGACGTCATCGGCTCCTGGAAAATCATCGAGATTTCATTTCCCCGAATCTGACGCATTTCACGCTCTTTGAGCTTCAGCAGGTCTTGCCCTTTATAAATAATCTCTCCGCCTTCGATTTTCCCCGGAGGCGCGACGAGTCGCATCAATGACATGGCTGTAACGCTCTTGCCGCAGCCGGATTCGCCTACAACGCACAGCGTCTCGCCTTCTCTGATCGAGAAGCTGACATCATTGACCGCTTTCACGACGCCACCACTGGTATAGAAATTCGTCCGCAGATTGCGAAATTCGATCAAATTGTTTGCCATATCGTATCTCCTACCTCTTCATTTTCGGATCGAGCACGTCACGCAAGGCATCCCCGATGATGTTGATGGCAATTACCGTCAAGAAAATACATACTCCTGGCGGTATCCACAACCACGGCCGCTTCTTAAATTCTATCATATTGTTCGCTGCCGAAATCATATTGCCCCATGAAGGTGTCGGCGGAACGACCCCGAGACCTAAATAACTCAATACCGATTCGTACAGGATGGAGCTGCCTACCAGCAAGGTTGCTACGACGATAATGATCGGTACCGTATTTGGCAGCAAGTGGCGGAATATTTTGCGTCGGTCGCGCAGGCCAAGCACTTCAGCCGCCTGCATAAACTCTTGTTCGCGCAGCATCAAGATTTGCCCGCGCACGAGACGGGATAAGTTCGGCCATGCCATAAATCCGAGCAAAAACATGACGAGATATATCCGCTGCTCCGGCGGAACCTTCATATCGGACAAGATCGCGCCGAGAATAATCAGCAATGGCAAGCTTGGAATCGACATCATAATGTCGGCAAGACGCATAATAACTGTATCTACCCATCCGCGATAGTAACCGGCAAGCGCGCCCATCAAGCTGCCCAGCGTCACGGAGATAGCCATGGCGACGAGGCCTACGAGCAGAGAGACTTGGCCCGCCAGCATGACGCGCAGCAGAATGTCGCGGCCCAGATTGTCCGTGCCGAGCCAATGTGCGGCGTTAGGCGGCTTGTTGCCGTTCTTGATATTCATCGTCTCCAACGAATAAGGAGACACAACCGGTCCCAGGAAGCAGATGATAAACATAAGTATAACGACGATTGCTCCCGTGACCGCGAATTTGTTTTTCAGCAGTTGTTTAAATGCCAGCTTCCACGGGGAAGCCGGTTTGGCCTGGCGCACATTAGCTCCTTTAACGGATTCAGCTACCGTTTGAGACACAAATAACTCCCCTTTCTACTTCATCCGGACACGAGGGTCGGCGACTCTGTAAAGTAAATCTGCTAAGAAATTCCCCAGCATCGTCAGCAGAGCCAGGAACATCGTGAAGCCCATCAACAGGAAGTAGTCACGGGCATTGATTGCGTCCAAGTTAATGCGGCCGACACCAGGCCAGTTGAAGATTTTCTCCGTAATAATGGCCCCGGAGAACAACCCTGGCAATTCGATCCCAAGCAGCGTAATTGCAGGAAGCAGAGCGTTCCGCAGCGCGTGCTTGAAGATGACGGTGCGTTCTTTCAACCCTTTGGCGCGGGCGGTCCGAATGAAGTCCTGACGGATAACGTCCAGCATGCTCGTCCGGAAATAACGGGTCAAGCTGCCGACGCTCAGTGCCGTCAGCACAGCAACAGGCAACGCCAAGTGCTGCAGCAGATCCCAGAAGCGCGCGAACCCTGTCGCATTGCTGCCTGATGTGTACATTCCGCCGACCGGCGCCCATGCCAAATCGACGGCAAACACTTTGATGGCATATAACCCGACAAAGAACGACGGAAGCGACATCAGCGCAAAGACGAGCAGCGTAACCATGCCGTCAAAGAAAGAGTGCTGCTTGATCGCGGCAAAAACGCCGACTACAATCGCAATAGCCCAACTGAGCACAAGCACGATAGCGGCAATCAAAAAGGAGTTCCACATATAACGGTTAAGGACCGTGGTGACTGGCTGTTTGTGCTGCAATGACAATCCGAGATCACCTTTGAGCGTATTTTCAGCCCAAGTGAAATAACGTTCAACGAGCGGCTTGTCCAAGCCATGAATCGCTTTGAGCTCGGCTGCGCGCTCCTTCGACAGCGTCGGGTTGGAATCGATGAAGTTCCCCGGCGCCATCGCGAAGACCGCGAACAGCAGAATCGACACGCCGATAACGGTCGGAATCAGCTGTAACAGCCGCCGCAAGGCGTATTGTTTCATAATTATTCCTCCTAGCATGAAATAAACCCGAATGCCCAGCCTGATGGCTGAGCATTCGGTATGCAGCACTTTTGAAGTCGTTATTGAATTTGGATAGTGCTCAAATCATACGTAAAGAAGCGGTATGGCGACATATCGAAGCCTTGAATCCGTGCGTTCGTTGCCCACATGTCGCGGCGTTGATACAGGTAGATGTAAGGCAAGTCTTCATTCAGCTCTTGGTAGATTTCTTTGAAGATTGGCTTACGCTTCTCAACGTCAACTTCCTTGCCGGCCTTTTCGAACAATTCGTCAAGCTTCGGATTCGAATATCCGATGTCGTTTTGAGAACCGCCCGTCTTGAACACATTTTCGCTCGATTGCGGATCCGGAGTCAAGCCCCAAGCCAGGAACATCATGTCGAAGTCGCCTTTTTTACGTTTTTCGATAACGGCATTGAAGTCCATTTGCTCTGCAGTAAGCTCGATGCCGAGCTCTTTCCAGTTCGCTTGGGCGACCGGAATGATCGCGTCATTGACCGGGTTCGGAGAAGAAGCGGTGAACGTAATCTTGAACTTCTGTCCGTCCTTCTCGCGGATGCCGTCGGCTCCTACCGTCCAGCCTGCTTCATCGAGAAGCTGCTTCGCTTTTTCCAAATTGAAATCGTACTTCGTTACTTCATCCGTGTAAGACCAGGAGTCCTTCGATTGCGGAATGTCGATAACATCGGCATAGCCTTGGTATACAGCCTCAACGATTTGCTCGCGATCCAGGCCGTAAGCCAATGCTTGACGGACGCGCTTATCTTTGAACATTTCTTTGTTATGATTGAAATTGATATAACCATAACCGTTCGTGCGGAACAGGTTGATATCCAGGAAGCCCAGCTCCTGAAGCTGCTCTACTTGGTCTTTCGATACGGTTACCATGTCCATATCGGTTTCACCGGTTTGCAGCAACTGCGCGTTCGTCTCATCCGTAGTAAATTTGAAGATCAGGTTCGGAATCTTCGCTGCGCCACGATGGAAGTTCTCGTTCGCGGACAATACTGCTTCCTGTCCCGGAACGAACTTGTCCAGCTTGTAAGCGCCGTTACCAAGCGGCTTCGTGAATAAATCTTTCATATAAGACAGATCGCCTTGCTTGTAGTCCTTGCCGTAATATGCCTTGGACAATACGCCTACGTCACCGATGGCGCCCAGTGCGAGCGCGCGCGGCTCCAACGTAGTGACTTCGATTGTTCTCGGATCGACAACCTTGATGCCTTCGATGGAAGTCGCTTTGCCGTCTTTATATTCTTGGCCGCCCTTGATGGCCGCGTCCTTGATGATATCGCTCGGGCCGTCATAGGACTTGTCATGCAGTACGGTCAATGTAAATGCAACGTCTTCCGCCGTCAATGCGGTACCGTCGCTGAACTTCAAGCCGTCCTTCAGCTTGAATGTGTAAGTAAGCTTGTCGTCCGAAATTGTGTATTCTTCCGCCAAGTCCTCGGAATAGGTGCCGTCTTTGTTGATTTGGAGCAAGCCGTTGAACAATGACAGCATTACGTATTTATCATATGCAGATTCAGCATAGACCGGGTTGAAGATACCACTAGGTGCCGTGATGCCAATGATAGCTGTATCTGTCCGGTTTGTCGCCGTTGCTGGAGACTTGCTCTTGTCCGTTGCCGGAATCAAGCCGTCAGAGACCAACTCGCCGTCTGTACCGTTATCTGTGCCACCATTGTTGGATGACTCTTGATTAGCTTGTCCTGCGGAATCGCCGTTGCCGCTATCGCTTCCGCCGCAAGCGGACAGCACGAGCGTCAAGGACAGGAGCAGGCACATGATGATGCTGAATCTTTTCTTCACTTCATTCTCCCCCTGATGTTCAATTTCTGATGTTTTTTGTAACCTTTGTAACTTGAAGTAGTTATAAAGTTGTATACATAAAAAATCATCGCGATGAGTAAAAAACGTTCGTTAACGCTTTATAGAACATTGGTCAAATAAGTTTGCAAAAAACCCCCATTTCATGAGCAGGAAACGAATATTTTTTCATAATACTACTTTATAATTTCGGTTTTGTAAATCCCTTTATGCTTTTTAATTTGAAAGTTTGTGGTTTTATGACGATAACTTTTTTTATCAACTGTAGTAGAAAAGTCCGGGAAGCGCGCGGTTTTCGGCATGCCGAGTACGGAGGATAGTCGCATTTTTCGTCAAAATGTCCATCTTAGAGAAGACAAATTTCACAAAAATCCATCACCGGCGTTCATTTGCATGTTCTTTCATTTTTTTGCATAAACCTTGCATTCTCCGTTCAAAAAAAGAAACAAAAAGAGAAGCCCCATTATTGTTATGTAATTCCAATAGAATGGGGCGGCATCGTCGTTATCTTATTATCTAAAAAATTACAAATAATGCGTTGCTTTTTCCATTCCTTTGTCTAAAATGATCATTCGCTCCGGCTGAGGCTCCATCACCGGCTTGCGTGACTTGCCATAGCGGGTAAGGAGCGTTTCGACGGACATGACCATCACTTTGGGAACCATCTGCTCCGAGTGCTCTCTCAGTCTCATCTTCCCTTGAGGATGAATGACGCTCATCAGCAGACGCAAATATTGGCGCGTACACCAGGAAAATAAGCCTCGCGGCAGCTCCCGCACGGTGAACCCGAATTGCTCCGGTCCCCGATGAATCATGCTTACGCCGTACAACGCCTTTACATTCGCCTTCAGCTCTGGATGATCCATAATATAATCCGCAAGCTCCGGCAACGATTTCTCTACGGCGCGTATCATCTGTATCGCAAGCTGGACGGGTGAGCGCGAACGCCGGCCAATCTCGTACAGCCGCTTATTATCGAAATGCAGCTCCAGTAACTCATCGTCCCGCTTCAATTCGATGCCGTCATCCAATTGAAGCGTCTGCCCATGATACGGGCGGATCCGGAAATGAAACACCGGATCTTGGCGATTCGTCGTCTGGAGGCCGTACAGCACATGGAACGCCTTCTCATATAGAAGCCAGCCGCTGATAATGCCGCGCTTCAACCAGGAAGGATTGCTGATCTTCTCCTTCTCGGTCTCCTTGATCAGCTCATCTACGCGAACGCAGGACAGCTCGCGCTCCGCCGCTTCCTTCAAAAACCGCTCCAATGCCTTCATCATGATGCCGGGAGCTTCCTTATCGGCACCAAGCGTATGCCCGCAATCGTGCAGGAGCAGCACCTCTCCGCCCCGGCAACGCTTCATCATGCGCCGGAAGAGCCGTTCCTCGCCGACCTTCTTCCGCCAATCATTGAACATGCCGGACCAGAGTATAATTTGAAGATGACCGAGATTGCCATAATCAAATAAATTGACAATCCCCCACGGAGGACGATAATAGTGAGATCGTTGTCCAGTAGCGGACACAATGATATCCGACGTTTTGCGAATTTGCTGTTTCACCGTTTTCGGACGCATCAGCCAGTTGGATTTATGGACGTAGTTGTGGATGCCAATCAAATGCCCCTCATCGCTCATTCGCTTCAGCAATTCGGGGTGCTTCTCCGCATGTATGCCAACGACAAAGAAGGTTGCCTTGGCGTTGTATGTCTTCAGTAAATCCAGCAGCTGCGGCGTATATTCCGGATCTGGCCCGTCATCGAACGTCAGCGCCAGCTTCGAATCCGATCTGCCCTTTTGGAACACGCGGAAACCGAATAATCGGCTGATGATACCTGGTAGAAACGCATAAAACGTCAGGATGTAAAAGCACCATAACAAAATGATTTCCATCCCAATTTCCCCGTTTCATTCTTATATCTATACCCCTGTGAGGCGTCAAGTTTATTGTAACATATCATGAAAGAATAGGCACTGGAATTCATTTTCGTGTACAATGAGATCCAAGCAAAGAATCGGGAGCAAAGGAGTTATTTTATGATCGCGTTTTACCGTAAATATTGGAGAACGGCTTTTGACATTGGACTGCTCATACTGACGATCTACCTTATCATGTATAGCTTCAGTTATCTGTATTCCATCGCCAAGCCTATTTTCCTCGCGTTCATTGTGTACATGCTTATTGAACCGCTAGCCGGATTTCTCCATCGGCGCGGCGTCAACAAGGCGATCGCTTCCGCCCTGTCGGTAGGGCTGTTTATTTTACTCATTTTGGGCGCTATTTTTGGACTTGGCTTTATTGCGATGAAGCAGGCGATTGAACTCCAACAGAGAATGCCCAAATATATTGAAGTCCTTCAGAAGGAATTTGCGAACATTACCGCGTTCCTTCATCAGAAATACGAGGCGCTCCCCGAAGACATGACGACGCGCCTGAATGAATATGTCGGAACGATCGCGAAGAAAGGCTCGCAAATCGCGCTCGATTTTTTAAGCTGGATTATCAATAATGTTTCCTCCTTCTCGGCGTTCACCGTCAATTTCGGCATCGCGATTATACTGGCATACTTCCTCAGCATCGAGATCGATACGTGGAGAAGAGCCGCGCGCACCCATACGCCCAAAACATTTCGACATGCGTATACATTTCTGAAGGAAAATGTTATTAAAGGGATCGCTGCCTATTTGAAAGCACAGCTGAAGCTGATCTCGATTACATTCGGCATCATTTTCATCTCGCTGCTGCTTCTTGGCGTGAGCAATGCGTTGCTGATCGGACTCTTGTCCGCTTTGTTCGATCTGCTGCCGCTGCTTGGCGTTCCGGTCATCTTTATTCCATGGATCGTATACTTGTTCATCGCGGGGAACAGTTGGCTCGCTATTTGGCTCACGGTCGTTCTGGGCGTCACGCTGATTACCCGGCAAATATTAGATCCGAAAATTACGGGCAATACGTTGGGCGTGTCTGCGTTTACGATGCTTTCCTTTATGATATTATCTTTGTCGTTATTTGGTGTCGTCGGGGTCGTCCTGTCCCCTATTCTTCTTATCTTGGTCAAGGCTCTCTATGATCAAGGGTATTTGAACAAATGGATTCGTATGCCAAAAGAAGAGTTCGATGCCTCCCCTTTCCCGGAAGGACCGGATGCGAATGACGGAACCGTGCGGGATTCGGACAATAAATAATTTTCCGGCCGGCACGCAGCCGCAGCCGCGCGGACATCCTGAACAGACGGTTACCCGCGTGCTGTGGCGCGGCAAGCCCGAACAGGCCGTTACCTCGTGCTGTGGCGCGGCAAGCCGGAATTCTCATGCTCGGCGAGCAAATCCATGACTTTGCCGAACAAGGCGGTTGCCCGGTGGGAGGTCCCGGCGGGCTCATCCTCACAGACGACGCTCACCGCATATTTGGGCTTCTCCACCGGACCATAGCCGACGAACCATGTATGCAGCCGCCCGCTTCCATAAGCATCGGCCTGCGCGGTCCCGCTCTTGCCCGCCAGCCGCCAGGCCGCTTGACGAAGCGACTGTCCCGTTCCATAGGCGACGGTATCCTCCATCCAACGGCGCACCTGTCTTGCCGTCTGCGGCTTCATCACCCGTTCGCTTCCTATTCCGGCAGCGAAGCGGGCGAAAGACAGTCCGTTCGCATAGCGGAGCTCCTGGACGAGACGAGGCTCTCCTGCCGCTCCGTCCTGAAGCAGCGTGGCGACATAATTGGCAGCCGCCAACGGCGTAAGACGCACATTGCGCTGACCGATGCCAAGCTGCGCTTTCTCTCCCCCGTCAATCGTTCCATTTTCGTCTCCCGCCGCAAATATCCGGCTCGCCTCCTCTCCATCAAAATGCTTCAACTCATTATGCCCGCGCCCATCCGAAGAACTCATGCCGACAATTCCTGCCAGCCCTGCCCGCTTGGCGAATGCCTCCAGCCCGGCGGCGCTCATCCGTTCGGCAAGCTCGGCGAACACGACATTGCAGGATTCCGCCAACGCCTCGCGGAGCGTCAATGTTCCGTGCCCGTCTTTAAGCCAGCAGGATAAACCGTATTTGCCATAGTCGCCGCTGCAATGGAATTGCTCTTGCTGATCCGTGACTTGGGCTTCGAGCGCGGCAGCGGCGATGAACAGCTTATATACGGAGCCAGGGGGCAGCGCTTTGAGCGCCCGGTTATTCCAGGCCCCCTGCTCGGGCATCACATGATTCGGATCGGCGGCCGGGCGGGACACCATCGCAACGATATCGCGCGTCGCCGCATCGAGCACGACGACAGAGCCCTTCGTCAATCCCGCTTCATCCGCAGCTCGCTCGATGGCAGCCTCGATCTCGCGATCTGCCGTCGTGACAAGCTGCAGCGGATAATACGGATTGTCCGGGCGCCGGATCCGAATATCGAGACCATACAACGGGCGCTGATCCGCATCAGTATAATGGACGAGAATCGTCGGTCCGAGACTCCGGAGCAGAGGCTCGAACGACCGCTCCAGTCCTGACATTCCGCTCGTCCCGGACATCCCGCTTTTGGCTTGCTCCCCGGCGGATTGCGCGACAAAGCCGATCCATTGCGGCGTATTCTTGCCGAGCGGATACCTGACCGTGATCGGAAGGGAGCGCACCCCGTCCCAGCCGGAAGCATTCAGCTTCCGGGATTGCTCCGGCGTGAGCGGATGGGGCAGCTTGCCGTCCCGGGACGAAGGCCATACGAGCGGTTCGGTAACGCTCTCCCAGCGCGCCCGCACGTCTCGCTCCGTCGTATGGAACCAGAGCGCCAGCGTGCGCACCGCTTCAGATGGTATCGAATCGCGATGAACGGGGAACAAGACGGCGGCCTGCACGGCCGCTCCCGTGTAGGGACGGCCGCTGCGATCCAGGATCGACCCCCGGCCGTCATCGAGCACGATGCCTCGTTCCCGCTGTATAATGGAACGCTGCAGAAGCGTATGTATGCCCCCCTGCACGGGACGATGCGGCTCGATCAGCTGCAGCCAGCCGAGCCGCATAATGTAGATGCCAAGCACTGCCGCAATCAAGATGCTTGCCGCCGCTATCCGTCCCCGGGCAAGCGTCAACAGCCCGGCAAGCTGCGTGATGCCGATTTTCCATTTGCGCGCCTCCATGCCAATCCTCCTTCCGTGGATACTCCAATCTAGCATGCTCCTAAGTCCAGTATCGACGGAAACGCATACAAAAAAACTGCCCCCCTGAAGCAGAGGGCAGTATAACGCCGGTTTTTCGTTAATTTAGTTGAAATTGGGCAAGCCGCTCCATCAGATGCTTCGACACGGATTCCAGCTCTTGCGACAACGACACCAGCTGCTCAGATACCGACTTCTGCTCCCCGCTCAAGGAAGCGACTTCTTCCGTCGTCGCTGCCGACTGTTCGGCCACCGCCCCGACATTCGTCATCGCTCCCGTCAGCATGCGCTGCGTCTCATCCAGTTCGTTGACCGCTTCCGTCGCCTGATCCAGCTTCGCCATGAACAGGCCCATATGCTGCTGAACTTCCTGGAAGAGCGAATCGGCTCCATGCACAGCAGCGAGCTGCTCCTCGAACACCGGACGGATTCCGCTCAGCATCTCGATCGTCTCCGACATTTCCCGTTCGATCGCTTCCGTTCTGTCCCTGACGTGTTCAATCGCACGCGCCGACTCATCTGCCAGGCTGCGGATTTCATCTGCGACGACAAGGAATCCCCGCCCCGCGGAGCCTGCACGTGCCGCCTCGATCGCGGCATTCAGCGATAATATATTGGTCTGCTTCGCAATCTGCGTCAACAGGTCAAGAATATTGCGAATCGCCCCCGATCCGCTCTTCAGTGCATCGACCTTGCCGACAAGGGCGTGAATGTTTCTCTCGGTCAGCCCGGTTTTGCGCCCGAGCTCCTCCATATAAGCGGAGCCGCGCTGTCCGGCTGCCTCCACTTCCGTGGCCGCACTGTACATTTCCACGTTCAAATCGATCACATGCAGCATTTGCGCCGATGTGCGGCCGGTCCATTCATTGCCCCGCTCCGCTTCGGCAGCCAGCATCGTCGAACCGTGCGCGATCTCTTCCGTAGCCAGCGCAATCTCCTCGGCGGACTGAGAGGTCGCGCGGGATGCCTCCGTCAGCTTCCCTGCCGTCGCCTGCACGGCCTGGGCGGATTCCTCCGTCCGTCCGACCAGTTCGCCGATTCGAGCCATCATGACATTGAAGCTGGCCGCCACCCGCCCGATATCATCCTGGGATCGGTGCCTCATCTGCAGGCCGAGCCGTCCCCTCGCTCCCTCCTCCATCAGATGGCTAAGCCGTTCAAGCGGATAGCCGATGCTCCGGATGACATACCAGCCGATGAGCAGCGCGACAGCAAGCGAGATGGCGATCGCCGCCCACGACACATTCCGGATCGTGATCGTATCCTGAAGCAATACATTGGCCGGCGTGAAGCCGTTCAGCGTCCAACCTGTCACAGGGGAACGATAATAAGCGCCAAGAAGCTCGCTGCCATTCGCATCCGAGGTCTCTCCCCGTCCGCTCGCACGGTCGGGCTCGGCAGCAAGCCGGGTGCCTGGCGGCTCGTTAACGGTTTCCGTCTGCTCCGAGAAGACCAGCTTGCCATCGGCATCGACGATCTGGGCGAAAGCGCCCTCCTCCGTCTTCCAGCGGATCTGCTCCCGCAGTCCCGACAAATAGATTTCCACGAATACGATATATTGCGTTTTACCCGTATATGTATTTTTAACGGCCCGGGCAAGCCCGAACGCCGCATCCGGGCTTGTGCCGGAGACTCCAGTTGCCTTCGTAGGCAGCCACAGCACCTCCCCTTGCTGCTGCTGCGCCTGCGTGAACCAGCTCGCCTGGCGCAGGTCCTTAAGCTTTTCCGCCGATGAGCCGGATGTGAAGGCAGGCTCCTTTTCATTCACGGGAAGCAAGTAGATGCCGTGCAAAGTCGGATTGCCGATCACATAGGATTTCAAGTGATTCTCAACCCGAACCCGATTTTGCAGCTTCTCATATTCATTGCCCTCACGCTGAAGCGCGGCTTCTAAAAAAGCGGCCTGTATATCTTGGTTGAAGAGAATCTGGGTGGATAATTCAGAGTAGTTGGAGAAGAATAAATCCAGCTTCTCCCCCACTTGAATCAACGTCTGTTCCTGTGCTTGGGCGATTTGACTTTGAATAATATTTCGTGCCTGAAAAAACGAAAACAGCCCCACCGAACCGACAAGAAGCGCAATGGTTACGAAAAAGACGAGAAACAGCTTCATCCCGACCGAACGCAGCGGATGGAAAGAATGTCTAGTACCGGTGGCGCGTTGTTCCCCGGCATTTCCGCGTAGTCGTGTATGCATGGACAGCAGCACCTCTCCTCCATCAACAATATCAAGGTCATTTGACCTACAACCATGTCTTATGCACTACTTCGACAACTTCGCGCGGAATCCCTTTCACATATTTGGAAGCACATCCACGATTTTGTGACTAAATGTGCACAAAAACAAAAAATGCAGAACAAAACGATCCATAAATGATGCACCCAAGCTCCCGTTCGCGCTCTTAGCCGCGCTAGCTTAACTTCTATGATTCCTCCAAAGTCCTCCCAGCAACACCTTATGAAGACTCTCCAAACCGTTCAGGTGCCCTCCACACGTCTTACGTTTATTCTCCCAACCACTCAGGTGTACCCGTACGTCTTACGTTCACTCTCCCAACCACTCAGGTTCCTACACATTATGACGATCTGCTACCCGCGCAAAAAGAGTTGGTTCACAATGCACTAATAGTTAGGCTTTAGTCTAACTTCCTGTCCAACGGGGGATACCGCTCAGATGGAGCATTCAATGCATACTTGAAGAGTTTCCTGCGCTACGGGGATAGCGCTCATATGGCAGCCGAGACTTACTTGACATACTCCTGAGCGGAGGGGTGTTTGCACATAAGGAACATTCGAGGCATAATTGTTCTTCCTGCCTAACGGGGATAATGCTCATATGGAGCATTCAATGCACTAACTAGAGAACTTTCCTGCGCCACGGGGATAGCGCTCATATGGCACCCGAGACTCATTGACCGCCACCTGCACCTATGTCGTCTCTTCCACCATTCCTGCTCCAACAAAAAAAAGAACGGCACATCTGCCGCACGCACCCAATAATCTTCAGTGTAAATGAATAAATAAAATGCCTGCTCCTGGATAGGAGCAGGCTGGGATTCGGTTAAGCCTTTGCTGTCTTTTTCCGCATCATGTCGAAGTAGCGAACCGGTTCGTTCACCTCGATCCGCACGAGCTGCAGCGGGTGACGCGCCGCATCCAGTTCATTGCCGTCGGCATCCCACAGCTTGTCGATCGTCTGCTTGAAGAAGGTGCCGTTCGGGCCGAAGAACTCGACTTCCGTTCCCGGCTTGAAGTGGTTCCGCTGCTGGATTGTCGCCATGCCCGTCGCCGAATCGTAGTCCATGACCAGGCCTGCAAAGTCATACGGCGCCGCTTTCTCTACCGGTTCATAAATATGATCCTCATGATCCGGCTCGTCATAGAAGAAGCCCGTATTGACGGGACGGTTCGCCGCCTTGCGAATCTCATCCAGCCATTCCTGCTTCAACTCATAATTGTCCGGATCGGCCATATAGGCATCGATAACTTGACGATACACGTTAACGACCGTAGCCACATAGTGAATCGACTTCATCCGGCCTTCAATTTTGAAGCTGTCTACGCCGGCATCGATCAGATCGGGCAGATGCTCAATCATGCACAGATCCTTGGAGCTCATCGAGAAGGCATGCTCCTCCTCATCCGCAAGGGCGAGCTGATTCACACCGAGCCGGAATTGCTCCAGCACCGGAGAGCCTGCAGCCTCTTCCGGAGTGACGACCCGATCCGGATCCGGCCGCCCGTCTTCGAACAGATCATATTTCCAGCGGCAGGATTGGCAGCATCCGCCCCGGTTCGAATCCCGGTTCGTGAAATGATTGGACAGCACGCAGCGTCCCGAATACGAGGAGCACATCGCGCCGTGGATGAACGCCTCGATTTCGATGTCGACATGCTGCTTCATCTCCACAATCTCTTCCAGGCTGGTCTCCCGAGCAAGGACGACGCGCGGCGCGCCTTCTTCCTTCCAGAACTGGACCGTCTGCCAATTGGCAATAGACTGCTGAGTGCTGACATGCACCTCCAGCCCTGGCGTCACGCGCTGTGCCGTCTCGATAATAATCGGGTCGGCGGCAATGATGGCGCTGATGCCGACCTGCTCCAGCTGCCGCAGGTACTCCTCAATGCCTTCCAGATCTTCATTATGAGCATAAATGTTCGTCGCCACGAATACTTTCGCTCCGTACTTCCGGGCGAACTCTACGCCTTCCCGCATTTCCTCGAAGCTGAAATTGTCCGCATTTGAGCGCAGACCGTATTTCTGCCCGCCAATATAGACGGCGTCTGCACCATAGTGAATCGCGAACTTCAGCTTCTCCAGGTTTCCGGCGGGAGCGAGCAATTCGGGCTTATCCAGTCGATACCGCTTGCCTTTCCATTTGGCAGGCTTCGCTTCGGTTGTCATCGCTGTTCGCTCCCTTCTTAATACACCTGATCTTTATAGAAAAACCCAAACGACAGCTCGCGCTCCGGATCCTGTACGGCCCGGATGCGACCCATCCACTCTTCGTGGAAACGGTACTGCTCCGGATCGCGAAGATAGCTGTCAATCGCTTCCCGATAGACCTTCACGACCGTCTCATTATAGGATACGGACTTCAACAGCCCTTCAATCTTGAAGCTGTCCACCCGCGCATCCAGCAGCGGCTTCAGATCCTCGAGCACGCAAATGTCATCCGAACTCATAATATGCGTGCCGTTCGCATCCTCGAAGATCGGATATTTCTCCTCACGACGTTCCTGCTCAATAAGGAACAGCTTCCGGCTCATATCGGCACGGCCCATCTCGTCATGCTCCCCGATATGTGCGAAGTAATGATTCACCAGATGCCGCTTGGAATGATAAATATTCGTCATGCCATGCACTTGAATCTCCACATCCATGTCAGGCAGCTGCTGCTTCATTTCCAGCACCTGTTCCATATTCAGCTCGCGCGCCGCGACGATGCGGCTCGCACCGCGCTTTTGCCAGTATTTCGCCGTCTTGTAGTTGGTGGACGTCATCTCGGCGTTCCAGTGCAGCTTCAGCGAAGGCGCGGCTGAGCGCGCGGTCATCAGCACGGCAGGATCTCCGAAGACAATCGCATCCACCTTCAACTGCTCCAGGCAGCGCAAATAGTCGGCCAATTCTTGAAGCCTGTCGTTATGAAATATATTGTTCACCGCTACATACAGCTTCGCCTCGCGGGCGCGGGCATGCAGCAAGCTTGCTTCAATGCTATCGGGCGTCATATTGCCCGGCAGACGCACTCCGTACTTCTCTTCCCCTACCAAGACCGCATTCGCGCCAGCTTCAAGCAGACGCGCGACCTCTTCCGTGCTGCTGGCAGTGACGAGCAATTCGGGTTGATACGTCATCGTTCCTTCCCCACTTTCTATTCTCCTGCTGTCTGTTTGCTTTTTTCGATATTTTTTAAATGCTCTTCATACGTTTTGGCGAACAAATGAGTGAAGCTTCCGTCCTTTTTCGTAACATAGAACAAATAGTCGGAAGGCTCCGGACGCAGTACCGCCTCAAGCGACGCGCTGCTCGGACTCGCGATTGGACCCGGCGGCAAGCCGTTAATCTGGTACGTGTTATAAGGGCTCTCAATCTCCAAGTCCTTATAATACAGCCGTTCCTTCGGCTTGTCCAGCGCGTACTGGACCGTGGCGTCAATCTGCAGCTTCATGCTCTGCTTCATGCGGTTGAAGATAACCCCCGCCACAAGCGGGCGCTCCTCATCGACGACGACCTCCCGTTCGATCAGCGACGCAGCGGTCAGCCATTGATGGAGCGTTAGATCTTTAGTTTGCAGCTCGTCCTCCCAGCCCGGAGAGATGTCCATCAACCGCTGCCGCATCTCCTCCAGCATACGAAGGATGATCTCTTCCTCGCTGCTTCCTTCCTTCATCTCGTATGTCTCCGGGAATAAATACCCTTCCAGCGGATGCTTGATGTCATCGCCGGTCGGAATAAGCGCCGTTAACTCGGAGTGTCCTGATAACCATGCGATGTCCTCCGTCAACTTGAGGAAGATGTCCTTGTTCACATACCCTTCGTCAGCCAGCTTGTCGGCAATCTGCGCGACCGTATAGCCTTCCGGAATCGTAAAGCGGATCATTTTATCCGGAACGACATCGCCCTGATTCAAACTGGCAATAATCTCGTCATACGTAACACCCGGGTAGAAAGCATATGTCCCGGCCTGAAAGCGGGAACCTTCATTTTTATATTTCAAATAACCTTTAAAAATAAGTGCATTCTTAATAACGCCCTCTGCTTCCAGACGGGAAGCGATGCTGGACGTTCCCGTGCCCGGCTCGATAGTGACGGTAATCTCGCGCTCCTCTGTCGGCAGGGGCTGCATGCCGTTCCACACATAACCGATTACGCCGGCTCCCGCCAGGATAATCAGAATTAGGAAAGCGGTCATCACCTTCGTTCCAGTCTTCATTCATCCACACTCCTACATGGAAAAAGAGCGGAAATTCCGCCCTTTTTCACGAGTTCATTATCACTGTCTGCGATGAAGCGGCTAGAATTGATCGGCGAACGCGATCTCGTCGTAGCGCTCCATCACGTCTTCCCATTCTTCGTCATCGTCTATCGTCTCAAGCTGCCAGCCGTTGTCGCCTTCCGGCACGATGCGGAACAGATCCGGTTCTGCGACGTCCGGGCCTTCGCCCGGTTGCAGCACGGCGTACGCCCGTCCACGATACTCGAACTCCGCGACAAGAGACCAGGTTCGGCTCTTCCCCCGCTCGTCCGTCATCTCCACCGCATCGCCATAGACGCTCTTCAACCGTTCAATGAACCGGATGCCCTCATCGGTGCTCACGCTTCATCCTCCTCGGAGCTGACCAGCGTATTGAATGTCTCTTCTACGATATTCCATTCTTCTTCATCTTCGATGATGTACAGCTTCAGATCATCACCGTCTTCTTCATAGCGGAACGCATATACTTCATCGGTCTCTTCGTCTTCGGAATCAACAGGAATTACCATCATATATTTCCGATCAGAACCATCCACTTCGAATTTCATGATGACCTCAAATTCTTCTTCATTGCCCTCATCGTCCGGGATATAAATAATTTCCGGTTCCTCTTGCAAATAATTGTCCTGTGTCATGGTAACCCCTCACCTTCTTGATTGATAGTCAAGATACGTCTGCAAAATTATGGTTGCCGCCATCTTATCAATGACTTGTCTGCGCTTCTTCCGGCTAACATCCGCTTCGAGCAAAGTGCGCTCCGCCGATACCGTACTCAAGCGCTCATCCCACAGGTGAACGGGCAATCCGAACGACTGCTTCAAGACTTCAGCATATGACCTACTTATTTCGCCCCGCGGTCCAATCGTTCCGTTCATGTTCTTCGGCAATCCGATAACAATTTCCTCGACGCCGTGTTCCTTGATGATCTCGCCAATCCGCCGCAGGTCGTCATCAGGCTTCCGCCGAACGATGACTTCGAGGCCTTGCGCCGTCCAGCCGAACGCGTCGCTGACCGCGACTCCGATCTTGCGGTCCCCGTAATCCAAGCCGAGAATCTTCATTATCGTCTCCTATGTCTGCTTCCGATGAACTCGGGAGCCCGTACGCTTGTTAACGGTGATGATTGAGATAGAAGCGCACCAGCTCCTCGATCAATTCATCCCGCTCCTTCTTCCGTACCAGGCTTCGAGCATTGTTATGCCGCGGGATATAAGCGGGATCCCCGGATAGTAGATAACCGACGATTTGGTTGATGGGATTGTATTCCTTCTCGACAAGGGCATCGTAGACAGACAGCAATATATCTTGGCTGGATGCCTCCTGCTCCTCTGCCTTCACATTGAACTTCATCGTCTTATCCATGGAATTCATCGCCGACACCTCGCTTTACTCTTATCATAACACATACCCGAACAAACGCGAAAATATTCCGCTTCATAGCCTGTATTATTCAATAAATTTTTGTCGAAACGATGAAGCGTTCAGGTTTGTTCTTATTTTACTATTTTCCAGGCGGCTGGATCAACAGCCCTATTTGCCGCTTTCCAGCTGCTTAGCTACCAGCGCGTCCAGCAGGCGAAGCGCATCGTCGATCTTGCCTGGATCTTTGCCTCCGGCCTGAGCCATGTCCGGACGGCCGCCTCCTCCTCCGCCGCAGACGGAAGCCAGCTCCTTGATCAGCTTGCCTGCATGCAATCCCTGCTTCACCAGCTCCGGAGCGACAGCGACGACCAGGTTCACCTTGCCGTCAGCTGCAGAGGCCAGCGCGATCACAGAGCCTGGAAGCTTCGCCTTCAGCTCATCGGCCGTCGTGCGCAGCGCGTCCATGCCGCCGGCGTCGACCTGCGCCGCCAGCACCGGAATTCCCGCTACGGAGCGGACCCGGTCGGTCAACTGCCCCGCTTCGAGACTGCTCAGCTTCGCCTTCAGCGATTCATTCTCGCGCGCCAGTTCCTTCTCGCGGGCGAACATCCCCTCGACCCGCTTCGGCACGTCGGCTGCGTTCGCCTTCAACAGGCCGGCAGCCTGCTTCAACAGCTCCAATTGGGATTCCATATATTGATAAGCGTGACGGCCCGTAACGGCTTCCAGACGACGGACGCCGGAGCCGATCCCGCTCTCGCTCACCACTTTGAATAATCCGATCTCCGACGTGTTCCGGACATGGCATCCGCCGCACAGCTCGATGCTGTAATCGCCCACTTGGACCACGCGCACGATATCGCCGTACTTCTCGCCGAACAGCGCCATCGCGCCCATCGCCTTCGCTTCGTCAATCGCCTTGGACTCGATCACGACGCCGATGCCGTTCCAAATCTGCTCGTTGACCCGGCGCTCGATATCTTGCAACTCGTCCGGTTGGATAGCGCCCAGATGCGTGAAGTCGAAGCGAAGCCGCTCCGCCTCTACAAGGGAGCCTGCCTGATTGACATGCTCGCCGAGCACCTGCTTGAGAGCTTTGTGCAGGAGATGGGTCGCAGTATGGTTCTTCACGATGTCTTCCCGTTCGGCGCGGGCAACCGCTGCCTGCACGTTCATGCCGGTGCGAAGCGAACCTTCCGTTACCCGGACGACAAGCACATGTTGTCCGTGAGGCGCCTTGAACACCTCTTCCACGACGGCTGCCGTCCCCGGTGCAGTCAATGTGCCGCCATCGCTTACCTGTCCGCCGCTCTCCGCATAGAAAGGGGTGCGATCGAGCACGATCTGGCAGGAGTCTCCCGCCTTCACTTCCTCGACGGCTTCATTGCCGGCGAACATCGCGACAATGTTGGATTGGGTTACCAACTCATTATAACCAACGAACTCGCTTTTAATCGTTAACTCCGCCAGCGGTCCGCCCTGAATCTTCATGCTTGCCCCGTCCTGTCTCGCGGCACGCGCCCGTTCGCGCTGCGCCTGCATCGCTTCATCGAAGCCTTCATGATCGACCGTCAGCCCATGCTCGGCGGCATAATCTTCCGTCAGATCAAGCGGGAAGCCGTACGTGTCATACAGCTTGAACGCTTCTGCGCCGGTAATCTGCGTCCGTCCTTCCGCGCGGGCGGCGTCCGCCATTTCTCCGAGAATAGCCAGCCCATCGGCCAGCGTCTCGTGGAAGCGCTCCTCTTCATTGCGAATGACTTTCTCGATGAATTCGCGCTTCTCGACAATATCCGGGTAGTATCCTCCCATGACGTCGCCGACATGCGGGACGAGCTCGACGAGGAACGGCCGGTCGATTCCGAGCACTTTGCCATAGCGGACCGCACGGCGCAGCAAACGGCGGATGACGTAGCCGCGGCCTTCATTGGAAGGCAGTACGCCATCGGCGACAGCGAACACCACCGTGCGCACATGGTCGGCAATCACCTTCAGCGCGACATCGTGCTTCTCATTCTCCTTGTAAGTTACGCCGGCAACGCGGGCGCTAGCCTGAATAATCGGCTGGAACAAGTCGGTATCGAAGTTCGAGTCGACATCCTGCAGGATGGAAGCGAACCGCTCGAGCCCTGCGCCGGTATCGATATTTTTATTCGGCAGCGGGGTGTAGCTGCCGTCCTTATTGTGATTGAATTGAGAGAATACGAGATTCCATACTTCCAGATAGCGCTCGTTCTCGCCGCTTGGGTAGCATTCCGGGTCGCTCTCCAGCGTGCCGTACTTCTCGCCGCGATCGTAGAAAATCTCCGTGCAAGGACCGCACGGGCCTTCCCCGATATCCCAGAAGTTGTCGTCCCCGGTCTTGATGATGTGATCCGCCGGCAGCCCAATTTTCTCATTCCACAGCTTGTATGCCTCTTCATCCTCGTTGTAGACCGTGACATACAGCCGGGACGGATCGAACCCGATCCAGCGCTTGTCGGTCAGGAACTCCCATGCCCAGGTAATCGCTTCTTCCTTAAAATAATCACCGATGGAGAAGTTCCCGAGCATCTCGAAAAATGTATGGTGACGACGGGTCTTGCCGACATTCTCGATATCGTTCGTGCGGATGCACTTCTGCGAATTGGCAATCCGCGGATTGTCCGGCTTCACGCGCCCGTCAAAATACGGCTTCAACGGCGCCATGCCGGCATTGATCCATAACAAGGACGGATCGTTATGCGGGACGAGCGAAGCGCTCGGCTCGATATGATGGCCTTTGCTCTCGAAAAATTCCAACCATTTTGCGCGAATCTCATTGGCTTTCATGCGTACTGACGCCTCCATTTGTCACAAAGTTATTATTGACTTATACAAATAAATCGCCCCTGATAAATCAGGGACGATTGAAATCCATCGCGGTACCACCCTGGTTATCCCCCGGCAAGAAACCGTCTCCGGACAGGCGGCTCATCGTTCAGTCATGCCGCGGCGCAGTCCGGCGGCCGTCCAGCGGGCGATCGCCTTAGCGTTGATAACGGGTCCGACCCGGTGAAGTTCGTTCACGCTCCAAAACTAGCGTTCAGCTGTTCTTCTTGATGAAGATTCTTCCACCCGGCCTCATATCGATGCCGGAATCTTCTCTCTGGATCAAGGGCTGCAGCCTACTATAGGTTTTGTCTTCGCTTTATGCCTATTTGTGCTATTTATCCGATAACATAGTATAAATAAACCTGCGGTGCTTGTCAATGACGCGGCTATGTCCCCATCCGAATGCGCTTCTGAAGTGATGGTTGGATCCGTCCCAGGCAAGTGTCATTCGCCCTGCCAGATTCGGCTATGGGGACTTGCATACGGAGCCGAAGGATCCTGCAAACTTCAGGCTGTTGAGAAAGTCCAAAGGATTTTTGGGCACTTTATCAGGACTTGTCTCTCAGTAGAAAAATTTTATCTGAATCGAAGTGCCTAAAAACTGCACAATGAAATGTCTATCCGATAGGCGAAGTCCTCAAAACTGCACGTTTTCTCAAGACACGTTGATTCAGTAGGCAAAATCCTGCACAACTACAGCAATTCGGTAGGACGACTTCACCAGAAAGGGAATCCTGTAAAACTGCAGCAATTCCTCGAAATGTGGACTCATTGAGCCGAAATTCCTGTAAAATAGCAGCAATTCCCTCCACACGTGAAAACCCCAGGAGATTATGATGTCTCCAGAAGGCGATGACGCTCTGAATGCCAAGTTTCGATTAGGTAATCACCCCTCCGAAAAAAACAGGGGTTTTCCAACAGCCTGAAACTTACAGCTTTTCCCCGCTTCCCCTCCGCCTAAGGGGAAAATGCTGCCAGGATGCATCAATTCCACATTGTTCTCGCTTGTTTTAGGCCAAATCCGGCGAAAGGATGCAGTTTTGCGCAATTCTAGCGAATTCATCACGCAAGTGATAAAAAACTGTACTCCTTCAGCTTTTTTCAATCGGGTGTACCACGATGTGCATTCAAGACTGGAAATCACCAGCGCGACTTCGGAATCATTGCTCCACATCTCCGACCCGGAGCCGCCCCGGAGCCGATTCCTTTGCTCCCGCCATCGCTCCCCCATATAAAAAGAGCCCCCTGCCGAAGCTCCTCTCCTCGGCAGGGGGCCGGGGGGCCGCCCATTGGCGCGCTGCAGGCATGCCCAATGGGCTTCGCCCAGCTATCCCAAATATTGAATCTGCTGCAGCATCCGCTTCAGCATCGCGGCCGCTTGCGCCCGCGTCGCCGTTCCCTTCGGATCGAAGGTGGACGACGTCATGCCCTTCACGATGCCGCTCGTCACCGCTTTGCCGACCCCGGTCACGGCATAGCGCCCGATCTGATCGCGGTCCTTGAACTTGTTCAAGGCCGCCGGATCGGCGGTGACGGCATAGCCGGCGTAATCCATGGCGCGCACCAGCATGAGAGCCATCTGCTCGCGGTTGATCGACTCGTTCGGCCGGAAGGTCCGATCCTCGAAGCCGCCGATAATGCCGGCCTTCGTCGCGGCGCCGATATAAGGCGCCAGCTTGCTGGACGTGCTCACGTCACGGTACCCGGCGGCGGCGCTTGGATCGCCCTGCAGTCCGAGCGAGCGGGCGAGCAGCGTCGCGAACTGGGCGCGCGTGATGTTCGCGTTCGGCGCGAAGGCGGTGGAACTGACGCCTTCAATAATATATTTAGAAGCCAGCTCGCGGATCGCTTCCCGCGCCCAATGGCTTCGAATATCTTGGAAATCCTTGCTGCGGTCCATCATCGCGACCGCTTGATTGCCTTTGAACAGGAAGCCGAACACCGTCACTCCGGCTCCCTGCTTCATCACCGTCGGCACGAAGCCCGCCTTCGCCAGGGCAGCATCGTAGCGGACAGCCGAAGCGTTGCCGCTATCGACATATCCAGTCGTCCGCACCTTGTACTCGAGCTGTGCTTCAAGCGCCCGCGGGCTGGTCGAACCGGCGAAGGTAGAAGCGTAGAAGTCGACCGGCTGGACGCGGATATTCGCCCCTGTCGCCTGAAGATAGCTCGTGAGCGCATTCGCGTCCGCCCCACCCGCCTTCTCCGCTTGCAGGAGCAGATAGGCCGCGCTGCCGCCCCATTCGCGCTCCAGCCGGCCGAAGTCGAGCTCGCGAAGCGGCACCGAGTACAGGATGTCGCCATACCGAATCGAGAAGACGGCATCGTTCGCTTTACTATACACATCCTTCAGCGCGGACAGCGGAACGGCTACCATCGCCGCAGGCTCGGAGGCCGGCACCTCGAATGCCAGATGGTTGCGCGTGCCGTTATGCATAACATAATCGAATGAGGACTTCAACTTGCTGGCTGGCAGCGTATACTGTCTGACGGATTGGCCGTAACGGGAACGATCGGATGAGGTCTCCGCCGCCGAACTGGACAACAGATACCATCCGCTGTCAAGGAACCAGTCATGCGAAGCAGGCTGAATGTCGCCGGGCCGCACCGAACCGTCCGTCTCATTCGCGGCCGCCGCGTTGGCGAACGATGAGACCGCATTGCCGTTCAGATCCCGCAGCGGATTCGTCCCCGGCGAATAGGAGACCGTTACAGCGCTGTACGGGTTCACGCTCTCATCGAGCGCCAGCGTCACCTTGTCGCCCTTGACAGAGGCGCTCTTCACTCGCATGCTGGCATGGTCTGCCTGCACGGAGAACTGGGATGACGCCGGGGCCGGCGATTCCCGCAGCTTCTCCGAGAAGTTCAGCGTCACGGTTGCGCCCTTGACCGAGGCGCTGCGCAGCACCGGCGCCTCGTTGTCCGTCTTGTTCGCGACCTTAGCCAACGTGAAGGCGGCGGCCGCATTGCCGGACAGATCCGTCAGACGGGGATCGGCAGGCGCATAGGATACGGTCACCTCATCATGATCGGAGACGCTGGAATCGAGCGCCAGCTCCACGGCGTTCCCCCGGATCTGAACGGTCTGGACATAGCGTGCCGTCCGGTTCACCAGCACCGAATAATGGCTGCGATGCGGCACTTGATCCGCCGCTAGCCCTTCATTATATACAAGCCGCAGCACGCTGCCGTTCACTTCGGCCGCTTCCAGCACCGGCGGCTTCGTATCGTTCACGTTGCGTACATACTGCTCGCTGATGACAGGCACCGGATTGCCGGCCCGATCCTGCAGCGGGTAGCGGTCGGGCGCATACCGGATCTTCACGACCTGGCCATTCGTGATGAGGTGAAGCAGCGACAGCGTCACCTTGCGCCCATCCTGAGAGATGCGGGTGACGGCTCTCGTCTTGCCGTCCACCCGGACGGTGAACTGATCTGCGGCCTTGGACGATACCGCATCAAGCTCTTTGTTGAATTCGAAGACGATCTGCGTCCCCTTGGCCGTCACCTGCTGCAGCTTCGGCAGCGTGGCATCCGTCGTATCGCTGACTGGGGTCCGATCGAGCGCAGCCGCGGCATTGCCGGCAGCGTCCTGAATATTCCGGTCCTTGCCCGGCGTATAGCTGATTCGCACGACTTGACCGTAGGCGATCCCGCTCTTCAGCTTCACGTCGACGGCGCTGCCCGCTACCGCCACATTCGCGATGCTCCGCGAATCTCCATTAACCGTAACGGAGAAGCGGGATTCCGGCGGAACCGATGCGGGGTCAAGCGCCTCGTTATAGGTCAGCCGAATCGTGTCGGCATTCTGCATTGAAGCCGATAACAGCACCGGCGCCGTCACGTCCTGCTTGCCCGTCATGAACCGCCAGACGTTGTCCCCCTGCAGGCCGGGATAAGCCTGTTTGCTTCCATTGCGCAAGGCACCTGCCGTAATTTCCACGATATATTCCGTATCCGGCTTCATATCCAGCACCGGATCAATCGTAATCATCCTTGTTCCGTCCCCGCCGATCCGGTTCGATGAGGCAGAGATCGCCTCATACACCTTGCCGTCATTGGCGGTTCTAATGAGAATGCTGCCTTCTGATTTCCATACCGGTTCATTGAACGTAAGCGCCAGATTCGCATCGACGCGCACATCCTTCTGTCCACGGGCGGGCGCTAACTGCTCCAGCACCGGAATGCCCTGCTCCGCCTTCGTCGTGAACGACCACACCGCCGGATCATAAATGCCAAGAAATTCCCCATGCTCGCTCGTGAAGGCGCCATAGTCGACCTGCACCGTATAAGTTGTGCGATAATCCAGCTTGACCGAAGGCGTAATGATCGCCTTGGTCTGCTTATCGTCGAGCCGGAGCTGATCGCTGTCCACGGCAATCGTCTCCACGGCTTCGCCGCTTCGCTTCTTGATCGTAATATGTCCCTTGCCCTTGCTTACCGCCTCGCGGAACGCCATACTCAGCTGCGGCTGAATATCAATGTCTTCCGAGCCGGAACTCGGCGTTACAGAATCAACGGTAATGATGTGCCAGGCTTGGTCTGCGCGAGCAATTTCGTCGGGCGACTGCGCCAAGGCCGTGCTGATGGACAGCTCCATCGCCATTGCCGCCGTGAGTAAGACGGCCAATGCTCTTTTCACGTGTGAACCCCTCCTTTGGTCCAACGGACCGATGTATCCTTGCGGATATGCCGTACGACGGTGCTCCTTCGCCGCATCCACTTTCTTTAACGCAAGTGGCGCATCATTTGTTTTTCGCCAGAGAGAAGCGTCAACAAATCACATCTTAGGTAGGGGGTCAAAAGTTCGGCTGGAGCTTGTTCATTGCCAGCGAATCTTCTTAATTGCTGCTATAGTCATCCCGACTTCGGTCACACCGTTTTGCGGCGCACGTAATAGGCGAACACATGGGACAAGACGACTTTGAGCGCGGCAAACACCGGCACGGCCAGAATCATTCCGATGATGCCGGCAAGCCGCTCTCCGACGAGCAGGGCAAAAATAATCGAGAGCGGATGCATATGCAGCGTCCGGCCAACCACCTGGGGCGAAATAATGTTCCCTTCGAGAATTTGACAGATGGTATTGACGGTAATGACGAAAATCATCATCTTCAAAGACATGGTCGAAGCGACGATCAGTGCGGGAGCCGCTCCGAAATAAGGACCGAGATACGGAATGATGTTGAAAATGGCCACGAACAGGGCCAGCAGCAGCGCATATGGCAGTCCAATCAGCCAATAACCGACATAAGCCAGCACCCCGATAATGGCGCAGACGAGGACTTGCCCCCGGATATAGCTGCCGATCGCATTATCGATTTCTTTGAGCATCATGACCATGTGCTTGCGGTGAGTCTTCGGCACATAGGCAATAACCGTCCTTTCGAAGACGTTGAAGTCTTTCAATATATAGAAAATCAAAAAAGGCACGATAAGCGCCATCATGAGGATGTTAAGCGTAGCGCCGAGGTTGTTCATAAATTCGGTGATGACCTTCCCCACCCGCTTCTCCATGCCGTAAATCCAATCGTTCAGACTGCTTCGGACCGACATGGGCATCAGAGACGACTCGCTAAGGCCATCCATCAGTTCCTCGGCCTTCGCATTCAAGTGGGGCATCTGCTCATTCAATTCCTCCAGTTGCTTCATAATCATCGGAATCATATTGACGAGCAGCACGGTGACACAGGCGATGAATACCGCATAAATGAGCAGCACCGCCATCGAACGGGGAACTTTGCGTTCGCACAGCATATTGACGACCGGATTAAGCACGTAGGCGATAATCATCGCGATGAGGAATGGGGCAAGCACCGATTTCACAATCCCGTACACATTGCCCAGAAGCGGCTTCAACAAGTATAAGAGGTACAGGATGAACAGGGCGAGCAGAACATATACGCCATTGACGAACAGCTTGTTTTTCCAAAAACGCTCCACTGTATTCCACACTCCGTTCGGACGAGCATCGTACAGTAAAGTATGTGTAGCTAAACGAAAATTAACTCGTCAGGCTGGCCATTCCTCATTTTCCAGATGCGCTGATTATCGCTCCCGCGGAAGCGGAGGCCAGGGCGGCGGCGCTCAATCAGGAACCTGCCGTCCACCAGCACATCCGTCAGCTGCAGCAGCTTCCGCTGATCCCGGGTTCCGTCCTGCAGCAGCTCCTCCACCGTATATCCGGTGTAGCACCAGACCGTCCGGCCCGCTTCCTTCGCGATGCGGGCCAGCTTCGCAAGCGCACGGGCCTGCAGGAACGGTTCGCCTCCCGATAAGGTGAGATCGGTCAGCGGATTGGAGAGCACATCGGCCGCCACCGCCTCGACGCTCATCAGCGTGCCGGCGTCGCTGCGCCAGGAGCTTGGATTATGGCATCCCGGACAGCGGTGGGGACAGCCGCTGACGAACACGACCGTCCTTAGCCCTTCGCCGTCCACGACACTGTCATGCACAATCGACATCACCCGCAAGCTCATCGATGCTTCACCCGCTCGGTCTCCTCCGTCCGCTTGGCCGAATTCCATTTGCTCATATCGCCGACCAGATAACCGGTAATGCGGCGAATGCGCTCAATGTCATCATCGGTACCGCCGCAGACGGGGCATCCATCCTCGATCGTGTCCTGGTGGCCGCAGCAGCGGCAGCGATCAACCGGATGGTTCATCGATCCGTAGCCGATCCCGTTCTCTGCCATGGCACGCACAATCCGATCGAGCGCTTGCGGGTTCGCTTTGGCGCTGCCGTCCAGCTCGACATATGTAATATGACCGGCATTGCACAAGGCATGGTACGGCCCTTCGATGCGGATTTTGTCATACGCCTTGATCGGATAATAGACCGGAACATGAAATGAATTCGTATAGTAATCACGATCGGTAATTCCCCGAAGGCGGCCGAAATCATCCCGATCGCGCTTCGTGAATTTGCCGGACAGCCCTTCTGCCGGGGTCGCGATAAGCGAATAGTTCATCCCGTTAGATGCCACAGCTTCATCCATCCGGCGGCGCATATGGGCCACAATGTCAAGACCAAGCTGGCGTGCCTCCTCGGATTGGCCGTGATGGGAGCCGGTCAGGGCGACAAGCGCCTCGGCCAGCCCGATGAAGCCGACGCTGAGCGTGCCCTGCTTCAATACGTCACGCAGTTCGTCCTCCGGCTGAAGCCGCTCGCTGCCGCGCCAGACGCCCTGCTGCATCAGGAAGGCGAAATCGCGGGCCCGCTTCCGTGCTTGATACTCATAGCGAGCGGCCAGCTGTCTCACGGCAATGTCCAGCATATCGTCCAGCAGGCTGAAAAAAGCTTCCTTCGTGCGGGCGAGCAGCGCGATCCGGACCAGATTAAGTGACGTAAAGGACAGATTGCCGCGCCCCTGCGGCGTCGACGGGCCGTTCACATTGGCCATGACCCGGGTGCGGCAGCCCATATAACAGACCTCGCTCTCTGGCGTTCCGTCGTCATGCTCCTTGTTGAAGGGCGCGTCCAGGAAGGCGAAGTTCGGGAACAGCCGCTCCGCCGTCGTCGCCAGCGCCAGCTCGTACAGATCGCGGTTCGGATCTTGCTCTCCGAAGTTGACGCCTGTTTTTACTTTGAAGATCTGAATCGGAAAGATCGGTGTCTCTCCCTTGCCCAAGCCCGCTCTCGTCGCCATCAGCAGCTGTCTGACGAGCATGCGCCCTTCACGCGACGTATCGGTCCCGTAATTGATGGAAATGAACGGAACTTGTCCCCCGCCGCGCGAATGCATCGAATTGGCGTTATGGACGAAGGCTTCGCATGCCTGGTACACGTCGCGCTCCGTCAGCCGCCAAGCTTCCTGTTCCCGGTCGAGCTCCGGCTGCAGCGGCAGCGATTCAAGGTAGGCCAGATGGCGCCGGAACGTCTTGCCTACATACGGGGCAAGATCGTAATCGAAGGCGGGATACGCTTGTCCGCCATGCTGCTGGTTCTGATTCGCCTGCAAAATGATCGAGGCCAGAGCGAGCGCGCTCTTGATATCCTGCGGCTCCCGCATATGGCCGTGGCCGGTATTGAAGCCCCGCTTCAGCAATTGTCCAAGCGGGATTTGGCAGCAGGTCGTCGTTCCGTACGCATAGAAATCAAGATCGTGAGGATACAACAGATTATCCTCGATCGCTTCCCGCGCTTCCGGAGCGAGCAAATAATTCATCGCATACCAACGTGAGCATTCGCTGGCCATCTTGCTCATGATGCCCATCGGAGATCGGCCGTCCACATTCGCATTCTCCCGCATCAGATCCGAATCGCTGTCCCGTACAATCTCGTGCAGCGACCCCGTCAGCGGATGATTGTCCGGCAGCGTGCCGCCATCCCCCTTCCGGGCGCTCCCCCAGGATGCCCAAGGCATCGGTCCGGCACCTCCCGCACTCTCTTCGGCAACGTTCGCATCGCGCAATCGCGGCATGATCGTCATCGCTACTCCACCCTTTCATATCATCTCTATTGATATTTCAACACCCTAAAACACTATATGTAGTATGGTTGTTTTGAAAAAGACACAATATGTATTATCTACAAATGAGGAAGCTTGCAATATGAGATCTGTCACACAGCCCGGCGGCCGCCGGAACGGCAAAAAGCGTCCATGCACCGCCCGGGGGCAGCATGAACGCTTTTGTTCGCTTTATTCCGATATGTGTCCATTCCGTTATGAAGAAGCATGCGCTTCCGGATAGGGTGGGGTCATAAATTCATCGCCAAAAAATAAATCGTCGAGCGAGCTCAACGTTCCGTCTTCTTCCACCTGGAACACCGACATTTTATCGCCGTTAACGGTCAACTCGATAAAGCATCCCCAGCAGTAGAACTGGTGGGCGCCAATTTTCCCGATATCTTTGGAATTGCAATTCGGGCATCGCATCATCGTTCTTCACCATTCCGTCCATTAGACTAATTTGATTGCGCGCTTGCGCTTCCGCTCTCTTCCACGACGATTACATCGGTGCCCCATTTCAAGCGGCTCATTCCTTCAATCTGCCGTCTTCCTTCCAGAAGGTCCGCAAGCAGGCCGTCTGAAATTTCCAGACCTGTTATCTGGTTATCCATATTGGGCTGAAAATAAACATCGGCGACCCATCCGAGCTGGGAGCCTTCCGAAGTCATGACCGGCAATCCTTTCAATGCAGCCTCTCCCGACAGAAATGCCCGTTCCAGCGAGGCGCTGGCCTTCATCTGCACGGCTTCGCCGCTCGCAATCATGACCGCGTCATCCCCGAATGCGGTCACATCCTTCCACTGTACCAGCATATCCTGCTTACGGACGCGGCTGACAAGCTGAAGATGGGTAATCTCCCATTCGGGGGTGATGCAGATATCTTTCACTTTGGATATTTGCTTGCCCGTACCGATATCGAACACAGGCAGGCCGATCAGCTCCAGCAACTTCATTCCGGGACCCTCCTTCGGTTCATGGCACATACGGCTTCGCCGCACGGGCGCGCCTGTCCGCCGATAGCGCTCCACTCGCCGCGGGTCCCGCCCCTCGATGATGTCTAGCGGACTCCTTAATTTCTACTACGGACGCGATTGGCGATGGTTGCAATTTGTTGCGACACAATATCGGCTTGCTCTATAGTATTGCCCAATCCGAAGCTGAATCTAACGGCGGTGCTCGTGCGAAGCTCGGACAGCTTCATCGCTTCGAGCACATGCGACACTTCCAAGGAACCGGATGTGCAAGCGGAGCCGCTGGCCGCCATAATGCCTGCGAGATCAAGATTCATCAGCAGCGTCTCTGTCGGAACGTCCAACACGCTCACATTAAGAATGTGAGGCAGATGGTGCTCCGGATGCCCATTGTACGCGACCCGTTCTCCCAGTGCGGACACCAGCTTCGACCAGAGCGAAGCCCTCACTTGTGTGGTCAGGCGCACCTTGTCCTCCCGTTCATTCTCCGCGATGCGAAGCGCGGCTGCGAAGCCCGCGATTCCGGCCACATTCTCCGTCCCCGCCCGGCGCTTCCGCTCCTGATTGCCCCCGTGAAGCATCGGCTCCCATTCCGTCCCTTGACGGATATACAAGCAGCCGACTCCCTTCGGCCCATTGATCTTGTGGGCGGAGAAGCTGGCCATGTCGACCGGCCAATCCTGCAGCTGGAACGGCAGGAATCCGAGCGCCTGAACGGCGTCGGTATGCATCACAATCCCCTGCTCGCGCACCATCTGGCCGATCTCGCGAATCGGCTGCAGCGTACCCACCTCGTTGTTGCCCGTCATGACGCTCACCAGGCAAGTATTCGGCCGGAGCGCCTCCTGAATGCGCTCCGGCGCGACGAGACCCGTCTCGTCCGGCGCGACGTAGGTCACTTCCACGCCGAATTGCTCCACATAACGGCAAGCGTGGAGCACCGCATGATGCTCCACTTCCGTAGTTACGACATGAGGCGGACGTTCCCGTCCGTGCTTCAGCCAGGCGGTATGGACAACGCCGAACAACGCCGCGTTATCGCTCTCCGTCCCGCCGCTTGTAAAGACAAGCTCCTGCGGCCGGCAGCCGAGCCGCTCCGCCACGCTGTCCCGCGCCCGGGTCAAGGCCGCTGTCGCTTCGCGGCCGGCGGCGTGAACGCTGGAGGCATTGCCATACACGTCCCGCATGACCGCGATCATCGCTTCCGCCGCCTCCGGATGAAGCGGCGTCGTCGCGGCATGATCGAAATAAATTCGTTCCATTTCGCTTCCCTCGCGATCGTCAAATATAGAACATATAGCTTTCCTGCACGTTCTCATCCTTGTACGAGATCAGATCCGCAAGCGTTGTCGAATCGAGCACCGTGGCGATGCTGTCGCGAATACGAAGCCACAGATCGCGCTTGGCCGGATCATCCTCTTCCGTGAAGTCGACCGGAGAGATTGGACCTTCCAGCACGCGAATAATTTCGCCTGCCGTGACCTGCTCCGGGCTCTCCGGCAATATATATCCGCCGTAGGCTCCCCGTATGCTCTTAACCAAGCCCGCATTGCGGAGCGGCGCAATTAATTGTTCAAGATAATGCTCGGAGAGATTGTTCTTCTCCGCGATGCTCTTCAAGGAAGTCGGGCCTTCGCCGTAGCTCCTGGCCAGCTCCATCATAATCGTCAGCCCGTAACGGCCCTTCGTTGATATTTTCATTATTACACCTCATTTATTGGTTGTTCCTGTCCAATTCAATGTATTCCGATTAAGGCACCCCGTATATCGTAACATAACTATCTCCGTTATGGACAATAATCTGACAGGCTATTCGGATTTTATGAAGAACTTTCGCACAAAGTTCATTGGAAAAATAGGGGGATCTTGCAGAATAAGAGCGGGCCCGTAATTCCATCTTCAGCTCCCGGACCCAATTTCGATTATAATGTTCATAATGGAACATTCGACCATAACGCGCAGAACCGTGGAGGAAAGGAATGATGCTCTATGATAAATGATAAATTAGCGGCCTTGCGCCCGACGGAACTTGGAGTCCGGTTCACTCCGCTAGATATACATAACCAAGAATTTGACCGCACGTTTCGCGGGTATGACGAAGATCAGGTTAACGAGTACTTGGACCTGATTATCAAGGATTACCAGACCTATAACCAAATCATCCAAGAGCTGCAAGCGCAGATCGCTGATCTGCTGTATGAAGACGCTCCTGACACGTCTGAGCCTGACATATATTATGCAGCGCATTCGGGAGCTTGAAATTTACTCTTTCGGGAGAACAAAAGATTAGCGGGAAGGAAAGTTTCACGGCAAAGCGGCCCATACTAGAAACATGCAGGCTGCGCTTTGTGAATCGTTATTTTCCCCCATCTATTTCAACCGGTATGTTACAATAGAGTGATACTATAAATCGACGGGTTCCGGGCCGGGAGCGGCCCTCTACGCCTAGACCGGCCGGCCCGCAGCAAAGACGGTGATATCATGACAACTGCCAATGCCCATACCCGTGTCGTCGTCGGCATGTCGGGGGGCGTCGATTCCTCCGTTACGGCCTTGCTGCTCAAGCAGCAAGGATACGATGTAATCGGCATTTTTATGAAAAACTGGGATGATACCGACGAATTCGGACATTGCACCGCAGAGGACGATGCCGAAGACGTGCGCCGGGTCTGCGAGCAGATCGGCATCCCTTATTATACGGTCAACTTCGAGCGCCAATATTACGACAAAGTCTTCGCCTACTTCCTGGAGGAGTACCGGCGCGGACGGACACCGAACCCGGACGTCATGTGCAACCGGGAGATTAAGTTCGGGGAGTTCTTGCAAAAAGCGCTCGATCTCGGCGCCGATTACGTGGCCACAGGCCATTATGCCCGCGTCGTGCGGGAGAACGGTCAGGCCAAGCTCCTTCGCGGCATCGACCGCAACAAAGATCAGACCTATTTCCTGAATGCCTTGAATCAGGATCAGCTCGCGCGCGCCATGTTCCCGATCGGCCATCTGCCGAAGCCGGAAGTGCGCCGGATTGCGGAAGAAGCCGGACTCTCCACCGCGAAGAAAAAGGACAGCACCGGCGTCTGCTTCATCGGCGAACGCAATTTCAAGGAGTTTTTGAGCCAGTACTTGCCTGCCCAGCCTGGGGACATGATCGATATCCGCAGCGGGGAACTCAAAGGCCGTCATGACGGCTTGATGTACTATACGCTCGGGCAGCGCCAAGGCCTCGGCATCGGCGGCTCAGGCACGGGCGAGCCTTGGTTCGTGGCGGAGAAGGATGTCGCCCGCAATATTTTGTATGTCGTCCAGGGCGATCATCCAAGCCTGTATTCTACCGGGCTTCGGGCGGCCGGCGTGAGCTGGATCGCGGGCGAGGCGCCGGACAAGCTGCATTGCACGGCGAAATTCCGTTACCGGCAGCCGGATCAGGAGGTCACAGTCGAGCGAAGCGGCGACGGGATCTATGAAGTGATGTTCGGCTCGCATCAGAAGGCGGTTACGCCGGGACAAGCCGTCGTGTTCTATGACGGCGAGGTCTGTCTGGGCGGAGGAACGATCGACGCGGTCCATAAGCTGAAGTACTAATCGCAAGTCGTGCTCCGTCCGCAAGCCCGGAACACAACAAATCCCCCCTCGCTCTGGCAGCAAGGGGGGATTCATGTATTCTATACGGTTGTGGAGGCCGAAGAATCGACTTCGTCGCAGGCCGGGGCATCGAGCTTGCGGACATGCAGCCGCGCGATGCGAAGATGATCGGTCTCCTCCACGATGAACTCGAACTGAGATTCGACCGCGATGGTCTGGCCTACCCGCGGCGGCACTTCCACCTGGGCATAGATCCAGCCACCGATGGTATCATAATCGTCCGATACGATATCGGTGCCGAAATAGGAATTCACTTCCTCGATCAGCAAGCGGCCGTCAATCGAATAATTCGATTCGTCCCGCTTCTCGATCTGCGGCCGTTCCTCGTCGAATTCATCCTGAATTTCGCCGACGATCTCCTCCATAATATCTTCCAATGTAACCAGACCTGCGGTTCCGCCGAACTCATCGATGAGCAAGGCAATCTGCACCTTGTTCTTCTGCATCATCTTCATCAGCGCACTGATGGAGATCAATTCCGGCACGCTCATCATCGGTCTCATTACTTCACGTATATCTTCAATCCCCGGCGGCGCCTTCACCAAATCCTTAATATGGACAAAGCCGATAATATTGTCCTTGTCCTCGTCGCACACCGGATAGCGTGTATGCATTTCCGTGATTGCTTTCTCTTTGTTCTCCTCGAATGAATTCTGCGCATAGAGGCAGACCATATCCGTGCGCGGGATCATAATATCGCGCGCATGCGTCTCTGTGAAGTCAAAAATGTTATCAACCAAGGCAAGCTCGGTGTTGTCAATCAGACCGCTCTTGTAGCTTTCTTTCATCAAAATGCGTATTTCTTCTTCCGTATGAGCCGACTCATGCTCGGAAGCAGGTTGAATACCGAATAACTTCAGCAGCAGGTTCGCGGTTCCGTTCAAGAGCCAGATGAACGGATACATAATCTTGTAAAAGTAACGGAGCGGCGCCGCCGTCAACAACGTAATCGCCTCGGCTTTGCGAATGGCCAAAGATTTCGGCGCGAGTTCGCCCAGCACGATATGAAGCACCGTAATGATGATGAACGCAATCACGGTCGACACGCTGCGCAATACGACCTCGCCGAGGCCAAGGGCCGCCAGCGGCTCTCTGAGCAGCTGCGCCACCGTCTTCTCCCCGATCCAGCCCAGGCCGAGAGAAGCCAGTGTAATGCCCAACTGGCAAGCGGATAAATACGCGTCCAGATGCTCGGTCACATGCCGCGCGAACCGCGCCTTCGCATTGCCCTCCTGCACCAGCGTATCAATCCGGCTGCCGCGCACCTTCACCATGGCGAATTCAGCAGCGACAAAAAAACCGTTCAAAAATACAAGAAATGGAACCAAAAAAATGCCTAAGCCTATCGGTAACGGATCACCCAAACTTTCCCTGTCTCCCCGTCATCGGAATAGACAGGTACACCTCCCCATCATCTAAAAATAATTGCATTAAGAACATTATATAAGAAAGTACATCACCGTCAAATGGCGGCACGGCCCGAAAAACCGATGAAATGGCATCCCCTTGCCGTGCGCCCGGTTGACATTAAGTATATTCCGCCCTTAAGGCGTCCTATCACCCGTTTTGCTCGGAAACGGGGCTTTTTTATAATTTGGAAGCATATCGGACCGCTTCATTCAACAATCCGATAATATAGTCATCGTCACAAATGTATAAAATATTTTGTCCTTCCCGCCGGTAACGGACAAACCGGTAGGCCCGCAGCGTCTTCAATTGGTGGGATACCGCCGACTGGGACAGCTGCAGCGTCTCCGCAAGCTGATTCACTGCGCATTCTTCCTTGGCAAGCATGGACAATATCCGTATCCGCGTCGGATCTCCCAGCGCTTTGAAGGTTTGCGATACATGTTCGAGCACTTCAGGATCCAGATCTTTTCCCAGGAAATATTCCATCATTGTCTCTCCTTTGTCCTTTGGTCCATCCCCTTCTTCACCGTCTCCGGACGGGGATGAACATATCCTCATATGTTGGCGAGCTGTTGCCTGTAGGATATGACAAAGCGGTTCAATTTAAACATGGCGTTTCAAGGAAAATGACGGCACGCGAAGCGGTGCAGCCCGCTTATACGGAGGGCATCGGGGTAGGCGTAGGCTCCGCATATCCTTCTTCGTATTTCTCGTCGATGGCATTGCGAATATCGATGTCGCTCATCCCTTCGCGCTTCAGCTTGGAAGCCTCTACCGCGATATGAAGGCATACGCCGCAGCGGGTGCCGTGATCGTCCCATACGACGGCGCCGTCTTCTTCGATCTCCGCGACGAAGCAGTTCAGATTGCTCTGATGTCCTGCCGAATCTCCGCAGCCGCAATAGCAAGGCATCGAGGTCAGCAGCTCATGGTTGGCGGCCGCCAGCTTATATATCAACTGCATCTCCTCGCTCTTATCGTCCATAAAAGGGGGAAGCTGGTCCGCGGACGCGGTCGTTTGCCGCAGATCCCCATTCGGCATCAGCCGCTCTGCAACCTCCGGCTTGCCCATCCCGGCATGGCCGGCGCTGCATCCGGCCGCTCCGAGCACCGATACCGTTACTATAACCGCACCGATAAGCATCTGAATCTTATTCCGTCCCGTTGAGGAACGCCTTGCTTCGAACATGTCGACCCCTCCATTTTCATTTCATTGCGATCGATACGGCGCTTGACCTTGCGGCCCGCGCTATCCTGGCAGGCCGGCCAGCCATAGTCCTCCCGCCGCAGCGGCGAGCCCGACGGCTGCCGTCAGGAACAGATACAACGCGCAGCGGCCGCGCTGCTTGTCCTTCCATAGCGTCAATGCTTCGAAGCTGAAAGTCGAAAATGTCGTAAAGGCGCCGCACCATCCGACGGCGGCAAAGACGTACAGCGGACCGGGCAGCACCTGTCGCATCCCGGCCAACAGGCCCAGCAGGAAGCAGCCGCTCCAATTGACAAGCAGCGTCCCCCACGGGAAGCGGCTGCCTGCCCGCTTCGTAATATAAGCGCCCAATTCATAGCGGCTCCAGGCGCCAAGCGCCCCGCCAAGCGCTACCCACAGCATATTCATCGCTGCCCCTCCTCGCATGCGCGTGCCGGCTTGGGCCGTGCCGCCCAGCGCATTCCGAGCCAGGCCAGTCCCAGTCCGAAGCCGATGCTCGCCGTCAGATAGATAGCCGCCACGGCATATCGGTGGGCCGCGAACAGCTCCAGCGCTTCGACCGCGAAGGTCGAGAACGTCGTGGTCGCCCCCGTAAGCCCGGTTCCGAGCAGCGGCTTCCATAGCGGAGACAGACCGGGACGCTCCGTCAGCCAGGTGAAGAACCATCCGAGAAAGAGACAGCCGGCCAGATTAACGGCCAAGGTCCCCCATGGGAAGCCTGCCGCCGGATGGAAAGGAAGCAGCAGGCCGATGCCATACCGGAGACAGGCTCCTGCGCTGCCCCCTGCCGCGACGGCGGCTCCCGTTGCTCTTCGCATTGCGGCGGCTCCCGCTCTATCTGCATGCTTCGGCATCATCGCTTCCCTCTCCTTCCGGTGCTGCTTGTTGAGCTCCGCTACATGAATGATTAGGTATATCCCGCCTTAGGAGCCGTTCGTTCGCTACCCTTAGTCCCCATTATCCGGCTTCGGTTGGCGTCTCCGTTCCTGATTGAGGCGCATCTTCGCCTCGGTCCCTTGCTCGCTCGCCATGAAGAAGACCCGGTTGCGAATCGAATCCGGCAAATATTGCTGATCGACATAATGTCCGGGATAATCATGCGGATATTTGTAGCCCTTATGCCCCAGCTTCTCGGCCCCCTTATAATGCGCATCGCGCAGATGGAGCGGCACAGGAGCCGACGGATAATCGTCGAATGCCGCCATGACGCGAGCGATGGCTGCCGGAATCGAATTCGACTTCGGGCTCTCGACGGCGAACAGTATCGCCTGGGCGACAATATATTTCGACTCCGGCCATCCGATGCGGTGGTACGCCTCCATCGCGCTCACCGCCTGAACCATCGCCTGCGGATTGGCCAGGCCAATATCCTCGCTGCAGGCGATCGTCAGGCGGCGGATGAAGGTCATCGGGTCCATGCCCAGCTTCTCTACCGCGTAGAGGAACCAGTACAGCGCCGCATCGCTGGAGCCGCGGATGCTCTTATGGAAGGCGGACAGCACATCGTATTGCACCGATTCGTCCGCCTGCACGAGCGGCCTGCGCACCGATTCCTCCGCGACCTCCATCGTGATGCGGACCGTTCCGTCCGCCTCCGGCGAGGTCGTCATGACCGCCAGTTCCAGCGCGTTGAGCGCCCGGCGAATATCGCCGTTCGCCATCGCGGCGATATGCTCCAGCGTTCCCGGCTCCGCCTCCACCTTCATGAAGCCGAGCCCTTGTTCCGCATCGGCCAGCGCCCGCCGCATCGCGATAAGCGAATGCTCCTTCGTCAGCGGCTTAAGCTGGAACAGCGTTGAGCGGCTCATCAATGCTCCGTTGACGTGGTGGAACGGATTTTCCGTCGTGGCGCCGACGAAGATGATTGTTCCCTTCTCGACGGCAGGCAGCAGCGCGTCCTGCTGCGACCGGTTGAACCGGTGCACCTCGTCCAGGAACAGAATCGTCTTCGTATTGTACAGATTGCGGTTGTTCTCCGCCTGCTCGATGACCGCGCGCACGTCTTTGACCGAGGCATCGACCGCATTGAGACGGACGAACTCCCCCTGCGTCCGCTCCGAAATAATATTGGCCAGCGTTGTCTTGCCGCATCCCGGCGGGCCATACAGCAAAATCGAAGAAATACGATCGCCCTCGATAGCCCGCCGCAGCAGGCGGCCCGGCCCGACGATATGCTCCTGGCCGATATATTCGTCAAGATTGCGCGGGCGCATCCGGTCGGCAAGCAGACGCATGCCTGGATCCCGCTCTTCCTGATAGGAGAATAAATCCATGTTCATCACCGTGATTCTATCGTAGTAAGCAGATCGCGGACGACGACGCTGACCATGATCAGCCCCGCTACCGGCGGCACGAAGGAGTTGCTGGCCGGCGGCTGCTTCGCCTTGCGGATATCCGGGGCCGTATCCGGAACGATCTTCTCGGTCACGTCAACGCGCGGCTTCAACGGTTCCTCGGTCGAGAAGACGACCTTGACTCCTTTTTTGATGCCGTCCTTGCGCAGCTTCTGCCGGATGACCCGCGCGATCGGATCGACTGACGTCTTCGAGATGTCCGCCACCTGGAAGCGCGTCGGGTCCATTTTATTGGCCGCCCCCATGCTCGAAATAATCGGTATGTTGCGGCGCAAGCATTCCTTAATGAGGTGAATCTTATAAGAGATCGTGTCCGAAGCGTCCACGACATAATCGAGATCGTAGGCGAACAGCTCCTCATACGTCTCTTCCGTATAGAACATATTCAAGGCGATGGCGTCGCACTCCGGATTGATGAGCTTAATCCGCTCCTGCATCAGCTCCGCCTTCTTCTGTCCGACTGTCGTCGTCAAGGCGTGAATCTGACGGTTCACATTCGTGATGTCGACGACATCCTTGTCGATCAGAATGATGCGCCCGATGCCGGTGCGCGCGAGCGCTTCCGCAGCGATGCCGCCGACGCCGCCGATGCCGAGCACGGCGACGGTGCTGTTCTTCAGCTTGTCCAGCCCTTCCGGGCCGATGGCTAATTCTGTACGCGAAAATTGATGCAACATCAGCTATTCCTCCTGCGGGCCCCTATCGCCCGAGTATAATGGCAACGCCCCTGGCCGCCTGCTATATAGCATAGATCGGCAAGGGGCGTTGTTCAAGCTGCTCGGTGCAGCGGACGTGTTATTGCTCTTCTTTCTTGTCTTTCTTCTTGACGGCCGATTTGATATGAAGCTGCTCCAATTGAGCCGGCTCCACAATGTTCGGCGCGTCCATCATCAGATCGACCGCGCTGGCCGTTTTCGGGAACGCAATCGTCTCGCGAAGATTCGTGCGTCCTGCCAGCAGCATGATAAGACGATCGAGACCGAGGGCGATCCCGCCATGCGGCGGCGTGCCGTATTCGAATGCGTTCAGCAAGAATCCGAACTTCTCTTGCGCTTCTTCCGGGGAGAAGCCGAGCGCCGAGAACATTTTCTCCTGCACATCGCGCTTGTAGATCCGCAGCGATCCGCCGCCGACTTCGTAGCCGTTCAGCACAAGGTCATACGCCTGGGCCCGGATTTGGCCCGGATCCGAATCGAACAGATGCAGGTCTTCATCTTTTGGACGGGTGAATGGATGGTGTGCCGCAACATAGCGCTTCTCATCCTCATCATAGTCCAGCAGAGGGAAGTCGACGACCCAAGCGAACTTGAACACGCTCTCGTCGATCAGATTCAGTCTGCGGCCGATGTAGAGGCGCAGGTTGCCGAGTACATCGTATACGACCTTGCGCGTATCGGCGGAGAACAGCAGCAGGTCTCCGTCCTCGGCGCCCGTCCGCTCGCGCAGGGCGGCGATCTCTTCCTCGTTCATGAACTTGACGATCGGTCCGCGGAACTCGCCGTCCTTCACTTGAATCCACGCCAGGCCCTTGGCCCCGTAACGGGCCGCGTACGGTCCGAGATCATCGATATCTTTGCGGCTCCACGTGCCGCAGCCTTTGGCGTTCAGCACCTTGACCACGCCGCCCTTCTCGATGACGGAACCGAATACTTTGACGCCGCTGTTGGCCACGAGGTCGCAGACGTCGACCAGCTCCAGGCCGAAGCGCAGATCCGGCTTGTCGGAGCCGTACTTCTCCATCGCTTCCTGATACGTAATGCGCTGGAACGGCGTTGGAATGTCCACGCCGATCGTCGTCTTGAACAGGCGGACCATCAGCTGCTCCATCATGCCCTGCAGCTGCTCCTCGGACAGGAAGGAGGTCTCGATGTCGACTTGCGTGAATTCCGGTTGGCGATCGGCCCGCAGATCCTCGTCGCGGAAGCAGCGGGCAATCTGGTAATAGCGCTCCAGACCCGATACCATCAGCAGCTGCTTGAACAGCTGCGGGGATTGCGGCAGAGCGAAGAACTCGCCCGGATGCACGCGGCTCGGCACGAGATAATCCCGCGCTCCTTCCGGCGTGCTCTTCGTCAGAATCGGCGTCTCCACCTCGACGAATTCCTGATCGTCCAGGAAATCGCGGATCACTTTGGACGCTGTGGAGCGCAGCTTCAGCGTACGCTGCATTTCCGGACGGCGAAGGTCCAGGTAACGGTACCGCAGGCGAAGCGACTCATCAATTTCGATGCCGTCTTCAATGAAGAACGGCGGGTTTTTGGCCCCGTTCAATATTTCAATGTCCGTCACGCGAACTTCGACATCGCCCGTTGGCAGGTTCGGATTGACCGTCTCCGCGTCGCGCATGACGACTTGCCCGCTCACGGCCACGACGAATTCATTGCGCAAGCGATCGGCAATCTCATGGGCGCGGGTTGAAAATTCCGTGTTGAATACAATCTGCACCAGACCGGTGCGGTCGCGCAGATCGACGAACAATACGCCCCCCAAATCCCGCCGGCGCTGTACCCAGCCGTTCAAAGTGACCGTCTCTCCGATGCGGGCCTTCGTTATGTCTCCGCAGGAATGCGTCTTATACATCATGAACTCCACTCTCCTCATCATCGTTCGTTCTTCATCTATGTTTTTGCATTCGTCTGCCTCTTGGCGGCACGCGGCGTCTCGGCAGGTCAAACCTGCTTCAATTGCTGCGCCAATTCGGACAGCGGCACGAACCGCTGCTCCCCGCTGGCCAGCTCCTTCAGCGCAATCTCGCCCCGGGACAGCTCGTCATCTCCCAGAATTCCGGCGTATCGCGCATGCATGCGATCAGCCGATTTCATCTGCGCCTTCATCTTGCGGCCCTGGTAATCCTTCTCGGCGGCCAGTCCTTCGCGCCGCAGATCGTTCAGCAGCTTCGTGACCTCAGCCTCGGCCTGTTCGCCGAGACCGACCAGATATATGTCGAGCGGCGACGTCTCATTGCAATCGACGCCCTGCTTCTCCAACAGCAGCGCAATTCGTTCAAGCCCGATGCCGAATCCGATGCCGGGCTGATCCGGGCCGCCGATATCCGCCACCAGGCCGTTGTAGCGGCCGCCGCCGCCGACCGTATCGATGGCGCCAATACCCTGTGCCTTGTACTCGAATGCCGTATGCGTATAATAATCGAGTCCGCGTACAAGGCGATGGTTCACTTCATAGTCGACCCCCATCGCCGATAAGTACTGCTTCACCTTGGCAAAATGCGTCGCGCACTCTTCATCGAGGCTGTCCAGAATCGAAGGCGCATTGCCGAATTTGTCCTGATCCGCCTTGCAGTCGAGCACGCGCAGCGGATTGCGCTCCATCCGGGACTGGCAGTCCTTGCACAGCGACTCCTTCATCGGCTCCAAAAATTGAAGCAGGCGCTCCCGGTAAGCCGCGCGGCTCGGCACGTTGCCGACCGAATTGATCTCCACGCGGACGCCGGTCAGCCCGACTTCCTTCATGAATTCATATCCTAGTGCAATAATCTCCGCATCCAGACTCGGATCCGCAGCCCCGAACGCCTCTACGCCGAATTGATGGAACTGGCGGTAGCGTCCCGCTTGCGGCCGCTCATAACGGAACATCGGCCCGATATAATACAGCTTCGTCACATCCGGTTCGCCGTAGAGTTTATTCTCCACATAGGAGCGGACGACGCCTGCCGTATTTTCCGGACGAAGCGTCATGCTTCGATCGCCCTTGTCCTTGAACGTATACATTTCTTTTTCCACGATATCCGTCGTCTCGCCGACGCCACGCTCGAACAGCTCAGTCTGTTCAAATATCGGGGTGCGGATTTCCTTGTAGTTGAATCGACGGCACAGATCGCGGACTTTGCGCTCGACCGTCTGCCATATTTCGACGGTGCCCGGCAGCAAATCCTGCGTGCCTGTCGGCTTCTGGTAAGCCATGTTCTTCCTCCTCCTGCCTGCTTCCTGAAAATAAAAAAACTCCCGCCCTGCAAATGTAACATTTGCTAAGGGACGAGAGTTGGTTGTCGAATCCAATCACCCGTGGTGCCACCCACATTCCGCTGTCCGCTCTCCCTCGCTGGCCCATATGCCTCCGGAGCGCTTCCCGCGCTTCATTCACGTATAACGCACGCCAAGCGCCGAACGGCTACACATCCATTCCGAATGGAGTTCGCCGCCGGTTCTCGGGGATGTCCTTCGTCCGTCCATCATCAAGGTTCTTCCAGCCTAGGAACCTCTCTCTGCACATGTGGGGCGGGTTACTTGTTCCCGTCATTGAATCAATTTGCTATGTCAGAATATAAAGAACATTGTAAGGATGTAGCACGCTAAAGTCAAGAAAAAAACCTACATCAGATGTAGGTCCAGCAAAAGAATATATTAAAAAGGGGGTCATGCATTCAGTATAGGACGCAAATATTAAAGGAACATGAAGCAAAGATTACAAACAGATTACAAAAAAGCAAGCGTTTCCTTTAGGCCTCTTTGAACAATTCCTTCATCATTTCTATTTTTTTGCGCGTCACTTCCACATAATTGTCATTGTATACTTTCGGTTCCTTCGGGTTGGCGAAGCGGGTAATCGCGCCGGTTTTCGGATGCACCCATTTGGAGGATGCGCCGCAGCCCAGGCCGAGAATCGATTGTATCTCTTCGATAATAAGAATATTGTACAGACTCTCGGTACCCGGCATCGCATAGCCGACATTTTCCAGGTTGCCGAGGATATTTTTCTGGCGGTACAAATAATACGGAACATAGCCTTGCGCCCCCGTCCATTCCGCCGCCATCGTCATCATCCGCTCGACCTCTTCCCGGGCGGCCACCTTGAATTTCTCCTCGCCGCGGTGGCGGGTCATCTCAGAGGCGCGCTTGAACGAGAGCGTATGGACCGTCACTGATTCCGGCAGGAGCCGTTCCGTCTCCCGCAGCGTATGGGCGAACTCCGCCGTCCCTTCTCCCGGCAGCCCGATAATGAGATCCATATTGATATTGTTCATGCCGAGCTCGCGCGCCAGCTTGTATTTCTCCACCGTCTCTTCCACGCTGTGATGGCGGCCGATAATATCGAGCGTCTCCTGAATGTAAGACTGCGGATTGATGCTGATGCGATCGATATTCCACTTCCGCAGCACATCCAGCTTCTCCGGCGTAATCGTATCCGGGCGTCCCGCCTCGACGGTAATCTCCCGCACCTGCTCCACATTCGGAAAAGAGGTCATCATTTCCTCATACAGCATGTCCATCTCTTCCGCCGTGATGCTGGTCGGGGTGCCGCCGCCATAGTATATCGTCGTGATCGGAATATTCCGCTCCTTCAGGAAGCGTCCGATCTCGCGCATTTCATAGTGCAGCCCGCCAAGGAACGAATCGACCGAGCCTTGACGCCCGTTGATGTCGTATGCCGGGAAGGTGCAATACGCACATTTGGTCGGACAGAACGGGATTCCGATATAAATGCTTAACTGGTTCTGAAGCTGATCCAAGTCGGGCAGCGCCGTCAACTGGCGATCCACAATCTGTTCCATCAGCCCGATCTTGCCGTCCGTAATTAAATATTCTTCGCGAAGCATCTTCTTCGCTTCGTCCTGCGACAGTCCGCGCCGCCGGGCCTCATGCATCAGCTTCGTCGGGCGGACGCCGGTCAGAATGCCCCACGGCTGCTCGATGCCGGTCCAAGCGGTCAGCACCTGCAGCAGCGCATGGGAGAATGCATTCTTCACCTGCTTGCGGTACTGCTCATAGGTCGCTTCCACAGGAACCGGCCGTTCATTGACGGCTTCCAGCGAAGCGCCATCCTTCCGCTCAAGCGTAGCCCGGACGCGAACGCGGCCCGCTGCCGCGAGCGGGAACGATTCAGGCGCGAGCCCGCCCTCCGGCTCGGTCTGCTCGAGTCGGATGACCGCTTCGGCTTCCTCTGCCCGTTCCGCCTCCGGCTGCTGGCTTACGTGATACGTGACCTCCGGCTGCTCGATGAACAATTGAACAATATGAATAAGCGAACGTTCAAACGCCGCTTCATTGGCGATTAATGTAATGCGCATTTTCCTGCAAGCTCCCCCTCACACGGCCCAGTTGGCCCTTCGTCCCAAAAAGGCGCCCAACCATGCGGGCGCCAGTCCTTATCCTATCATATTGACTTTCCAAAATAAAGGGAAGATGTCAGCCCTTTTCTCCCGGGTCAAAATATCCGCCGTTCTCGCGGATGAGCCGGACGGCATCATCATAGTCCGCATCATCGGCCTTGGCGGTGACGACATAGCGCAGCCCGTCCGGCTCCTCCATCCGCTCGGAGGAAGCAACGTCCCTCCCTCCTTCATTATCGGTCAATTCCGTAGCAGGGGTCGTCATGAGCGCCTCTTGCCCGTCGTCGCGCATCGACACGATGCCGCCCGGGCCTACGGCAGATATCCCGCCGTTATAAGCGGAGCCGTTCGCACTGCCGGTTATGAACGGAGCGAACAGCATCTGCTTGCTGCCAAGCGGGCCTCCCAGTTCCCCGACCTCGATACTCGTACAGCCTGCCGCGATAAGCTGTGTACGCAGCGTCTCCGCCTCGTTCTCCGTCCGCGTATATGCCTGAATTCGTTTCATCTTCCGTCACCTCGCCGTCTCCTGATATCGTATTTTGTCACCCTTCCTATCCTGTGCGCCAAGATATAGTTGCGGATTGCTGGCGGAAGTCCTTCCGTACGACTTTATACCCCGGCGGCCCAGCCGGCGAAACAGACAGCAATGCCCGGCCCCTTCCTGATGGAAGAAGACCGGGCATCGAATGACCGCGGCTATCGCTTTACATTGGCTCCTTGGCGGCGAAGAGCGTCCTGCTCGGCCTGCTCCTCCCGCAAGAGCGCAGCCGCTTCCTTGACGGATTGAACGGCTGCCCAGGTGCTGTACTGGATCGCGAGCTGATGCAAAGATTGTCGCACGATACGGCTCCTTTCCGCAGCTGCCGGCCGGTCCCGAATGCCAAGAAAAGCATACGGTAGGGCAGCAGGCGCAGGGTTCCTCCCTAGTATGGGCCGCGTCCGCGATCAATTATTCCGTTATTCCATGCATTCTCTCCAGGCTTGCAGGGCCAGCTTGTCCGGGATGAGACTACTCCCGGCTGTCCAAGATGAGCGTGACCGGCCCCCAATTCACGAGCTGCACATCCATCATCGCTCCGAAGCGGCCGGTCTCCACAGCAAGCCCCAGCCCGCGCAGCCGCTCATTGAAGCGGTCATAAAGCAGCTCCGCCTGTTCCGGCCGCGCGGCAGCCATGAAGTTGGGGCGCCGTCCTTTGCGGCAGTCGCCGTACAGGGTGAATTGCGAGACAGACAATATTGCCCCGCCTACATCCTGAACCGACAGGTTCATTTTCTCCGATTCATCCTCGAAGATGCGCAGCCCGGCAATTTTGTCGGCAGCCCAGCTCACGTCCTGCTCCGTATCCTCATGGGTCACGCCGACGAGCAGCATCAAGCCTTGCCCGATGGTCCCGACCGTCTCTCCCTCCACCGTTACCGCGGCTTCCTTGCACCGCTGAACCACGATTCGCATGCTAACCTATCATCCCTTCCTGCAGTAGTTGAACGGCCTATTGACTTACCTCTTTTGAAGAAACCTCTTTAAATATGTGTTCAAAAAATATGTGTACCTCTTAACATGCCAAAGAAGTGCAGCGAGCTCATTGCATGATCCGCTGCACCGTATACACGTCCTTCACACGTTTGATCTTCTCGACCACCGAATGGAGATGGTCGGTATTGCGGATGAGAATCGTCATATGAATCATCGCCAGCCGGTTGCGATCCGAACGTCCCGAGACGGCGGCGATATTCGTCTTGCTCTCGGAGACGGCCTGCAACACCTCGTTGAGGAAGCCTCTCCGATCCATGCCGGTAATCTCGATGTCGACACTGTAATTCGCCTCTGAGGAATCGCCCCATTGCACATCGATAATCCGTTCCGCCTCTTCCCCGTCGATCGTCGTCGGGATATTCAGGCAGTCGGCCCGGTGGATCGATACGCCTCGTCCGCGCGTGACATACCCGACGATCTCGTCGCCAGGCACCGGATTGCAGCAGCGGGCGAAGCGAACGAGCAGATTGTCGATGCCTTCGACCTTGACGCCATGGGCAGGCCGGGATTTGCGCTCCGGCTCCTTCTTGACTTCCTTGACCTCGTGGGTCAATTCGATCTGGTTGGCCTCTTCCGTTTCCTTGCGCAGCTTTTCCGTCAAGCGGGTCACGATCTGGGAGGCGGTAATGCCGCCGAAGCCGATGGCGGACATCATGTCCTCGATATCGTTGAAGGTGAATTTCTTCGCGACCTCGAGCAGCTTGTCGTCGGTCATCCAAGCCGACGGCTCCAGTCCGAGCCGTTTCAATTCCCGTTCGACTCCTTCGCGGCCCTTTTGAACGTTCTCTTCCCGCTTCTCTTTTTTGAACCACTGCTTGATTTTGGAGCGGGCATGCGACGACTGCGCGATTTTGACCCAGTCCGCGCTCGGTCCGTAAGAATGCTTCGACGTCAGAATCTCGACGATATCGCCGGTCCTCAACTGATGATCGAGCGGCACAATACGGCCGTTCACCTTCGCCCCTATCGTCCGGTTCCCGACCTCCGTATGGATGCGATACGCGAAATCAAGCGGCACGGAGCCGGCAGGAAGCTCGATGACTTCTCCTTTGGGCGTGAATACAAATACCAAATCGGAGAAAAAATCCATTTTGAGCGATTCGACGAATTCCTGCGCGTCGTTCGTCTCCTGCTGCAAATCGAGAATTTCGCGCAGGAACGTCATCTTCTCTTCGAAGCTGCCCGAATTGGCTCCGCCCTCTTTATATGCCCAGTGCGCCGCAATCCCGTACTCGGCCGTGCGGTGCATCTCCCAGGTCCGAATCTGCACCTCGGTCGGTTCCCCCGTCGGACCGATAACGGTCGTATGAAGCGACTGGTACATATTCGTCTTCGGCATCGCGATATAGTCCTTGAACCGGCCCGGCATCGGCTTCCAGAGCGTGTGGATAATGCCGAGGGTGGCATAGCAGTCTTTGATATTGTCGACAATGATGCGAATCGCCAGCAGATCGTAGATTTCATTGAACTGCTTGCTCTTGCCCGTCATTTTTTTGTAGACGCTGTATATATGCTTCGGTCGGCCGGACAGATCGGCGGTGATGCCCATCTCCTCCAGCTTCTCCTGAATGCGCGCGATAACGCCGGCGATATACTCCTCCCGCTCGGCGCGCTTCTTGTGCATGAGGTTGGCAATGCGGTAATACTGCTGCGGATTCAAATAGCGAAGCGCAATGTCTTCCATCTCCCACTTGATGGCTGAGATTCCGAGACGGTGGGCGATGGGAGAGAAGATTTCCAATGTCTCGTAGGCGATGCGCCGTTGACTCTCTTCCGATTGGTACTTCAGCGTTCGCATATTGTGAAGCCGGTCCGCCAGCTTGATGACGATCACGCGGATATCATTAGCCATGGCCACGAACATTTTCCGGTAATTCTCGTTCTGCTGTTCTTCCTTGGACCGGAACTGAATCCGCTCGAGCTTCGTTAATCCATCGACCAGCATCGCGCATGTGTTTCCGAATTTGGTGCGCACTTCCTCCAGAGAGACGGACGTGTCCTCCACTACATCGTGCAGCAGCGCAGCTACGACGGAAGTCGGATCCATCTGCATGCCCACTACGATGTCGGCGACAGCCAGAGGGTGCAGTATATAGGGTTCACCGGATTTCCGGACCTGCCCCGAATGAGCCTGCTCCGCGAACAGATACGCTTCGCGGACACGATCCAGATCCGATTCTTTCATATACGTCGAGGCCTTCTCTAATAATTGCTCGATGCCCATTGGAGTCGTTTCGGTTCCTTTCTTCAGTCGGGGAGCCTATCCGCCAGACTATAGATTTATATCCTTTAATTATGCCTTTATTCGGTGTCTCCCGTCAATGGTCTCCCTAGGCTTCCCCGATCAAGTCTGTCTTTTTTTGTCGAAAAACAGGTTTTCAATTCGAAAAAACACGACTTTTCCGACATTTTATTGCCTCATCAGAAAAATGTTGTTGAAAAATAGGCCGGACACCATGTAAATTATATAGTTGGGTCTAAGGGATACTATCCAGAAACGGATGATGACAATTTCATATTAAAGGAGTGCTTTCGACTTGCAACGCGAAATTCAAGTGCATGAAAAACCGGCTTTCGGGCCCGGACTGCTGCTAAGCATCCAACACATGTTCGCCATGTTCGGATCGAACGTGCTGGTGCCGAACCTGTTCCACGTCGATCCGGGCATTGTACTGCTCATGAACGGACTGGGCACCATCTTCTATCTTGTGCTGTGCCGGGGGCTCATCCCAGCCTTTCTCGGATCGAGCTTTGCGTTCATTTCTCCGGTTACGGTCGTTCTCACCGGCAATGGCGGCAGCTATGCCCAAGCGCTCTCCGGCTTCATCGTATGCGGAATTATCTTCGTGGCTGTCGCGCTTATCGTGAAGTGGGTCGGCACTCGCTGGCTGGATGTGCTCTTCCCGCCGGCCGCCATGGGAGCCATCGTCGCGGTCATCGGCCTTGAGCTGGTTCCGGTCGCTGCCGGAATGTCGGGATTCATTCCGTCCGATCCGGGAGCCGCGCTCGATTCGACTGCCATTACGCTGGCCTGCATCACGCTCGGCGTGACCGTGCTCGGCAATGTGCTCTTCCGTGGTTTCTTCAAAATTATTCCTGTTCTAATCGGTATCATTACCGGTTATGTCGTCGCTTACTTCATGGGCGTCGTCAGCATGGATCCGGTCCGGGAGGCCGCCCTGTTCAAAGCGCCGACATTCACGTTCCCTGAATTCAACTGGACGGCGATCGCCATTATCGTGCCTGCGGCACTGGTCGTCGTCGTGGAACATATCGGCCATCTGATGGTAACTAGCAATATTGTAGGCAACGATCTGTCGAAAAATCCGGGGCTTCACCGCTCCCTGCTCGGCAACGGGGTCTCGACCATTTTCTCTGGCTTCTTCGGCTCCACGCCGAACACGACGTACGGGGAGAATATCGGCGTCATGGCGCTTACCCGCGTCTATTCCGTATATGTCATCGGCGGCGCGGCGGTCATTGCCATTATCATGTCCTTCTTCGGCAAAGTCTCCGCCCTTATCGCCAACATCCCGGTTCCCGTCATGGGCGGCGTATCCCTGCTGTTGTTCGGGGTTATTGCGGCATCCGGCCTGCGGGTGCTGGTCGATGCCAAGGTCGACTACGGCAAGCCGAAAAATCTGCTGCTGACGACGCTGATCATCGTCATCGGCATCAGCGGCGCCACCTTGAAGCTGGGCGCTGTTGAATTGAAAGGAATGGCTCTGGCCACGGTGCTAGCCATCGTGCTTAATCTGTTCTTCATCATCATCGACAAGCTGGGCTTGTCCAACGAGCAAGCCTGATGCATGCAAGAACCCCCCTGGAACGGGCCTCAGCCCGGTTCAGGGGGGTTTTGACATTCAGCCTATTAGTACGTCATCAGGGAACGCACGTCAATATCCGGCAGCTTGGCGCGTCCGTTCAGGTCGCTCAATTCGATAAGGAACAACGCCCCGACCACTTCTCCGCCCAGTTGGCGAACCAGATTGACGGCTGTGGAGATCGTGCCTCCGGTTGCCAGCAGGTCGTCGGCAATCAACACCTTTTGCCCCGGCTTGATCGCATCCTTGTGCATAGCCAGCTTGTCGCTGCCGTATTCCAGCGCATAGCCCGCTTCAATCGTCTCGCCCGGCAGCTTGCCGCTCTTGCGGATCGGGACGAATCCGGCCCCGATCGCCAAGGCGAGCGGAGCGCCCACGACGAACCCGCGCGCCTCCGGACCGGCAATCAGATCAATTTGTTGATCCTCGACCATCTGCTTCATTGCGGCGATCGCCGCCTGATAAGCGGAACCGTCCTTCAGCAGCGTCGTAATATCTTTGAAGCTGATTCCCGGCTGAGGAAAATCGGGGATGACCCGAATATACGATTTAAAATCCATCTGAACTCCTCCTAAGTAATGAAACATCGCGTTCTTCGTCCCAGCAGGACCACAGCCATGCCGCGAACGCCTCTGTCGCTGGCTCATACCAGCGCTGCTCCCAGGCTGCTGCGCTTGCCCAGTCCTGGTAACGTTGGGAAGCTTCCAACGAGGTCTTCGCCGGCTGTGCCGCCATTTCGAATGTCGTTGTATGTTTATGATGAGTGCAACATAAAAATTGCAGCTCCTGGAACATATCGATCAGCAGCATGAATTCCCGCAGAGACAAGCTGACGCGCTTGGCCAGCGACCGCATCGGCTCGGGTTCATTGGTCCATGTATGTACCCGTCTCAATTCAGCATAAGCCCGCTTGATTCGATCGCGCGTCGGCATATGAAGCCGCCCCCCGATCGGTTCGCGCGGCAGCACGACATGCAGCCGTTCCATATGGCGAAGCTGGCGCGTTAACCGCCTCATCTCCTGCTCTGATGGCGGCATCCCGAACAGCACCATCTCGCGAACGCGCTCCGACATCGCGGCGATGAACGGCTCGTCTCCACGCCATGCGCCCGGAACGACGACCGGTCCTTCCTCCTCGTCGCTGTACAGCCACGCGAAGGATTCCGCGGCATGAACGCCCGCCTGTTCGCGGGTCGTGACGAGCACGTTGGCGCCGCCGCCATCCTGCTCCAATATGCGCGCCAGCTGCACCGCCGTCTCCCAAGCATCCGGGATCCCCCGCAAATCGAACAGCTGCCGCTCCTGGATGCGGATATCCTGCATAAATAACTGCGGCCTGCGCCGGCCGTTCCATTCATTGACGGACAGCTCGCCCAGCACATCCGCCTTCACGTCACTCGTAATCCTTCGGGCCAAGCCCCCCCGGTGAAAAGCTACCGCATCCAATGTAGCACGGTCTTGGCTCAACATCAACTTCAAATGTTGGCCTTCCTTGCCCATCGTCCGGATCTCGCGCACCCGCGCGTTGCGGATGACGACCCGGGGGCTCGGATTGCCCATGCCGAACGGGGCCAATTGCCCCAACTGGTCGATTACTTCCAGCGGAATCTCATTCAAGCCGCATTCCGCGTCCACCTCGACGCAAGGAACGAAGTGCTCCTCTGTCAGTATGCCCTCGGCAACCTCTTGCAAGCGCTGCTCAAGCTCCTCAAGCTTGTCTGCCTGAATCGTCATGCCTGCCGCGGCCTGATGCCCGCCATAATGCTCGAACAGTTCGCCGCACGATTGCATCGCCTCGTACAGATCGAAGCCCGGGATCGAGCGGGCCGAACCTTTGCACAATCCGGTCTCGCCGTCGATTCCCAGCACGAAGGTCGGACGGTAATATTTTTCGAGGATTTTGGAAGCAACGATGCCGATGACACCGACGTTCCACCCCTCCGCAGCCAATACGATGACATGGGGAGGCTCGCCCGTATCCTCCATCTTCTCCACCAGCAGCGCTTCCGCTTCCTTGACGATGCCGTCAACGATTTTCTGCCGCTCCTTATTCAACCGGTCCAGCTCCCATGCGAACGCCTCGGCCGCCGCGTCGTGCTCCGCCGTCAGCAGCTGAACCGCGATGTCGGCATGATCGAGCCGCCCGCTGGCATTGATTCGCGGAGCCATCGAGAAGGCGATATGGGTCGAGGTCACTTCCTTCGGATCAATGCTGCACACTTGAAGCAGCGCCCGAATCCCGGCATAGCGGGAACGCTTCATCCGCTGGAGGGCCGCACGCACGAGAATGCGGTTCTCATCCAGCAGCGGCATCAGATCGGCAACAGTGCCGATGGCGGCCAGCTCTAGCCATTCCTCGGGAATCCGTCCGAGCAGCGCATGCGCCAGCTTGAACGCTACGCCGACGCCGGCCAGCCCTTTGAACGGATAAGGGCAATAAGGCAGCTTCGGATTGACCAGCGCGCAGGCGTTCGGAAGCTGCTCCGGAGGCTCATGGTGATCGGTCACCACGATGTCGATTCCAAGCTCGCGGGCATAGGCGATTTCCTCCACGGCGCTTATCCCGGTATCGACCGTCACGACGAGGGTGACGCCGCAAGCCTGCGCAGCTTCCAGCGCAGCCTTGTTCAGCCCGTACCCTTCGTTGGCCCGGTGCGGGATATAATAGTCGAATTCCGCCTCCAGATGACGCATCAAATAAATCATAAGCGATGTGCTCGAGACTCCGTCCGCATCGTAATCGCCATAAATGCGAATGCGCTCGCGGTTCGCAAGCGCTGTCCGGATTCGGGCCACCGCGTCTTCCATTCCTGCCAATAAATATGGATCGTGCATCTCATCAATATCCGCATGCAAAAACCGGTGCGCCTGCTCTGCGTCTGCTATCCCCCGTACGGCCAGCATACGGGCGACCAGCTTCGAGACCCGGGCTTCCTGGGCCAGTTGCTCGATACCGGTATCCGGCACGTCAGAGCAGATCCACCGGGAGCGTGGATGAAGCATCCTCCCACTCCTTTAACATTCTCATTGCAGCAGCGTAGGCTCTCTCCCGTCATTCTCCGGAATCCGGTACGGATTCCCGGTATCGAACGGGTTCACATGGACACACACGTCTGCCACATGCAAAAAACGCTGCATTAAATGATTTTTGACCCGCTTCGCAATCGCATGGCCGTCAGCCACCGAAATGCGGGGATTTACACTGATTGTAACATCGACGATAACATAATGGCCATGCTCCCGCGCCCGCAGATTGTCGACGGTAATGACGCCGTTGACGGACTGTGCGGCCCGGATGAGCGGATTCGCTTCTTCATCATGAAGAACATGGTCCATCGTCGAGCGAATCGCTTCCTTCACCAATCTGGTTCCCATATGCAGCACCAGAAGCGCGACAATAAATCCGGCTGCCGGATCCAGATACAGCAGCCATTCGATATGATACATCCCGCCGAGCATCGCGGCTCCCACCCCGATCAACGCCGCGATGGAAGAATAGACATCAGAACGATGCTCCCATGCGTTCGCAATCAGAGCCTGCGACGATAAGCGCTTGCCCAGCCGGAACTTGTACTGGAACATCGCTTCCTTCACTGCGATAGACACTATAATTGCGGCGAGAGCGTACCATTTCGGGACGTCCACCCGCCCTTGCCATACCGACTTCACTGCGGAGACGGCGAGCTCAAGCCCGACGACGAGCAGCAGCGCCGAGACGATAATGGCGGCGATGAGCTCCGCTTTGCCGCGTCCATACGGATGATCCTTGTCCGGAGGGCGCTTCGCTGCCTTCAAGCCGACAAGGACGGCGCCGGAGCCCGCCACATCCGAGGCGGAATGCCAAGCGTCCGCGATGAGCGCTTGGCTGCCCGCACAGAAGCCGGCGATCCCTTTGAGCAGGGCGAGCAGCAGGTTGCCGATAATGCCCAGCCATGCCCCTGCCTCAGCCCTTGCAAACCGCTCGGTCGTCATGTCGCAACCCTCTCAATCCATTTTTTCATTCCTGCTGGGGGACTTCGACTTCGCATGATCTGTTCTTGCTTGCAACATCAAAGCCGCGTCAGCAACCTGACGCGGCTTCAACGTTATGCTTGCGCCGCAGGCTGCGGCAAGGAAGCCAAGCCGGGACTCGCTCCATTGCCGCGTCATCCTTCGGCTTGAAGTTGGCGGTTACGCCTGCTTCGGCTTCGCCGGAGACTTGGGCTTGCTCTTCTCCTTGCTCTTCAATACGACCCACAGCGGGCTCGCGATGAATATGGAGGAATAAGCCCCGAATGCCAAGCCGACCAGAATAGCCAGCGAGAACATGCGAATCGACTCGCTTGCGAAAATAAACAGACAGAGGGCCGCCAGGAGAACCGTCAATACCGTATTGATGGACCGGGTCAGCGTCTGATAAATACTGTCGTTCACGAGATGGGACAAGTCATGAATATTTTTGATCTTGGCGAATCTCATATTCTCGCGAATCCGGTCAAAGATAACGATCGTATCGTTGATGGAATACCCGATGATAGTCAGCACCGCGATAATGAACGGCAGATTGACCTCGAGCCGGAATATAGAGAAGATGCTGATAACCATGAACGCATCATGCAGCAAGGCGACGACCGCCGAGATGGCGAAGCGCCATTCGAAGCGGATGCTGATATACACGATGATGCCGAGGCTCGCAATCAGGACCGCGAGCAAGGCATTGCGCTGCAGTTCGCGCGCAATCTCGACATCGACCGTACTAATATCGAACGAAGCACCCTCATCCAGCTTTTTAAAGTCAGCCTTGAACTGGTTCTCCATCTGCTCGGTCAGCACTTCCGTGAACCGGATCGTCATCCGGTCGCTGCCGATCGTAATGGTCGGCTCCTTCTTCAATTGGTACGGATCGAGCATCTGCTCGACCTGGGCTTTCTCCACCGGCTTCGTGAGCGTTACGTCCACGCTCGTCCCCGAGCTGAAGTCTACCCCGTAGTTCAAACCGAGGGCGCCAAGCGAGATCGCGCCGACAATCGTAATAATGATGGAGAAAATAAAGAAGTATTTGCTTGAATGAACAAAGTTGAACGTTCCTTTAAAGCGCACGGATTTCACTCTCCTTCACGCCGAAGTATCCCGGTTTGGTCAGCACATTCGCTTTGACCAGCGCATGCAGCATGACGCGGGAGAGGAACACGTTCGTCAAAATACTGACGATAACGGTCATCATCAGAATGAGCGCAAAGCCTTTGACTTGGCTCTCGCCCAAAATGTACATGACGACGCCGGCAATAATTGTTGTAATATTCGCGTCCATAATCGTCCGGAACGAGTTCTTGGAGCCTGCCTTCATCGCGGATTTGATCGACTTGCCGCTGCGCAGTTCCTCCTTAATCCGTTCATACGTAATAATATTCGCGTCGACGGCCATGCTGAGACCAAGGATGAAGGCCGCAATGCCCGGCAGCGTCAGCGTAATCTCGGACAGCCAGAATACAAGCAGCAGAAGCCATGTGAACAAAATCAGCGAGAAGCTGGCAATAACGCCAGGCAGCCGGTAAATGACAAGCATAAATAACAGAATCAGCGCCGTGCCGATAATTCCGGCCTTCACTGTCTGCTCCAGCGACATCTTGCCAAGCGTAGCCGTAACGGTCTGCGAGTACTTCTCAGTCAGCTTGAGCGGCAAGGAGCCGAGATTGATCGTATCCTTCAGCTCGTTGGCTTCTTCCTTCGTCCGCTGGCCCGTAATCGTCGCTTCCCCGCCTGGAATCTCATAATTGACAGACGGATCGGAGATGAGGGTATCATCCATGAAAATCGCCAAATGGTTGCGCGCTTTGGTCGGATCCGGATCGTACAGACCGGCGAGACGTTTCGTAATTTCGGCGAATTTGCTTGCATCCTTCAGCTTAATCGCTACGATTGGACGCTGCAGCTCGTCAAATACGACGCTCGCTCCACCCTCGACGAAGTCGGTTCCTTGCAGTTCAATCTTGCAGTAATCGGACGCGTCTTCACAGCCTTCAGAGCTTCGGAATGTAAGAACAGCCGGTTCTTTCAGCTTCTTCCGCACCTCTTCCTCGTTCTGAACGTCCGCAATCTTGACGCGGATACGGTCCGTACCTTCGATCGTAATCTCCGGTTCGCTCGTACCGGTTGCGTTAATCCGTTTATCCAGACTTTTTGCAGTCTGTTTAAGCGCATCGTTAGTCACTTTCCCGCCCGATTCCAGCGGAGAGGCTTGGTATAGAATCTCGAAGCCGCCCTTGAGATCGAGTCCGAGACGTATGCTGTTGACGATCGAAGGGCTAGTCCAGACAATGACACCTAGCGATACGACAACGATGAGCAGAAATGCTAACACCCTTTTCATATCGTCCCTATTCCCCTTTCATATTCAATATTCCTATTATATCGACCGTCATTTTTCGAGTCAATTTTTGAGATCATGGCATAAAAAAATCTCGCCTTATAAAAAGGGAGACCCGCGATAAGCCGCCATCGTCATAAAGTTCATGAACTGCGTTGCTTTCAAAGACAAAATATCATTGACGACCTGATGCATAGCCGGTTCAGCGTCTTCTTTTTTATACTTGGCGCTGACGCATTCCCATACATCCTTCCCCGTTACCTGCTCGTAGCCGAGCAGTCTAAGTTCTTCCGCCTTGCTCTCACAGCACATTTCGATCGCCTCGACCCGCTCCTGTTCCGTGCTTGGCTCAGACACGCCGCTCACTCCTTTCCATGTCTATCTATTATTCGCGCTCCTTCACGCAATTCCTGCTTCGCGTCCCATAGCAATCATTGCCTCTCCTGACCTTCGGCTTCCATTCGTACAAGCCAATCGTCATGGAATGGGGACAACCGCATATTTATGGTTATATCAGGACAAGTCTGCAGGGGAAGAGGGATGATCGGAACGTGAAGAAGCAGTCATTCATACAGGGAACGCTGATATTATTGGCCGCAGGCATTGTGAATCGCATACTCGGGTTCATTCCGCGCGTTACTCTTCCGCGCATCATCGGGGCGGAGGGGGTAGGAATCTACCAGCTCGGCTACCCCTTCCTGCTCGTCATCATTACGTTGATTACTGGCGGCGTTCCGCTCGCCGTAGCGAAGCTGATCGCCGAGGCGGACTCTGTCGGGGATCATGCCCGCGTGCGACGCATTGTATCCGTCGCCATGAAGCTGACCGTCAGTGCGGGCATCGTCTTCTCTGCCGCCTGTCTCGTGCTCGCGCCATGGATTACAACCCGCGTTCTGACGGATAGCCGGGTGTACTATACGTTTCTCGTCATGACCCCTATCATCGTCATGGTCGCTATCTCCGCGGTGCTGCGCGGCTACTTCCAAGGCATGCAAAATATGGTGCCGACCGCCGTCTCCCAAGTGACAGAGACGCTCATCCGCATCGTAGCCGTCATCGGCTTCGCCTTTCTATTCCTTCCTTACGGGTTGGAATGGGCGGCGGCGGGCGCCATGGTTGGCGTCGTCGTAGGCGAGCTCGGCGGGCTGCTCGTCCTCATCTTCCTGATGCGGTCCGCGCGCAAGCAGAAGGAGCGCGGCCCAGCGGACGAATGTCCAGCTTCACCACAGCCGCCGGACCACGGGGCTTCGCACCCGGTAGCTCCCCGCTTGCTCCGCATTGCGTTACCCGTAACGGGAGGCAAGCTTATCGGATCGCTGTCCTACCTGCTGGAGTCGATTGCGATCGCCCGCAGCCTGGCGGCGGCCGGTGTTCTCACCGCGATCGCGACGGCGCAGTACGGCGCTCTGCAGGGCATGATTATCCCGATATTGATGCTGCCTGGGGCGCTGACTTACTCGCTGGCTGTCTCTCTCGTACCTTCGTTATCCGAAGCGCTCGGCCGCAATGATATGCGCACGATTCACAAGCGGATACATCAGGCGATACGGCTGGCGCTCGTATGCGGGGCGCCGTTCGCCGTCATCATGTTCGTGCTCGCCCTTCCGCTCTGCGTCCTGCTCTATAACGATGCCAGCGTCGCTCCTATGCTGCGGTGGATGGCCCCGATTGCGGTCTTCATTTACTTGCAGGCTCCGCTTCAAGCTGCGCTGCAGGCTCTTGAACGCCCGGGAACCGCCCTCGTGAATACATTCATCGGAGCCGCCATGAAGCTTCTGCTCATTATTCAGTTGGCTTCACAACCTCAATTAGGCATTTATGGAGCCATTATCGCGATATGCATCAATATTGTGTTGGTCACGGTCCTCCATGCGGTGAGCGTCATCCGTCATCTTGATCTGAAGATGCCGTGGCTCGATTTCATGAAGGTGGGATCGGCCATGGTGATTATGGCAGGCTGCATTCAGGCGGTCTATGTGCGTGCGCCGCTTCCGGAAGGCTACGGTCTGCTCCGCTTCATCGCGGGGGGGATGGCGGGGGTCATCGTCTATCTGCTGTTGCTCATTATTATGGGCCTTATCAACCGCGATGATGTGACACGGCTTCCTCTGCTCCGGCAATGGCTGCCTACGAAGCCGCATCGCAAATAATCATCCGGCTGTTCCTACTTATGCTTCCGATCAACGAATAAATGGCCACGATGATCGATAGAACAGAAAAAAACATCTTTAAATTCGCTGATGCCTTTCAGATTAAGCTGGTTTTTCAACCAGAAGCGCGTCTTATTGATGGTCGACAAATTATTATCCTGCACCTTGCCATCCATAATAAGCGGGAGCGGCAGTGTCGTGAAATGGTACCGCTCCGGCTTCCGCAGGGCGGGGCGTTTTTTCTTCGCCTTCTTCCTGCCGTCTGACGAGGAGGCCGAGCTGGCGGCGGTAAGCGGACCGGGACCTTTCGCGTCTCCGGTATAATCTTCCTCCAGGATGCCGCCCGATTGCTGCGCGCCGTTCTGCTTCTCCTGGGCAGGAGAGGTATCCGAATTCTCCTTCAGGAAGACAGTCAGCTTGCCGTTCGCCTCCAATATCGCATAGTGAACGTCACCCATATTGTCCACGCCCTGCTCGCGGAGCTGCTGCATCAGGTCATCCAGATTGTACCGCTGCCGGCCCATCTCCTTGCGGTCAAGCTGGCCGTTCTTGATGATAATGCTTGGCTTGCCATCGAACACCCCCCTCATCCACTGGCTTTTCAAGGCTATGTAAGCCACGCTGATCTGAATGATAATTAGAACGATGATCGGGACAAGCCCTTGCCATAGCGGCTTCTTGCCATCTTCGATGACAAATACCGCAATCTCCGCAATCATAATGGAGATAACGACATCGAATACGGACAGCTTGCCAATCTCTCTTTTGCCCATCAGACGAAGCACGACGAAGACAACAACATACATCAGTACCGTGCGCAATACGAGAGTCCACAGTTCCATTCGCAACGCCTCCCGGAGCCTTTTTCGGTGTGCCAGTACCGTGTATTCTGGCCCCGGGCTTCGAAAGGCATGCAGCTTTTTGTTATCGAAATGTTCCCATCCTGCATCTTACAGACGATTAGGCAGCCGTTACAACCTGCCCGTCGCTCGGGCTCGCGAACGGTTACAGAATAAACAGGAAAATGTAGGCGGTTGAAATCGCCAGCGCCAGCAGTGTCAACGGAGCTCCGATTTTGAGAAAATCCATGTAACCGAAGCCATGTCCCTCGCGCTGCGCCATCCCTGCCACGATCACGTTCGCCGATGCGCCGATCAAGGTACCGTTGCCCCCCAGGCAAGCCCCGAGCGCCAGTGACCACCAGAGCGGATTCAATTGGTTCGGATCCGTAATGCCCATCTGGGTTCCGACATTCTGCAGGAGCGGAATCATCGTCGCTACAAAAGGGATATTGTCTATCGTCGCGGATGCGATGCCCGAGCCCCAGAGCACGAACATGGCGGTGCGCGTCATATCCCCGTTCGTAACGCTCAACATCCATTGGGCCAATTGATTGATGACGCCGACTTCGATCAGTCCTCCGACGAGAATGAACAGGCCGATGAAGAACAAGATGGTTATCCATTCGACCCGATGCAGCGCTTCTTCCAGCTCCTCTTCTCCCTTCAGGCCGATCAGCATCAGCAGCGTGGCACCTGCCATCGCGATGACCGCCGGCTCTACATGAATGGCCGAGTGAAGCACGAAGCCCAAGATCGTCAAGACGAGGATCGTGACTGATTTCTTCACGAGCCGCATGTCGGAAATATACGATTCCGCCGACAGCTGCATCAGGGCATGGCGCTGGCTGTCCGTCACCTTCAATTGCTTCCGGTATATTAGGACGAGAACGGCAAGCAGGACGGCCATGATGACAGCGATGACCGGCGCCAAATAAATCAAGAACATATTAAAGGTCAAATGCGGGTTCGCAGACCCGATCATAATATTCGGCGGATCGCCGATCAATGTCGCGGTGCCGCCCACATTCGAAGCGATTACTTCCGTAATCAAAAACGGAACCGGATTAATATTGAGCATTCGGGTAATGGAAAACGTAATCGGCACGACCAGCAGCACGGTCGTCACATTATCCAGAAAAGCCGATCCGACCGCAGTTATGGTTGCCAAAATCACCAGGATCCGGATTGGCCTGCCTTTTGTTCGCTGCGCGGCCTTAACGGCTGCATATTGAAAGATGCCGCTCTTGTTCGTAATTCCGACCAATATCATCATCCCGACCAGCAGGAAAATGGTGTTCCATTCGATATGCTCGGTGAAGGCGCGGCGCACATCTACGATTTGCAGCACAAGCATCGCCACGGCTCCAAGCAGCGCGATAATGGCCCGGTTAATCTTTTCTGAAATGATGATGGCATAGGTCACCAAAAATACGATTACCGCAATCGATACCTGCCATGCCGACACATCATGTCCCATGTCATTCCATCCCTCTCTGCGCCAAAGCTTCCATATCCGGATCCGGGTATCACATGACGGATTCGATATTTTTGCTCACACATTATAACGCCGTTCACTATTTTTCGTCTATGCCTTGTACTATTTCTATCGGCTTGCCCATACGATCTGTACTACGCGATATATTTTGTCCCAGCCATGCTCGGGAACGATAATTCAAGCCGAAAGGAGAATCCCAATCATGAATGCATTGCAGCGTGTATCTCAATGGAAGCCGAATCACCCCATTTTGGCCGGCATCGTCAATTCATTTATCTGGATGGCCATGGGAGCCTTGGCCTTGTCCGTGCTGCTCTACTCCAGTTCTGCCAATGAGGATAAGACACTCAGCTATATTTATCTTGTCCATATCATCGCTCTTTTTATCGGGGGCTGGACGGCAGGCCGGCGCAGCGGGCGGAGAGGCTGGTACTATGGCGGTCTGACCGGGTTTTGCTACGCCATGCTCGTTCTCATTATCGGCTTTCTCGCCATGGATGCCGGCATCAGCTTGCAGAAGCTGGTTCTTGTTGTCGCGGCATGCGCCTGCAGCGCGCTCGGCGGCATATTCGGCGTCAATATGAGCCGCAACAAATAAGCATCCGGGCCGGCAGCAAGAAATGGTCGCTTGGGTGCATATGTTCCCCCTGCTCTTTGTGGTATACTATATGAATTAAATAACCGTTTACCGGAAATATATAGGGGGATATTTGTGGTTTTATTTCACTCCATGCAGACGGTCACGTTATGGACTATCGCGGTCGTTATCCTGCTGCTATGGTTCGGATCAGGCAAGCAGCCGCTGGCAGTCGTCGCTGCATTTTACAAGGCTTTGCGGCATTCCCGTTCTTTCTTATACGCTTTTATCGGCCTCATTCTTATCTTGCTCGTGAACAACTTTGAGCTGACCATCGAGAAAGCGCTGGCCATCAACTGGGATTTTACTTCTCATATTCATCAGTTGGAAGGGCAATTCGTACACAGCATTCAGAAGCTGTTCCATCATCCGCTTCTTACTCAGGCCGTCGCCTTTTTTTATATTGTTGTCTTCCAGTCGCTCATTGTCGGATCGATCGCCATCTATATCGCGAAGGATAATCTTCGCATGGCACGGGCGGTATGCTATGCGGTCATCATCAATTACGCGGTAGCCATCCCGTTCTATCTGTTCTTCCCGGTGAACGAAGTCTGGTCTTACCCGCCGGCTGCGGTAGAGTTCCGTATGCTCGACGTGTTTCCGTCCTTCGAAGAGAACTATCGGCAGCTATCCGGATTGGATAACTGCTTCCCTAGCTTGCATACGTCGATATCCGTGACGGTTGCGCTGCTCGCCTCGCAATCCGGCAACCGCCGTTGGGCGATCTTCACCTCGATCAGCGCCCTCATCGTCATCTTCTCGATCTTCTACCTCGGCATCCATTGGCTGACGGATATGATCGCGGGAACGATACTTGCAATGACGGCCTCTTGGCTTGGCATGAAATGGGCAGGGGTCCAGGCTTCGTGGAATACGGAGCTGTCCAAGCGCAGCGGCAAAGCTTACACCAAATCGTATCCGGATTCGAAAATCTGAATATGGACAAAAAAGCGATGTCTCTGAAGAGACATCGCTTTATTCATGCTAATGATAAATCGTGTTCGGTAAAAGGCGACTAGACTATGATGACGCGCTTGCGGCTTCCTCGCTGTTGACCACCGTGCTAATCGCATTGCGGTCAAATGTCATCTTCGTCACATCATTGACACGCAGAACGACGATGTCTTCGGTAATCTCCATAATCGTGCCATGAAGGCCGCCAATCGTCACGATTTTGTCCCCTTTTTTCAACTGGCCCAGCATCGAATTACGCTGCTTCTGCTTCTTCTGCTGCGGTCGGATCAACAGGAAATAGAACACCGCAAACATTGCTACGAATGGCAGCAGCATCGTTAACAACCCGCCGCCAGCGCCAGGATCAGCTGCTCCGGCTAAAAACATGGACAATCCCCCTTTCTCCAAATGGTTGACCTATGTATGGACTCCTTCTGCCAATGCCGTTGTCTATATGCGCGCACTCAGCCATCGGCAGTCCATTAAAAGCCGCTCTCGTTGCGATCCATTCCGTAAGCTTCAAAAAATTCGTCCCGGAAGTCACGCAAACGATCTTCGCGAATGGCTTCACGAACTTGACGCATCAGATTCAACAGGAAGTATAAATTGTGATACGTCGTCAGGCGCAAGCCAAACGTCTCATCCGCCTTAATCAAATGGCGGAGATACGCACGCGAATAATTGCGGCACGTATAACAATCGCAGTTCGGATCAAGCGGTCCGAAATCCCTTGTGAACTTGGCATTCCGCACGACGAGACGGCCTTGGCTCGTCATCGTTGTCCCGTTGCGCGCGATACGGGTGGGCAGGACGCAATCGAACATATCGATTCCGCGCATCGATCCTTCAACCAATGCATCCGGCGAACCGACTCCCATCAAGTATCGCGGCTTGCTGTCAGGCAAGAGGGGCACCGTCGTCTCCAACACCTCATACATCAACGGCTTCGGCTCGCCTACACTGAGTCCTCCAATAGCATACCCCGGGAAATCCATCGAAGTCAAATCCTTGGCGCTCTGTATGCGCAGATCTTCATACATTCCGCCCTGAATGATGGCGAACAGCGCTTGATCATGCGGTCTTGCATGACTATTCAGGCACCGTTCCGCCCAGCGGGTCGTCCGCTCCAGCGAATGCTTGACGTAGCTGTGCTCGGCAGGATAAGGAGCGCATTCGTCGAATGCCATCATAATGTCGGAACCGAGCGCATTCTGAATCTCCATTGCTTTCTCCGGAGAGATGAACAGCTTGTCTCCGTTCAGATGAGAACGGAAATGAACGCCTTCCTCTTCAATCTTGCGCATCTCGCTTAGGCTGAAGACCTGGAATCCGCCGCTGTCCGTCAATATCGCACGGTCCCAGTTCATGAATTTATGCAATCCGCCTGCTTCCCGTACGATCTCATGTCCCGGCCGCAGAAAAAGATGATACGTATTGCTCAATATAATCTTCGCATTCATCTCCTTCAATTCTTCCGGGCTCATCGTCTTGACCGTCGCCTGCGTGCCGACCGGCATAAAGGTTGGCGTCTCGAAAGAACCGTGCGGCGTATGGACGATGCCCAGGCGCGCGCCGGTCTGCTTGCATGTTTTAATCAATTCATACGTTACTGCTGCTGCCATCGAATCATCATCCTTGTCGTAAGTAGGTTAGTCGTCTGCGAAGATGAACATCGCATCGCCGAAGCTGAAGAAACGGTAGTCTTGTTCTATCGCTTCACGGTAAGCCGCCATAATGTGGTCCCGGCCGGCGAAGGCGCTGACGAGCATCACCAAGGTTGACTTGGGCAGATGGAAGTTCGTCAGCAGCGAGTCGACAAGACGGAATTCATACCCCGGGTAAATAAAGATATCCGTCCAGCCCGAGCACGCCGCCACCGGCTCTGCCCCATAGCGGCCGGCTACAGTCTCCAGCGTCCGGCACGAAGTGGTGCCGACCGCGATAATCCGGCCGCCCGAGCTTCTCGTCTCGTTAATGAGCGCGGCCGTCTGCTCAGACATCTCGTAATATTCGGCATGCATCACATGCTCCTCGACCACATCCGCCGACATCGGCCGGAACGTGCCCAGACCGACATGAAGCGTGATCATGGCGATGCGCACCCCTCTGGCCCGAATCTGCTCTAAGATCTTGTTCGTAAAATGAAGCCCGGCTGTCGGAGCCGCCGCCGAGCCTTCATGCTGCGCGTAGACCGTCTGATAACGCTCCCGGTCATTCAACTGCTCCTTGATGTACGGGGGAAGCGGCATCTCCCCCAAGCGATCGAGAATCTCATTGAAGATGCCAGCGTACTCGAAGCGGAGCAGCCGTGCGCCCATCTCGCGCTCCTCGATGACGGTTCCTGTCAGCTCGTCTCCGAAGCGGACGGTCGCCCCCTTCTTCAGCCGCTTGGCCGGCTTGGCCAGCACTTCCCATATATCATCCTGCTCCTGCTTCAGCAGCAGCACCTCGACATGTCCGCCCGTATCCGGCTTGACCCCGAACAGGCGGGCCGGGATGACCCTCGTATCGTTCAGCACGAGCAGATCGCCCGGCTTCAAGTATTCAATAATATCGGGAAAAGTTCGATGCTCCACTTCCCCGGTCCGCCGGTTCAATGCCAACAGGCGCGATGCCGTTCGATCCGGCAGCGGTGTCTGGGCAATGAGGCGTTCCGGCAAATGAAAATCAAATAAATTTACATCCATGTGAGTTATGCCCTACCGTTTCACTAAATCTACGTTTTTATAGTAGTATTTCAAGATTGCTTCGTAGTCATACCCTTGGTCGGCCAGACCCTTCGCGCCCCATTGCGACATGCCGACGCCATGCCCGTTGCCGCGTCCGACGAACAGGAAGGACGGCTCCTTCGACAGCACTTCCGCCTTGCCCTTGCCGTCAACGGCGACCGATCCCGCCGGCAAAGGCGAACTGCTGCCGCTGCCGGAGCCCTGGGCTGCCGAGCCGGCCAGCTTCGTCTCCTTCAACTTCCCGTCCGCGCCAACCACAGCGTCGGTTCCGGCCGGCACGATATCGAACAGCGTGCTCGGCAAGCCGCCGAACGCGCTCCGGAAGTTGTCCGGGTAGCTAACTCCAACGGGAACGCCGTTCGCCTCGACCTTGGTCACGCGCCCGGAAGGTCCGCGCTCGGTAATCTCCAAGCTCGTCACCGGTCCGGTCAGCTCCGTCTTGGTCCGATCCTTGAGCCAGGCCGTAATCTGGGAAGAAGTATAAGGCCCGCGAATCCAATTCATCTCGGTTGATTCCGGCACCGTGTCAATGACGGTCATCTCCGTCCCTTGGTTCACCTTGGCTACGGGAGCGACATTCGATTGGATAGCCGGGATCGGCCTTACGTTGGTTCCGTCCTCAATCGCGGTAACCTGCTCGAAGCCCGCTTCATTATTGCGGTTGACCGGACGAACGACATCTTCCCGCACATAACCGCTCTTCCCGTCCGGCAAGATGACCTGGAACCATGATTTTTTGCCTTCGAGCACCCCTTCGTCGGGGCTGTCTACGACCTGGAAGTAACCATACTCTCCGCCCCAGATCTCGCTCGGATCGGCGGTCTTCCCTCCGGCATTGGAGTGGAAGATGGCTTCAATCAGCTTCCCATCCTGCATGAGCACTTCCCCTGCCGTCGCTTCGACGGCTTTGCGGATATTGTCATGCTCCTTCTCTACGCCGAAGTACGCCTGGCTTAACGTCGTATCCACCACATTGGCAATCTCGAACTTGCCGTTCTGGAAGAGCGCGAACGTCCGGGCTGCGACCGCCTGAGCCTTCAGCGCATCCTGGGGCCATTCGGCGTACACCTCGCCTCCCACGACAGATACCAAATATTGCTCCAGCGGAACCTCATTGACGAGCGCCAGCTTATCTTTATGCAGACTGATCTCCATATCGCCGCGATAGGCCCGGCCATAACGCTCTGTTACCTGGATCGTGCTTGAAGTGCTCGCCGACACCATCCATTTGGCGTCGCCGTTCACGCGGTAATGCATGATCGTCTTTGCTTCGCCGGCTTCCTTCATATGTATAAGCGCGCCTTCCCCCTGCGGAGTGACGGCAGTCAAGGAGGTGCTGGCTATTTTCTGCTTCGTGCCGCCCAAATCGGCTGCCGAGGCCGCTTGTCCGGCCCATACCGCTACCCGGCTCTTCCCGTTATCCAGCATCGTAACGAGGTAGGCGTCGATATCGGCATCCAGCAGCGTCTTCAACGCCGATGCCGCCTCTTTCTCGGACGAATAGGTTCCTGCCTGCAAGTAATTCGGCCCGGCTAATGCGGGCTTATAATCCTGCACCAGCTCCATCAGGGCTTGATCGGCCATCGTGCGTTCAAGCGCCTGTCCGGCCGCCTTCTCGGTCGGATAGCTGCCTGCATGGACCGCATAGAATGTCGCCCCGCGGCGGCTGAATTCAGTCATGACGGCGGTGTTGTTCGCCTCCGCCTGCTTCAGCACCGCCATAGCGGCTGCCTTGTTCTTCGATTCATACAGCTTGATTTTGTAATCATCCGCACTGAAGCGGATTGTCCCGTCTGCCCTCAACGCTCCGGACGTCCCGGCTCCACGGGCTCCGATCTGAAGCCCAACGGTCGAATTCAGGGTCACCTGAGGCGTCTGGCCAGGTGAACGGCTGCCCAAATCGGCAAATAATGCGACACGAATCGGTTGGGATACGCTCTGCTCCGGTGATTGGGCTCCAGCCTTGGCTGGTTGTCCGTTATCTGCAAAGGCTACAATCGGCGCCGCAGGGAAGCCCCCCGCAGGCAGCATTGCGGCTCCACCGAGCAACAGCGTGCCTGCTACGGCGCCAGTGACGGTTCTTCGAATCACATTCCGGTAGGTGGTAGTCATACTCTTCTGTTCCCCTTCCTGCTCGTCGTGTCTGGTAGATGTCGTTCAAAATTCTGCTTGGAAACATGCTCAAAATCGATGTCGATTGAATTTATTTCTCTGGAATGGGTAATCCTAGATGGTGATAGGCCTGATGGGTAACCATGCGCCCTCGGGGTGTCCGCTGCAAAAATCCGATCTGCAGCAGATATGGTTCATATACATCTTCGATCGTCTGGCTCTCCTCTCCGATGGTCGCAGCAATCGTATCCAGTCCGACCGGACCGCCGCGGAAATGGGAGATCATCGCTTGAAGCATCTTGTGATCGATCGCGTCGAGGCCAAGGGCATCGACCTGGATCAAGCGCAGCGCTTCCCCTGCCAATACGGGCGTAATAATCCCGTCGCCGCGCACTTGAGCGAAGTCGCGCACCCGCTTCAAGAGCCGGTTCGCAATCCGCGGAGTGCCCCGTGAGCGGATCGCGATCTCGTCGCTGGCGTCGCCAGTAATCTGGACGTCCAAAATATCGGCGGCGCGGCTCACGATGAAGCTGAGCTCGTCCTTGCTGTAATACTCCAGCCGGCTAACGACGCCGAAGCGATCGCGAAGCGGCGCCGAGAGCAGTCCTGCCCGCGTCGTCGCCCCGATAAGGGTGAAGCTGGGCAGATCGAGGCGAACGGAGCGCGCGCTCGGGCCTTTGCCGATAATGATATCCAGCGCGAAATCCTCCATCGCCGGATACAGCACTTCCTCCACCGTCCGGTGAAGCCGGTGGATCTCATCGATGAACAACACATCGCCTTCCTGCAGATTGGTCAGCAAGGCCGCCAAGTCGCCCGGCCGCTCGATGGCCGGACCGGAAGTCGTGCGGATGTTGACGCCCATCTCGTTGGCGATAATGTTGGACAGTGTCGTCTTCCCCAATCCGGGCGGACCGTACAGCAGCACGTGATCGAGCGCTTCCTTGCGCATTTTGGCCGCTTCGATGAATATTTTGAGATTGTCCTTCACCTGGTTCTGCCCTATGTATTCAGACAAATAACGCGGACGCAGGCTCAACTCGACCGCCTGATCCTCCATCATATAATTGGCTGAAATGATGCGTTCTTCCATCTGTACCGCCTCTCCTTACCCTGTGAACAGCAATTGCAGCGCCTTCTTCATGAGCGAGTCGACCGTCTCGTCCGCATGGACGCGATGCTGGAGATCGTTCCAGACCCGATCCAGCTCGACTTCCCTGTAACCAAGCGCCTTCAGCGCTTCGCGGGCTTCGTCCCACGCCCCGGCTTCCCGGTCGTCCCCGATCGTCTGCACTTCTGCGAACAGCGACCCCGGCTCCATGTCCCAGCCCATGCCGTCCAGCTTGTCCTTCAAATCAAGCACGATGCGCTGAGCCGTCTTCTTCCCGATTCCGGGCAGCTTCGTCAGGAACGAATAGTTCTCCTGCTGAATCGCCGCCACGACCGAATCCGGCTTCCCTGCGCTCAAAATGCCGAGCGCGACCTTCGGCCCGACACCGCTAACTTCAATCAGGCGGCGGAACAGCTTCTGCTCCTGCCGCGACGCGAATCCGAACAGCAGAATCGCGTCTTCCCTCACATGATGGTGCGTATATACGGTTACTGCCGCTTCCGACTTCGCAAACCCGTACGGGTTTGGCGTATATATGCGATAACCGATCCCTTGAACATCCAATACGACATAATCGGCTTCCAAATGGACCACCGGTCCGCGAACAAAATCAATCATGGACGCAATACTCCGTTCAATTTGTCATGTAATCCGCTGGAATGCGCATGGCATAGCGCCACGGCCAAGGCGTCCGCCACATCATCCGGCTTCGGTATCGCCTTCAGCTTCAGCAGCAGCCGCACCATTTCCTGCACCTGTCTCTTCTCGGCGTTGCCGTAACCGACAACCGCCTGCTTCACCTGCATCGGGGTGTACTCCCCGATCGGAATGCCCCGCTTCGCGGCTGCGAGGATGACGACGCCGCGGGCTTGTCCTACGCTGAAGGCATTCGTCACGTTGCGGTTGAAGAACAACTTCTCTATCGCCATCGCGTCCGGCTTATAGCGATCCAGCAATTCCTCCGCCGCTTCGAACACTTGAAGCAGCCGGATCTCCGGAGCGGTGGCCGAATCGGTCTGAATACAGCCATATTGCACGGGAATGACCTTGTTGCCGATTTTGTCCACAAATCCGAAGCCTACAATGGCAATGCCCGGGTCAATTCCTAATATTCGCAAAAAAAATCTCTCCCTAACGATTCCGTGTATGTCTGGCGAACATATGTGTTCACTCCATTATAACACAGATCGAAAGGAAGAGAATGAGTCTTTCCGCGCTATTCCCAGGCTCGAATGGGGACGTGACGAACAGAAGCCGCGGACCGCCAGCCGATCGCCGGGTCTTCCGTCAGGAGTGCTTTGCGCCCTGCCGAAAGGCCAATTTGAGCATCGGCGGCGTGACGAGCGTCGTCACGATGATGACGATGACGAGGGGCGTGAACAGGGCGGGGTTGAACAGCGCCCCCTCCAGTCCGGCGGTGGCGATGATGAGGGCAACCTCGCCGCGGGATACCATCCCCGACCCGATGCCGAACGCGCTGCGGCGGCCGAAGCCCGTCATGCGCGCCCCCAGCATGCAGCCGAACAGCTTAGTGGCAATCGCGATAAGCGAAAATAGCAGCATAAACCCAATATGCTGGCCCAGCCCGGCGAAGGTGACCTCCAATCCGACGCTGACGAAGAAGACCGGCACAAAAATTCCGTAAGCGATCGGCTCCAGCCGATGCTCTACCTCCTGCTTGAAGTCGGTCTGCGAGATGGCGATGCCGGCGGCGAACGCGCCGATAATGCCGGCAACCCCCAATTGCTCCGCAGCATAAGAGAAGGCGAAGCAGATGATGAGCGCCCCGCTGATGACCGCTTCGCTCACCTTCAATGGAGCGAGCCATCTCATCAGGAGGGGAACGGCAAAGATGCCCGCGGCAATCGCCCCGGCGAAGAAAATCGCTTTCTTGCCGACAATCCATCCGAGGGAAGCTTGCTCCGCCCCCGCTCCGAGAAAGCTCAGCATGAAGGCCAGCAGGATGACGACGAGCACATCATCGACGACGGCGGCTCCGAGAATCGTCGTTCCTTCCCTGGAGCTGAGCTGTCCCAGATCCTTCAGCGTCTGAACCGAGATGCTGACGGAAGTGGCACACAGCAGCAGCCCGATGAATAGCGACTGTCCTTGATCCATCCCGAGCGCTGTCCCTCCCAAATACCCGCCGATGAAGGGCAAAATAATGCCGCCGAGCGCGACGGCGACCGAGGCCTTCCAGTTCTGCTTCAATTGGTCGAGATCGGTCTCCAGGCCGGCGATGAACATGAGCAGAATGACGCCGACCTCGGCCATGTCGCGAACGATCTCTCCATTGGTCACCCAGCCAAGCACTGCAGGGCCGAGAATGATGCCGACGATCAGCTTCCCCAGCACCGAAGGCTGGCCGAGCCTTACCGTCAAGTCGCCGGCCAGCTTGGTCGCCGTCAGTACAATGAGGAGCATCAGCACGATATCCATGCGCATTCTCCTTCCTTGGAATCAGACGATTCTTATCATTCCACCGCAGCGAACAAAAAATAGGGGGGCTCATTGGCATTGCAAATGATTGAGGCGACGAGTCAACAGAGAATGCGGATGCGGAAAAAGGAAATGCTCGATAAAACTGTCAGATCGGAAAAAGAATGCTCATATAATACTGTACAGATCGGAAAAAGGGCGGGCGGCGCGCACTACGGCGGAAGGGGATCAAACAATTAAATCCTGCGTGGATGCAGCAATGACTTCTCTTTAAGCGATTTGATGAAATTCCTGTAAAAGTCAGGCTGTCGAGAAAGTACAAGGGATTTTTTGACACTTCAAGTAGTGGATCTCGTCTCTACGTAGAAAAAATCGATTTAAAACGCTATGGGTGCGAGTTTTGAGTAGGAAAATGGACAATCTCCACCCCTTCGTAAAAACAGGGGTTTTCCAACGGCCTGAAAACTGCACCATTCCCCTAGACACGTCTATCCGGTAGGAGAAATGCGCAAAACTGCACGATCTCCAGACACGCCTATTCGGTAAAGCGAAATCTGCAAAACTGCACGATCTCTACGCCTATTCGGTAAGCGAAATCCTACGCAAATACAGCAATTCGATATGGACGACTTTACCAGAAAGTGAATCCTGCAAAACTGCAGGAATTTCACCCGTTTCGCTTCGGCTTGAAGCAAAAGGGCCTAAATTGATGTAGATTTGCAGCAATTCCCTGGGATGTGGACTCATTGAGCCGAAATTCCTGTAAAATAGCAGCAATTCCCTCCACACGTTCAAGCCCCAGGAGGCAACGATGCCTCCAAGGCGACGATGCCTCTTGAGGGCGATGCTGCCTCCTTAAGGCGATGCTGCCTCCTTAAGGCGACGATGCCTCCAGAAGGCGACGATGCCTCCTGAAGGCGATGATGCCCCCCAGGATCCGACGCGGTCTCTTGGATCCCGTAAAATCAGGCCGTTAAGAAGTCCATAGGAATTTTCGCCGCTTCATTTTTTATATGGTGGATCTCGTCTCTCGGTAGGAAAAATCGACTTAAAACGCTCTCCGCGCCAAGTTTTGATTAGGTAATGGGCATCTCCACCCCTTCGTAAAAAGGCGAATTGAGTTTTGAAAATAGGGGGTTGTCTCCATGCAGTTGCATACTACTTTGGGGACAACCCTCATTCGTAAAATATCCGGCGGTCAATTATCCTCCTCCGCCGGCTTCATCACTTTCTGCGAGGCTTCCACTGCATAATCGCTGAAGGTGGACAGCACGCTGTGGTATTCGTCGGTATCCGTAATCAGAATGCCGTCATACAGCTGCTGAAGCACATTCGGAGGCAGCGCGCTCTCCATCGATTCAATATCAATTTGGAAAAAGGTCCGTATCACTTTTTTCTCCGCAGGCGGGCCTTCGTACAGCGTCAGATTCCCGTCCTCGTCGAGACTGATGCGGGCATCCTTGCAGCGATCGGACATTTCCTCGATCTGTTCCTCCATGATGACCCGGCCAGCGTCATCCATCATAGCGCCCCACTCCGGATGATTCAGCATCAATTGAATGATACCAGCCGAAGTATGCTTGCCCATCGTCTCTTCCCGCTGGCCGCAAATGAATTGCTGGCGGTGAATGACTTCGCGCTTCCGATCGTCCTGCTGAAGCAGCTGATTCAGCACCAGGCGGGAAGAATCATGCAGCCTCGCGAACTCATCGTCCTGCATCAGCGCGAACGTCTCCATCGAAATGGGCGTCTCCCGCTCGTACATAAGCTGCCGGATCTCCATCGACATGCGAATACCTAAGGTCAGAGCACCAAAAAATAGTACAATAGCGACAAGCCACCAGATCGGGCCTTTCATGCGGCGGATATCCTGTTTCCATTGCTTCACTCGAAAATAGAACCGGGAATGGGAACGATGTTCTCGAGTCATGACAATCCCCTCTTACTTTTTTATCCATAGTGTGACCCAATAGAGGGGGATGTTATACCATTTTTGCCGCAGAAGCGTCTTCGAAGACATCAACGGCCATCCGGGAGAAGGCTGTTCCGGTTCTGCAGCAGGATGACCGCCAAGATCGCGCACCCGATGCTAAGGACGATGGCAACAGCGATCGCCCCGCCGAATGATTCGGCCCGGGCGCCCGGCATCAGTTGAGCGGCCGCATCAGCAGGCAGAGCCGAAGGCAAGTAGCTGGCGCCTGGAACGCGCCAGCTCTGGAGAAGCGACAATAGCAGCACAAGCGCCAGAGTCAGGCCCGCAGACGCCGCTCCGCTGTGCACACAGCTGCTCATTAGCAGCGTAACGCTGCTTGCGAAGAGCATCCACAGGGCGTAGCCGGCTCCGGCCGCCACACCCTCTGCACCGGCACAGGTCCGAACAACAGCACCGTATAATACCAGCCCGCCCCATATCCGCACAGGAAGGATACCAAGGTCAGCGTTGTGGCTCCTAACCATTTCGAAGCGATAAAAGCCCCGTAACAAACTGGGCGGACTAGGACGGCACCGGCAGTGCCGGTATGGATCTCGCCCGAGATGGATGACATCTGCGACAATACGAGAACGAGAAGACCTACCGTTCCGGACTGGATCAGCATCTGCGCCATAATCTCTCCCGCCTGCAGTTCCGGGAAAGCCATATTCATTCCTTGCGGCATGCTTCCCGACCATGCCAGAATGTCGGGCAGGAACTTCATCACGAGAGGCTGGCTGATGCCTAGCACAATGAATACAAGCGGTACCCAGAGCAATTTGTAGCTGCGAACATTTCCAGCCATTCTTTCCGCGCAAGCACATGCCATCGGCTCATGAGATCATCGCCTCCATGAACATGGCTTCCAGACTCATTACGCCACATTCCAGCCGGAGAAGAGGAATATCCATGTCCGCCGCCTCCGTCAGCATCGCGCGGCGCGCCTCGCCTATGCTGCGCACCGTGAATTCCGCCCGCCCCCGGGCGATGCGGCTGTGCTCCACTTCCGGCTTCCCTGCCCAACGCCGCAGCCAATCGAGCGCGGCAGGATGCGGCTCGACCTCGACGGTCAACCGGCCGGCTCGTCCAGAATGACCGGCTTCGGGGTCCCGATCAGCGCTTGGGCAATGCCGAGCCGCTGCTTCATCCCTCCCGAGTATCCGCTGATGCGGCGGCGCCCCGCATCAGCGAGCCCGACCTTCTCCAGCCATTGCGACGCCGCCGACCGCGCTAACTTGCGGGGCATCCCGCACAATTCAGCATGATAGACGAGCCACTCGCTTCCGCTCATCCAGCCATAGAAGGCGGGCGTCTGGGACAGAAAGCCTACCCATCGGCGCAAATCTCCCGCCGCGGCCGTCCCGTCCTCTCGCAGCAGCCGCACTTCGCCGGATGTCGGCCGGATAAGCCCGGCGAGCATATGCAGCGTCGTCGTCTTTCCGGCTCCGTTCGGCCCGAGCAGAGCCGTGCAGCAATGCTTGCGTATGCAGGCGATCTCAGTTGCGCTTCTTCCGCCAAGGCTTCACTACGAACAACAAATAGCACAAGAGCGGCGTCGGCGTGCCTGTGAAGCCCCATATTCCCCAGAACCACGGATATTTTCCCCGCTTGCGGGCATCCAGGAACAGCCATGTGCCTTGCACAAGCAGGATAACCGCAATGAGAGCCCATAGCCACCACGGAACTTCGGCGACTGTATAATGCCGTTTCATTCGCGCTCACCTTCTTCCGAAGCGCGAAGCGGCGACTTCACTAGACAGAACATCACCCCGCCCAACAGAGCGGCTGCCTGGAAGCCCGCAAAGGCGCGCCAATCTGTCATGGCCAGCGACAAGCCCCCGCCGACGAGAATGCAGGCCGCCCCCCAGAGCAGAAGCAGCTCCTTCCACAGCCGGCTGCGATTGCGCCGGGAGCGGCTGTGCAGCATGCGCTGCAGTTGTTCCACATCCGGAATCTCGGCATTCCGCTCGCTTGCCTGATCCAGACTGGCCCATGCTTGGTGCAGCCTTCGCAGCGAGTCGGCGTCAGCCTCCCATTCCGCAGGCGCCGGATGCGTCTTGTTATTCCCCGGCTCGGCAATCATCGGGATATTCAGCTTCTTCTTATTGCGCTTGTTCATCTTTGCTCCACTCCTTCCGCAGCTTCGCCAATCCGTAATGGATTCGGGATTTGACAGTGCCTTCATTCACGTTCAACATGGCCGCGATCTCGGGAATCGAATAGCCGTAATAATGCTTAAGCACAATCGGTGCGCGCTGCTCGGCCGTCAACGCTCCCAGTTGTTCAAGCAGCAGCGACCATTCGACATTGCTCGATTCCATATAATAACGAAGCTGGCGAGCTGCCTGCTTCTGCTCCGCTTCCTGCCAACGCTGCTCCACCTTCTTCCTCCGCAGCATGTCGATGTACAGCCGCGAGCCGATCATGATGAGCCACGACGAAAACTTCATTTTCCCGTTATACGTGTGTATTTTCTCTAGGCAGCGAACCATCGTGTCCTGCACGACATCTTCCGCCACGCTCGGGTTCATCGTCAGCTTCAACATGTATTTGTGTAAAAAGAAATAGTGTCGATGCAGTAAATGTGCCAACGCATCGGTATCGCCGCGGACGGCTCGCCGAATCCATTCCTGCTCCTGATCCACGTCCTGCCCGCCCCCCTTCTCTCTTGACATCAGGTGAAGTACTCATATTACGTTTCAGTCTGTCCGAACGTTCAATCGCGCATCACGCTTTAGCAAGAAATGATCCTTTAAATACAAAAAACTCTTAAGACCCAGTGTAGACTGTTTCTTAAGAGCCTGCTTCTTTTTTTGGGGAGGCGCCCGTCCTCGGTGAACATTCTGCCCGTTACCGTGTTGGCATTGGCACAGCGGTCTAAGCTACTCCAGGAAAAGCGAGTCATTGCGCCCATCCCGGTCGATACGGTATTTTTTCAGATCCGCCTTATTGACATAAAAAATATATTGATTGTCGCAACGAAAGTCGAGCGCCGTTTTATCCGTTATTTTTCGGATTGCCGAATCGCTCAAGCTCATGGCATAGATTTTTTGCTGATCCTTGCGATTCAAAAAAAGCAGTTCGGTGTCGGTCAGCACGAAATAATCCGTGATAATATCGGGAAGCACCGTTGCCGTATCCGTCTTCGTGTCGTACTTCGCCACCTCGGATTTCTCATTGACATAATAAATATTCCGGCCGTCAAAAGCGGCGCTTCGCAAGACCGGAAACTGGATAATAACATTCGCGCGCCCTGTAAAGGCATTGACCTTCCTAATCTCGTTCTCGCCAATGAAGTAGATGTTACCGTCATTCAGGAAGAAAGAGCTTACCGTGTTAAAAAAGCGCAAATCGCTCTCATCCGCGTGAACGAGCCCCAAAAAATTGCTTTTTTCCGTGTTTACACTCTTTTCAAACACAATTCTCTCATTAAAGGTCGAAGTGTCTACTTCGATAATGGAGAGTCTGTCAACGGCTTCCCGAAATTGCGACTTGTCGTAATCATATTTCATATAGTAGACAACAGGACCGTTGCCATAAATACTATCCTCGACCTTGGTGAGTGATTGCAGCGGGTTGCGGATTAAGTTTCTTGTCTTGCCGGTTCTTTTATCCTCGAATACGATTCGGCTACCATTCAGATCCGTATCATCCACATGAAACCGGTAGTGCTCATTCTCAAAAGCTCGCCGGGAAGACCAATTGTAAATATCATCGTTAGCCGCGTTCTCCTTCGGGACACAGCCGGCAAGGCCGGATACGGCAAAGCAAAGGATGAGCGAAAGACCGAGCGGCCTCGCCCAATGGCGCCGTTGCCTTGCGCCCCATACATTCATGTGCCGAACCAGGATTACGATCCACATCCCGATACTGAGACACAACGTGACGGCGAACAAGATAAGCCCAGCAGGGCCGGAGACTTCCCGGAACACGACGTCCATCTGATCCGTAAATATATTGTGATGGTATTCATTGCCTCGGAAATAACCGGTCGCAACCATAAACCCGAGCGGGCCCGGCACAAAATATTTGGAGGATTCCAGACTGAATCCGTAATAAGGGAGCAGGCTCAGGGCGGTACAGGCAAACAGGGTAAGCGCATATTTTTTGATGCACACCGCCACACACATGATCAGCATCGCAAAACTGAGATTACCGAATATTTTACAAGCCGTCGCCGTCAGAAAAGTGCCGAATAACGAGATGTTCTTTGTTGACGTTCCAAAGTATGACAGGCTTTGCAGCGGATAACTCCCATTCTCCAGGCCATATTTTAGATCGAAAAACCAATATCGCAGACCGGACATCAACAGGCATAGGATAATAACCGTCACCGATACCAGACCTACTTTGCAGATGGCCTGTGTCTTTGTCCCTTTATGCACAGTGAGAATGATGGGATCCATTTTGCTGTCGAACTCGTAGCAGAATATCGGAGTCACGATCACCAGCAGCAAGGCAAGAAATAAGAAATCGAGACTGTCGTTCGCTAACAACCCGTTCCAGCCGTTCGTGTACAGAAAATACCGGTTGTCCGGATGTTCGCGGATATAGGCAAATTGGTCATAAATCAGTTTAAAGCCTCGTTCATTTTGCACGATTTTGTCCAGTGGACCGGATAGGGCCTCAAATTCTTGCTCTGAAATCTTCCCGTCATACCAATTATCGTATGCTTTGCGCAGCACAATATTGGCGTCGGATATTGTTTTGGATTCGTTGGCGAAAAACCGTTCCGTATCCTCCGAGTACGGTCCGTTGACTTGATCCAGGTAGTAAGAATACGGCCCGGAGTTCATCTCGATATCCTGGTTGGAGGGCGTGTCAAAGACAATCAGGGACGCCATACTGAAGACGAAAAACAGGCCGATAAATAATAAGCCCTTCTGATGGACAAACATCTTTTTCATCTCATAGATCAATAATGACACGCTGTCTTCCCCCTTGTCTGCAGAGAGCGTTCTTCCTGACCACAATCGCTATGCCTGCCACACATATCGCCCCCCAGGCTGCCGCAATCAACAGGGCCGGAACAAAGCTGAGCACGGGAAAGCCGAACAGATTGACAAACTCCGTGTTGCGGAACAATTCCCGATTCACCACCAGCATGAACGGATTAAATATTTTGAACAGAACATGCCCGGAGCCCATGTATGCCTCCTGCATATAAATGCAGCCAAAGCCAGCGAACAGGCTGATCACGTAAGGCAATAACGCATTTTTAAAAAGGCTGGAGATCAGCAAAAACGCGAATCCGAGCACGAGCATTCCCGCTGTTTTCACCATGCCGGATAACAGTGCGTATTGGCCCAGGCTTATGTTCAGCGGCGCATTTGCGAAATTCTCAATGGCGTACAGAGGGGAGAAGGCACCTTCCCACGAGCCAAAAATAACGGAAAATGCCGCAAAATCAAGCAGCCAAAACCAGAAACAAACGCTGCATACAAAGATGGCCGTTGCAAAAATTTTGGCCATAACCGTTCTGGTCCCGCCGGATTGGGCGGTCAATAACAGGGTGTCCATCTCCGTTTCCTTTTCGGATACAAAGACGTTCACGATGCCGTACAGACACAGCAGAAGCACTAAAAACGCCGAAAAATCATAATGAACATAGTATTGGTACATTTCCGTATAGGAAAAATTTGTTATCATTCGTCCTGTAAACCGTTCCGCAATGGCCGCGTTTTTGCGGTACTCGTATTCATTACCGACCGCTTTATAAAATTCCATATTGTCCTTGGCGGCGGTTACGACGTCATTGGCCAACCTTTTGTAGTTGTAGGCATACTCGATCGGATTGACGAAGCACCAGCGGAAGAAATAGTAATCCCGATACACATTTCCCGTGAACGTATTGGGATTGTCGTTCGTCTTGCTTGCGGTGCGATCGGCAGTTTGGTTCTCAAGAGGCCGATAAATGGACATCAGCTTCCCGATTTTTTCGTTCGTGATTGTTCCTCCGAAGTCCTTGTACATCTCCCAATAGAGGCCCTTCCACTCCGGATCGGACGTTGGGGACAGCAGCGAGTCGGCATCATAGATGCTGTATATTTTAACCACACTCAGTATAGAGAAGAGAAGCAGCGCTACAATAATTGACTTTTTGAGGAAATGCTTGCGGCATTCAAAAAGAATTAATTTTACCATTGTTCGCCCTCTCCGAAATAGTACAGAAAGACATCCTCCAAATTGGCCTGTACATTCACGGCATGGTCATCCGGTTGTTCATCGGCAATGACCCGCAAATGAATCTCATCACGCTCCCGCATCATATTGCTGATCTTTAGCCGTGACAGCTTCTCATCGATCGTCGCATCCGTGGCCGTAACCGACCATACCTTCCCCTCGATTCCCTCCGCGAGCGCCGCTGGCGTATCCTGCTTCAAAAGCTGCCCGTCTTTGAGCAGAATGACCTGATTGGCGATAAATTCAATATCGGACACGATATGCGTGGCCAACAAGACAATTCGATTCTCGGAAAATTTGGTAATCAGATTCCGGAAGCGGATTCTTTCTTGCGGATCAAGACCAGCTGTCGGTTCATCCAAAATTAAGATATCGGGATTATTGAGCATGGCTTGCGCGATACCGACGCGCTGGCGCATTCCTCCGGATAGAGCCCCGATTTTTTTGGTGGAGGCGCTGCTTAAATTTACGATATCCAATAATTCTCTCGCCCTTTTTTCGCCTTCTTCCTTGGGGATGTTTTTGAGCACGCACATATATCGTAAAAACTCCATCACCTCAAAATTTTTGTAGAATTGCGGGTACTGAGGCAAATAACCGATCCGGGATAAAAAGTTGATCCCCATGCTCCTGACATCCACATCATTGATCAAGACCTGCCCTTGATCGCTTTTTAAAATGCCGACAAAAATATTAATCAGCGTCGTTTTCCCCGCGCCGTTCGTTCCGAGGAGCCCGTAAATGCCGTTCTCCAGCTCTGAGGTGAAATCTTTCAATGCATATTTGCCTTTATACTGCTTTGAAATTTCTTTAAATGTTACTTTCACAAATTGGCCCCTCCCATAGAAGTAAGAGCTTTCTTTGGAATGACAAAGAAAGCGTCCGCTTTCTATTTAAAACTGACTGATCACCATTTTCGTATCAATCTCGGCCTGCTTCGAGCCCAGCAACACAATGCAAGTCCTGGTCTCGTCCACCAGCCTGATGATCGGCTCATTAGCCATATACAGCTCCTTGCCTTCACTGGAGATGATCTGCTCGGCCTCTACAGCGCCTGTGTCCGTGTTGTAAATCCGAATTTTCCAGACCGCTCCAGCCGACACCGGCGCCGCGAAATAGCGTCCCGAGTTAGAGCCCGCGATGTTTCCGCTTTCCTTTTTGTCGTTCAGCGTTATCAGCTTCGTCTTCCCGCTCAGCGCATCCATCATCAACATTCTTCCGGTAGCCGTCGTAAAATCTTCGGCAAAAAACAGATGCTTATTGTAAGCCGTTAGTTCCTTGCAGGTGTAATTGTCAAATGTCTGATTCGACAGTCCGGAACCATCCGTATTGACGATTCCGCAGGTGTCGAAGGAAGGCTTGCCCGGAACGGCGGGGATATCAAAGCTTTGCGCCTTGAACGCAAGTCGCTTGTCCTGATCGGTAAATCCGATTTGCTCCAAAGCAGCTATGCCGGAACGCGGCGCCGCGTCATCCGATGCCAAATCGATAATCGTTGTCTTTTTTTCCGCTTTCCAATCATAGAGATACAGTCCGGCGGATGTGGCATAGGCAACGTGACTTCCATCGGCAGACACCGCAATCGCTTCAAACGATAAAATCATTTCGTCGCCTTCCAGCAAGGAATCGAGATCGAACTCGGAGATCGGCTGTAAGCTCGCATCGTACAAGATGCAATGATACTGGTTCGCGCCATTCGTCATGACGATGCCCCCGCCATCACCGCTGGCCAATGTTTCCCTGACTGCCGCGTATCCGTTTTCAATAACCCAATAATTTTCCCGTTCGAAGGCCGGCTGCGGAGCTGACGCTGCGATCTTCCGGGCGCCCAAATCATATAAATAGAGCTGATCAGCCGAAATGAGAACCTGATTGCCGTGCGCGTAATAGATATTTTTGATGCCGCCTTCTATATTCTCCAAGTTCAAGTCTGCCGCAACGCTCGGCTCCGCAGCGCCGCCCCCGCCCTTGCTTTCCGTCCGGGAGGCCGGATCATCGGGTTGAACCGGCTTAGTTGGATTTGCGCTGCCGGAATTGAATTGCAAGCATCCTGCGGTTAGCAGTACGAATAAGGCCAATATGACGCTCAACCGTTTCATGTTCATGTCACACTTTTCTCCATTCATTTGTATAGTAAGAGGGACAAGGTCTTCTGCAAAACAATCACATCATCGGGGAAATCGGCCGCATTCACGGGAACGGACACCACATAAATCGTGCTGAAATCGTCCAGCTTTTCCAAATCAATATCCATGTTGATTACCGCCACATCTCCCTTGGCCAGCTCCGTCTCAAAGGAGCTTCCGTCCTTGCTTGTTACCGCCTGATGATTGATAAATAACGTGTTCCGGTACCGCACTCCGGGATGGCCGAATATTTTGAAGCTGACGTGAAGGGCTCCGCTGTCATTGACCTTAGCGTTGTCGCGCTTGACCTCGCCGTCAATATACAAATCGCTAAACATGCGCTGCTCCAATGTGTCCATATCCACGGCCTCCATGCCGCTTTGCACTTCCAGCAGTTCCTTCGTCACCGGCTCTGTCGACAGGCGGACATCGCTTGCATACTCATATTGCGGGATAGAGGAAGGATCAAGAGCATCCGCGTCTTTGTTAAAATACAGGGTTCCTCCCGCTTCCAACGTACTGTGATAGCCGCCGTACGAGCTTGTCTCTTTCATATCCGGGATAAAGCCCGGATTGTACATGCTGGCGATGCTGATGCCCAGGGTATCCCCCTTCTTGCCTGTGACCGGGGTGAACACGAATGTGAACGGCGTGTCCTTATCATCCTCCTCCAGCTCAAAAATGTGCATATATTCATAGGGCGCATCGGTTGTGTTAAATTTATAGGGCTGCGGTATCCCGTCTACAAATACGAGAAAGCCGACATTTTTGGCTTTTCCCGAAGCGTTCACGGAATAAGGAATTTTTAGCTCACCGCCATCGTAGCGCAAGGAACGCATTTTTCCGTTCTCATCTAAGTCCGGATTGACAAACCCGTGACCGATACCGCCCAGAATGACCGTTTCCTCATTACCCGCTTCAAACGGATTCTGATTTCCGTCGCCGGCGGCATTGGATTCGCCCGGATTTGGAGTCGGATTCGGATTGGAGCAGCCTGCTGCCAACACGACGACGATGAGCAGACAAGATACTAACCTGAAAAGCCATGCTTTTTTCACAATGTCATCCTCCTTCGAAATTTCCAGCCGATTTACTAAGAAAGAATTGATTCCTGAGCATGCCAGTTCTGCCGGGTCATTACTCGATCTTGATTAATTTAGGTCCCTCAGCAGCCGGAACCTCCATCTCCACCTTTTGATTTCCCTGGATTAATCGTGGAGCAGCATTGTTAGGAAGAAGCTCATGCTCAGAGGCAGATCTGTCCTTACTTGCTTCGAGGTGATGCACTGGAGAAGTTGATTCAGGAGGATGATTCACCGGAAGCTTCTCTATCGGACCCGCTTCCACCTTCGATAGAGGCGCGGGTTGGACGGGATAGGATGACGGCGCGCTCAGCGTTAACAGCGTACCCGTGCTTAGCGTCGCCGCAATAACGAGCGCAACAATGGGCATCCCCCATTTTTTGCTTCTGGTATCCAAATAGAGAGAACCCTGTTTTTCAAGCCTTGCTTGCTGCCATAAAAATTGGTGGAAAATATGGTTGGCGCTACGGACTGTTTTTTTAGCATCCCGATAATGGCTTCGACATATTGTTGCCGGCCGGCGATATCCGTGTTTTTGACCACTTCTTCGTCACAGGAGAGCTCGCATTGGAGGGCGATGTCTCTTGCCATGACGTAGACGACTGGATTGAACCAGTGGAGGGCGGCGGCTACGAGCACAAGTGCTTTATACCACAAATCTCTTCGCTTCAAATGTACCAGCTCATGCTTAAAAATCAGTGGAAGCTCGTCTGAGAGGATGTCGTCGGATGGAAGCAAAATGGTTGGCCGGACAAAGCCGAGCAGCATCGGACTGGAAATGCCGGGACAAGCTTGCAAAGCGACTTGCTGTCTTATTCCCAGCTTCGCCTGAACATCATGCAGCATATGTAGCGCTTGCCGGTCGCGAATCTCCGTGCTCCACCGTGTCACCATTTGCAGAAAGCGCCGGTGCCGAATGGCGTGATAGGCCAGAAATACAACGACTCCTGCAAGCCACAGACCGCCAGCGACGGCCTGCCACGGAATAGCTGATGACGCCGCCGCTGCGGACACGGCTTGGCGGGCGGAGCCGCCGTCCGACATCTTCAGCGCAGGCAGCAGCGCATCGAGACGAATCACCGAGACATGCGGATGAAGCCGGAACGGAATAATGAATCCGAGTATGATGACCAGCCATCCATAATAACGTCCTTTTGCCGTAAATGTCTTCGCAAGCAGCGGGGTAATCGCCATATATAGAAGGGCAATGACGGACATCGTAATCGAACATTCCAGCAATGCAATCATAAATCCCTGCACCGGCTACTCCCTCCGTTCCTTGGCCCATTTCAACAATTCATCCAACTCTTTTTCCGTAAGCCGCTTCCCGTTGTACAAGGTATTCACGAAGCTTAAAAATGAGTTTTCGTGATACTGCTTCATAAAATGTTGCGTTTCTAAGGCCAGATAATCTTCTTTGCGTATGAGCGGATAATACGTGCGTTCCTTCCCTTCCTTTTCCGTCTTCAAAAACCCCCGTTCGACCAAACGCATCATCAGGGAAATGACGGTCGGAGCCTTCCATTGGCGTTCATTCCCGAGTTGATCCATAATCATGGCGGTCGTAATCGGCGGTTCATTCGCCCACACTACCCTCATAATGTCAAATTCCGCATCAGGCAGCTTCTTCATCTTTCTCATCCCATTTTACTCCTTTTTGACAATTGTCTTACATAAAGTTTTACACTTGTCAAAAATAAATGTCAATAGGTTTTGCGAATATTTTTTACAATTGCCTAATATGTATTTCCCGTTATAAAAAAGAAGATGTTTATACCAAGCAAACAAAGTCTAGGCAGACTTCATCCGCATTGGTATAAACATTCTTCTACGCAGCCATTACCCTGCTCTTACTCCAGATTACACGTGTGTGTAAGTGTATACAGCCTTAGCGCCATAGGTGTTTCCACCCTGCACGCCATGCGCCCCATAAATAGCATAAGCTTTGGAAGGCAACGCGTTCCAGGAGCCCGATAAGTTAGTCGATCCTCTAGAACTGCGAATTTCCTGCTGCTGGACAAGTGTATTGCCGTTAATGTCTTGAATCGTCCCTCCGACTGTCAGGTACGCATTGTCACGATTTTGAGAGACCGTTGTCTTATAGGATTTACCCGATAACGTGCCGGTCAGTTTCCCATAACCTGTTGCATCCACTTCTGAAGTGTTTGCAAACGCCGCCGTGTTTTTGAACATTACCATGACCTTGACTTCAAAACTTCCTGCAGAACTTTACATTGCATCAGACGTTGCGGGGGACACACACCTCCTGCCCGTTAGATGATAGATGTAAAGTCATGATGAAGGTTTCTCTATATAGTAGACGGATTAATCTACCAAAATATGACGAAATTATTTTTTAATGTATAAACTAGTAAGAATTATGAGATATTTCATAGATCAATCCACCCTTTTAGTATATATTAGTATATATAGAAAAAAAGGGCGAGCCAGAAACATATGCTTGCCAGTTCGTGGAGGGGGCATTATGGAACAGTGGTTGTCTTTTTTACAGCGTAAGTTCCAACACCTGGACCGCTCATCTCAAGAAATGACTTACCAATCCTACCGGGATTTCATCTACCGTGACATTTACTTCTTACTCCAAAATCATGAACTGACGGAAGATGTTATCCAAGAATCCTTCTTGAAAGTGATTGCCTCATCGCCTACATCGAAAAATGCGGCCAATATGAAGGCGTGGCTCAAAAAAATCGCGCGGAATACCGCCTATGATTATTTGAGGAAACACAAAAAATATCAATATTTATCCAACCTGGAGAGCATAGAGGAAAAGGAACTGTTCTCTTCCGAAGCCGAGACGGCCGTAGCCGATCAAGTGGAGGAACAAATTCGCGATGAAATGCTTCATGAAGCTCTTGACCAGCTTAATGCGAGATATCGCAATGTGCTGTTTCGCTACTATGTGGAAGATAAGTCACATCGAGAGCTGGCCCGGGAATTAGGGATCAGCGAGCAAGCTTCTGCGCAATTATTGGTTAGGGCGCGCAAAAAATTGCGTTACTACTTTTGCAAAAGATGGGTTGATCGCGAAGAAAAAAGATAATGTCTTATGCGGGAGACAGCGGCAGCCTCCCGGCGCAAGTAAGCACACAGCCGCTCCCCGGTTGCATCCCGAGAAGCGGCCGCAGCTCCTAAAAAACACGGATTCCCTGCTCTCCTCCGTCAAAGTGACAGGAAACCAGCCAATCTCTTTTTCGTTATAATGAATGTTCATGTCCACTCCCACTCCAATCGGTCATACCGCAACCCAACCTCCTCTGTATGCGGATACTCCCATTCTTTCACGCTAATATCTTGTTCAACGCCATTCGTTATGCTAGTATATCAACCATTGGAATGGACGAACATGTCCAATACACATATTTTTGACCAATCCATACTAGCTTCGCAACCCGTGTCTGAACCGGAGGTGAACGGAATGTTGACGATTAATCGTAATGATGATCGGCCCATATGGCAGCAACTGCTTGATCAGGCGATCCACAATATAACGGCCGGCAATTGGCCGCCGGGACAATTGCTGCTTCCGTCGCGGGAACTCGCACATTTGCTTGGCGTCTCGCGTTCCACCATCCAGATCGTGTACGAGGAGCTGTTCAGCCGGGGTTACACCGTCACCTCCCGGCGAGGAGGAACCCGCGTAAGCGAGTGGAAGCAAGCTGCCGGCCCGGAAGCTGATACGGTAACGGCAGGGCCAGCGCTGCCTGAGCTTCCTTTTCTGGATGCGGCGGTTGATCATCTGCACCACTGGCTGGGAGACAGCGGTCCGTGCCAGGTGGATATCAATTTTAGCCCCCACGAGCCTTTTTTGGACGAGCGCTTTCATCACATATGGCGCCAGTCGTTCTTACAGGCGGCTGCCGGCATCGATGCAAGCACTTGGGCATACGGCGATCCGTGCGGCTACCTCCCCTTGCGGGAACAGATACAGCGCTACTTGTCGCTGGAACGGGGGATTCACGTGGGGGTGAATCAGATTCTGCTGACCTCGGGCGCCCAGCACAGCCTTGACCTTATAGCGCAATCGCTCTTGCGTGAAGGAGACACGGTCACGGTCGAGGATCCTGGCTTCCCCGCCGCCTGGATGGCGATGGCATACCGGGGAATGAATGTCGTTCCCGCTCCCGTTGACGAATACGGCTTGCAGGTGGACCGCGTCCCGCCGCAATCCAAGCTCGTCTTCGTGACGCCTTCGCACCAGTGCGCGGTTGGCGTCATTATGTCGGAGCCGCGCAGGCAGCAGCTGCTGCACCTGGCCGCTTCGGCTCCATGCTGGATTGTGGAGGATGATTACGACAGCGAATTCCGTTATCGCGGAACTCCGCTGCCGACGCTGTTCAGCCAGCTGCCCCGCAACACCTTGTATATGATGAGCTTTTCCAAAATGATTGCCCCTGGCATTCGGCTCTCCGCCATTGTCGGATCGGAAGAAGCGATCAGCCGTCTGGTCCGGGTTCATCGATTGACTTACCGGCATCTGCCGATGATGGAGCAACTGACGCTTGCTCATTTCATCGCCCGCGGCCATTTTATGCGCCATATGAGAAGAGTCCGCAATGTATACCGGCGCAGACACGAAGCGATGACCAAAGCGATAATGGCAAGCGGCCTGGGCGGCCGATTCAAGCTCTCCGGTGTCGAGACCGGCTCGCATATGCTGCTGGAAGCCGGGGACACATATGATGAGCAAGCCGCGACCAGAAGTGCACTGGAACAAGGCATACGCGTCTATCCCCTTAGCTCATATTGCTTGGCAAGCAACCGCAAAGGATGGGTGCTCGGCTTCCCGAACGTAGACGAAGCGGCCATTCAGCAGGGTATTAGCCGGCTTGCGGGCATACTGCTCTAGTATCGTCCCGCAAGTCCTCCGGCTGTGGCGGCAACTATAGGAAGCATCGCTTAATCATGCGAGCCTGCTTTTTCGTTCCAATAATAACTATCCGGCAAATAGCGCTCACCGAATATTCCCGTCCCTACCCGAACGATCGTGGCTCCTTCTTCAATGGCGACCTCGAAATCACCGGACATTCCCATAGAGAGCACGTCCATCCCCACACCCGGGATATTCTTGGCGATAATCTGGGTCTGGATCCGCTTCAATAGCCGAAAGCAATGCCGGGTCTCGGCGCTCGTGGCATTCAGCTTGCCGATGGTCATAAGCCCCTTTATATTCAGCGTGTCGAATTGGGAAAGCTGTTCCACCAGTTCCAGCGCCTCTTCCGGCCGCGCGCCAAATTTGCTTTCCTCGTAGGAGGTATTAATTTGAACGAGAATATCCATGGTTTTATTCTCTTTCCGCAATTGATTATGTAGAGCATGACCCAATTTGATCCGATCGACGGAGTGGATCATCGTGACATATTTGACGACGTCCTTCACTTTATTCGTCTGGAGAAGTCCGATAAAATGCCATTCCACCTGCTTGTACTGCTGCATATCCGCATATTTGCCGCGAAGTTCCTGGGCTTTGTTCTCCCCGAATAACGTCTTTCCCGCCCGGATCGCGCTCTGCAATTTGTCAAGCGGCACGGTCTTGGTAGCCAGCAGCAGCTTGACCTCATCCTTCTGCCGCCCGGAGGCCAGACAAGCCAATTCCATTCGACGGCGCACTGCCTTCAGGTTGTCTTCGATTATATCGCTCACGTTCTCCCCTCCTGCTTGCTTGCCTAACAGGCAAAAATTCCATATTTTCAGCTTAATGAAATTTGGATGGGTTGAACACGTCCAAAGTTGGTATTCTTCGAGGTCCATAATCGTTAGCCGCCGATTCACTCGCACCCTCAATGGCTATAAGTTACTCATTTCCAGCTGAAAGGCTTCCTTCATTTCCTTCGTCGCCTCTTGAATCGGCGTCTTGCCGACAAATCGGCCTCTCGTCAACACCCGCGCCTTGCCGCTGTCATCACAGGTGATCAAGGTCAACATTCGTTCCGTGCCCTCATCCTCAATGACTTCGACCGCGGTTGCTTCGATCGTTTTTTGCTCCTCAATCTGATATTCATAGATATACTGCATATCGGTTAAATAAGCTGCCGCGCCCGTTTTGACTTGCAGCAGCGGGCTGAACAGCAGATCTTTGCGGTTCATATGATGACCGGCCAACGCATAATTGCCTTCTCCCATAACCTGGCCGGGCTTCAGCGTTCCCGCCGTGAGCGCTAACGTATACGGGGCCACGCCTTCTCCTATCGGCAAATTCATATCAATGCTCGGGATGCTGATCCCGCCGATCACGTGAATCTCATCTTTGTGCAAATTCGCCATTAAGATGGTCTCGAAATCCAGTTCCGCCACCTCTTCAAAATGAAAGGTGGCTTCTTGCTTGCGGACGTGGCTGTTGTCCCGCTTCTCCTCGCCTGCCGCAGCCACCTTGTCAAGCCCTAATGAGCTCGTCCCTCTGGAGACGAACCAGCCCTGGATAGGCTCGTGAAGCAGCATGACAATACCGGCCAAGAGAACGGCGGCACAGACGGCATTATAGATTATCCTTGCGGCGGTTCTCTTCTTTGTGGCCATTCACGATCCTCCCGAGCGTATTTCTTTCCGCTTTAATTATAGAGGACTTCTTCAAGCAGCGACACCTGAAAACTAGACAAAATCTAAACAAGGACAACTTAAACAATAAATATTTATCGATAAACAATAAATTTTTATTGACCAAGAGGATGCGCACGATTATGATAATACCTGTCGAGCCGCATTGGCGGCTCATTCAAGTGCCGTTGCGGAGAAGCACTGTCCTTCCGTCAGACGGATTCCAATGCAGGAGGAACGTATCATGGCTTTCAAGCTTAAATCATTTGTCGAGTTCGGCTGGCAGCAGGCGCTGTCCTGCCTGTTCCCGGCCATTATTTTTGCGGCGCTTGCACTCGCGCGGGTGATAGACATCCCGTACATTCCCGCTTACGACTTCATGCTCCTTATCTGTCTCGCGGTTCAAATCATCATGATCCGCTCCAGGCTGGAAACGATGGACGAGTTAAAGGTCATTTGCGTATTCCATCTGATCGGGCTCGTGCTTGAAATTTACAAAGTTCATATGGGATCATGGGCTTATCCGCTCGACGGCTGGACTAAAGTGTTCGGCGTGCCGCTCTATAGCGGATTTATGTATGCCAGCGTCGCCAGTTACTTATGCCAGGCGTGGCGCCGGCTGCAAGTGAAGCTTCACCGGTATCCGAAGCCGTGGTGTACCGTCCCGCTCGGGGCGGCGATTTACCTCAATTTCATGACCCATCATTTCATCTACGATTTGCGCTGGGTGTTGACCATTCTGCTGTTCGCCGTCTTCTTTCGCACATATGTCGAATATACGGTGCTGGGCGTGACGCGGCGGATGCCGCTCGTACTGTCGTTTGCGTTGATCGGTTTCTTTATTTGGGTAGCGGAAAATATCGGGACGTTCCTGGGCGCTTGGCGCTATCCCCATCAGGCCAACGGTTGGAATCTTGTTCAGTGGGGGAAATTCAGCTCATGGTTCTTGCTGGTCATCGTGTCGTTCATGATCGTCGCCCAGTTGAAGCATGTGAAGGAGGGCCGCTCCCACCGATCCCATAGCATAGAACAGCCGCTTCAGATGCCATAAAGAGATGTTTACTAAGAAACATGAAAAACATATTGAAAGACGATAAATGCAGTGATATGCTATTGCCATTCATTTTATGCGAGGTGCTGTATGCTGCGAGGACAAACCGCCTTTCTTAAACTGGCTATCGCCATGATCGGGATTACGGCTTTGATTCTGTCAATATTCTGGCTGCCCGGATTCGTGACAAGCCGTGCAGCGGAGAATCCGGATTACATCTCTTTGAAATATCCGGTGCTCATCGTTGTATATATGACATCGATACCTTTTTATATTGCTCTTTATCAATCTTACAAGCTGCTCCAATATATCGAACGAAAACATGCTTTTTCCGATCTCGCTGTAGCATCGTTGAAGCGCATCAAACAGTGCGCCGTTGCAATCGCGATCATCTATGCAATAGGCGGCGCATTCCTTGGCTTCCAGAGCGTCCTGCTCACTTCCATCGCACTCATAGGAGCAGTCATCATTTTGGCCGCATTCACGGTAGCGATTTTTGCGGCAGTGCTTCAAGAACTGCTAACCCACGCACTTGCAATCAAATCAGAAAATGATTTGACGGTCTGAGGTGTTCATATGGCGATTATCATCAATATCGATGTTATGCTGGCAAAACGAAAAATGAGCGTCACCGAGCTGTCGGAGAAGGTCGGCATTACGATGGCGAACCTGTCCATCCTGAAAAATGGCAAAGCGAAGGCGGTCCGCTTTTCCACCTTGGAGAAAATATGCGAAGTGCTGGACTGTCAGCCAGGTGATATATTGGAATATGTACAAGAGGATCCGTCCTGAACGAAAACCAGCCCCGCGCTTTCATCCAAGCCGGGGCATTTTTCATTCTTCCCTATTGACCCGCACCTGCTTGGCAATCGGCTTCGGGTCATACCAATGACAGATCTTGCCTGCCTAAATGGTCCTTTAGAGTCGAGCCTGTATATTCTCTTCTGAACAAATATTATCTAATCCGGAGCTGAAACACATCCATCTTCACTCATAGATAAGAATATTTTATTGATCTGCGTATGCAGAGGGAGACATGCCGAATTTTTTTTTAAACGCTCGGCTGAAATATAACGGGTTGGCGTAGCCGACACTGACAGCAATATCACGGATAGGAAAAATGCCCGCTTTAAGCAATTCACTCGCTCTTTCCATACGATACATAAAAATAATTCCTTCACGCGAAGTTTCCCAAGCCCTCCAAGTGTTTGAGCATTCTGATGAGGCATAGTCAGTAATTCGATCAATCTCGGGTTGGCTCCAGGCTCCAGCTTGAAATGAGCATTACATTCATGATCGCTGTTGTCTTCCCGCCTCTTGTCCAGGCGATAAAAAACAGAATAATATTCCAACTCGGATTGACCTATCACTCTCGATTCCAACTGCATGTCTGGAGCCGCATGAAATACGAATCCTGGATGTAAATCGTAGATCGTTCCATTCACACAGATTCTAGCTTGTCCGCGAACTGTAAAAAGAAATCCATGCCTAACGGTTCGAAATTCACGCAAAACACTTTTCGGCTGGATCACTAAACGATAGACATCTTCTATATCATTGGGATCATTGCCAAATACCCCGGCTAACTTCTCCACATCTACCATGATATCGCACCTGCTCTCTATCCCAATATGGAGCACTTGGGCCTGCTCAGTCATTGTTGAATCGGCAATTTCACGGATTATTGTATCACCTTTTTGGAGCTAGCCCCTACCAGTGGTGTAGCTGTTCTTTGACGGTCTACAGGTTCCCGCGAAGAGCATCCTCCTCAGGGCGGGACGGAATAGTTCGTTATTCAAACTTGTTTCGGTAATGCGCTAATGCAAGTAGAGGAAAGATATACCGGTAACTATGATAATGGATATAAAACGCTCCTCCCATCCCTTGGCCTTTGGGATAGTCCGTGGTCCAATCCTCTTTTTCAAGAGAATCCAGCAAAAAGGTGATACCTTTTTGGATAGCCGTCGTCGGCCGGTCTGCAATGGCTATCAAGGCATCTAACGCCCAAGCCGTATCCGTCAGCGTGCTCGTCGTCAACGAAACGTAGGTCATTTGAATGTCACTGCGGCACGATTCGCCCCATCCGCCGTCCGCATTCTGAATACTCTTCAGCCATGCGGCCGCCTTTTGCATGCTTGGATGCTTTTTCGATACGCCCGCCGCTTTCAAACCGGTAACAGCGCCCCATGTCCCATAAATATAGCAGATCCCCCAGCGCCCGTACCACGAACCGTCCTTCCGCTGATCTTTTAACAGCCAATGCACAGCATTCCGGATAACCGCATGGCTGGCGGGACGGTTAGTATAGTTCCCCAAAAATTCAAGCGTTCTCCCGGTCAAATCCGCACAAGGGGGATCCAGCAGCAAAAACCGGCCCTTTTCAAGCGGAAGAAATTCTAATAGCTTGGAATCCGTATTTTTTTCAAAAGCAGCCCACCCGCCATTATCGTTCTGCATCGGCAAAAGCCAGCTGATGCCCCTTGCCCAGGCCGTTGGATGCTGCGACGCAATTCTGGATATGGACCTTAACGAGGCCGTCGTGTCATCCACATCCGGATTCATCGTATTCACATCAGAAAAACCCCAGCCGCCCGGCAAGCCGTTGGGATTGTGCACGACCCAGTCGCCGAAGCGGTAATGCTGGCGGCTCAGCAAATACTTGTTAGCCTTCGTCACCATTGGGTCTTCATGCGATACTCCCGCTGCCTGAAGGGTATAACCTATTAACGAGGTATTCCACACATTGGCCGTGGTGTATTGCAAATGAGGGAGGCCATTAATTTCGCATTTCATTGCCCGAATCCCCTCGACGGCCTTTGTAATGATCGGATCGGTTTTTTTATAGCCTAAGGACAGCAGGGCAAAAATCATCAAAAAGGTACTGCTGTAATAACTATAAAAAGTTCCATCCTGCTCCAAATGGTCCAGCATATAGGTTCGGGCACGCTCAAGCGCTAAGCGGCGCAGTTCCCCCGGGATGCCGATCAATCTTTTGACTCCGTCCTGAATACAGGAGAGCAGCGAGCGCCATTCCCTTGAGCGAACCCATTGTTCCTCATTCCCCCTTATCCATTTCAAATCAGACAGGTCGGGGGAATATACTGTTTTCATCGAAAACTTTTGATCAGCCAGTATCATAATCGGAGTCAGGTTGGCTCTCCCGAAAACAGAAAAAGAATAGAAATTGATAGGGAAGTTGGGCGGGAGCAGAATCATCTCAATAGGCAGAGGGGTAAAGGACGGCCATTGATATTGCCCGGTCAGTGCCAGCATGATTTTCGTAAACATGCTTACTTCCGATAAACCGCCGTGAGCGAGAATAAACTTTTTGGCAGCGCGAAGACGCTCGTCTTCTTTACGGTACAATCCGGAAAAAAGCAGTCCGTAATAGGCTTCTACAGTGGAGGTTACATTTCCTTCTCCTTCATCATAAAAAAGCTTCCATGCTCCATTTTGCTGCTGTTTACTTAAAATTCTGCGGCAAAGCCCCTCGATTAATTCCTCATCATCAATCTCTAAAGTCCGTAATAAAATAATCATATAGGCATCGGTAGAAATACCCGTATCAAACGGATAAGCCCATGACCCATCGGGAGATTGCTCTTTGCGAAGTGTCTCAATAATCCACCCTATCCCTGTGACGGTATCAATCATCCCCATACTCCTTCCTCCCGCAAAAGCCTTTAAGCTATACATATTCGGCTCTGTTATCGAGAATTCATGAGGGAGGGAAGCTGCCATCTTTTTAATAAGAAAACGCCACAAAACGCCGCTTGAAACGATTCGCGAGGAATTAAAGAAAAGAAAGAAACACTCCCCTGCCATCTTGAATGAGCTAACTCTTACCGAGAAAAAGCTTTTAAACAAAATCAGAGAGATTACACAGGACCACAACCTAAATAATGTGACGAGAACAAAAGCCTATCTCGAGTTTTATCTCCGGCATCCTGAGATCCACTGGGCATTTTTAGGCCATATGGTATCGCGGAATGGCGGCTGGAATATGAGCGATCTCAAGGGAGAATTTTTAGCCACACTCCTTGCAAAAGAGGAGCGGGAATCCTTTTTTCATTTTTTAGAACGCGGCAACTGGCTGATTTTCCAGGATGTATACCCGCAATTTCTGCTTTACGATGAGAGTTTACGGCAAAAGAGACCTATGTTTTATCTGCTGCCTCAATTGAATGTTTCTATTTTTATGGAAACGGTTTGGAATTATTTTTGGAGAGTCCGAGATGCGTATATTCTTTGTCTAGCGTTAGTCATCAATGAACAGAGCTATTTGGAACAAAGGGTCATCCAAAATCCCCATTATCAAAAAGAAGTATTACACAAGATCGAATTTCACCTTCAGAACTGGCTATCGTTTAATCAAATTCTGTTTCCTTCGGAAGGCGAGAACGTAAAGGGGCAGACCCTTCACCAATTCCAGTCTCTCCATGAGCGAATTTTACTTGGAAAAAGGCTGTATGCGATTTTGTTTAAAAATAAGGATTTTCATAGGCAGGCTCTGGATTGGGCGACACGTCAGCCGCATACCGGATCGAGGAAAGACTACTGGCCGCATTTATTTAATGATGTAAATGAAGGCACACCGGGAATTACCTATCCATTACGGTTAAAATCGTGCCGGCTTCGCAAGGGAGCAAGGAGAATTTACAGCCCCAAGCTGGAATATGCCTGGAAAAATGTCAGCCAGCCGGAAGCAGAACCGGGGGATTGGTTTCAACATATAAGCGTGGTGGATTATTTGGAGGTTGACCAAGAAATGACGGACGGAGAGATTAAGAATGACTACTGCAAAACATTGGAGCGGCTCGAAATTGCCGCGTTCGCCAAAAAAACGATTCACTTTTTGGAACAAAGATAGTTTAGCATGTGCAGTACTGGGATCGTTGCTTGGTACGTATTTAGATCTCTATTTTGTCGGTAAAGGGCTGTATCATTTTCCTTACCGGCTGCTACCGGAGATCTTTTCGATTCATATCGTCTTCACTTTAATCGGGTTGCCTATATTGACGATGATTTTTCTGTACTGCTTCTCCCAAGCAAATCGTTGGGGAAGGGTAGGGATTATTATCTGTGTCAGCCTGCTGATGCCGATTTTTGAAAAAATAGCGGAGCGATTAGGGATGTTTGTCCATTCCGATAAATGGATGCATTTATACAGCTTCTTCGGTTATTTACTGTTTTTTACGATAATTTCAGGGGTTTATTTTGGGCTGAGAAAAAGAAGTGGGTAAAAACAAAACTTGAATCTCCATAGTTTCCCTCACGATTTTGAGCCGCAAGACTCATTCTCGCCCTTCTCCGCAGACTGGAGAAGAGAAGCCACGAATAATTTATTCACATTGTGTAATTCTATAAGCACGTGATTTCCAAAGAAATGGAGGAAAGATGATCTTGCGTTTATTGTTATTAGTTCTAGCAGGGCTTAGTGTGCTGTCGGGATGTGCTCAGAATCACGCGCAACAAAAGCCCGGCAGCACTCCTTACAGCTACAGCGCTCCCCAACCACCGCAAATTTTGCAAAATTCCGCTAGATCTTCAACACCAGATCTTGCAGATGGACCTGAGGCAAATTTGCGTGAGCCGCATGCCCTTTCCTTGGCGGATTTGCGGGCGAAGTACCCATCAACGTTTATACTGCACGGTCCCGGTACGAAACGGGAAATTGCCCTTTCATTTGATGATGCGCCAGATGACAACTTTACCCCGAAGGTGTTGGATGTACTCAAAAGCGAAGGCGTGAAAGCAACTTTTTTCGTAGTTGGAAACAGAATCGAGAAGCATCCCGACATCGTGAAACGGATTGTCGAGGAAGGCCATATCCTTGGCAATCATTCTTACAACCATGCAAATTTGCCTAAATTAAGCGATGCAGAATTTCGCGATCAAATTATTAAAACGGATCAATTGATTCGCGAGCATACCGGATATACCCCCAATATCGTCCGGCCGCCTTATGGTAATATCAGCGAGGATCAAATCAAGTGGTTGGCAAGCCAGAAGAAAAAGATCGTCAACTGGAATGTCGATTCCCTCGATTGGAAAGGTTTGGATGCAGAAGAAGTGAAGACAAATGTCCTTGCTCATGTATCCCCAGGGGCAATTATTTTGCAACATTCTGCCGGAGGAACAGGCCAAGATTTATCCGGAACGGTTTTGGCTTTGCCGGACATCATTCGTACACTGCAAAACGATGGGGTGAAGTTGGTGACCATCCCCGAATTGCTGGATCTGAACGTGAAATAAAGGCTTACCGGAAAGGATACGTCAGGAACGATCAACATTGCCTTCGTAATCGTTTCATCCTTTGCGACAACACCCGCGATGTGTTAAGCCTTACGGAGAATAACGATACCATAACTATTACCATCCAGCAGTAAATTAGTTCCGCTCATGCAATAAGCAATGTTTACAGCTTAAAAAATAAAAAGTCCTTTAGGATTTTTTAACCCCAAAGAACTTCATCGCTTATGCTGGTGCCGGTGAGAGGACTCGAACCTCCACGGTTTCCCTCACGATTTTGAGTCGCGCGCGTCTGCCATTCCGCCACACCGGCCTATAAAGTTAATCTGGCGCGCCCTGAGAGATTCGAACTCCCGACCTTTTGATTCGTAGTCAAACGCTCTATCCGGCTGAGCTAAGGGCGCATTCTTCTGGAGCGGACAACGGGATTCGAACCCGCGACCCTCGCCTTGGCAAGGCGATACTCTACCACTGAGCTATGTCCGCGCATCGGCTGTCCAGCCTGTCCATCGTCATTCCCTCGCTTGCCGCGAGAGCATGCTTCAAGAAGGACATTTATTAATATAACAGACCACCTTTCGAAAATCAATTCTTTTTTGATGAAAAGTGATGTTTTTTCCTTAGCTTTCTCTTCTTTAATATGAGGGCAAGAATGGAAAAAACCGCCTTGTCTTCAGGGTTAACCCTTCGGACAAGACGGTATATACTTATACTTTCTTCTTATTCTTAACCCACTTCAATTCGAATTTCGCTTCCCGCATGCCGACGACCCGGCCATTGTCATTCTTCGTCTCTGGCGGACTGAGCTGCCGCAGACGCTCGATCGTCTCCACGTTCGGATATCCAATCTCCTTCAAAATATGGGCTGCGATGAGCGGCCATTGATCCTCGGAGCCGTCCATCACTTTGAAGGCGATCCCCATACGCTCATTCCGCAAGCCGAAGCAGTAGATTCCTTTGGCTCCGCCTTTGGCGACGATGTTGTCGTCCTGCAGAAGCGTCGGACAGATCAACTGCGTGCCGGATACGTAGAACGGGTACCGGTTCATTAGCGTCGTCAAGCGGATGACAGCCGCTCGGATCGCCTCATCCGGAATCAGATCCGGACAAGCAAGCCGCAAGTACAGCGTAGCGATATTGCGGATCGGCAGCGCATAGACCGGGAAGCCGCATCCGTCCGTCCCTAACCGGATCTGCTCGACCGGCACATCCGAAAGCGCGGACATCAGAGACAGCACCTGCTGCTGCACCGGATGGTCCAACTCGGCATAGTTCTCAGTCGGCCAGCCTTTCATTTTGCAGAGGGCCAGCACCCCGAGATGCTTGCCCGAGCAATTATGGTAGATGGAGCGCGCAGGCTTGCCATGGGCGATCAGCTCGTCACGGGCCGCTCCGTTCAGCGGATACGTCGGCTTGCATACGAACTGCGACTCCGAGATTCCGGTCTTGCGCATGAACGATTCCAGCGCTTCTACATGGAATTGCTGCGCCCGGTGCGATGCCGTCATGAGCACGATCTCCTCGTCGCTCAATCCATAATGCTCCGGCACTCCGGCCATAAGCGCGGGCAGCGCCTGAACCGGCTTCGATGATGAACGCATGAAGCTGACATAGTTCTCATCCCCTACCGAGAATAGCGGCTCTCCCTGCTCATTCACACCGACCATATGGCCGGTATACGCGCATTCCAACCAATTGCCACGATACTCTTCTACTAACACTTTACCCAAGTCTACCATGTTGGTTCCTCCTCGCAACTCCGGGATGACTGTCCTGCTGCTACTCATTATACTCTACGACGACCATTTGGTGGCATTCCAATTGAGGCACCGTAAATTGCACATCTCCCCCGGACGCCTTGAACTCGATTTCGGTCATTTGCGGAGCCAGATAGACCCGCTTCACGTCGGTCACCGGCAGCTGGAGCTGAACCTCGACCTGTTGTAGAGGAATCATATCTTCAATGATTTCGACCCGTTCCCCGCGCTTCACCGGGGAAGCATACAGCAAATGATTGATATAGCGGCGCTCTGCTGCCTGATGCTGGAGCGTCGTCACGCCCTGGGCAGGCAGTGTCGTCTTCAACGTGATCTGCTCCCCGAGCAGCCGGCGAAGCGCGAACAGAACCATTTCCTTCAAAATGAGACTGCCCTTCGTCGCATAATCTTCAAATACGTTCCAAGCGATATAAATGCCTTGGGCGGATTCGACCATGCCTGGACCGCCCTCCTGTTCAGAACTCGGCGCATGCTGATGGGAACAGAAACGGAAGGCCTGGCGGTTGAAGTACGGATCCTCCCTTCTTCCAAGCTCTGTCCCGTCTGTCAGCTCGATGCGGCGCCCGTCTCCGTACATGACATAAGCCGCTTCTCCGAGATTCGCCATTCCATCGCAGAGCGGACGGAAATAATCCGGACGGAACGGATTCAGTCCGCTATCGGTGAAGCCAAGGGGCAGCATCTGCCGCGTCAGTTCGACATTCAGGCCGGAACGCCCGGACGCCAACACTTTGCCCCCTGCAGCCAAGAAAGCCTCCACCTTCGGCAAAATGGTATCCTTCATCACGATCGAGTCCGGGAGAATGAGCACCTTATAGCCGCTCCAGTCGCTTTCCAGGTCTACGATATCGAACAAGATTTTGCCTTCCAGCAGCATGCGGACCGCACCCATATCGACTTTGCCGGAATACATGGCTCCGCTTTCCTGCTGCACGCCGGCGGCCTCTACCGTAAGCAGCGCGACATCCGCAAGGTTGACTGCGTTGACGCACCATGCTTCCTTGGCCTCCACTTCCGCGTACGCCTTCCCGATCAGCTCATACGTGGCCCGGTCCATCTGTCCGCCAGGGTGGAGCTGGTCTCCGATCGAGCAGCGGGCACCGTTCGCCAAGCTCAGCGCAGTCTCATAGCGCAAGGCGTTCGGATGCTTGTAACCGCCGAATTCGCCCCAGAAGGTATGGAATTTCCCGGTCATGCCGAGGAAATGGAACCCGGTGGGCTGGGCGTAGCGGGCAGACAGCGGAAAATGATCATACCCCCAGCCGCCTGTCGGCAACGACTCCAGTTCAAGATGGGAGTTCATACCCATAAGATCGCGGCGCCCCTGATGAATATGTCCCGCGTTATGGAAGACCGGCAATCCCGGCTTGATCGCGTCGATCGCTTCCCGGATGCGTGTCGTGTAATTCGCGTAAATGCGGCGGCCGTTCGCAATCACATCTTCCTTGTTATGGGGATCGAGGCCATCCGCCTGCATTTGCTTCAGACAGGTCGTACAATAGCACGTCCGCTCGCCTACAATATCGAGGAATATGCCGTCGCCGTCATACTTCCGCACAACTTCCTGCACCTGCTCAATGACTAGATCAAGATAGGGCGTATTCAAGCAAAATTGATGATAGCCCGGCTTCATGAAGGAGTCGACCCAGTTCATCCGGTCCGCTTCATCCCGCATCAACCATTGCGGCTTCTCCCAAGCCAGCTTCTCATCGAAGCCGACGGATATATAAATTGGCACCTTGACGCCGATCTCGTGCGCCGCTTCGATCTGGGCGCCAAGCAGGTCAAAATCAAGCCTCGGATGGATTTCATTCGTTGCCGAAGGGAAGTACGCCCAGCCGTGATGGCACTTGGCGAACACGGTTATCGAGTTCACATGTCCCAGCTGCAGCATCTCTTGAAAATTCTTTTTAGAAAAATTTCTCCCGATATCAGAAATATGCTCCGACGTATGGAAATCGAGGTGAACCTGTCTGTAGCGCATAATATCCTCCTATACATGACATTTTCTTGAGATCATTGTATCATTTACATAGGCGGACGTATTTAAGACAGCTTCCTTTCATTTATACAAAATTCCGATCATGTGGAGGAAAAACGATGAAACCGCTCATTAAGGTACAGCCCCATATCCGTGCGGCCCATATGTACAACTATCGCGGGGCTCCCGAGGAGCAGCGGCGCAGAGGCTACAGCTATGCCTTCCATCTTTTCACGGAAGGCCATGGACATATGATTATCAATGAACAGGTCTACCCCGTTGCCAGCGGCAGCCTGATCTTCGTCCGTCCGGGAGAGGGGCACTATTTCGTTCCGGCCCCGGGGGAAACGATGGATGCCTGCAATATTTACTGCGACTTATGGTGCCTGCCCCAGCCTAAGCAGCCAACCTTCGCTTATCAATGGGACGACTATGATCCCCGGTGGCTTACGGAACAGATGCCCTGCCCCGAATTGGATGCGCTGCCGACGAGCATGTCGCTGCGGCCTTACCCGCATCTGATCGAGCTGATCAAGCAGACGCTGGTTGCGTTCAACCGTTCCGGCAAATATACGGCGCAAGCGGTCTCCGCCTGCTTTTATTCCTGGATATTGCAATGGCATGAAGCTGGCAGTCTGACCGAGACGGCTGATTACCGGATTACCCGCATATTGGAGCAGATGGAGGCCTGTCCGGAGCAGCGGTTCTCCGTAGATTACTGGTGCAGCGAGTGCGGATTGGAGAAGTCGCAATTCTATCGGCTGTTCAAGCAGGAGACCGGAATGTCGCCCAAAGCGTACGCGCTGCAGGCCCGCATGAAAAAAGCGGCCGTCCTGTTGATGGAAAGCCGCCAATCAATTACGGACATCGCGCTTATGCTCGGATACGATTCCATTCATTATTTCTCTAATCAATTCTCCTCCGTATACGGAATCAGCCCCTCATCCTTCCGGATGGGCAAAGGGTACCAGAAGGTTGATCGCTGGTCATAACGATGCTCGGGCCAGCTTGTGCTTGCGAGCAAGCTACGGCTGGCCTGATTGGCGGCCCCATTCATCCAGCCATTCCCCCTGTAACAGCGCTCCCATCCACAGCGGATTGAAATTCGTGGTATTCAAAAGCGTCTTTGCGATTTCGTAATAGGTTGACTCCATTCTGACCTGATTCCAATCAATTAAATACAAGCCATTCGAGTGCATAATGACATTCGGGAAGGTTACATCCCCGTGGATTAATGCCGGGAACCGGCTTTCATCCCGGAGCACCTGCTCGTGGCCGGCCTCTGGATAGACCTCCACGCCTCCTCAGCCAAGCGAATGCACTGATGCTATGTACCCTGAACCAGGCCGCCCTTCCGCTTACGCATCATCGTCAATCGGCGGCGGAACATTCGGTCCTGATCTTGGAAAAGTGAAATCTGACGGGAAGTGTATGGAGACATGGGGAAGAGCGGCCTGACATATCGTATGAAGCGTGGCCAGCGCCCGAAATGCCGCATGGCGTCGATACAGCGAATGGCAGGGCTGAATGTGACGCAAATGCAGCCCGTATCGCCGGACAAACGGTCTAAGCTGTGCTGTACTGATTCGCCTTGCCAAGCTGCCATCCTCCATTCTTTTCCCTGCACATGGTTACAATGTATTCGTAGAATGGTTCACGGTCCCTTCTTAGCAGGCAAAAAAAGAAAAAAGCCTGCGCATCTGCGCAAGCTTGTTGAATGCATACTGGTGAGCCATGAAGGACTCGAACCTTCGACACCCTGATTAAAAGTCAGGTGCTCTACCAACTGAGCTAATGGCTCGCATGGTGACCCGTACGGGATTCGAACCCGTGTTACCGCCGTGAAAGGGCGGTGTCTTAACCGCTTGACCAACGGGCCCCAGCATTTCATAATAATGGCGGAGCTGACGGGATTCGAACCCGCGTTCTCCTGCGTGACAGGCAGGCATGTTAGGCCTCTACACCACAGCTCCATAGTTGTTATTCATTTTCCGCATCGATGCGTAATAACCGCTCTCGATGGAAATAATATTGCGGGGACAGGATTTGAACCTGCGACCTTCGGGTTATGAGCCCGACGAGCTACCGAACTGCTCCACCCCGCGATAATATGGTGGACACTAACGGGTTCGAACCGCTGACCCCCACCCTGTCAAGATGGTGCTCTCCCAACTGAGCTAAGTGTCCATATGAATGTAATGGTGACCCGTACGGGATTCGAACCCGTGTTACCGCCGTGAAAGGGCGGTGTCTTAACCGCTTGACCAACGGGCCACGCTGGCGGAGAGAGAGGGATTTGAACCCTCGAGACGCTTGTGACGCCTACACGATTTCCAATCGTGCTCCTTCGGCCAGCTCGGACATCTCTCCGTGTGGCTCCCCGAACAGGACTCGAACCTGTGACAACTCGGTTAACAGCCGAGTGCTCTACCGACTGAGCTATCAGGGAATGTAACGTATCTCTCGGACTTCGCCGGAGACCGATATGTAAAGCCTCTGCTTGGCAACGTCCTACTCTCCCAGGACCCTGCGGTCCAAGTACCATCGGCGCTGGAGGGCTTAACGGTCGTGTTCGGGATGGGTACGCGTGGAACCCCTCCGCTATCGCCACCAAACAGATAAGGTATTGTACCTTAAAAACTGAATGCGAAAGTTTGTCTTGCGAATCATCTTAGTTAGGATAAGCCCTCGACCGATTAGTATTGGTCAGCTCCATGCATTGCTGCACTTCCACCTCCAACCTATCTACCTCGTCGTCTTCAAGGGGTCTTACCAATGTGGGAAATCTCATCTTGAGGGGGGCTTCACGCTTAGATGCTTTCAGCGCTTATCCCTTCCGTACTTGGCTACCCAGCTATGCCTCTGGCGAGACAACTGGTACACCAGCGGTACGTCCATCCCGGTCCTCTCGTACTAAGGACAGCTCCTCTCAAATTTCCTACGCCCGCGACAGATAGGGACCGAACTGTCTCACGACGTTCTGAACCCAGCTCGCGTACCGCTTTAATGGGCGAACAGCCCAACCCTTGGGACCTACTTCAGCCCCAGGATGCGATGAGCCGACATCGAGGTGCCAAACCTCCCCGTCGATGTGGACTCTTGGGGGAGATAAGCCTGTTATCCCCAGGGTAGCTTTTATCCGTTGAGCGATGGCCCTTCCATGCGGTACCACCGGATCACTAAGCCCGACTTTCGTCCCTGCTCGACTTGTAGGTCTCGCAGTCAAGCTCCCTTCTGCCTTTGCACTCTTCGAATGATTTCCAACCATTCTGAGGGAACCTTGGGGCGCCTCCGTTACTCTTTAGGAGGCGACCGCCCCAGTCAAACTGCCCGCCTGACACTGTCCCCGAACCGGTTCCACGGTCCCAGGTTAGAACTCCGATACGATCAGGGTGGTATCCCAACGGCGCCTCCACCGAAGCTGGCGCTCCGGCTTCTCAGGCTCCCACCTATCCTGTACAGACCGTACCAAAGTCAATATCAAGCTGCAGTAAAGCTCCATGGGGTCTTTCCGTCTTGTCGCGGGTAACCTGCATCTTCACAGGTATTAAAATTTCACCGGATCTCTCGTTGAGACAGCGCCCAAGTCGTTACGCCATTCGTGCGGGTCAGAATTTACCTGACAAGGAATTTCGCTACCTTAGGACCGTTATAGTTACGGCCGCCGTTTACTGGGGCTTCGGTTCATAGCTTCGCCTTGCGGCTAACCACCCCTTAACCTTCCAGCACCGGGCAGGCGTCAGCCCGTATACTTCGCCTTACGGCTTCGCACAGACCTGTGTTTTTGCTAAACAGTCGCTCGGGCCTATTCACTGCGGCCCCCTCGGGCTATTCACCCTACCGGGGCACCCCTTCTCCCAAAGTTACGGGGTCATTTTGCCGAGTTCCTTAACGAGAGTTCTTCCGCGCGCCTTAGAATTCTCTTCTCGCCTACCTGTGTCGGTTTGCGGTACGGGCACCTTTACCTGGCTAGAGGCTTTTCTTGGCAGCATGAAATCAAGACCTTCGGTACTGTAATTTTCCCTCCCCGTCACAGCCCAGCCTTACGGTCAGCGGATTTGCCTACTGACCAGCCTCACTGCTTGGACGAGCATCCATCAGCTCGCGTCCCTATCCTTCTGCGTCCCCCCCCATTGCTCATAACGGCTACGGTGGTACAGGAATTTCAACCTGTTGTCCTTCGACTACGCCTTTCGGCCTCGCCTTAGGTCCCGACTTACCCTGGGCGGACGAGCCTTCCCCAGGAACCCTTAGGCTTTCGGCGGACATGATTCTCACATGTCTTTTCGTTACTCATACCGGCATTCTCACTTGTGTACAGTCCAGCAGTCCTTCCGGTCTGCCTTCAACCCGGTACACAACGCTCCCCTACCACTGATGCAAAGCATCAATCCATAGCTTCGGCGGTACGTTTAGCCCCGTTACATTTTCGGCGCAGAGTCACTCGACCAGTGAGCTATTACGCACTCTTTAAATGATGGCTGCTTCTAAGCCAACATCCTGGTTGTCTGGGCAACTCCACATCCTTTCCCACTTAACGTACACTTAGGGGCCTTAGCTGATGGTCTGGGCTGTTTCCCTCTTGACAACGGACCTTAGCACCCATTGTCTGACTCCCGGATAATAAGTCCATGGCATTCGGAGTTTGACTGAGCTTGGTAACCCTTGGCGGGCCCCGCACCCAATCAGTGCTCTACCTCCACGACTCTTCCTCCGAGGCTAGCCCTAAAGCTATTTCGGGGAGAACCAGCTATCTCCGAGTTCGATTGGAATTTCTCCGCTACCCCCACCTCATCCCCGAATTTTTCAACATTCGTGGGTTCGGGCCTCCAGTGCGTGTTACCGCACCTTCACCCTGGACAGGGGTAGATCACACGGTTTCGGGTCTACGCCTACGTACTCATTCGCCCTATTCAGACTCGCTTTCGCTGCGGCTACGGCTTTTCACCTTAACCTTGCACGTAAACGTAACTCGCCGGTTCATTCTACAAAAGGCACGCCATCACCCATAAAAAGGGCTCTGACT